>CAYVGJ010000003.1:56457-67743 GCA_964451165.1 uncultured bacterium
CAATCCAGCGGAGCGGCAGGTGGTGAATATACCGAACATGTGGTTCAAAGCGGTGAAAATTTATGGGTTATTGCGCAGAATTACGGTGTTTCAATGGAAGATATCGTTCAGGCAAACAATATGGAAAGCATTTCCGATGTTATTCGGCCTGGGCAGACATTGAGAATACCGGTAAAAAAATAATCATTTTTTACCATCGTATTTGCGCTTTAATCTTGTGCGTAATTGTTCCCCGACGATATTGAGGCATATTATAGTTATTGTGATCACTGCTCCGGGGAATAAAGTAATCCATGGTGCAGATCGGAAATAATCTCTTCCCTGGCTGACCATACCACCCCAGGTGGGATCTGGTGGCTGAAGGCCGAGCCCAAGAAAACTGAGCGAACTTTCGGTTAGAATCGCCACCCCGATCTGCAATGTCGATGCGGTTATAATTATTCCCGAACACAAAGGGAGGATATGACGCAATAAAATATAGAAATTATTTGCGCCAAGTACCTTTGCCGCTTCAATATGACTTGAATTCTTGTATTTCATGGTTTCTCCACGTATCAATCTGGAAAACCCTGCCCAGCTTATCGCGGCAAGCGTAATAATCACGGATTTAAACCCCGGCCTCATTATTGATGATAATCCGATCGCCAGAAGCAGTGATGGAAACGCGAATGTTATATTTGTCATAAATCCGAGAATCGAATCGAAAATACCGCCGAAATAACCTCCTATGAATCCAAGCAAAGTCCCGATAATAAGCGCGCAAACTGTTGAGATAATACCGATTGACAACGAGAATTTACCGCCTGCCATGATTCTGCTGAGTATATCTCTTCCCCTGTCATCGGTTCCCATCGGATGTGAAAAACATGGAGGCGTTTTTACAGATGTTAAATCCGGCTTTAACGGATCATAAAGCATGAGAAAATCTGAAAATATTGAGGATACTACTACAATCAGAACTATTGTTAATGCTGTATAAAACACAAAATCTTTCAATTTCATTTTAATTCTATCCTCGGATCAAAAAGAACATATAGAAAATCTATAATTATATTAACTGTGATAAAAATTGTTGTGCCAAGCAGAATTCCACCCATTATAACAGGATAATCCCTCTGGTTTATCGCCATAACAATATAGCTCCCTACTCCATTCCAGCCGAAAATAGTTTCCGTTAGAACAGAACCATTAAGATAGCTCCCAAAATCAAGTCCTATCAGAGTCACAATAGGTATAAGGGCATTTTTGAGCGAATGGCGCATAACAATCGAAAAGGGATGAATTCCCCTCCCTTTTGCCGCGATAACATATCGGGCACCTTTGACGGATTCCATGCTTGTTTTGGTCATTCTGGCAAGATATGCGGCGGATCTGCTGCCAAGCGTAATCGCCGGTAAAATCAAATATGCCATTTCTCCTTCGCCAGTCCCCGATGCGGGCAATATATTGAAACATCTTGCGAATATGAATATCAGAAACAAACCGAACCAGAAAACAGGTGTTGATATCCCGAATGTTGTCAATATGGTTAATAATTGATCCCAGAATGGAATCCGTGTATAAGCCGATATAATTCCTAAAATTATGCCTGAAAATATAGATATTATTATGCTGAACATTGCCAATCGCAAGGTATTTGGAAACCTTTGCGCAAGTGAGGATATCACAGTTTTATTTGTGATGTACGACCTACCCATTCCTCCCTGAAACATATTCTTTACATACAGACAATATTGACCGACCAATCCCTTTTTGTTTATCTGATATTTTTCCCTTATCTGTTCCAGCCTTGTTTGATCAACTCGTTCCCCCACAAGATAATAAATCGGGTCACCGGGAGCAAGTTTCAGGAGAATAAAAGTAACGATTGTTACTCCAATTAACGTAGGTATACTCTCTATAATTTTTTTTATAAGATATAGCGCAGGCATTATTGTCGTTTTTCCAGTTTGATTTCAAGTCCTTTATCAATATTATACACCGGAGCAAGGAAATAGTTTTTTACCCACGGTTGAATCACAGTGTACTTCTTTTTATGCCATAAACAACACCATGGGCAATCATTTGATATGATATTTAAGGCATCACAGTACAATTTATTTTGTGTTTGCATATCCACACAGGTTCGTGCCTGCTCAATAATCGTATCGAATTTTTCGTTTTTGTACCTCACCCTATTTCCGGCAGAACCACGATTTACTGAAGCAAATGTCGGGTAGAGGAAATTTTCGATATCAGGATAATCCGCCCACCATGATAGTATAAACATTTTCGCTTCGCCGGTAGAGATTTTTTCTTTAAATGTAGTCCACTCAAGTTCCTCAAGCTGAATAGTTAATCCCATATTCCCCAAATCATGCTGAATAAGTTCCGCGATTCCTTCCATTTCTTTATCGCTGTTGAAAACCAGGGTTAAGGTCAGGTTCTTATAGTTGACTCCGCTTTTTTCAAGTTCGCTTTTAGCGTAAGATGAATCGAAATCATGCTGGGGAGTGAACGAAATTCCTTCATTAATAAGGATCTGCGGGACAGGGGATCCGGCTTTTGTTACTCTGGAACTCATAAAATTCTTGATTATCATATCCCTGTTTATTCCGGCGGTTATAGCCCTTCTAAACATTGGGTTCGAATAAGGAGGTTCTTCACAATTAAATCCAAGATAATAAGTATTGAGAATTTCTGTACTGAATACCAGATTTTTCCATCTATCATACTGCGTAAAATACTCAAACTCAGATCTTGGTATTTCAAGAACATCCAGATTCCCGTTCTCAAACTCGGTTATTGCCGTAAAATCTTCGGGAATAAACCTTATAACTAATTTTTCTATATTCGGTTTTCCATCAAAATAGTTATTGTTTCTTACAAGCGAAATTTTATTGCCTCTTTGCCAGTCGTTAAATATAAATGGGCCTGTACCTTTTGGAATATATTGAATACCATGATTACCATCAGGTTTAACAATCATTGCATTTGGTATGGTAAGAATAGATAGGAACGGTGAAAACGGTTGATTTAGAACAATTTCAAATATATGATCTTCGACAACAACAAATCCTTCAACTTCTCTTGATTTACCCGACATAAACAGATCTTTGCCTTTAACTTTATCGAAAATCCATGATCTCGGTGACGACACTTCCGGATCTATAATCCGCTCGAACGATTTTTTAAAATCGACCGCTGTTACTTTTTCGCCTGTTGAAAAAAATACATCGTTCCTCAAATAAAAACGATACGTTTTTCCATCGGTAGATATTTCCCACTTTTTCGCTATATCTGGAATAACATTTAACTGTTTATCCAGGCGAACCAATCCGTTATACAGATAAGCCGCCAGCATGCCTCCGTCAACATCCACAATAAACGCCGGATCCAGAGTAGTTATATCCTGTTTAAGACGTAAATACAAGGTATCGTAGGTCCTTTTTTTGAGTTCACAGCCATTAAACATCAGTAATCCGGAAATAACGTAAATCAGAAGTTTTTTATTCACTATTTCCCTTTCAGCAACAATTTTCCTGAACCGGAACTTATCATAATTCCATCTTTTATTATATTTTTTCCGTTAACCCAGAGATATTCGATCCCGAGAGGTTTAATTTTCGGCTGATCGAATGTAGCCCTATCCTGAATTTTTCCCGGATTGAACAAAACAAGATCGGCAAAATAATCTCTTTTGATCATTCCCCTGCCAGCCAATCCGATTTTTTTTGCAGGTAAACCGGTAATTTTATAAATTGCTGTATAAAGAGGCAAGAAATTTTCTTTCATAATCATCTGAATAAACTTAATAAATGTGGAATAAACCCGTGGATGCGGATTCCCGCCATCGTTAAATGAGCGAACAGAACTGTCTGAGGCAACCATGCATAGATCATGAACCAGAATTTTTCTGAGATTAGATTCATCCATAAAATCAAAACTGGCTTCAGCATCAAACTCTATTTCAATAAGAAACTCAATGAATTTTTCCCAGAATTTTATGTCATTCACATCGATAAAATCGCTTATTCGTTTGCCCAGCAATTCCTTTTTATCTTCCCTTATAGCGGATATGATTATATTTTTCGAATCTTCTATGGTATAGCTATTCGCAAGGTATCTGGCGTATTCCGATTTAATGTTTCGATCTTTCAGCCGATTAAGAGCATTTGAAATACCGCCGTCGAAAATCTGTTGTGGAATAATCCAGTCGAGATCAGTATTCAACGCGGTATACGGATACCTGTCGAAATTAATTCCGTGATAAATTTCCGACACACGTTCAATTTTCGATAAAACCCCGTCGATTTTATACCAGTTTTTCCTTCCGCACGTTTTCAGATGTGAAATTTGCAACGGAACCTCGAACTTGCTCGAAATTGTCAGGATTTGTTCGACACTTTCAAGAAGCTGTTCCCCTTCGTTTCGCATATGAACTCCGATAAACCCGCTTCTTTCGCACAACACACCGGCTATAGCGTCAAGTTCCCTGTCATCGGCGAAAATTCCGGGCGGATATTCCAATCCGAAAGAAACACCCCAAAATCCTTCGTCCATCATCTCCATCGCATAATATTTTAGTTTACGGATTTGATTATCATCAAGTGATGAACCTGAATATCCATTTATCCAGGTTCTCAGGTTGGTATGGCCGAGAAGCGGAACAATGTTTATTGATGGTTTCGCGTTCACTAATCTGTAGAAATAATCCGCTGGATGATTCCAATCGATATCTAATCCCTTCTTGCTCCACCGTGATTTCCATCGATCGTAAGCCTGCGCGTAAAGCGGAGCGGCTGATAATCCGCAATTACCGGTTACTTCGGTAGTAACTCCCTGAAACAACTTCGATTCCGCTTCAGGATAAACCAGAATTGAAAAATCTGAATGCCCATGAATATCGATAAATCCAGGAGAAAGAACCATTCCTTTCGCATCGATTTTATTTACAGCATGAAATGGTATTTCGGTTCCCGAATATTCTATCTTTTCACCGACAATTCCAACCATACCGTAAAAATCGGGTTTATTATCGCCACATACAATTCTGGCGTTATAGATCACGGTATCGAAAAACCTGGCGTCATCCTTTTGATGTTTTTGTTCAGGCATTGTTTTTATTCGGCGATTTTTGGTTTTGGTGTTTCATCGGAAACCGTAAATGCGATAGATACGTAACTTACTGTGCTGGAATAATCTCCTGTTAGATCACCGGATGTATAATAGGCCAATCTTTTTCCTGTAGCATTTGCGGGTAAAAGTTTCAGTAAAATACTTATCGGATCGGCTCCACAAATAGTTATCCCCGTATCTGCCAAATATTTTCTAAACGCGGGGAAATCCTTTTTAACGATAATATCTGCAGCACCGCCATCGAGTTTGCTCAGATTTTCCTTTATGTTTGAGCTGAAAGGATTATATCCGAAATTGTATCCGAAATGCGTAAAATCGGAACTTGCCACAACAAGCGTATTCGCGTCTATATAAGGTTTTAGCTGGGAAGCTATTTTGTCATAATCATCGCCTTTAAGGTGTCCAACAACCACAGGCACGATTTTAAAATCTTTTAATGTTTCCTGTAAAAACGGCAACTGAATTTCCAGGGAATGTTCCTGTTCATCAGCATATGGGACACTGGAAAACATCTCTTTTTTTAGCAATTCTTCCACAACGGGTTTATCAACGGAGACGTTTCCAATTGGCGTTTCATAATAATCTACATTCATAATAGACGCGCCTCTGAAACCCCAGTGATGGCTTGGCGCAAGTATGATCACCCTTTTAATCGCGGTCTTGTTCTCAAGAAGTTTATAACCGTAAGCCGCCGCCTGCCCTGAATATCTGTATCCGGCGTGAGGAGATATAATCGCGAATATACGCCCTTGAGGAGATTCCGGTTTAGCTTTATCGAGATACCCCTTTACCTCCGATTCAAGTACTGCTCCGGAAGCGGAATACCATGATCCTGCCAGAACCGATTTCCTAACTACTTCACTTCCTCTCGCGTTACCCATAATACATATCCCTGTTAAAAAAATTGAAATCAAACATTTTTTTTTGAAAACCATATAGTTTTCCTTTATTAACCGGATAATAAAACAAATTCTAATAACTTAGATTCAAATAATCAAATTTAATTCATATTTTGTAATTATTACATAATGTTTACATTATTAAAATATAATTTATTTTACCTTTCATAACCGAGATTTCTTAGTTTGGAATCAATATTTTTCCAGTCCTTGACAACTTTCACGAATAATTCCAGGTAACATGGTTCTCCGAGAAATTTTTCGATCTCCATTCTCGATTTCTGCCCGATTTTTTTTATCATCAAACCGCCTTTGCCGATTATGATCGGTTTATGCGATTCCCTTTCCACAATTATTTCCGCCCGTATAAATAATTTCCCCTCATCCTGTTGTTTAAATTCTTTTACTTTAACAGTTGCTGAATATGGTATTTCCTGCTGAGTTAAGAAAAAAATTTTTTCCCTGATCAATTCCTCAACAAAATATTTTTCGTATTGATCGGAAACCATATCAGTCGGGAAAATCGCTTCTCCTTCAGGGAGAGAATCCTTTGTTTTTTTGAGCAACGCGTCGATATTATCGCCCTTAACAGCTGATATTGGAAAAACATCCAGAAATTCGAACATCGATTTGAATTTATCTATCACGGGAAGGACTTCAGCTCTGGGAAGCGAATCAACTTTATTGATAAGTAGAATAACAGGTTTTTTCTCACGTTTAAATGAGGCAAGTTGATTTTTTACCTCCAGTTCATCTGGAACTCTTGGTTCAACGACATAATATATCAGATCAGCGTCTTTTATGCTTTTTCTTGCTTGTTTGAGCATAAAATCATCAAGCATGGATTTCGGTTTAAGAAAACCAGGATTATCTATGAACAGGATCTGCATCTCTTCCTCATTATAGATTCCCCTTATAGCCCCACGGGTTGTTTGAGCTTTTGGAGTAACAATGGCGAGTTTCTGGCCGAGAATAAAATTTAGTAACGTTGATTTTCCGACATTCGGATTGCCTGAGATGCTCACAATCCCAGACTTAAAAGCTTTATTGTTCATATTAGTTATCCAATCTTTAAAAAAACGATAATTTTATCTGAAATTTTATTTGAGTTTTTCCGATAATTAGATTGTAGCAAAAAAAATTGCTTTTTCCAAGCTCAAACAAAATAAAAGAGATTTTAACTGATCCGTTAAAAATATTGATCTAATATATAAATTTATTTTAAGCAATAATAATTTTTTCCATAATAATCTTGATATAAATATATTTTTGAATATTATAGTGTAGATCACGAAACTGAAGTAAATTGGAGTTTTTTCTTTAAAGTAGTTATGATTAATAAGTACGCAATAGTTCACGGTCACTTTTATCAGCCACCAAGAGAGAATCCCTGGACAGGAGAAATAGAAAGACAGGTTTCTGCCTCGCCATTCCATAACTGGAATGAGCGTATAACCGCGGAATGTTATACACCAAACACTGCGTCAAGGGTACTTAACGAGACAAATCTTATTAACGAAATAGTTAATAATTTCCAGTATTTTAGTTTTAATTTCGGCCCTACTTTGATTCAATGGATAGAAAAAAACGCACCTCAAACATATAAGAATATCCTTGAAGCGGACAAGATCAGCGCAGGAATACAAAACGGGCATGGAAACTCAATTGCGCAGGTATATAATCACACCATTTTGCCTCTTGCTACCGATGATGATAAACGAACACAGATCGAATGGGGAATAAAAGATTTTGTATTCAGGTTTGGAAGATACCCTGAAGGGATTTGGCTCGCTGAAACAGCGATCGATTCTGCCACAGCCCGAATTTTGATGGAATATAAACTGAAATATATTATTCTATCGCCGCATCAGGCACAAAGAATCAGATTGTTTAAAAGCAAAAGCTGGATAGATGTAAGCTCAGGCAATATCGATACAAGAGTACCCTACAGGATATATTACAAGAACGAGAAAGGTCATACGGTTCAGGATAAATATATAGATGTATTTTTCTATAATGCCGGATTATCCACAGCAGTCGGTTTTGAACATCTTCTCACCGATTCGGTACGGTTTGCGGATAAAATCCATGGTGCGTTTGATTCATGGTCTGCGGCGTCGCAAGCGGCAATTATAGCTACTGATGGTGAATCATACGGTCATCATGAGAAAAACGGGGATATGTGTTTTTCTTCTTTTGTCAGCAGAGAAATACTGAGCAGGCCGTTTAAACTTGTGAATTTCGGACACTTTCTTGAAATTATGCCCCCAACTTTTGAAGTTGAACTAAAACCTGGCCCCAACGGTGAAGGTACTGCATGGAGCTGTATGCATGGTGTAGGAAGATGGGCAAGAGATTGCGGATGTTCCGAAGGCGGTCATTACGGGTGGAATCAGCGATGGAGAACAACATTCAGGGAAAGCCTCGATTATCTTAGAAACGAAGCTGAAAAAATATATAAAGATAACCTCGGCAAATATGTTTGCGACCTTAAAAAGATGCGAAACGATTACATGGATGTACTGCTTGACCCATCAAAAAAATACGATTTTTTAAGAAAACATTTGAAAGATTACAATTACCCGCAAGATAAAACCAAAATATTCAAACTGCTTGAAGCACAATTTTACTGCCAGTTATCCTTTACCAGTTGCGGCTGGTTTTTCGCTGATATATCGCGCCTTGAGCCGACTCAAAACATGAAATATGCCGCCAGAGCTATTGAGATTTTGTCTGAGTTTACCAGAACCGATATTGAATCGAAATTCCTCAATATTCTTGATAAGGCACACAGTAATATAACCGATTTTGGATCAGGGAAAGATATTTATAACAGATTTATAAAACCTTGCGCATATAAAATAGAAACAATAATAGCCAACTACGCTATAGAAAACTTTATTCTTGATGAAGTCAGAGACAGAAATATTTTCTTTTACACAGCTAAATCGTCAGAGTACAAAATCAAAAATGGCGAAAAGATTCCGTTATACAAAGGCAAAGTAAAACTGATCAATTCCAAAACCGATGAGGAATATGATTATCTTTATTATCTTTTTGTACCGTCTTACAGGGAAATAAAATGTTATATTCTTGATCCCGATATTAAAATTGAATTCGCCGATAATACCGATCAGATCGAAAAACAAATTTCAAATTTAACAAATAACAATTATTTCGGATTGAAAAATTTAATTTGCGATAACCGTGAACATCTTATACAACTTGCTCTAAAAGAAGAACTTCAGAAATTGGAAAAAACATTCAAGAATATTTATCACAAAAATGTGGATATTCTCGAAACATTAACGAAATATGATTTGCCTTTACCAAATGTCCTGAAAGAAATCTGCAGTTTCGCTTTAACAACCGAATTCAATAAAAAAATTGTGAAATTCAAAAACCTTGAACCGAATAACGGAACATATAAAGAATATCAAAAGTTGAGGAATTTATTTCTCGTGAGCAAAGAATCAGGTTTGAAAATTAATCCATCGTTTATTGAAGGCAACCTAAACGAAATAATAATTGCCAACCTGAACTCTCTATATAATAATTTTGATGAACATACAAGCAAATCAACACTGAATTTCATAAACCTTGCTCAGGAAATGGACTTGAATCTCGATATATTCCACATGCAGAATATCGCTTTCAGGTTATTAAAAGAAAAAATACTGCCTATAAAATCCCCAAAAGCAATTTCTGCAAAAATAGAATGTATTAAAAACCTTATTCAGATAGCAAAAAAGCTTTCATTTAATGTGCAACACTTCACAAAAATCCTGGACGAAAACTAACCGTAAATATTCCTTTATTATTCGTTGTCCGGTTCTGAAGAATTATCTAACTCATGAGGCCTGACATTTTCTTCACAAGACCAGCCGATAAGTTTCATTCGGGGATTAAAATATAAATTGAAACCGGGATACTCTTCCGTATCCACTTTATAGTGGTAATACCAGATTTGTGAATTGTAAACAAGCTTTTGTGGCAAATCCTGCGGATAATACCATTCATTTTCATACGTCAATAAGACTTTCTTCGTATCCATTTTTTGAGAGAAAAACTCTATATGATCAGGCAACCCGATTCTATCTATCACCTCATCATTCATCATTCCAAGTTCAATATTTCTAAGTTTTGCCGATACCATCTCGGATACCTTCTCTTCAGAGTACTGGGTGCATCCTGAAAAAAAGGCAAGAATTATTATCAATCCAAAAATAATTATGTTTCGTTTCATGATTTATGCTCCATTCTTTATTTTATTCAGATTATTTTTTATATCGTCCCAATTTTTCGGTAAAACCTTTTTAGAACATGATACGCCAAGTAATCTGCCTCTCCGATCTAAAAAAAGACAGAAAGCCGTAATACGGTCGCCTTCGACAGGGTAATTATAAAACAATATTTGCGTATCATTGGTAATATCATTAATGAATGCCTCCGGATAAAAAATATGTGTTTTATCGTTTCTCAGAAATGTCTTATTTAAAACACTGTACTCAACAAGCCGTTTCCGATCCGGTTCGCCAGCATAATTTATTACTTCTTCTATATCCATTCCAAGAGTTAATTTTTCGAATTTATTTGATATTTTGTGCGATACATCTTCTCTGGTGTATGAAGTATTCAATGCCCTACACCCGAATAAGAATAAAACCATAATTATAAAATATATTATTCTCACTTTAATAATTTTTTCCATTATCGATATATTAAAATAGCATAATTCAATAAACATAAAAAATACAGAGCAGAAATAAGAATATAATCAGATATTACCGGATCCCGCATCCTATTTTTTATATTAGGGAAATATCATTACTATGTAAATTGGAATTTTTTATCTATAAACAAAAAAAAGGCATGTCCTTTACGGTACATGCCTTTTTTTTGTTTTTACCAATAAAACTTATTTTTTAGATCTTCTCAGTAAATAACCAGCAAAAGAAGACGCCAGAAGAATCATTGTTGTAGGTTCAGGTACATTATTGTTCGGAGGCAACGGATCAGCCGGAATCGGAAGTTCGCCTTCCAAAGCAGGAGCGCCTGCATGAGCCGAGCTGATATCATATTTAGGAGGAGCTATACATGTTACAAAGAATACATAACTTTCCGATCCCTGAGGTATCGTAAAGTTTATCGCCATATTCGTAGCCGTCCCTTCAGGATCAAAAGTAGCATCAGTTACAGGAACCAACCCGCCATTTCCTTCATAATCAATATAATTATTTGTACCATCGGAATAGCTGATATTATGCTG
>CAYVGJ010000003.1:67843-173599 GCA_964451165.1 uncultured bacterium
TTCCTTCATAATCAATATAATTATTTGTACCATCGGAATAGCTGATATTATGCTGGATAGTAAAATCGGTATCCAGATCATAATTGGCGTTTATGTAACCTGCGGTTAAAACGGTATGCGGATCGAGGTTCAGCGCAAAAGCAGTAGCGTTTGTAACCATCGGATTCTCTACCTGATAGAAATAAAAATATGCAGATCCTTTAAACAAATCCACAGTACCTTTCAAACCATCCAATGTACCGTCAGTATCTTTAGTGGCATCGCCGGGAGTATAACCGAGAATATCGGCAAAAACCAGGTCACTATCATCTATAATACCCAAAGTAATATTGGAAGAAGTTACGATCCAGTCGGTATATACTTTATCCCCTGGACGAGACCAATGAGTCATCTCCGATTGACCTTTAGTCGGCTCTATAAAAGGTTGAATAGGATTCGGCTCAATATTGTAAATATTCGCCGCGTTTGCATTAGAGAAACTATCAGCGATTGCGGATACTAATAGTAGTAGTAAAGCCATTCTTACAAATTTGTTCATATGTTTCTCTCCATTTTATTTTATAACGTTACTTGTTTAAATACTCGCAACCAGTTTAATACACAAAAATATAAAAATTATTTTCTCCCTTTTATTTCCTCCTTGCTCAATATCGTTATTTTTTATTCTATTACTGTTCTCTTTTTATTGAATAAAATATGTTTCCTTGTCGCAAAACTAAAAAATCAAATCCCAGTATCAATCAATTTATTTAACTACAAACAATCTATAAATGAATTATAGACCATAAAGTAAAATATTGCAAATAAATTTTCAAGATTTTATAGAATTATTTTATTACATATTTTTTTGTTTTTATATTTTATGTCAAATTGAATTGGATTTATCATTAATTAATTGACATTTCAGATATTTTAATTACAGCAAAATTTTTTCTAATAACAAACATAGGCTTTATTATTTTTAAAAGCATATCTTAATAAAGTTTTTATTGACATTTGGCATAAACTTCTATTATTTTATTTAATCTAATTTTTATTTTTTTAGATAAAATGAGCGAAAATAAAACCGATAAAAATTCAGAATATGTTGTTTTTTACATAACGGCTCAAGGTATGGTTGAAGCAAACCAGATCGCCATGGCTTTGGTTAATGAGAGGCTTGCGGCTTGCGTTAACATAATTCCGCAGGTTCATTCATTTTTCTGGTGGGAAGGTAAAATCGATAACGCCTATGAGAGCATGTTGATCGGTAAAACAGATACAGATAAAATCGGCGCCATAAAGAAAAGAGTTAAAGAAATTCATTCATATGATGTACCTGAGATTATATTTTTGCCGATAACGGCAGGTTATGAACCATATTTGAACTGGATAAAACGATCTATATCATAATAAAATAATTGAAAAAACGGAGGTTTTTATGTCTCTTCATGCAAGTTACAAAACAGGCGGCGCCATAAAAATTAAGCGTAATGTATTGAAACGGTTTGAGAGAATAGATGTTCTCAAAAAAATAAAAAAATGGAAAGACGGCGATTCCATTTTAGGGTTACCGAAAACAAAATTTGAACAATAATTAATGAAGGAACGCCTGCATAAATATCTCTCCAGATGCGGTCTTGGCTCAAGGCGCAAATGCGAAGAGATTATTAAGAGAGGTGAAATTTCAGTTAATTGCGTAACGATATCCAATATGGGGTTTAGCATAGACCCTGAGATAGATAGCGTTTATTTCAGAGATAAAAGGGTATATCCTCAGGATTTTGTTTACTGGGCTTTATATAAACCTACCAATGTCGTATGCAGTTGCAAGCCTGATAAAAAATACAAAAGGGTGATCGATTTTCTGCCGGAATCCGATTACCGGTTGTATCCGGTTGGCAGACTTGATGCTGACAGTGAGGGATTAATCATAATAACAAACGACGGTACGCTCTGCAACAAAGTCACACATCCAAAATTCGGTGTAGATAAGGAATATCAGGTTAAGATCAATTCAACATTGTCTTCTGAGGAAATAAAGCAAATTGAATCAGGAATAATAATTGATGATAATTATTTGGCCAAACCGAAAATAAAAGAAACAGTTAATTCGCTAAAATCGTGTACAATTAATCTTATATTGAATGAGGGAAAGAACCGGGAAATACGAAAAATTTTCGGCGCTATAGAAAAAAGAGTGATTCTCCTTAAACGTTTGCGAATAGGGCCTGTTGAGCTCGGCAAATTAAAAGAGGGAGAATACCGGTTACTTAATAAGGATGAGATAAACAAGCTTAAAAACACGATAGCTAAGGAGACACAAAAATGAATTTTAAAACAGCAATATATTCAGTTCTAATCACGCTTTTTGTCTCAATATGCTCAAATTCAAGTGCAACCGATACGTCAAAATTTCCTTATGTAGGTGTTGTCAATTCACAAAAGGTGGATGTGCTTCCTGAAAAGAGCGATAATGTACGTGAAATAGCTACCCTTTCTCAAAATGATCTTGTCACGGTTTTAAACCAGGATGGCAAATGGCTTGAAATTAAAGCGCCGGAATCCATTGCTTGCTGGGTAAGCAAAGATTATATTGTCGATGGAAAAATTTCCGGCAATATGGTCAATATCCGTCAGGGTGCCGGTACAAATTATCCTGTAATAGCACAGCTTAACCGTGGCGAAAAAGCCACAATTATTCAGGAAAAAACCATAAATGAAATCGAAAAATGGTGTCAGATAGCTCCACCGGAATCAATAAAAACATGGGTCAACGCTTCGGGAATAAGTTATTTCAGTTCAATCGAAAATTTATCTTCCGAATTGAGCAAACTTGAAAACGGTAAACAGATACTTGACGCGGCAATCTTATCCGCGGAAACAGAATTATCAAAAAATAATTATAAAGAAATAGATTTTGATACTTTGAAAAACAAATTTTATAAATTGATTCTTGATTATCCGGATACATCATCGGCTAAAAAAGCTCTTGAGACTCTTTCGAAAATACAGGATGAAGAAATCCGCATGAAAGCGGAGTATGATAAATCTGTAGCTTCGTCAACTGCCCGAGACACATTTTTTAAAGCTGAGTCTCAGATGCGATCCGATTTCGAACAACCCGGAATCCAGAATATTGATTCGGCATCACTGAACGATCTTTATTTATCTGTTATAAAAACAGCTCCTTCTTCTCAGGAAGCTGTGTCCTCAATTGAGAGGTTGGCGTTGATAAAAAAGAAATTCGGATCCATAAAAGATGAGTTGCGCACAAAACGTGTTTCTATGTTGGAAGAGGCGGAAAAATACCAGAAAATGGAATTATCCAAGAGCTCAAATATCGATTATGATTCAATTAATCAAAGATACTCTTATTTAATCAATTCATACCCTGATACTTTAGAAGCGAAAAAGGCAAAGGATAAAATCAATTATGTAAACCGTTTGCGTTCTCTGGGCAAGTATAAAATAGCGGGTGAAGACAATTCTTACGCTTTTGAAGGCCATCTTGTAAAAAGGGGTATTTCCAGAAATTCTATAATCTATGAAATTGAAGAACGTGGTCTTTTCGGTTATAAAAAAGTTATATGTGAATTTAAAACAGACAATCAACAAGTAAAAAATTATACCGATAAAAAAGTAAAAGTTTACGGAGCAATAATTTCATTCAAAGGCGACGTACCTGTTGTTGATCTGGTTAAACTCGAGTTAAGGTAATTAAGAATGTTTGATATCGATGTAAAAAGAAAATATACTTTCAATGGCGGCATCCATCCACATCTTGACGGGAAACTGGTTTTGCCGAAAAAATTTATACAGTTGCCTCTTCCTGACAAAGTAAGGATTCCTCTGCTCCAGCATATCGGAGGAACAGCAAAACCACTGGTGAAAGTTGGAGATACTGTAAAAACCGGTCAACCTATAGGCGAGGCTTCCGGATTTGTATCCGCGTTTATACACTCTACAATTTCAGGAAAAGTAACAGCGTTGAAAAAACTGCCTGTTTCAGTAATGAAATATGGGTTATGCGCCGAGATCACGTCTGATGGACAAGACGATAAATTCTGGGTTCATGAAAAAGTCGATGATTGGACCAAACTCGATAAAGAAACAATAAAAAACCGCATTTTCTCGGCAGGGATTGTGGGTATGGGCGGAGCAGGGTTTCCAACTCATGTCAAATTGACACCGGGCGATACGAAAAAAATCGAGTTTATCATTATAAACGGTGTTGAATGCGAGCCATATCTTGATGCCGACCGCGATATTATGTGTACCAATCCTGATAAAGTTATCCAGGGTTTGCAGATGGTTATGTCCGCCATCGGTTGCGAGTGCGGATTTATCGGGATCGAGAAAGATAAACCTGATGCCATAAGTATAATAGGTGATAAATTAAAAGATGTCCGTAATATCAAGCTTGTTCCTCTTGAGGTTAAATATCCTCAGGGCGCGGAAAAACAGCTTATTTATTCTATTTCCAAACGCGAAATACCCCAGGGAGCTTTGCCGATGGATGTTGGCGCTCTTGTAATAAACGCCGCTACATCCACAGCGATATTTGAGGCGGTTACCGAAAATAAACCGCTTATTGAACGTAGTATGACAATAGCAGGGAATTGTCTTAACGAATCCGTAAATATTCGCACAAGAATAGGTACTATAATCAGTTCCGTAATAAATCATCTCGGTGGATTCAAGGTTCAACCCGCAAAAGCAATCATGGGCGGACCAATGATGGGAGAAACACTTTTTTCACTTGATTTACCGGTAACAAAAACCACTTCGGGTTTGATTTTTTTAGCCGAAGAAGAAACAAACAGGTATCAGATGAAACCATGTATAAGATGTGGCAGATGCGTAGATATTTGTCCGGCTGGAATATCTCCGGCACAAATCGGACAGGCTGTAGAATTCAATAACCTTCAGCTTGCGGAATCTCTGGGTATATTTAACTGCATAAAATGCGGATGTTGTTCTTATGTATGCCCTGCCAAGCGTGAACTGGTTCAATTAATTAAGCTGGGTGAACAACAAATAAAAAAGAATAGAGGTAAATAAAGTTGAACACTGTATTCCAAACATCACCTTCTCCTCACATAAGGACAAATGATACAATAACCTCTATAATGTGGTGTGTGGTTATATCGCTTATCCCCGCATTGTTCTTCAGTATTTACAATTTCGGATTTATTGTGCTGAAACCGGTATCGATCGCGATTGTTACGGCAGTAATAGTTGAGCTGGTTATTCTCGCCATAAGAAAAAAAGAATTGTCAACCGTTCTTGACGGAAGCGCAGTATTAACCGGACTGCTTCTGGCATTTAATATTCCACCGGATGTACCCTGGTGGCTTCCGATGATCGGTTCTTTTGTCGCTATAGCTGTAGCTAAACAGGCTTTCGGTGGGATCGGCTACAATATTTTCAACCCTGCTTTGATCGGAAGAGCGTTTCTTTTGGCCGCATGGCCTGTAGAAATGACTACCTGGCAACTAAACGGAGTTACCGGAGCGACTCCCCTCGGCATTTTCAAAGAAAAAGGAATGGATACTTTGATTAGTAAATTCGCAAATCACAGCGATATGATATGGAAACTATTCTACGGTGAAGTAGGTGGTTGTATCGGTGAAACTTCAGCACTGTTGCTTCTTTTAGGCGCAGGTTTTCTTCTTTATAAAAAAATCATTACATGGCATATTCCTTTTTCATATATTGGAACTTTATTTGTTTTCGGATGGTTTTTCAGCGGAAAAGGAATACTAAATGGTGACCCATGGTTTTATATTCTTTCAGGAGGAGTATTTCTCGGTGCTTTTTTTATGGCTACTGATATGGTTACTTCTCCTTTGACAAAAAAAGGAAAACTAATTTTCGGTTTCGGATGTGGTTTACTCACTTTTCTTATCAGAAAATTCGGCGCGTATCCTGAGGGGGTCTCATACTCTATTTTAATTATGAACGCATTTACTCCGATAATCGACAGATATATAGTCCAGAAAAAATTCGGTTCAAAATAAGGAGTTATATTTTGCAGAAGAAATTCATATTTTCAATTAAACTTGGATTATTGTTATGCGCTGTAGGTATAATATCAGGGCTCGCTCTTTCAGTTACCTTTTCAATAACAAAAGATAATATTGAAAAACAAAAAAAAGCAGAAACACTGGAATCGTTACCCGAGGTTTTGCCTTCCGCAATATCTTTTTCAGATCAGATTACAACATCTGAAACAAAATATTTTGAAGGTAAAAACGAAAAAGGCGACATAACCGGCTATGTTATTTATGGAGAGCAAAAAGGATATCAATCAATAATTAAATTTCTTGTTGGTATCGATCCTCAAGGCAATATTCAAGGGTTAAGAATACTTGAGCAGGGTGAAACACCGGGGCTTGGAGCGAGAATTACCGAAGTAAGCAACGATAAAACCGTAACCGAATATTTAAAAAGCGTATTCAAGAAAGAAGAACCAGACAAACAGGAAAAAATCGAACCGTGGTTTCCTAAAATGTTTAAAGGAAAATTTTATAAAGATTTATATGTCAGCAAAACCGAAAAGAACGATAAAGCGATTCAGGCAATCACAGGCGCGACCATTACTTCCCAGGCTGTTGTAGATGGTGTGAAAAATAGTATCGAAAATTTTTTAAATAAAGTTAAGCGAGATTAGTTATGAGCGATAAAAAATCGATAACCGGAGAATTATATAGAGGTATAATTACCGAAAACCCGACTTTCGGATTGTGCCTGGGGATGTGCCCTTCCCTTGCCACAACCACATCGGTTAAAAACGCCGTCGGTATGGGTTTATCGACAACAGCGGTTCTTATCGCGTCAAATATTACAATCTCGGTCCTTGTTCATTTAATGAAACAATTCAGCAACGATGAACTATTTCAACGGATTCAAAAAATCCGTATTCCTTTGTTTATTGTGGTTATTGCTTCTTTTGTTACGGTGATAGATTTTGTTCTTAAAGGATACTTTCCTGCTCTTTCCAAGGAATTAGGTTTGTTTATACCTCTTATTGTCGTAAACTGTATTATTCTCGGCAGAGCTGAAGTTTACGCCAGCAAAAACAATGTTTTTTATTCGTTTATCGACGGGCTTGGCATGGGGCTTGGTTTTACCGGTTCTCTGGCATTACTGGGCGCTATCCGGGAGATTCTCGGTTCAGGACAGATTCTCGGACTCAGTCTATTTGGCCCGGCTTTTAAACCGGCGATTATTTTCGTGCTCGCTCCGGGAGCGTTTTTGACCATAGGATTTGTGATGGGTTTTTTCAGGTATATCTCGTCAATTCGATCGAAAAAAATATAACAGGAATTTTTTAAAATGGCTGAACTTGGAAGTATATTAAAAATCTTTATTGCTGTTGTAATAGTCAACAATTTTGTTTTGTTCAGGTTTTTAGGGTTATGCCCTTACATCGGAGTATCACGAAACTCCGAAGCCGCGATCGGCATGGGTATGGCTGTAATTTTTGTAATGGCAATGACATCTGCCGTTACCTGGATGATATATAATTATCTGCTTGTTCCGTTTCATATCGAATACCTTAACATCATTGCCTTTATTTTAGCGATAGCGGCTTTAGTTCAGCTTGTTGAGATGATTATGCAAAAAACATCGCCCGCTCTTTACGAATCACTGGGAATTTATCTGCCTTTGATAACAACAAACTGTGCTGTGCTTGGTGTAGCTATTTTAAACAAAGACACTTTATTCGGACATAGTTTAAGTTTTATAAAATGTTTGGTTCAGGGAACAGGTGCCGGTTTAGGGTTTGCTCTGGCATTGTTCCTGATGGCTACTATACGTGAACGGCTTGAGCTTGCCGACATACCTGAAAGCCTTAAAGGAATACCGATTGCTTTTATTACCGCGGCTCTTCTTGCTCTTGCGTTTTTAGGTTTTTCAGGAATGTTATAAGATAAGGAGTCCTATTGTAATATGTTCAGTTCTGTTATTTTTTGGTCTATATTTATTCTTGGTGCTCTTGGGCTTATTTTTGGAATCAGCCTCGCAATAGCTTCATATATTTTCGAAGTTAAATCCGATCCCAAAGTTAACGCTGTATTTTCCGTTTTACCAGATCTGAACTGCGGTTCCTGCGGGTACCCCGGTTGTAAAAAATACGCGGAGGCGGTTGCTAAAAACGGTGAAAAAGTGAATTTATGTATGCCCGGCGGATCGGATGCGGTTGCTAAAATTGCAGAAATAATGGGGATTGAGATTAATATTGCGCCTGGCGGAAAGAACGTGGCTTTTATATTCTGTTGTGGCGGTACTTCCTCAAAAAAAGTCATGAATTATCAGGGTATTCCCGATTGTAATGCCGCCGCTTTAGTATCTAATGGCCCGCTTCAATGCGATTATGGATGCATGATGTACTACAGTTGTTATAAGGCCTGCAAATTTAACGCTATAAAAATCAACAGCGATGGATTGCCGGAAGTAATACCTGATAACTGCACCGCATGTATGGCTTGTGTAAAATCATGCCCTAAAAATATAATTAAATTAATACCTCACAGTGCATCGGTTTTTGTTTTATGCAATTCCAAAGACCGTGGGAAGGACGTTATGGATGCGTGTACCCGCGGTTGTATTTCCTGCATGAGATGCGTAAAAGCCTGTCCGGTAAATGCTATTCATATGGATGAGGGTTTAGCTATTATTGATCAGAATAAATGCCAGCAATGTTTAAAATGCGTTGAGGTTTGCCCTGTTAAAGTAATCCGCACAACAAAGAAAATTGAGGTTGACGTATGCCAGCAGAATTAATTTCAGGAAAATTGATATCCGCCCAGATTTACGAAAATTTAAAGTCACGGATAGAAAACCTTAAAACAAAATTCGATACTGTTGCGGGTCTCGCTGTTATCCTTGTTGGCGATAATCCCGCATCGCAAGTTTATGTAAAAATGAAATCAAAGATGTGCGATCAGTTGGGATTAACTTCAGAAGAATTCAGGTTATCTTCATCAATAACTCAAAATGAACTGATAGGCATTATAGAATCACTGAATTCCAATCCGAATATAGATGGAATACTGGTCCAGCTTCCTTTACCCAAACATATAAACGAGGAAGAGATTATATACGCTATTTCACCAGATAAAGATGTCGACGGGTTTCATCCGGTAAATGTTGGCAAACTGCTTATAGGTAACCCGAAATTCATTCCCTGTACTCCTTTCGGCGTATGGGTACTGCTAAATAATAGCGGTCATTCAGTTGAAGGGAAACACGTGGTTATCGTCGGAAGAAGCAATATTGTCGGTAAACCTTTAATGGCTATGTTATGCCAGAAACATAAAAACGCGAACGCCACTGTTACGATTTGCCATTCCAGGACACCGAATCTACCTGATATTACCCGTATGGGAGATATTCTTATTGTCGCCATGGGTGTTCCTGAATTCATCAAAAAAGATATGGTTAAACC
The DNA here is from genome assembly GCA_964451165.1 of uncultured bacterium. Classification (GTDB taxonomy): domain Bacteria; phylum Auribacterota; class Auribacteria; order Auribacterales; family Auribacteraceae; genus CAYVGJ01. The sequence goes on from CAYVGJ010000003.1 coordinate 77,280, forward strand.
AGGCGCAGTTGTTATTGATGTAGGAATAAACAGAATACCGGATGAATCTTCATCAACCGGTTACAGGATTGTGGGTGATGCCGCTTATAATGAATTGTCGGAAATCGCATCCGCGATAACCCCTGTTCCCGGAGGTGTGGGCCCTATGACAATAGCAATGCTCATGCACAACACTGTGCTTTCCTGTGAATTGAAAAAAGGGATAAAATCCAATCCGATAATATAATGAGGGAATAGATGCACAGTTTGCGCGAAAAAGTATTGGCCGGTCAATTCGTAATTACCGGCGAACTTACTCCACCAAAAGGAACAAATACAGATAAATTAATTGAATCCGCCCTTATTCTCAAAGAATCTGTTGACGCAATAAATATTACCGATAACCCGCGTTCGATCATGCGTCTTGGATCATGCGCGGTCTGCAAACTTCTTTTGGAAAATGGTATTGAACCCATTTTTCAAATAACCTGCAGGGATAGAAACCGGATAGCTATCCAATCTGACCTTCTTTCCGCCTCAATATTGGGAATAAGAAATATACTTGTAACAACTGGTGACAGCATATTATCCGGCGACCATCGCGAAGCAAAACCTGTTTTTGACCTGGATAGCACGCAGGTGTTGGCAATCATTAAAAAATTAAATACGGGGTTTGACCTGAAAGACAATCCACTCGCCGGAAATACAGATTTCTTTTACGGCGCTTCACTGAATCCATTATTAGTACCGGAAGAACTTAATTTAATCAGAATAAAACAAAAAGTCATCTCTGGCGCGTCATTTTTACAAACACAACCTGTGTTCGACATAGACAGTTTTCGTTCTTTTTACAGCCTTTTAAGAAACGAAAACATAAATATACCTGTTATAGGTGGAATTCTGCTTCTAAAATCAGCAAAAGCTGCGCGTTTTATAAACGCAAACATTCCGGGAATCCATATACCTGAAAACCTGATTGATAAATTGGAAAAAACAGATAACCCACTTGAATACGCAGTTCAAACGGCAATAGAAATCGGAAAAGAATTACGCAAAATAACGAACGGCATACATATTATGTCAATTGGATTGGAACATTTGGTTTCTCGAGTAGCTAACGGTATAAGATAGGTATCAGACAATCAGATCAAGATAATTCCCAAGCCCTTCTTTTTCAAGGGCGATTTTCATCTCATCCATAGCCATATTTTTATTCGCGGGATATACTTTTATTCCTCCGGCGTTGCTTTTTGCCTTTCCGGAAAAAACAGAATTCCTCCCGGACTGATTTTTTATTCCTTTTTGCCTCAGAACATTTTGTTCCGAATACGCCGCACCGCCATTTACATTTTTTATTCCATCCATACGATCTCTCCTGATAGTCCCCTTCATCAAAGTTATCGACAAATAAATGTTTTTCTTAAGTAAGAAACAAAAAATATGCCAGAGGATAAAATTAATTATTTATATCATATTGTGCAAGAATCAGTTTTTTTCGATGATAATCCGGAGTGCGCGATATGATTACGCATTTTGACTTTATTTCAGGCGGTAGAAGATTATACCATTTCTTCTCGACAATAAAATAACCGGGAAAATTATTTTTCGCGTAATCTTTAAGTTCATGGATAAAATAAATATTGTATATTTTCGCTATATGGAATCCAAGAGAATGATCCCAGAAATGATACATAACAACATTTTTATCACCAATTTTATTTTTTACATCTTCGGCAAAAGGGGCAAGATCGTATCGTGTATCGATAAAAGGTTCCAGTTTAGCGAAATAATAAAAATAAACCAGGCTTGTTATCAAACCGAATGTAACTGTAAACATCGATATTTTTGACTTTCGGAAAATATAAATATTAATAAAAACAGCTGATATCAATAAATCAACTATAAAAAATGAAACCTTGTTATTGCAAAAAAAACCGCATATTGACATCAATGCAACTCGATCATTCTCGTTGAAGAATTCTTTAACAATTTCATAATTGAATATTAAACTCGGCAGGCTTGAGATTCCGAATAAAAAAATAATATTTAGTAATACTATGAAAATCGATAGTGTAATAAAAAGCCATTTATTGATAATTTCCTGCCTTTTTGCCATAAAACTATTTTGAGCGAGAGGGATTCCGAGCAGGATAGAAACCGCCGGATAAACAGGTAATAAATAATCACCCCTTTTGAAAGATGATCCGGAAAAGAAAACAAATATCACCGCAAACCAGATAAAAATAAATGTTAAAAATTGAGATAAGTTATCTATTTCACTATCCTCGGGATATTTTGATTTCAGAGAAAAAAATTCTGTTTTTGAGAAACCAAACTTATAATAATAAAACAAAACCGGTATAAAAACCGACCATGGCAGTGCTCCGGTAATAATATTGGGTATATAGAACCAAAAAGGTTTTCTTGATCCAAAAACACCTTCTCCCCCGGTAAATCGTTCTATATTGTGTTTTATAATAAAATCCGATATAAACTCTCCGCCAGTAACATAATTCGCCGCAACATAATACGGGATTGTCAACAGGCAGAAAACCGCTATTCCTTCCCATCGAAGTAAAACGGTTAGCTTTCTAAGATTATTTGTCGCCAAACAAAAAGAAAAGAATACCAGTACGGGTAATATCAACCCCACAGGCCCTTTGGATAAAACAGCCAGTGCACAGAAAAAATATCCGGTTATAATATGCCTCAATTTCCGGTTATCCAGATAGAAATAAAACTCCAGCAAGGTTATTGTCAAACATAGCGCAAGAAAAATATCGATTCGCGATGTCCTGCTCATGCCTAAAAACTTTATGGATGTAGCAAGTATGATCGAGGTATAAAAACCGGTTTGCGGATTAAATATTTTCTTGATAGCGAAAAATATGTATAACACACACAACATCCCCGACAAAGCGGCTGGAATTCGAACCCAAAACGCACTGATTTCCCGCCCAATCATGCACGATAAAGTAACCAGCCAATAAAAGAGAACCGGTTTTTGTGTGCTTTTCTCAAAAGCAATCTCCGGAATTATCCAGTTTGAAGCTGAACCCTCCATCAATGATCTTGCGGCGATAGCGTTGCGCGCTTCCTGAGAACTCCACAACCCTTTTTTATCAAGATTGAACAGAAACAGCAAACCGCACCATAAAAAAATTATAATAAAATATAAAGCGTTTTTATTCATTAAATTTTCCTTTTGGATAATAAGAGAGAGATTATAAGGTTATCCCGCATTTAAGTAAATTAAATTCTAACTCGATTTCTGACGCAAACCCTTAAACTCGGGATAATTCTGTAAAGATTTGAAAGAAGAATCTTTCGTGATATCGTCGAATCCGATAAACCCTTTTTCAATACAATGTTTCAGATGATATATCGCTTTGGATATATCACCTTGCAGAGCATATGCTTTGGCAAGGTTATAATGCGGATTTAAATAATCAGGTTTGAGTTCAATGGAATGCTTCAGCTCTTCTATCCCCTCATCATATTTACCCTGCTCGACATATAGGAATCCTAAAAAATTATGGGCTTCCGGAATGAGTTTATTATCGATAGATACACACTTTTTCAAGTATTCAAAAGCTTTATCCTTTTCATTACCGTTAAAATAAATTATTCCCATAAGAAAATACGCTTCCTGCAGATTCGGGTTGGAATTTATCAGTTCATTAAGTTGTGAGACGGCGTTATCGATCTTATTCATTTTTATGAGGGATTTAATCTGCCCGAGTTTTGCCCTCGGATTAGCATCGTTTTCTATTTCTGCCTCAATATAATATTTGTAAGCCAAATCATAGTTTTTCCTGACATATTCCCTGTCCGCGCGGGCAATATACTCGACATCTTTTGGTATCTCTTTATTCAATAAACTCTTTTTTTCCGCAGGCAATATCAGAGCGATAATTTTACCTGATTTTTCCCACGACTTCATAAAATCTTTTATCGCAATAGAATAAATATCGCTGGCGTAAACTGATTGTTTTATCAGGTCATATCCATATATTGTCCTGAGGTGAACCACATCCGGTTTACCTTTTTTTTCCAACACTTGATTCACTATTACCGGTATTCCCTTATCTATCCATTTTTCTATATCGCTCAGTTCACCTTTAAAGAGCGATATGTCGTAACCGAGTTTACGTACATAATCGACCATATCGATTAAGAAACCGCCGTCGGAAGTATCCATCAAAGTTTCTGAAAGTTCAACCGGGCCGGTAGGTTCCCCGAAATACATAAGGACCGCGGCGAGAGCCGATGGCATACAGTTATTTTCCTGAGGGACTATATGAGGAACACCTTTAATGATTTTGTGTTTATCTCTATATTTTGCCATGTTATTATTAATATTTTTCATATAGTATGAAGATACCGCAGAGAATTCCGAATTGGGTCTACCGGCAAGATCCTGATAATATGGAAGAGCCTGATAATATTTTCCCGCAATACACAGTAGTTCCGCTGTTTGGAAAATAGCGAAATCTTTTTCAGAACCGGCGAAATTCTCGACAAAAAACTTATAATTATCGAGCGCCTCTTTATATTTTCCCAATCCCTGCTGGGCTATTGCAATCCCCTGATATCCAGGAATATAGCCCGGATTAATATCAATCACGTTTGAAAACGCATTTTCGGCAAGAACATAGTTGAAATTCTGCAGATAAACCGCCCCTAACAGATTCCATGCTTCAATTTGTTCGGGATCGGCGGAAACAACCCGTGTAAGCAATTCTGAAGCGCGCGGAAGATCACCTGCTTTCAGTGCAAGTTTGCTTTCCAGCATAGCCTTGTAAAAATCAACCGATCCTTTCTCCAGAGAAATAGGGTTCACCGCCTGATTTTTTTCCTGACAGATAAGCGAAGTTCCAATAAATACAAAAAACAGAGTAAAAATAATTTTACATGCTGGTTTCATTTTCAATTAATCATTATTTTTCCATTTTTATTCCATATTGCCTTATTTTCGAATCGAGTGTCGGCCGCGATATACCGAGAACCTCAGCGGCTTTGCTCTTTTTCCATACGTTTTCTTTTAATACCTTTATTATATACCTTTTTTCTATTTCTTCAAGTGATTCTTCCGTAACTGATGATTCAGTTATATCATATTCACCGCATATTGTCTGATTATTTTCATTTCCTCTTCCGATAATATTTTTGGAATGAAAATTTTTTATTTCTTCCGGTAAATCATCTATTTTTATTTCTGTTGTATCGGAAAGAACGACTGTAGCTTTTATTACATTTTTTAGTTCCCTGATATTTCCCGGCCAATGATACTGCTCAAAAAGATCCATAACTTCTCTGGATACAGAGGATACATTTTTTTTAAATGAACTTGAGAAAATCGATACGAAATGGTTTACAAGCAACGCAATATCCGATTTTCTCTCTCGCAGCGGAGGCAAATCAATATGAATTTCATTTAAACGGTAATACAAATCTTCGCGGAAAGTTCCTTTATTCACAAACTCTTTGAGATTCTTATTTGTAGCGGCAATAATTCTGACATCGGATTCAATAGGTTTATCTCCCCCCACCCTTTCATAGATTCCAGATTCAATAACCCGCAATATCTTAGCCTGCATAGGAATACCCATATCACCTATTTCATCGAGGAACAATGTACCGTGTTTAGCACTCTCGAATTTTCCTTTTCTGGTTGAAATCGCTCCTGTAAAAGCTCCTCTTTCATGTCCGAACAATTCAGATTCAATAAGATTTTCCGGCAAAGCCGTACAATTTATAGGAACAAAGGGATTACAGTTGCGCAAGCTGTTTTCATGAATAGCCTGTGCTACAAGTTCTTTGCCTGTTCCGCTCTCGCCTGTTATAAGTACAGTCACATCAAATTTGGATATTTTATTTATCAACTGAAATAGCTCCACAACAGCATTACTGCCGCCTATTATTTTATGTTCCATACCGATAACTTTTTTAAGCTCAATATTTTCCTGATTTAGTTTTGAATACGAATCACAAAACCTTATCGCTATAGCAACCTGAGACGCGAGAGCTTCAAACAGGATCATATCTTCTGTATCGAACCCCTGTTTGGATTTCGGATTTAGTATTTCCATCACTCCAAGGATATTACCCTGATACTCAACAGGCAAAGCAATGAGAGACCGGGTAACGAAACCTGATGTTTTATCCACATCTTTTTTGTGTCGCGGATCTTTCGAGGCATCCGCTACGATAGCGCATTTCCTGTTTTCAAAAACCCATCCTACAATTCCCTCACCGGGTTTTATGCGAATATCTTTGATTTTGTTTGCCACATCACCGGATACGGATTTAAAGTATAGATTGTTTTTGGCAGGATCGTATAAAAAAAGCGATGCCGCTTCACAGTCCATTGAATGGGTAACAGCGTATATAATACTGTTCAAAGCCACATTCAAATCGAAAGATGAATTTATTAATTTACTTGCATCAAGAAGGATCTCGAAATATTTTTTGTAATTAATATTCACCATAATAAATGATTTTATTTTGGAGATTTTCTAAAAAGAGAAAAATTAAAATATTCAAAAAATAATATTACCCACATAAACATACCCAAAAAATAGAGTGTTCCAACCCACCATTTATAATTCAGGATAAAAATCGCTACCAGAAAAAGAGCTAATCCTGACAAAACAGCGCATACAAGAACAAGCATCTTATCTGCGGGTTTATTATGTATCTCATCCCCCTCGAATTCAGCTATCTCAAAATCGCTTTTATTGTTTCTTTCTAACATATATCCTCCTGTTGCTCGCTTGAAATATGTTCCTCAATGAAATTAATCAGAGACTTTCTGCTTTCTTCATCAATTCTAACAAAAGCTACTCCCAAACTATAGATATTATTTTCCTTAACTTCCTCAGTTCTCACAACCTCGCCCACAACCTTGATTGAATGGGATATGGAAGGAATAGACAATTTTATTTCAAGGAGTGTTGAAGGCGGATAATAATATTTGGATTCAAGGAGAAGCCCTCCGGCACTCATGTTTTTGCTGTGCATAAACGCGAAATGAGACACCGATTCAACATTACCCGCGCAATCCCTGCAAGTGACAACATAATTAAAAGGTATTCTCGTGTGTTTTCTTTTTTCTTTACCATGAAATTTTTTTTTAGGCTGGTTATGCAAAAATATATCCTCCGTATATTATAAATTTTTTATTTTAAAAATAAATATATTATCATAACATCTTCTAATAGTAAATTAATTTAACAAACTTAATATTTTTCCGCAATTGCTACAAGTTTATATAAGGCAAAAAGATTAAATTTATTGATAATAAAAAAGATTCATATATATTTTATAGGTTTTATAAATTAATTTGTTTAGGAAAATATGAACTTTATTTTAAATAAAAATTTTCTTGTTTATCCGATTGTTATTCTAATTTGCGGATTCGCCATACTTTTAAGAGCGCCTTACCTGCGTGTTCCTGTCCTTGTTGTTGATGAATCGTTATATGCGGAAGTAGCGAATAATATTCTCGATGGCGGTATTCCTTACAGGGATACGTGGGACCAAAAACCTCCCGGGATTTTTTATATGTATGCCCTGGTTTTCTCTATTTTCGGGATAAATAATCTGTACGCGATTCACCTGACAGCGGCATTTGCTGTTGCGATAAGTTCGTTGATAATTTTTTTTATTGCCCGGATATTTGGTGGAAATGTGGCAGGAATGATAGCGGCACTGTCATATTCCATTCTCGCAAGCGCCGGGCAGGCATCTCAACTGCAGGGTGCAAATACGGAGATTTTCGCAATAATATTCGCTCTTGGGGCACTGCTTTTGTTTCTAAAATCAGGATTTAAACCACACCTGCTGTTTTGCGCAGGGTTACTTCTTGGAATCGCGATTCTTTTTAAACAACCGACGTTTCTTATGGTTATACCTGTGATTATTCTTCTATTTTTATACTCAGGAAGAAAATCCCAGGCTTTTCTAAAAACCGTATTCTTCTTTTCGGGATTGATAACGGTTTTGGGTTCAGTCATTCTTTTTTTCTTTTTAAATAACGCGTTATATGATTTTTACCTTATTTGTTATGTCCAGAATTTTGTCTATATGGACGGCAACGACCTGTCTCACGGCCTTCTCACGGCAATAAAAAATATCCCGTTTTTTATTAAAGGCAATTATGTATTCTATACAACATCGCTTTTAATGTTCTTTTATCTTTCTTATCAACTAATGAAAAAACTGATAAATAAGTCTCCCGTTGATTCGGGATCAGTTTTTCTGGTTTCGTGGTATCTTATGAGTTTTTGCAGTGTTTCTCTCGGATGGCGTTTTGAGGGCCATTATTTCTTTTTTATATTTCCATCCGTAGCGGTATTGGGCTCACTTTTCTGGACAAAGATAATTCGGTTTTTATACATTAAGAGAAAATTATTCGCTGTATTTGCCGGGTTAATTTTCTCAGCAGGTATAATTTATTCGTTAACATTGCATTGCGGGTTTCCTCCGGGTTTTAAAAAGGTGTATTTTACCATTCTCGATCCGCAAAACCCGACAGGACAATCTATCCGCCAGACAGCGAAATATATAATGGATAATTCATCAAAAAACAGCAGAATTTTCGTATGGGGATTATGCCCTGAAATTTACACACTTTCCAACCGCAGATGCGCCGGCAGGTTTATTTATACAAATTATCTCATAGGCATGATGACCGGAGACAAATATTTTTATTCCAACACAGAACGGCTCGACAGGATAATTCCCGGTTCATGGGATAAATTAATTGACGATCTTATAAAATACAAACCCGTATTTATTGTAGACACTTCGCCGTCAAATTATTTCCAATACGCGAGGTATCCTTTGAGCAGGTTTATCCTGCTTGACAGCCTGATAAAAAAGTATTACTCATTCGATAGAACTATCGGGAATATAGATATTTACCGTTTAAAAGAGAACCAATCCTTATAATTTCATTGTAACATCCGAAGAATCAACTATCGATTCAAGATCGCTCAGGAACGATTCACCCGGGAAAACGGAAAAGTTGTTGCCTATCTGTAAAGTGGCGTAATAATCATCCGGATATTTTACCTTTAGATAAACCGGGCAGGCCCCTTTATATCGGGAAATAATTTCTTTTAGCCGATTTATCCTGCTATCCTCCATTTTCTGCGATTCGAGTTCGATTTGAACTGCCGAGATTTTTCGCGAATAAATATCTTTTAGAGGTATAACTTCTTCAGCAATAATTTTTGGTGTCTCCTCATTCACGTCAACCTGACCGCTTATTAGCACAATATTATCCGCCGCGATACATTCTTTGCAACTCGCGAATACTTTTGGGTATACGAGCAAATCTATTCCATCGGAATAATCTTCGATATACGCAATCGCCATTTGTTCATTATTCTTTTTAGTAACCGTGATTTTAAGTTTCGTAAAAATCCCAGCAACTTTAACTGAAGTACCAGTTTTGAGCTCTTTCAGATCGGAAATCCGGTTAAAACTGAAAGTATCGAATATTTTTTTATACTGATCAAGAGGATGGCCTGTAATATAAAATCCAAGCAATTCCTTTTCAAACTGAAGCATCTGCGACTGGCTCCACTCGTCAATATCGGGAATCATATCCTGATCAGGCATAAAACTATGCTGTTCTTCCTCATTGCCAAAGAGATTGAATTGACCGGCCATTTCGTCTTGATGAACTGAACTCGCTCTCTCTATTGCCATATCTATTACATTAAACAGCTGTGCCCTTTTAAACCCTAAACTATCGAAAGCACCGCATTTAACGAGACTCTCTATTACTTTGCGGTTAACCTGCCTCGGATCGACTTTTTCAGTAAAATCAAACAGGGTTGTAAAATGGCCTTTTTCTTTTCTGGCGGAAATAATCGCCTCAACAGCGTTACCGCCAACATTTTTCACAGCATTCAATCCAAACCTGATATTGCCGTCAATAACTGTAAATGTAGAAAAACTCTGGTTTACATCGGGTGGAAGTACTTTTATGCCGTTTTTCTTTGATTCCTCAATATACAGAGTAATTTTGTCCGGATTGGTCATTTCGCTCGATAGCAACGCCGCCATGAACTCAACCGGATAATTCGCTTTCAAATACGCCGTCTCATAAGCGATTAAAGCATAAGCGGCGCTATGGGATTTATTAAACCCGTACTCGGCAAATTTAGCCATCTTATCGAAAATCGATTCGGCAAGGTCTTTCGGTACTTTATTCTCAACGGCACCTTTTACAAACCGATCTCTCTGCTGATCCATTTCTTCTTTGATTTTTTTACCCATCGCTCGCCTGAGCAAATCGGCGTCTCCAAGTGTAAATCCGGCAAGAACAGACGCTATTTTTTGCACCTGTTCCTGATAAAGGATCACTCCATATGTATCCTTAAGTATAGGTTCAAGTTCCGGCAACTCGTAAGAAATTTTTGTCCGCCCGTGTTTTCTGCTTATGAAATCGTCCACCATCCCGCTTCCCAAAGGGCCCGGGCGGTATAGCGCGACAAGCGCGATGATATCCTCAAAACATGTAGGTTTCAACTTGACTAAGATCTCGCGCATTCCCCCGCTTTCAAGCTGGAACAATCCGATGGAATTACCATCGCAAAGAAGATCATATGTTTTTTTATCGTCTATTTGAAGTTCCTGAAGGTTAATCTCAACCCCGTGAGTTTTCTTAATAATCTTTATTGCCTGATCAATTACGGTCAGGGTCTTTAACCCGAGAAAATCCATTTTAAGAAGACCGATTTTCTCAACAATTTTCATCGAATACTGGGTAGATACTTCCCCGTTATTCCCTGTACAAAGCGGCACGTAGTTGGTTAGAGGCTGTTCGCATATAACGATACCCGCGGCATGAGTTGAGGTATTGCGGACGTTTCCCTCAAGCGCGTACGAGGTATCGATCAAAGTTTTTATCCGGTCGTTGGTCTGATAGAGGGTATTTAGTTCAGGATTCGCCTCAACGGCTTTCTCCAGAGTAATTTTAAGTTCATTCGGGATAAGTTTGGCTATTTTATCTACATCATTATATTCCATTCCCATTACCCTGCCGACATCACGAACCACAGCTTTCGCCCCGAGAGTACCGAAAGTTGCTATCTGAGAAACATTATCCTTGCCGTATTTTTGTGTTACGTAATTGATCACTTCAGATCTTCTCTCATAACAGAAATCAATATCGATATCGGGCATCGACACTCTTTCAGGATTCAAAAACCGCTCGAAAATCAATCCATATTTCAGCGGGTCTATATCGGTTATTCCCAGCAGATACGCCACAATACTTCCCGCAGCGGACCCTCTTCCCGGGCCGACAGGTATCCCTTTTTCTTTGGCGTAATGGATAAAATCCCACACCACAAGAAAATAATCCACAAACCCCATCTGAATAATTATTGACAATTCATATTTTAATCTGTCCAATATTATATTATCAGGATTCATATACCGTTTTTTCAAACCTTCTTTACACAGGTGTTCAAGATACTGCTCACTGGTATGCCCTGCGGGCGCATGATAATGCGGTAAAAGCCTTTGGGAAAAATCTATTTTCAGATTGCATTTTTCAGCTATTTCCACTGTATTCTTAAGAGCTTGCGGATAATTTCCAAACAACTGTTCCATCTGATCGGGGCTTTTTACATAAAACTCATTTGTGGCAAACCTTAAACGGTTCACTTCGTTCTGGGTACACCCTGTTTGAATACACAAAAGCACATCATGGACATATGCGTCTTCTTTACGTAAATAATGAGCGTCATTGGTAGCTATCAGCGGTATATTCATTTGATTGGCAAGCTGGATTATCTTGTTGTTAACCATTGCCTGTTCAGGAATACCGTGATCCATTATTTCCAGATAAAAATCGCCTTTATCAAAGAAAGAGCAGTATTCTTCCACAAGCAATTTCGCCTGGTCATCCTTTCCTTTTAGAATAAACTGAGCGATTTCGCCTTTTAAACACGCGCTTGAACAAACAAGCCCTTTCGCGTGTTTTTTTAGTAATTCTTTATCAATTCGAGGTTTATAATAGAATCCCTCAATATACCCTTTGGATGATAATTCCATTAGATTTCTGTATCCCAGCGCATCTTTAGCCAGAAGAATCAGATGGTAATAGGAATCTCTCATTCCGGAAGTGTTTTTTTCGAACCTGCTTTTTGGAGCGAGATACGCTTCCATGCCGATAATTGGTTTTATGCCCGCTTTGGTGGCATCGAGATAAAACTGACTGCATCCGAACATAGAGCCATGATCGGTTATCGCAACGGCATTCATGCCGAATTCTTTTGTTTTATTTATGAGGTCCGATATTCTTGTAGCTCCGTCAAGAACACTGTACTCCGTATGGTTATGAAGGTGAACAAATTCTGTCATAAAATTTTCCCCATCAGCAAATTATTGGAATTTCAGTTTTACATTTATCACACCGGTCCGCGAAAAGGCCTGTAGTATCTATCTTGTATCCGTTACGCTTTATAAGCAAATTATTGCATTTAGGGCAATAGGTATTCGAGCCGTAATCTGTCATCAAATTCCCAATATAAACATATTTAAGATGTTTTGACGCTATTTTGTATGCGCGTTCAAGGGTTTCGGCAGAAGTAGGCGGTATTTTCATTTTATATTGCGGATAATAAGCTGAAAAATGTATTGGGATTTCAGGATTTACAGATGCCACCCAGGAAACCAGCTTATTCAATAATTCATCTGAATCGTTTAAAGTCGGAATAATTAAATTTGTCAGTTCGATATGAGTTATTTTCGCGCTGTATTCGATAAATTCAAGCACAGGTTCCAATGACCCTCCGCAAATATTGCGGTAGAACTCGTCATCCATTGATTTCAGGTCTATGTTCATAGCGTCAGTCAAAGGAGCCAGCCTCATAAGAGGTTCTTTGTTCAAGTACCCGTTTGTCACAAGAACATTTTTAATACCGTTTTCATGAGCCAATACAAAACAATCCATAATGTATTCATACCAGATTGTCGGTTCGGTATAAGTATAAGCTATAGCGAACGAATTATATTTTTTCGCGAGGTTTATCATATCCTGAGGGCTAACATAACGTGTTGCTGTTTTTTCCTGAGATATTTGCCAATTCTGACAGAATTTGCACATCAGATTGCATCCATTTACCCCAACAGATAAAATATCTGAGCCGGGATAAAAATGATAAAGAGGTTTTTTTTCTATCGGATCAACAGCAAAAGAAACCACTTTCCCGTATTCGCCGGAATATAAAACTCCATTCCGATTAACACGGACTCTGCATAATCCGTGTTTCCCATCCATAATTAAACAATGATGAGGGCACAAATCACAACGTACACTTTGATTTTGTTCTTTGTGCCAGAATTCAGCTTCTTTCATCAGAACTCAATACCTTTCACAGCTTTTATACCCTTTTGGAAATGATGTTTTACCTCAACCATTTCGGTAACTGTATCGGCTTTATCTATTAACTCCAATGGCGCTTTTCTTCCGGTTAATACAATACTGGTTGATTGAGGAACATTATCAAGGATATCAATAATATCTTCGGTTTTCACAAACCCCATTTCCAGCGCATCGAGAATTTCATCCGCGATTACAATATCATATAAACCGGACATAATTTTACCTCGCATCAAATCAAGTCCATCCTGAGCCATAGTTCTATGTTCCCTCAATTCCGCTTCCGTAGAGACATCATACACAAAACCTGCACCCAATGCATATATTTCCGTATTATCCATCTTGTTGAAAAAAAGCATTTCTCCTGTTTTCAAATTGGATTTGATAAATTGGCAGATACACACTTTTCCACCATGTCCCAGACAGCGTGCGGCTAATCCGAAAGCGGCTGTTGTTTTCCCTTTGCCAGTACCAATATATATGATAATCAATTTTTGACTGTTGTTCATAGGTTTTCTCTTAATATTTAAATACAGACAGGATTATCCGGCAGAAAAATTAAAGAATTAACCGAAAAATACAGTTATTGATTAAGTTTATCAAATCAGACCGGATATACGATCTTATAATATTTTTACCGGTTTTGTGAATATCTAAATTTAAAAATATTGGCTAAAAAAAGGATTCGGGTTAAATAGCTACTGACTGGCTTCTTCCTCAACTTCGAAGTTTATATAAATTTCCGTTCCTTTTCCCTGAGTGGATTCAACCTGTATTTTTCCGCTATGGATGCGTACCACATTTTTTACTATAGCCATACCGAGCCCTGTACCATGACCTTCTTTTGTTGTAAAGAAAGGTTCAAACATTTTTTCCTTTAATTCCTCATCCATACCGATACCGGTATCTTTAACATATAAACACACTTCGTTTTTGTCGGAAATATACTTTGATCCGACTTCAATAGACCCCGTGCCTTTAGCGTCAATGGCGTCAGCAGCATTAATAATAAGGTTCAGCAAAACCTGCTGAAGGTTTTGCTGGTTAGCGTACATAAGAGGCACTTTTTCATCGAGTGATATTATTAAGCTGTATTCAGGAGCGTTATGTAATTCGACATGTTCTCGTATTTTCGTAAACCGGTTGGCTTTTCTGACCGTAACAGACATCATTTCGATAGTATCAAGGATAAGTTTATTTAAATCCACCAGTTCCTTTTTCATTTTTGCCGGTTTAGAAAGATTGGACAGATGATTTGATATATTTCTTATACTTTCCAGCTGAGAATTTATTATGGAAAAATATCTCTCAACCCTGGATTTTAGCTCCTCTTCATTATCAATACATTCATCAACGATATTTTTCAGCAATGTAATATAACCCTCGAGAGGCATAAGAAAATTTTTTATTTCATGAGCTACACTTCCTGATATCTGAGTTACAATGGATTTTTTTTCCGATTCTATAAGGATCTGGTTGATCATTTCCATCTTTGACTGATAGTGAAGAAGATCCTGAGCCATTTTATTCAGAGCGCCTTCAAGTTTTCCGATTTCATCCCATCTCGTTTGTTCTATTCGCAAACTCAGGTTTCCTTTGGAAATATCACGGCAATATTTAATCATTCTGGTCAATGGATATATAATGCGTTTTGAAACCATCAGACTGATTCCCAACGCTATAAATATCCAGAAGATGGCAATGGAAACGAAAATAAGCCTTTGTTGAGAATAATCAAAATCTATTAATTTTTTTGGATAATTTATCCTGACTATACCTTCCACAGAAAAATTTTTCCCGAATATCGGAGCAAGTCCCGTCATATAGTTTTCACCATTGTATTGCATAATCGATGTACATAACGGCTTTTTGATACGGTATACTTTTTCCATAACTTTTGACACATCGCTATCAATACTACAACTGCCTATTTCCAGCACCTCGGCGAATTTATTGCCTCCAATCGCTTTGTAAACAATAACTCCGGATAACCTTGGATAAAACCTCCAGTAATTGCTGAAAACTTTTTCAAGATCATGAATGACTTCTTCTTTTTGTTGCGCGCTAAAAGTCTCGGAATTTTGCAAATACTTACTTATTTCTTGATTATTAAGCAGCAATGAGGCTGATACTGAGGCTTCAAGTGCATTTACTTCAAGCAGATTCTTTATTTGGATTATCTTGTTTACTTTCCAGAAATAAAAAGTTACCCCCACAGTCATGAAAGTTATCATAATCATAACAAGGGGGATTTTGATATTCAGGCTCATTGATAAAATTCGTTTATACACTTTTTCAATACTCTTTATATTGTTTCGCGTTAAGAAATTTTAAATAACCTTAATACAGGCTATATAAAGATTTATAATATTAATCTTTTATTGGGATAGACAAGCAAAAAACGCCACACCTCAAAATGAATAAGAGAATCGGAATTAAATCGGATAAATTTCCAGATATACTTAATTATTATGTTTTAAACGTCTTCTGATTCTCTGATACAAAACAGACAGGCCGAAAACAAACATAGCATAAAATGACGGTTCAGGAACAGATCCCATATATGTATTATCCAGTATAACATCAGGAGTAAATTCCGGAACCTTAAGAGATTGATTCGTGTAATAATTCATTTCAGCACCATTCAAAATTTCGAAATACACATCAACCGTTTCGCCGATAAGGCTATTTGCCGCGAGAAAATCAGTTAAATTTAATCTGACATGGGTAAAAAGTGAATTACCGGATGTTTCAAATGACAACCCTTCCGGGCTGAATACAACATCAGATAAATCATCAGCGTCAAATGAATGTTGAAACAAATAATATACATCGCCATTGTGGATCATACTCACGCTAAAATAATCAGCACCCGAAAAGTCGTATTCGTTTAACGCAAACCCTTCCGGAAGAGCAATAGATTTGGTGAAATTGTAATCAAAAGACAAAACTGAGGTCCATTCGTCTACAGGAGCCTCATAAAAAATCAACGATGAGACCCCGTTCTCGTAATAATCCGGATCATACCCTGTACCAATTGTAAATTGAGCGTAGGTATTCCCCCCGGTCGAATGAAATGTCATAGTTCCGCCAGTATCGTCAATATATTTATTATTTTTACCATTTTCATAATTTTCATCAAAAGCAATACTGCAAAAACCATGACTGCCAAACAATGTAATTTGTAATACCATAAGAGCCAATAAGATCAGCGTTTTCATCAATTTAAACCTCCATTATTTATGAAGAGTAATACTCTATTAATTCTAAAAAGATTTTAGCATATGATTTCTAATATTGCAATTTTTCTATTAAAAAAATTGCTGATATTTTTAAAATAAATTGTATACCATTCACAAATATTTTATATTTTGTTGCGAGGTAATAATTACGAAAACAGATTAAATGGAGTTCTCAAGAATTCGCTTAAACCCAAATTCCCTGAGTTTCTCTTTTACAGGCCGTGAAGGTTTTAATCCGAGTATTTTACCGTTAAGGTAATTTACCAGTACCACAGCGGATTGATCTGTCGAGAAATCGCCAATATTGTATTCCTGTCCGTTTTGCGTGTCAACAACCACGAGATTAGGCATTTTGCCTCCATGCACAAGCGAATCAGCGCTGACAACAGCGCTTATAAAATCAGAAACAGCGGTTAATTTGTCACTGGACTCAACTTTGATAACAAACATTTGATTAGACGCACCGTAACGTAAATAATCATCGTCTTTGGATATGATTTTCACCGCGGACGGCGATAATTTATCTGCGGATAACTCATGGTTTAAATAATAATGGACAGATTCTATAAGGTTATCAAAACTTTTGCTCCATCTTTTCTCATAAATCATGAACTTATCATTACCGATAATTTCCATTCCCGGCACAAAGAATCTTCGTTTTAAAAGTTCTTCCATGATAGAAATTGTATTTAATCTGGAGGAAAAGACAACCCACTTCAATTGAACTTCTGAAACTGTTTTTCTGTTCAGCGCTATTGAATTCAATATTTCATGCGCGAAATTCAGCTCATTATCAGGTATGGAATCAAGATCGATTACTATATATTGTGATTTTGAGTTTGTTTGAGGTTGAATTATCTGAACTGCTTCTTTATCCAAATATTGCCACAGGAAATTTTCCACAGCAGGATTTCGCTGAAGTTTGTTTCTCATTTTATCCATAAAGATCTGATTTATTTCTGGAACAGATGCTGCTTTATCAAATACTTTTGAAGCCTGTGCAAACATCGTGGCTATTTTATCTTTATCGCCAACTTTTGACCATTCAAATACTCTTGATGAAAGGTAATTTAAATAAAACTCAATAAATTCTTCGACAATTTGTTTTTCGTCCTGGTTAAGCCCGTTTTTAAATGAATCGAGAACCGAATCGATACGGCCCCCGAAATAATCATTAACCAGAGGATTAACAGCTTTATAATCTATAAGGACATCGCCTTTAGCGAATTTATTTTCTGTCGCTACGGGATCTTTTACCTTAACAAGGAAGAATGAATCTTGTTTAAGTGGAACATATCTTAAAGTTTCGTAATTGCCCTGCCCTTTAAGCAGTCTTAAATCGGCGCTGACCCATTCTTTTATAAATACGGAATTTGCCCTTCTTAAATCTGTTCCAGTTACGTTAGACCCGCTTGAGATGATTTTGAATTTGTCACCGGTAAGAAGCGTATTCCCATTGGAATCCATAAAATAATGTTTCACTTCTTCTCTGGCAAATAACTTAACGGCGTCCTGATAGCTGACGTCGTTCATGGTATGTTTATCTCGTGTAACAAGAACGATACTGTGTCCTTGCTGAATCAATCGTTTAAGTAACGGGAAATCGGTAATAATTTCGCCGGCATTATCGATAGAATAAATTATTTTTTGGCCGGGTTTTGATTTCAATGCATCAACCAGGAATTTATAATCGTTTTTCGCTATATGCTGGTCATCCTGAAGAATTTTACCTATCTCCTGAGAAAAATAGAATCCTCGCTCGCTAATTTCTTTCGCGGCTTTTGAATCGGCAAAATCAAGAGCATTACCGGCAATAGCGACAAGAATGGCCGACCACAACTCATCGTTAGTTTTTGAAATCATATTTTCTATTTCTTTCAGCGCATCCATACCTTTCTGGTTATATTCTTCTTTGAGAGCTTCGTATGGATTATCATCGGTTGTTATAATTCTAATTATATCATACATCATATCTTCGAGTTCATGGGCAGTAAGAGTGCCTATAAAATCTCTATACCGATTATCCGATAACAATGTGTGAATCACTTCTCTCGCTTTAGTTTTGCTGGGTTCATCGGTTTCGCTCAGATCGATTATCTTTTCAGCGTATGGCCCATGTGTAACGGTTACATCCGCACCTCTTACCTGTGGAAACTCGGAAATTCTGCCAAGCACTTCACCGGGATGATAGTAACCATTATTAAATATTATTGATTCCGGGGCACCGAGTTCGGCAATCATTTTGTAATGTTCAAGTACAATATTGAGAAAATCATGGGTTGATATTTGTTCCATTACCAATTTTTCTCTCAATTGTTGATGGAGTTTATTTATATCTCCCGGATAATTAAATAAAGGTATACTTTTCGTATCGGTAATTCCGAAGTCAATATATGCGTCAACAATTTTCTTCATTTCGGTAAATACAAGATTATCAGGATTCTGATCAAGGTCTAACACAGGCGATTTTGTGGTAAGATAATTACTATATTGCTTCATTAATTCATGTACTGCTTTCGGATCAAATGAATCGCCCATATCATCCTGGATTATGCGTTCGCCTATAAGATTTACGATTGAATCCGCCATCATGGAAACGGCGTTAGTGACTTGCCCCCTGTCCCAAATATAGTTCAATCTGTCGATCAAACCTTTTGAGAAATATATATCATCCGCTACACTTGAGGCAAACTGAAAATGGTCTTTATCAGCGATAAAAATGCCTGGATTCCCATCTTTCGGGTCAGCTACCCAAAACCGGTATTGCGCGGTATCCATAGCCGAATAAATTCTAAAGAGGAAAGTCGACGCGGCTTGCATTTGCTGGTATTCTTCGGCTTGTGAGTTTCTTGAATCTATCATGAGTTTTAGGGCAACATCATGTATATATTCTTTAACTCCTTTTATAAGCGGATCGCTGTCCACTAATTTTTTCACATCGCTTCCGAGTATTATTTTATTAACCTGCAAAGGATTTTCGCTATGATGTCCGTCACCAAGCCCTATTGTTTTTGCGATCAGATCCCCTCTTTTAGTCAATATATTGGTAAACCTTTCAAAATCTTTCGGATATTTCTGCTGAATACCACTTATTTTCTTTGCGATTTCCAGATAATTCTGTTCCACATCCTGTAATAAGTTTCTGGAAAATGACAGATAATTCATCATTATTCTGTTTTCTCTGGAAATCATGTTAGAAAGGGAAATCATCAGGTTTGTCATATCTGGATGATACAACGCATTACCGAAATTTATAATTTGCGTATAGTTTGCCAGATTCATGTTATCCCGCATTATTCTTATTTGTAATAATGCGTTAACGACATTAATCTGGTCGGGTGTAGCGTCTATTGGGATTCCCTTAACCGGGGCATCTCTCAGGACGGGATAATTATCCATCATGGAATCAAACATTGATAAGAATTGTTTTAAATTGCCCTTAAAACCTTCTTTAATGGGTGATATCGCCTCGATAATAGCGCTTTCCATCCATGTTTCGAGTTCGGTTGTTTTCATCGCGGATAAATGATAGCGCGTTTCGGCGAGTTCAAGCGTATCAGGATCGTGTTTTGTCTTTATTGACGCTTCCCCAATGGATTTCTGCAGATATAATACTCGCAATGTTTCTTCAATCTGAAGAGCAGTAACTTTTCTTAATAGATTGAATGTATTCTGCATCTCAATATCGGACCGTAAAGAGGATATCATTTTATCAAGCCTGCCTACCGTATATCTAAAATTATCCAACTCCTCGGATACCTGCAAATACGGTTTCTGATAAACGGATTCCATTTTTTCCAATCGGCGATTCAGTTCTTTTTTCATTAGGTCAATTAAATCTATCATGCTATTTGTGGAAATCCAATATTGGTAGAGAATATCAGAATCTATATCATTGAGAAAAACTTCATCGAGTTTGCCTACATCTTTGACATATGATTTCATCATCGCGTCAATGCTGTTAAATCCTGTACTGCTTAGAACAGCCATTATTTCCAGGTCTGAGAATATGTCACGAGTAACAGGCGCAATCTCGTGTATAGAAGACAACAGACTTTCCATATTTACGCTTAATTTCGATATAAATCCATTTAACTGGGACTTAAGTTCACCAGTTTTTTCTGCTTTTTCAAGCATTCTTGTTAAAAAGGTTATTTTTTCTTCGATTGATATATCAGGCGAAACTCCGATTATAGAGTAAATGTTTTCCATATTCTTAAAGACAAGTTCATACCCTACAATCGAAGCCATTTCCTCGTAAAGATAACTGCCGTAGATAGGCCTTTTTATACTGATGTGTTCTTCACCGATTTGTTTTATATCCTTATGAACGGGAAATAAATCGAAATCTCCCTGAATTTCCTGTTGAAGCGTCCATTCCGCAAAAGGCTGAAACAATGATTCGGAAGCGATAGAACCTGCTTTATTCGCATAGAAATCGGATAATTCAAGATTACCTGTTTCAATAAGCTGATTATGTATTTTTATATATTCCTCAACGGTATTTATTAATCCCTGTGATAAATAGATACCATGTTTAAGCCCTTTCTCATCTGTTTCTATAAGCGCTGAAAATTGATAATGGGAAGCGTCATCTATGAATATAGCTTTAGAACCGTCTTTAGGTTGAATAGAGAAAATTTTCATTTTCTTTTCATTCATTGTATCAAGAGTTTTTCTGAAAACATCGAGATCTTTTCTCAATTTGACAATAGTCTCATTATTTTCTTCCCTGTTCAATTTATTTTCAAGTTGTTTCAGCCTCATTTCAAGCCATTGTATGCCTTTCTTGTAAAATTCCGAATCATATGAGAGCGGTTTAACGGTCCCCTGCTGAATGATATTTTTGACTCGTTCCAAATCCTCAGGCCTGTAATGCCCATGCCCGATTCCTATATTTATTCTGCTTTCCCGCTTTTGGGTACGCACATTTGTAAGGAATAGGTTCCCGATAAGTTTAAGTGTTTCGCTTGAATACTCGAGTTTATCAGCATACGCGAGTTCAAAACCAGCTTTTCTTGTGGGCCTTTGCTGTATGGTACACATATCGAAAGAATAAACTTCTATATCCCTTGATTTAAGAAACTGTTCGTCATCCGCAGTGGGGGCAATCACATCCATATTCTTTTTCCGGATAAATTCTTTAACTATATCATTGGATTTCGACGGATCGTTCATTATAACCGCATCAAACATATCCTCGAATTTCAGAGAAGGGTTTCCGGTAGATTTTTGGGCGGTACGTTCTATCATCAGGATTATATCGGTTACGGACATTCCTCTGTCTTCAGGAGAATGAACCGGATTCATTATAAATACTCTTTTGACGGGTTCTATTACAATTCTCTGGTTATTCGGATATGTTACAACCTGGCTTTTTCCTCTATTAACTAAACCGTCAACGAACTCTTTCAGGGTAAAATTAGCCAGAAGGCTTGTAAACAAACTTCCCGGCCCAACCATAATTAAATCTAAAGACGGATAATTGAGGGCTTCCAATGCCTGTTTTGTCATAACTGGTTTCTGATCTTGATTGCTGGGGTTTCTGACATTATCCAGATAATCGATATTTTTTCCGAATTGAGGTATAAAATCACCAATTTCACCTATATAGTGTTCGCCAAATATCGAGGTTCCATCTTGTGGAATCAGATTTCTATTAAGCCTTGTACCCATACTCATTTCTCTTTCGAGTTCGGGTATTTCTTCTTTTGCGATAGGTGTTTTCAGGCGAGCTACAAGATCTCCTTCATCGGTCGATATGGGTAATATCACACCGGTATCGATTCCCAGAAGTTTATGCGCCATATAAATCGCCACAGCGTTTTTATCCATATCCATTCTTCCATTTTCAACATCATACGCATTTGTAAAATAATTTAACGATTCATCAAACAGATTTTTTATACTGGCTTTTCTCAGATCTATTTTTCTATATTTTTCAGGGTTTTCCTTGTGTTTCGTTCTTAAAAACGCGATAAATTCGTCTATTTTCTTAACAACATCGATAAAATTTATTAAAAATTCTGGCGATTCTTTAATTTGAGGGTACTTTTCAAGTGTCGGAGCTATTATCTCGCCTACTATCGGATAAATATAATCTATATCCCTGTCATCGGGCAGACGTTTATTCAGGAGATCCTGTTTTGCTTCATCAAGATATGCTATAGATACGTTGGTAACATCGCCTCTTGAATAAACATAGCCGAAAAGCGGATCCAGTATGTCCTGCCATAAGTAAGATTGTCCACCGGAATCGAATGTGGATACAAGGTTTACCACATTTCCATCGAGACCTTTTATAGCGTTTATCAAACTGTTGCCGCCGGTTCCACCTGTTATTGTTAATATGGACGGCCTGTTTCTGCGAACCATTGTTTTAGCTTCATTTACCGATGGGTTTTTTTGTTTCCATTTCATCATAAGGCCCGTAATTATATCTGTAGTCATAACGCCTCTTTTTATGGCCAACTTTGATATATGCTTGAATGCTTCAAGCTGATCTCCACCATAAGCGACGTCAACCAGGCTTACTACACTGTCTCGATTCATCAATTTTTTTGACCAGGTTACATATCGAATCAATAACATAATTTTATCAAAGGAAATATCACTTTTTCCGCTACGATACCACTCGAGATTATGTTTGTATTCAGCCAATGCTTGTACAAGCAACTCCTGACCTTTTTCGAATCCGAAAATAGATATTATCGCGTTTCCAAATACCGGAATAAATTCATTTTGGGAAATATTCAAACCGGCTATGAGTGAATATAGTAAATCAAAGAATGTAACTGGATCCGTTTGTACGGAATACCCTATCCCGAGTATCATTGGGTCCGCGCCGGAATCAGGGAACATTACACTTTCCATAGTTGCAGGTAAAATCACGTTTGAACCGTCAAGAGCGTTTTCGGAAGTTTTAGGCTGACGCTCCAGATCCCAGAATTTCATCCATGCTCTTGCGGCATCGAATTTCATGGATAATATCTCCGTTTGGGTAAACTCTTCAGGATGTGTTGTAATTCTATCGCCGACAATACCATCGACATGCTGTGCAAAATAGTAATTTAATCCTGACGCGTCAACCGGTACCGGAGTTTTCGCCAAAGAAGAGTGGTGATAGTATATTTTCGGGAACAGTTCCGCATGTTCTTCCGTTTTATGCTGCATAGAATTAACAGAACGGGAAAACAGATTGGACAGGGTATCATTATTGAGTATTCTCAACCTTAATATTGTTTTCTTTCCCTGATAATCCTCAACCAGAATTTTAAAATCGGAAACGAACCCGCCAAGTCTTGATTTTGAAACGAGTATCCGTTTGGTATTAAAAAAGGATAATCCGGCATTTTTAAACGCGCTATCAACGCTTTTTGTATCTGAGAATATCCAACTTATATAATCCCTGTACATTTTTTCGGAGATGCTCGAAAAATCCAGTTTGGATAAATATTTACCACCCCGTAAAGATGATATAAGTTTCTCTTGAGCGGAATCCGGTGTAATTGATTCGTCATCAATATATGCTTCTTTTATTACCCGTGCAAGAATTGCCGGATCGATGGATTTTATATCTATATCTTTTGCCTGATAATTCAAATAATGCAAATATATATGATAAAGAAGGTCTAGTTCATCAGCCTTTATTTCTTTGCCGAGAAAAGCCGCGTCTCTGGAAAGTATGGCTTTGATAGCCGGATATCGCGGGTTTTTCCCCTGCATAATCTCGACAATTCTGCCACTTAAAACGCCAAGTGTTTTTTGCATATCTTTGCCTGCGGCAAAGATATATGAATTTATCATTTTTTTAAACTCTTCAACCTGCTCCAATTCATCAAGGTCATTAGCTGAGGGCTCAAATACTGATCTTATCAGATGATTATAGTTGGCATACTTTTCCTGGAACGCTCCTATGCGTGTTACTATAGACACACTATTTTTTGACTTCCAATTGTATAAACCATCGATTGCGTCATCAACTGTTTTAGGTTTTTCAAGATCAAACTCAAAAATCGGCCCGGCGCTTTCCTGTGTATTTAAATCCTGACCGACTAATGTAAAATACAAACCTTTTTCTGTTGGAGAAATGTTTTTTATCAGCAAACCGAGATTATCGTAACTCGCAACCTCAATTGTATCGTCTCCGAGTACCGTTCTATAAACTTCATCCAGAGATTCGAATTCGGGCAGTCTCTGTTTTCCCGTTATAAGGGCAAAATAATTATTGCCGGCAAGTTTATGTACCTCCACAGTGAATTCATCGTCACCGACTTTTCCAAGTCCAACCCTTTCACCGTAAGATAACTTATCCTTAATATCCCATAAAGCTTCAAGTATATTTAGCGGCACAAAATTTCCTGCGAATACATATTGTAGCGTGCCATCAGCAAATGGTATTTCTCCCATGAGATCATTTATTTTAACAAGAATTCCTTCACGCTGATTCAAGACTTTAGCGGCAATATCAGCGGCAAAAACAGTTTTCTGTCCAAACTTTATTTTCCCGCTTTCAATTTTTAAGTTACCGTCTTTTTCAAATTGGTCTATCAGTGAACGCAGATAATCTTCTATTGATGATTTATCTTCATCATATTTCATAGAACTTAGCGAAACAGCTATCGATTGCGCGGCATTGGGTATATCCGATACCGGTTTACCATCCAGTGCATTCACAGCAAGCACACTGATGATATGAGCTGAAAATGGATGCGTCAAAATCGACCTGACTACGTAATCAGATCCTTCGGGAAGACTGACAGCTTTTCTTCCCGCGGCCTCAATAATTGCCCTGTACTGGTCAGGGGTAATTGCCAGAACAGATCCGCCGAGCAACTGGAAGTTGGTAAGCACATTTTCAGATGTAATCTTGGCTTTGCGTACACTGCTCCAGCTCACTCGATTTCTCTGAGCGAACAAACCATAAACTAATTCCTGCCCCGCGATTTTTAACCTTACGTAAACCTGCTCGTTAACACGCGTTATTTCCAGAACCTTAAGATCATATCCAACCATTGAGGCAATCTCGTTTAACTTGAGCTGAACACTTTGCAATACCGGCAGATTAAGCTCACGTATGGAAGGTATATCATATCCTGTCATTTGCCAGGCAAGGGTTGAAAATAACATCGATTTGAACATATTTCCGAAAACGATCTTATTCTCAGGCACAACCAAAGGATTTGAATCAAGCCAGGACGACAATGCCAGAGCATCCCATTTTCCGGCCAAAAATTTCTCAAGTTTGTTTTCCGATCCGAAAACTATCGATGTATAAGGGTTATTTTTATCTTCTTCCGTCAACTTTGCAGTCAACACATAATGGGATATATTTTTCTCCTTTAATTTCTCCGCTATTCCAGAAGTATGATAACCACCAGCTACAATAACAGCGTTTTTTATACCCAGTTTTTCCATATCTTTGAGTGTATTTTCAACAAGAACCATATCCCTTTTTTCCGCGCAGGTATAAAAATCCTTAACTGTTGTGAAATATTCGGATATCTTGGCGAAACAATCATGCAGTTCCTTTTCCTGCCCATATGATTCCAAAAATTTACGATCTTCAGGATTCTCAAAAAACAACTTTTCCTGAACTAACCGGTTCCATTCCCTTGATGTAAGGTTCAGCCTGAATGATTTGCGCAGTATTTTAGCCTGCTGTGCGATATTCTTAATCTCTCTCTGTGAATCTTTAGCACACATTAAACCAAATAATCGTTCCATAAGATTATCCGATTCAACAAAAATCCGATCCTTGTTTATTTCCTCATGAAGTTTAAGATATTTCTGATAACCATTGAGCTGTAAAAACCCTGAGTAATCAACATTATGGTCTGCCGAAAGTTTCGATAGATAATCCAGATAATTCAGATATGAAATTTTGCTAAGGCGAAATTTCATATTTTCCTGGAGAAATTCGCTTATTTCATCTTTTCCCATATTCTCGGTAAGCAATCTCACAAGCCGGGCCCGTTCATTTTCTATAGCCGACAGATTAAGGCTCTTTTCAATCTGCACCATCTCGTTGCATTTCTGAAGGTTGACATAATCGCCGGGAGAAATGCCCTTCTTTACAGCCAAAACCAGAATTTTGCTAATATAATCCTGCAATGATAGCGTATTTTCATCAAATGATTGCTCCAAAAACTCTAATTCATTCAATTCAGGGGAATAGATTTTATGTTTTATTAATTTAATAATTTTAGTAAGCTGATCGAAAACTGCTCCCTGATCTCCATTTTTCAATACGGTAACCAGATTCTCGTAATTCTTTCTATACAGCTCACGATCCTCAATACCAAGCACTTTTACTGGATTAGGGTCATTAATAGCATAATACTCAACCCCATTAATCCTGCCGTTTTTGACAAAATAATTGGAAACTAATTTCTTTGTTTCCTCATATGGGAATTTGCGTAAGTCATCAGGTTTTATTTCACCTTCGGCGCCTTCCATTGTAATAAGCTCAACGCTTTTTGATTCAATAAGGTAATTTATGATTTTATATATATTCATTTGAGCTTCAGCGTTACAGTGAGCGTCCTGAATAAAATATATTGTTTGAGCTGAATTTGAGCTGAACCTATCCTTGACTTCCGCGTACTCTTCGGATATATCAGGAGGAGCGGCATTGATAATCGCGATCGCAATAAAAGAAACCGTGGAAAAGGTTATCCGGAACAACAGCCTGGAAAGCAAATTCTTGCGCATAAAAAAATTATCCTTCCCTTTATATAAATCAATTAATAGTATCTTTTTTTACCTGATTATATTATACAATATTTAAGATCAAATTGTCAATTTGAGCATAATTCATAACTGCTTAAATTATCGGAATTTACACAAGGATTTATTAGTTGTTGTAAAATATTTATTTAACAAGAGTTATGATAATTACGAGAAAAAAAATCCGGTGAATAGATTATGCGGTGGATATTAAGAAAAAAAAATACGATTTTAATATCGCTTATTATGCTGGCGTCAGTTTTGGCGTACTGGTTTACTTTGCTAAACGGGTTCACATTTGATGACCTTCACTCGATTGTTGAGAATGAATATTTACGGGATTTCTCTTTTTTAAAATATATTTTTTCAACAAAATATTTTGTCATTTCCGCTGAGGCAAGTTACCGTCCTGTAATAACGATTTTGAATTTCGCTCAATATTTTGTTTTTGGAAATAATCCTGCAGGTTATCATCTTATAAACATAATTCTACACGGGCTAACCGCCATACTTATTTTTTATTTTTTAAGGAAGATAATAGATGAAAAAATAGCTTTTGCTGTGTCATTGTTTCATGCTGTTCATCCGGCGTTGTCGGAATCTGTATGCGCGGCGGCGTTTGCCGAGGACATTCTTTGTTTGTTGTTTATTATGGCTTCGCTTTTATCGGCTTTTAAATTTTGCGATAGCGGCAATTCAAAATTTAAATCACGGATCTATATTTTTCTTGTCTGTTTTTTTTATTTACTCGCATTGGGATCAAAAGAAGCGGCTTTTTTTCTTCCGGCAGGTTTTCTGGTATTTTTGCCTTTTTTAAAACCAAACCGAAAAAAGGTTTTTATTGTTTTTTCCGGGTTAACGGCAATTTTGCTTTTTTTTGTTTTTCTCCGGTTTTTTGTTTTATTTAATCCGGCTGAAAAAGCGTTAAATAGAATGAACGAAGTCAAAAACTGGTTCAGCGTGGTTTATTATTTAATTGATTACCTGAAATTATATTTTTTACCGTTTAAATTAACTATAATTCATCCGGTAAAACATATACCTCCGCAGAACACTTTTTTAATCGTTGCCCATTGGCTTTTATTTTTCGGTTTGTTGGTATCAGGTATATTTTTGATTCGGCGAAAAAAGATTGAAGGCGCCGCAATATTGTGGTTTTTGATTTCTTTAGCTCCTGTATCGGGTATTATTCCATTAAAATTTCCTTTTGCAGAAAGGTTTATATATATACCTTCCCTTGGTTTACATATTCTATTGGCGTGCATGATATCCGGCTGTTTTACAAAAAACAAAAAATTCATGATCGTTTTGTTGATTTTATCAAGTATTCTGGTTGTCAGGACATCAGTAAGATGTTCTCAATGGAAAACCGATTTACGGTTGTGGAAATCAACTTTAAAAACATCGCCCGACAGTCCCGCAGTCCACTATGCTCTCGGCAAAATTTATCAGGACAACCATTTTCTTAATAAAGCGGAAAAGCATTACATCAGAGCCATTGAGCTAAACCGTGATTATACAGATCCATATATAAACCTCGCCGTAATTTACATGGATACGGGCAAACTTGATAAAGCGTTACGCATAAACGATATCGCTCTATCGATAAACCCGGATATAGCTATAATCCATTTAAACAATGCCCTGATTTATAAAAGTTTCGGCAAACCGGACAAAGAGCTTGACTCATACGAAAAATCAATAAAAAGCGACCCTTCATTTTTTCCGGCGTACACGAATCTGGCTTCTTTTTATTTGAAAAACAATCAGACAGATAACGCCGCAAATATCTGGCTTCAAGGAATAACAGTCAATCCGCGATGGACAGAGGCGTACATCAACCTCAGCAAATACTATCTTGACAAATCGCAGGTACAAAACGCCATCAATGTATTGCGCAAAGGATTATTCCACAACCCAAACGATACCAGGCTCCGACTATATTATTTGAAATTAAAGCAAAATTAATTTCAAAAACCGAGTTTGCTAACCAAATAACTCTTCAGTTGATCCATAGACACTCTTTCCTGCGCCATCGAATCGCGTTCCCTGATGGTTACGGCTTTATCTTCAAGGCTTTCGTAATCGATTGTTACGCAATAAGGAGTGCCAATTTCGTCCTGCCTGCGGTATCTTTTGCCGATACTTCCTATTTCATCATAGAAAGTCGATACGGTTGTTCGTAAATCCTGCTCGACATTTTTCGCGAGTTCCTGGAGATCCGGTTTTTTAAACAGCGGAAAAACAGCTACTTTAATAGGAGCAACTTTAGGAGCGAACCGGAGTACCACTCTTGTTTCTCCCTCTATCTCTTCTTCGTTGTAGGCGTCAGCCATTACCGTAAGCAATATTCTATCAACACCGGCTGAAGTTTCTATCACCCACGGAATGAATTCTTTTTTGTTTATTTCATCGCGATAGATCATCTTTTTTCCGCTGAACGCTTGATGTTGCGACAAATCGAAATCGCTTCTGTTGGCTATTCCCTCAAGTTCCTGCCAGCCGAATGGGAACTCGTATTCGATATCAACACAGGATTTGGCATAATGCGCCAGTTCATGTTTTTCATGCGGACGAATCCGGATTCGTTTCGGTTCAATACCGATTTCGTGATACCATTTGATTCTTCTTTCGATCCAGTAATCGTTCCAGTTTTCATCTGTACCGGGCTCAACGAAAAACTCAAGTTCCATCTGTTCGAATTCACGCGAACGGAATATAAAATTTCTCGGAGTGATTTCGTTACGGAAACTTTTTCCTATTTGAGCTATACCGAAAGGAACTCTCTGTCGTGAACAGTTAAGCACGTTCAGGAACTGGGCGAAAATCGCCTGAGCGGTTTCGGGACGAAGATATGCTACCGAAGCGGCATCGGCAAGAGCGCCGACATTTGTTTTGAACATCAGGTTGAACGCTCTCGGTTCCGTAAGCTCGCCTTTACATTCGGGGCACCTGTTACCCTCAACATGATCCGCTCTGAACCTCTTTTTACATTCTTTACAATCGACCATATCGTCTTTGAAATTGTCGACGTGTCCTGACGCTTCCCAAATTCTGGGATGCATGATGATGCTCGCGTCCATACCCACAACGTTATCGTGCATCTGCACAACGTCTTTCCACCATAAATCCTTGATATTTCGTTTCATTTCAGCGCCGACAGGGCCGTAATCCCAACATCCGTTCATTCCGCCGTATATTTCACTGCTTTGAAAGATAAATCCGCGTCGTTTGCACAAAGAAACAAGTTTTTCCATATCAATAAGCATATCGAATCAACTCCATAAATTAGATTAATTAATTCTCCGCCTGAAGAGCGGTTATAGCCACAGTAGTAACAATATCCGATGCCGTACATCCACGTGATAAATCGTTTATCGGTTTTGCCGTACCCTGAACGATAGGGCCTATTGCTTCGGCTTTAGCCAACCGTTGAGTCGATTTATAGCAGATATTGCCCGCGTTCAGATCCGGGAATATAAATACATTCGCTTTTCCTTCGAGAGGGCTTCCCGGTGCTTTCTGGTTTGCCACTTTAGGGACTACAGCCGCATCGAATTGAAGTTCTCCATCAACAAGTATATCGGGATAATTTTTTTTGAAAATCTCGGTTGCCTTTATCACTTTATCGAGTATAGGATGAGTAGCGCTTCCTTTTGTTGAGAAAGAAAGCATAGCCACCTTCGGTTCAGCGTTAAGCAATTTCCTGCAATTCAAGGCTGAACAATAGGCTATTTCAGCCAGCTGTTCTGCTGTAGGATCCGGCACAACACCGCAATCTGCATAGATCATTGCGCCGTCTACCCCGAACGATTTGTCCGGCAAAACCATAAGAAAATAGCTTGATACAACTTTGAGCCCCGGCGCGGTTTTTATGATTTGAATCGCGGGACGCATTGTCTGCGCGGTAGTGGCTATTGAACCGGATACATAACCGTCAGCCAACCCTTTTTCAACCAGCATTGCGGCAAAAAATATAGGATCGACCATAATTTTTTTCGCTTCATCGATGGTCATCCCTTTTTCTTTTCTGATCTCATAATACCTCTGAGCAAAATCATCTTTATATTTCGGGTCATTAACGGATACGATTTCCGCACCTTCGATATTAAAACCATGTTCCTTAGCTGTCTTTTTCACTTCAGCTTCTTCACCCACGAGTACAATTCGCGCCATTTGATCCGCTATAATCTCCTGAGCGGCTTCAAGCACTCTCGGATCCTGAGATTCCGGAAGGACAATTTTCTTATTAAGTTTTTTCGCTCTTGACCTGATATCATCTAATATACTCATTGAAGATCTCCTACAATACAGTTGGTTTCTCTTGCTATAACCAATTCTTCGTTGGTTGGTATACAGAATACTTTAACTTTTGAATTCGGAGCGGAGAGATCCTGTTTCCCTCTCAAAGTATTATTTTTTTCTATATCAATGAATAATCCCATATATCCAAGCCCTTCACAGCTCAATTCCCTGACAATGGCAGCGTTTTCCCCGATTCCTCCGGTAAATACAAGCGCGTCCACACCTCCAAGTGCTCCGGCATACGCGCAAATGTACTTCTTTAGCCGATAACAGAAAAGATCTATTGCGAGTTTCGCATTCACGTTTGTTTTACTTGCCTCGATAAGATCTTTCATGTCATTTGATACACCTGAAACCCCCACTAACCCGCTATGTTTGTTCAGCAGGGTATTCGCTTCCTGAAGGCTCAAATCTTCTTTTGAGATAATATACAGAATTATCGACGGATCTATATCGCCGCAACGGGTACCCATAACCAATCCTTCAAGAGGGGTAAATCCCATTGAGGTATCGATAACTTTGCCACCCTTTACAGCCGCGATACTGCATCCATTACCCAGATGAGCTGTGATTATGTTGAGTTCCTCTATGTTTTTACCCATCATTTCTGCGCATTGATGTGCTACATAATAATGAGATGTACCGTGAAAACCATATTTTCTTATTTTATATCTTTTATAAAGAACGTGGGGCAATGGATAAAGATAAGATGTTGCCGGCATTGTCTGATGAAACGCGGTATCGAATACAGCCACTTGCGGAGCCTGGGGAAACAGTTTCTGACAAACTTCTATTCCCTTTATATTATGGGGATTATGTAATGGAGCAAGTTCAATTAGGTTTCTTATTTCCTGCAGGACATCCGCGTTAATCAGAACCGATCCTGAATAAGATTCACCGCCGTGTACTACCCTGTGGCCTATTCCTGCGATATCATTTTTATCTTTTATTACATTGAACTTTTCGCTCATCAGGGAATTTATGACTTTTTCCAAAGCGACCTGATGATCGAGAATTTCCATAATTTCTTTGTAGTTATCTTTTCCGGGAACATTAATTGACACTGCCGCTGTTCTGGTTCCGATTTTTTCCACGATTCCTTTGGCAAGAATCTGCTCGTTAACCATATTAAGGAGCTGAAATTTTAAGGATGAGCTTCCGCAGTTTAAAACAAGAATTTTCATATATTATAACTCCATTTTTTGAATTGGCTAATGGCGCCCAACCCGATTTTTTTGCTATTATCGTCATATTTATAAAATCCCATACCTGTTTTACGGCCGAGATGCCCGGCCCTGACAAGTTTGGCAAGAATCGGGCACGGATAACCGAGACGTCCGCCAAATTCTTTACAAAGATAGTTCATCCATACAAGAACAAGATCGAGCCCTATTCTGTCCGCGATTTCAAAAGGCCCCCTCTGCATCGAGTATCCCAGCACCATTGAAGTGTCTATATCCTCAATGGACGCGACACCTTCCATAGCGATAAACATTGCCTCATTGAGCATGTTTACCAGCATCCTGATTGACACATAACCCGGCGACTCAGATACCTCTATCGGAGTTTTGCCCAGTTTATCCTGAATAAAGTTTTCAATGATATCGAAAGTCTCATTTGAAGTTTTGAGCCCTTTTATCACTTCAGCAAGTTTAACCCTTTCTACCGGAGGCAAAAATATTATACCGGCAACTTTATCAGGCCTTGACGTGGAATTGGCTATTTCCGTTATACTTAAAATTGCGGTATGGCTTATAAGTATTGTTGACGGATTTAGAATTTTATCAAGCCGTGAGAAAATATCTTTATTTAAATCAAGGTCTTCCCGCACAGTTACAAAAACCATATGGCAATCTTTATAAATATCTTCCAGCGCACTAATACCGGTTATCCTTGCCATCGCGGCCTTTTTCTCGCCTTTTGTAACCCCCCATTTTTCGATTAACAGGTCCATTTCATCATCAATTTGCTCTAATGCTTTAGTTAATGTGTCTTTATTCAGCTCGACAAGATTCACATTAACACCCGCTAACACCAATGCCTGAGCAAGCCCTCTTCCGGCAGTGCTTGCTCCGATAATACCTACATCCGTTACATCCATAACCGCGTCTCCTTTGATAATTTCTTAATAAATAGAACAAAACCTATATTTTTATGTAAATTAGATTTTAATACAAATATTTAATTATCAGGAAAAGGAGGGATTTTAACATTTTTGAGTTATCCATGCAAACCCAAAATAACGTTTTTTTGGAATATAGTAACAATTTAAGAAAATTTTTCTAATTAGCAGTTCTTTAGTTTCCGGGACAACAAACCTATTATGGATGCCATCATTAAAATTAATGTGGCGGGTTCCGGAACAGAAGTAGAAGCATTACCCGTTACGGAATCAGGGCGTAAAATATGAAAGTTCAAGCTCCCATTTGTCGGCAGGTTCAAGTATGGATCGGTATCCGGATTACCAAAACCTGTATTATAAACAGTAACCCATGTACCTTTGGCAATCCCATCTTTGGCATAGAAATCACCCCATACCGGTGCTCTGTCGGTTACTATTTTAAACTGAAACAAAGTTTTATTGCAAACCTCAAACTTGATACCTCGGATAAAATCAGGTATATATGGCGCAGATGGAGTCGACTCATCTGCCGTCGCTATTGACCAATTGGATGTAGTACTTCCTACAGGGGTATTTGTGAAAACATTACTTTCTGTAAAGTTATCGGATACTTCAACAATAACGTGGCTTATATCTTTTCGCGGGACAGAAAGAGTATAATTATAGACCCATAGGTCATATTGATTATAATATGTAACATCCCAGCTGAATGATGTGCATGTAGACCAATTTGCTGTTCCAGTCAAGCCATTCCCTGAAGTTAGCGATCCACTGTAATCAGATGGTTCATAGCATGCAAATGAAGTTGTTACGAAGCACAATAGCGCAACGAGAATTACCAGAACTTTCTTCATTAATATCCTCTCTAAATGTTAATACCTTTTGATATAGCAGAACAGCATTTACAAATATTAAATATCCTATATTGCAAATATATCACAAAAAAATTCATTAGTCAAAAAACAAAAACTTTTTTTAAAATATTTTTTACGATAAGAAAAGATTATCGCGCTTATTATAAGAATAATTGTATTCGGTTCCGGTACAGATTCGCCTTTTTGCACTGTATCCGGGCGAAGAATATGATAATTGAGCGATCCATCGGATACTGCATATAAATCAAAATCACCGTCAGGATCGCCGAAACCAAGATTATAGACGAATGTTTTCGGATTTTTTAGTTTGGCGAAAAAATCACCCCAGACAGGAACTCTGCTTGTAACTATCTGAAATGAATAACTATATTTATTAACCGGAGAGAAAACCATGCCGTGCATTTCGTCCGGAATACCGGAATAACTGGAATTATCAGGATCAAAATCAGTTATACCCATGTTTTTGGTTTTTGTAGTACCGCCTATTGGAGAACAAAAAACCAAATCGTTTCCAGTAAAGTTATCAGATACCTCAACAGCTACATAATCTATCTTATTTCTTGTGAGAGACAGATTATAATTATAAACCCACAAGTCGTATTCCGGATAATACCGTACATCCCACGAAAACGAAACATTGCCGTTTCTGCTATCAGATACAATACCATTGCCGGAAGATAGTGTACCGCCGTAATGATCGGTATACTCAACCTTACATGCCGTAACCGCGTTTGTAATCGAGACGAACAACAATGTGAAACAGACCAGAGCGTTAATATTCATACTATATTAAATCGTCATTTACGGCATCGGCATAAGCGCAATTATTATATTATCCCTCTGACTCCAAAAAAACTATATAACACTCAAAAACGTTTTTTTAACAGAACCGGGATAAAGAAGATAAAAAAGATTATCGAAAGCGGTTCCGGAACATCGTTTACAATTAATGTATCTGGCCTGAGTATATGATAGTTAATCGAACCGTTGGACGCAGGCAAATAAGGATCAGTATCTGGATTTACAAATCCCAGGTTATATACGGTATTATACACTCCGCAGGTATATCCGTTTTTCGCGTAGAAATCGCCCCATACCGGAGATTTATCCGTAATAATCGTTACAGGGAAAACGGTTACATTACACGCCTCAAACTTTATTCCACGAATCTCATCAGGTATGTACGGCGCTGAATTGCCGGGTGTGGGATATGTTCCGATTTCATAACCGGGCGTAGTACCGCAAAAAACGTTAGAACAATTAAATAAATCGGAAACCTCGATTATCATATTGCTTATATATTTTCGCGGAACTGTAAGTTTATATTCATATTTCCATAAATCACTTGTTGACATAAATGTCACAACCCATTCAAATTTTACACCATACGACCAATACCCTGTACCTTTAAGCCCGCTACTTGAAGTCAATACCCCCTGATATTGCAACGAATACAAACTATTCACAAAAACCAATAAAAATATTATTCCAAAAATTATTTTTTTCATAGGACACCTCCTACTCCATTATTAAATTATTTTGTCATATTTATTTATTTAAGTCAATTTTTTTATTTACTTATTTTTACATTTTTTTATTATTTGTGATTTTATTTAACACTCTGCAGTTTCTGTCTGTATATTTCTCGCAGGGTATTAAAGTATTGGATAGTATTATCGTGGCGGTAATCCGGATATGTCCACTGCCACGGGTAGAAAGTACCGGACTTGAAAAAAAGTGTGGATTCAGCGAATATACCGTTACCCAGATATATTCTGTGGGTAGCGTCTTTGGTTGTTGCAAGTACAAGTTTGGCGAGAGTAATATAGCCTGGATCGATATTGACCTGCCGTTTACCATCGATTGTAAAATTTTTCTCTATTAAGTTGGACTGGCGCTTGATATCCCCGATTTTGCCGGCTTCAACCAGATTGTCAAACCCCATATAGAACCTTAATATTCCCTCACCCATTTCTTTATCGTAATATTTAGTAAAATCAAATGGTATACGCGAGCTGATGGAAACAGTTGTGCCCCATTTCGCCTCAAGGATAGATATGATTTCACTGGCAAGATTGTCGTTTGCCGCCAGTATCCCGCAGACAAGAAGAACGGGAGAATGATGTTTTTCCGATCCCATATTTTTATCTGGTAGAATTTCTAATAACTTGTTTAAATTTTGGTAGTTTGCCTGAATCAACCATCGAATCGTAAGAAAACAATACGATTCCATCGGCGCCAAGAGCTATAGCATCCCGGATCTGTTTTCCCAAATCAGTGATTCTTGAATTGAGCAGATATGGCCCGAGCCCAACCATGACTTTTCTGTTGCCTTTAGCGCATATTGCCTCGCGTGAAAGATATTTGGCGAATTTATTATCGATTGTGTAATTCATAGTAGCTACAAAATCGACAATACCATCTTCAAGCCATCCTCTCCAATCCTGAAACGCTGTAAGGTATGCTCTGTCTGCCCAGCACATAACAGCAACAGACAATTCTTTATTTTCCGCTTTGCAGACCGGATACGCGGCTTTTACCAAAGCTGTAACCTGATCTCTGCGCCAATCGTCCCATAGCTGTTGTTCCGCTCTCGATAAGTTTTTCCTGAATGGATTGATACCGTATTTTGCCTGAAACCTTTTTACGCTTTCCACACCATAACCAAATCCCGGCCCGGATCCGTAAGGATTCCTTATAAAATCAAGATGAATACCGCCTATCTGTGGATATTTTTGCATGGCTTCCCTGACAAGAGATACAAGGTAACCGCGTGCATCAAGGTCACCGGGATCAATCCAATACGCGCCGTCAGGAAGTTGGCTAACCGGATATTGGAGAATAGATTTTTTGTTGGCGTCTCTGGTCAATATCTTTGTGCCCAGAGTTTGAACAATCCGGGTATTCTTGTTTTTCAATATCCGGAAGGTATTCAGCCACATATGAACTTCCATTCCATTATCTTTAGCTCTGGCTATAATATAATTCATAGGATCTGTGCCATACTGCTTAAGAAATTTGTTATAAGGTGTTTTGTCAGCATAGGAAGAATCAAACCACGATTTGTTTCCCCTGTGCGCCTGAACAAACAGTACATTGACACCCATATCCCTGGCGTCTTCTATTAGTTTATTAATCTTTGCCGGAGAACTTAAGGTATCCTCAGTACCCTCGCATTCGATCCATAACCCTATTTTCGTCCTGGCATTTGCATTTGAGATTTGTACCATCAAAATAAATAATATCGCAAAAATAGAAATTTTCTGTAACATTATCCTTCAACCTTTCAATAATTTATAAATTAGAAACCGACTCCCGGTGTGGAAAAACCCGACCGTTCCCAGTATTCAGGTTGAGACCAGGGCATGGATGACCTCTGTTCCGGAGGTATTGTGGAACATCCTGCAATTGTGAAAAAAAACGATAATAGAATGGTAATCAGAATAATTCGGCTAATCATGATTTCCCCCTGAATTTTTTTTTGAAATGATATTATGAATCCAGGGAAAAATCAATTATTTTCTTACCGAATCGCCTTCGGAAATATTCTTTTCAATCAGTTCGGGATTAATGGAAGCCGAAGCCATATTTTGAAATACTTCATCAACATAAATATCGCCCAACCAATTTTCATTACGGTAAACTCGCATTCTGTCGCCAACTTTAACTCCGTCTTCTTCACCCATCGCAAAAACGATAAATTTCATTTCGCGGTTAACTACTTCGATAGCCGCTTCGCTTTTGCCATAACTTTCCTGAGATTGGCCGCTGATATCCCGCAATTGATCAACCTGGCTTTTCAGACCTTTAACCTGATTCATATATTCCGATTCGCGTTTTGCCATCATGACAAGTTCGTTCTGTTTGGTTTCCAGCTGTTCGTTCAGATTAGCCAATTTACCGATCATTCGTTTGTTTTCTGAATTGGCTCTATCGAGTTCTTTTTGAACCTCGTCAAGTGTAGATTTGAGATCGGCAATTTCTTCTTTATTCACCACAGCCTGACTGTTTTTTCTTAAATCTTCAAGAGAATTCGATAATTTTTCTTTTTCTTTTGCCAGATTGCCTATTTCAGTTTCCTTCACTGAAACATTTTCTTTAACATTCGTATACTCAGCACTTACCGAATCAAACTCTTTTTTCAGTTCAGCCAAACGTTTTTTTAAATTCTCATTTTCTTTTTTGGCTTCATCATACTGTTTTATTTTTTTATTGAAATCAGATTTCAAATTTTTCTGATTCAGGATATTCATTTCATTTCTTTTAAGAATATCTCTACCCTTCAGATCTTTAGCGGCAAGCATAAGTGATGTCGCAAGACTAATTACCGACAGAAAAAACACGAAAGACATGCCGAATTTAACCAACTTTGACATAATAAATCTCCTTTTATAAAACCTGATACTTATTTAAAAATATATCTTTTTTCCG
Organism: uncultured bacterium; assembly: GCA_964451165.1. GTDB lineage: Bacteria > Auribacterota > Auribacteria > Auribacterales > Auribacteraceae > CAYVGJ01. The sequence goes on from CAYVGJ010000003.1 coordinate 116,370, forward strand.
GGGATCGATACAATGCAAGCTACAGTTATTATCGGCATAATTTAGAATTCATTAAATTATTCACCAATTATTTTAATTATGACCCGTTTCGGCCGCCGACCATCGAATTCAGCGTAATATACCTGTTGCCATGGCCCCAGATCAAGCCTTCCTTTTGTTACAGGTAAAACCACTTGATTATGTGTAAGTATGCTTTTGAGATGAGCGTCACCGTTGTCTTCGCCTGTTTGATGATGACGGTAATCTTTGCCGAATGGAGCGATAGATTCGAGCATATCGTCGAGATCCGATATGAAACCGTTTTCCGCATCATTTATATAAATTCCGGCTGTAATGTGCATTGCCGATACAAGTACCAGCCCTTCGGCCACGCCGCTTAATTTCAGTTCATCCTCAACTTTTGAAGTAATATTTATATATTCTCTTCTTTTGGTGGTATTAAAAGTGATGTATCCGGTGTGTGATTTCATAATTTTATCCTCCATATTTTTTGTGGGAAAAAAATTTATTTGAGGATAATATTACAAAACAAAGAAATAAATACAAAAACAATTTACGATTATTCAGGATTTATTAACGATTATGACCGGCTATCAGCCTCTAATAAAAATGCTGGGAGCGTGATTTTGCGCAACCGGTTTTGCGGTAACATGTTTAATACCCGGTTCAGATCGTTTTGGAATTTCTATCTGTCCGGATTCAGCCATATTTTTTATTTTTTCCCATGTTTCCCTGAGAGATTCAAGCATTTTGATAACTTCTTTTATGGGTTCGTCGTTTTTTTCCACCGAAGCCATAATCAATCGTTTAAGCATATATGAATACAACGCTCTCAACTGGGGTGCGATTTCGGTTACATTCATATCAAGCGAATCACGAAGTTCCCTGATAACATTCTGAGCTTTAATAAGGTTATCGGTAAACCCCATAATCCTTTTATTGCAAAGTTCTTCCATAGCCTTATTAAGGAATTTTATACCGCCGTCATACAATATTATAACAAGCCCTATGGAAGAAGAACTCTCAATCTTCATACGTAAATATTGTTTTGAAGCGGAATTAAAATCATAAGACATAAAATACTTCCTCCTTATGAACAGCACATATTATCATCATCTAATTATATATCGCCAAAATTTTCAAATATTTTACTATTTATATATTTTATTGATAATAACTGCTTGTTATTGACGACATCTGAGAAAAGAAGTTACTCAGTGACTGTGATTGTCCATCCAATTTTGACACAGCCGAATTAAGTTCTTCGTACTCTTTGCGTAACTTTTCTTCTCTTTTAGCAAGCCGTTCTTCTTCTTTTTCTATTTGTTTATCAAGATATCCAACCATCTTGTTGTTAACAGAAATTTTTGATGCGAAAATACCTGTAGTGTTCTTTGTATACTTTTCAAAAAATGATTTTGAGCTTATCGAAAATCCCTGATCATCCGCGACACCATCGTTATCGGTATCATCGGCAAACAGTTTGGCGACATCAATACTGCTTTTGTTTAAAGCATCGGTTAAGGTTGAGGTAGCCAAACTCATTCTTCCAAGTCCGCCGCCTCCACTGCGAGTCAACTTGATCCCAAGTTCGCCAAGACCTGAAAACTGACCGCTGTTAGTTACCTGTAGAGAAACCTTTCGTTGAATTTCCCTTTTAAAATTTGCCAAAGTCCGGTCGTTTTTCAGCGTTTTTCCTAAATTTTTATCAATTACCGAAATTGTGTTGTTGTATTGGTTTACAAAATCACGGACCGCGGTTATTGCTTTCTGGTTATCCTGCGCTACATTAACATTAGCTGTACCGCTAGACATAAGAGTAAATGTAGTTCCCGCGATAGTAAAAGTATTTCCGTCTTTATTGAAAAGTTCTCCATTTATATATACTTCAGAACCTGTACCTGCGTATCTTGATTTTCCGGCAACAGCGTCCAAATCACCGGATTGATCCAAAACATTTATGGTTTTAAGGAAATTGCTGGTATCATTCTCAAAAGAAATTTCTTTACCGGAAGTCCGGGAAGTAATTGTAATTTTTCCTGTATCATCGTCATAAAAAGCGTTTACACCGGCGGCTGAATTATTGATTCTGCCGATTATGGAATTTACACTGTCGGTTGCGGTATCAACTGAAAAAGTAATATTATTTATTGTAAAATATCCGTTTTGGATTTTTCCTGGCCCAACGATGGAAGTATTGGACAACGTATCATAATAACCTGATTTAGAACCATTGGTAAAAACCGCAGATTGTGTCCCACTGACCTGTAAAAGCTTGGTGGCACCAAGAAATCCTGATGTATCTTCAGTAAGAGATATTGTCTGATCAGAACCTTCTTTTGATGATGTCAAAGTAATTTTATCTGTGGACGAATCAAAAGTAGCGGTTACTCCGGCACTTGAAGAATTAATTTTTGACAATATTGTATAAATGGTATCGTTTCCGGTTACGGATATGGATCTACCGTTAATTTTAAAGCTACCTGATACAACGGTTTTTCCAGAATCAAACTTTATGGCTGAACTTCCATTGGCAAACGTAACATTAGGATCAACGGTAACACCTGAAGTAGTGTTTACTTCGGCACTTACAAGCGAAGCGTACTTTGCCTCAGCTAACCCGAGAGAACTTGAGGAAGTCACTTTAGCCGCCTGCGCGAGTTTTTTCACCTGAAGCTGAAAAGTAGTCTGCACAGCGTTAGTTGAAGCGGTAGCTGTAGCAACGTTATTATTTGTAGATGAAACCAATTTTGAAGTAAACGTAGACTGATTTTTTAATGTATCCAATTTTTTCTGTAATGCTTCAAGACTGGAATCAATTTCAGCCCAAGCGGAATTTTTTGTATCAATACCGCTTTTTCTCGTCTCAAGCTGATAATATTTATCTTTTTCGGCCTCCATAACCTGAGCTATGAAATTTGATATTTCAGCGCTTGTCGAGACTGTCATTTGTCATCTCCTTTATTTCGCCAATCAGAGTAGTCAGTCATTCTATAAGTTATTATTATATCGGTAAAATCCAAAAAATAATTTATATATAAACTCAAAAATGAAAAAAAATTCTGTTTTTATTTTTTAAACAAAGCAGAAAGATCCGAAATATCGGTTATTTTTGTTTGTGCCGCTTCCATATTTTCTTTCTGAATGACATCGTATATTTCTTTTCTGTGAATAGGCACTTCACGTGGAGCTTTTATGCCAAGTTTCACATAATCGCCTTTAAGGCTTGTAATTTTAACTTCAACATCACCTATCATGATGCTCTCGTTTAACTTCCTTGTTAATATGAGCATAATTATTTAATCTCCTCTATAAATATATTATGAATTTTAGCAGGATAACGCTTTAGCCGCTTCTCTGTCTTCATTGAAACTGTCTAAAATCCTGTATCTCGTCGGATACTTTGAGTCTTTTATAATAACCTGTTTGGCTATGCATAATTTCGGATTAATCAACAATGGCGCCATAAGATTTGCCACCATATCACGCGGATTATCCGGAACAACGACGATAGCAAGTATTTCCAGTTCGCTGATATCTTTCACTTTGAGGCCCGCGAGATCCTGTTTTTCAACAAGCGGTTTATAGTCGTTTTTAAACAAGAACGGGCTTATTATTATAAAAGCGAGAGTCGGCTCGTCAACACATTGAAGCCATCTCAGCGGTGCGTTTTCTTTTTTCGATAGGATAACGTACCTTTTGTAACGCTCAAACCCGATCAAACCGTCGGGGAAATAAATTATGTTTGCCTCGGGTACTTCAAGGCAACCAAACCGTGCCGTCTGTAATTTCATTTTCTATTCTCCTTGTTACCTTTTATGTTTAAAGATTAAGTATATTTATTTTTAGTATAAATTAAATATAATTAAGCAAAGATTGCTGTAAGATCTTTGCGCTTGTCTGTAATGATGCCTGAAACGCGATTTGCTGAGTACTTAGATTCAATATGGCTTCGGCCACATCAGTATCCTCTATTGATGACAAATGTTCTTTCTGCACAAGCTTCAGTTCTGAAAGCTGGTCTTGTATTAGTTCCATACGATTCACTTTCGCGCCGACAAGTGTATTCTGGCTTGTTACCTGAGTCAATTGTTTATCGAGTTCACCGACTCTTAATCTGATCGAGGCGGTATCATTCGCATCAAGATTTTCCCTTAATTTTATCAAAGTGTTGAATATATCGGTTGGCAGACCGCTTCCGTCGGGTTGAAACACATCTTTTCCTGACAAATTAACGCTGATGGTTTTTCCATCACCGACAATTCTGTTCATAACGCCTGTAATTCCCGCAGGGTTACTTATAATTGAGGCAATTTTGCTTCCGCTCACCTGAATATTGAAAGGGAGCGGGTTAGCTTTCGCTCCGCTAAGCGTTTCCGTACCACCGAAAATGAATTTCCCCTCAAATTTAGTATTACTGAACTGAATCAACTCTTCCAGGAGCTGGTTTACCTGAAAAGAAAGAGCCTTGTTCTCAGCGCTGGTAGTAATTTCAGTTGATGAGCTTTCCGCGATATCTTTTACCTCAAGCAGAATGTTTTCCACCTGGGATAAAATAGACGATGTTTGCTGCATATATCCTATACCATCATCGAGATTCTTATCGTACTGCGCGATTTTTTTCAGTTCGGCTTGTAAATACATTGATTTTGTGGTGCCTATGGGATCGTCGGAAGCGATTCTTATCAGTTTACCTGAAGCGATCTGTTCCTGAATTTTCTGCAGTTTTGTAGTATTATCGTTTATATACTGCAAGTTTCTGTTAACCAGCATCGGATTTGTGATCCTGTCGAGCATATAGCTTAATCCCCTTTACATAAGTTGAATCAGCGAATTAATAAGTCCATCCATAACCTGAATAAATTTCGCCGCCGCCTGATATCCTCTTTGATACTTTATCAGATTAATGGCTTCTTCGTCAAAAGATACACCTGATTGAGACTGAAACCTGTCTTCGAGCGAACTTAAAATAAGTTGTTGTGTCTCGCTTCTTTTTATAGTAACTTGTCTTTCCACACCCAAATCACCTATCATTGACGAGAAAAAGTCTTCGGGTTTGGCGCCGTCGACAAACGCTATGTCTCTGGTACCGATCATCTCTATTATATTCGAGTTATCACCTGGCGCAGTAGATTTTCCCGTAGCAATTTTATTTACATCGTTTATTATATAATCCGCAAGAGTAATGGAACTTGCGTCTTTACCTTTGAAAAATGTGTTCAGCCCTGCCGCCTGAAGAAAGTTGCTGGTATCTTTGGCACCATCTGAATCACCCAAAAATGAAAATTGATCCGTCGGGTTACTTGTAGCGATCGAAAGTTTATTATCGGATGAGATAGTAGCGTTCAGTCCTGAGATCGCGTTTATTTTTGCCGCTATATCATTTAGTGTATCTGAAAAAGGGTTAATCGTGATCTTTGTTTCTGATTTCAGATTCCTTGCTGAATCATATAATGAGATTGTAAAACTTCCTCCGTTTACAGGGAAATCATAACCCGCGTTAGCCAAAGGCACAGTAGAAGAAATAGCCCCGTTTTCAGCAGTAGCTGACTGGTACATAGTAAGGCCGATACCACCTGTATGAACATCATTGAGTTCTGTTATGATTGACCTTGCGAGTGTGTTTAAATCATCTATATATTTGTCAAGCACATCATCGCGGGTATCAAATAATGCTTTCAGTGACCCATTGGAAATCTTAACATTTTTATTCGAGTCTCCCGACACAATCCCCACATTATTTTCCGGATCGGTTTGGGCTTTCAGCTCAATCTGATGTACCCCGCTGACAATAATTGTATCGCCCAACTGAACATACAACAAATTGTCATCGCCTTCCTGAACAAAAATATCACCCATCTCACATAATTTTCGCACCAAAGCATCTCTCTGGTTGCGCAGATCGTTGGCGTTTTGTATTCCTCCGACTTCCGCTCTTGATATCTGATTGTTCAAATCGGCAATATCGGCGGTTATCGCGTTTATTTCATCGACTTTAAAAACAATATTTTCATTTATATTTGATTTCAATTCGTTTATTTTATCTATAGTATTATTGAACGAGTCGCATAAAGTCAATCCCTGCTCCCGAACCATAACGCGGGACGAAAAATTCTCAGGATAATTCGAAAGGTCATGAAGGCTGTCATAAAATCCGGATATTACACTGTTTAATCCATTATCCGACGGTTCGCTGAATATATTTTCGAGTTGTTCGAGAATATTGTTTTTTTCATCAAGATAACCGAGATTCTGGTTTTCTTTCTGGAGCTGATAATCGGTAAAATCGTCTTTTATCCTGATTATTTGCTCAATACTTACACCGCTTCCCAATTGCCCCGGCACAGCATTAAACGGGGTAGCTTCTTTTAGTTCGGCGCGTTGCCGTACATAATTTTCATTATTTGCATTTGAGATATTCTGACCGGTTATTTGCAGAGCTGTCTGCTGGGCATACATTGCCCTTACACCGATATCGAATATAGCAAATATTGAGCTCATATAAATATCCTTATCCCGCTAATTATATTTTTCTGTCCAGAATTCTGCGTTTTGTATTATCGTGTTGCTGAACCTTTCCGGTCGGTCTATAAACAGTGTTGTTATGTCCGATATTCACAAGCAGGTTCATAAATTTCGCGTTCAGGTTCATTGAATAATCAACTAAAATATGATTGTTTCTATTTACGGAATCGAGTTTGCTCATCGTCTCAAGAAGAGAATCTCTCAGTTTATTTATTTCAGCGGCATCATATTCTTCCATAAATTCCATGAGTTTACCCAATCCGAATTCTTCATCAGTCAGATTCAGTTTTTCTTTAATATCAAGCATAACTTCCATTCTATCCTGGCGAAGTTTTTCCGCTGTAGAGAAAATATTGTCCTCATTTTCCACTAACCGGGATAAATTCTCCATATCGTTTTTTACAACAGTATTCTGTATATCACCGGCAATATCGAGTAATCGTGAATAGAGATAAGTTTCCTTTTCGAGCAATACGGCTAACTTCCTGGTTACATCCTTACAGATTTTCATTTTTATCCTCGCTTTTTTCGGTTTTTGCAGGCTCAACATATCTCTGGAATTCTTTGAATAACGAATCGGCGATTCCCAGATCGCCTCGTTTGGCAATTTCTTTGCTTATTTCTTCATCAAACATCTGCTCGAATATTTCCTGAGCGTTACCTCCATCGATAAGTTCTGATTTATCCACGGTTTTTCTCATCTGCGACAGAAGAATATTGACAAATACCGACTCAAACCCCTTAGCCGCATCTTTTAATTTTTCCCGTTCCGAAGTTTTTTCTGGAATACCGATATCATGTTTGAGATTTTTATCAACTTTAAGTATTTGATTCTCAAATTTACTCACATTATAATCATTTAAATTAAAATTATTTATTGCGTTATTATTTAATTCCATATCTAACCTCTTACATAATTATGAGTTCCGCCTGAATAGCACCCGCTTTTTTCATTGCCTGAAATATAGCTATCAGGTCGCGGGGAGTAGCTCCAAGCGAGTTAAGCGCTTTGGCGACTTCACCTATGGTAACTCCATCTTCAACAACAACCAACGGGTTGCTTTCTTCTTTTACCTGCAATTCGGTATCGTCAGTTGAAACTGTATCTCCTTCCGCAAACGGATTAGGCTGTGATATTACCGGATTGGACTTTATAACCACATTCAAGTTACCATGAGATACCGCAACAAGCGATATCCTCACATTACTTCCTGCAACAATAGTACCTGTTCGTTCATTAATCACGATTTTGGCGGCTACATCGGGTTCCATTTCCAGATTTTCTATCATGGATATGAATTCCACAATTTTTTCTTCCATTATGTATTCGTTTGGAACAACAACACTTACTGTTGCGGCATCTTTGGCGGTAGCGGTATCTAAGAATAAATTATTGACTGCTTCCGCCATTCTTTTTGCGGAAGTAAAATCGGGTTCCCGAAGTGAAATTTTTATTTCCCTGTTTTTCACCAATGTTGAAGGAACTTCTTTTTCCACAACTGCGCCGTTAGGAATAACACCCGTAGTAGGCACGTTTTTTACAGCAGATGCTCCGCCAGTGGCTCCCCCGCCCGAAAACGAGAACCCTCCTATGGATACAGGCCCTTGCGCCAGTGCGTATATTTCGCCGTCAACTGCCTGAAGCGGAGTCATGAGCAATGTACCGCCGTATAAACTGTCGGCATCACCCACGGAAGATACGCTGACATCGATCCTGCTTCCCGCAACGGCAAAAGCGGGTAATTCAGCGGTTACCATCACTGCCGCCACATTTTTTACGGTAACGTCATCCTGCGGTACGGTTATCCCCATTTTTCTAAGCATGGCTGTTATTGATTGTACGGTAAAAGATGTGCTCTGGCTGTCGCCTGAATCATCGAGCCCGACCACCAGTCCATAACCGAAAATATGGTTAACCTGAACACCCTGTATCTGCGCGAGGTCTTTTATACGTACTTTAGGCGCGGCATAGATATTCATATCTATCAATGAATTAAAAAAGTACAGCAACGCGAATATAGCGGCGCTGATTTTTTTTAGAACATGGAAAACATGTCGCGAAACCATGTAAACACTCCTCTTCGCTGATTATCAGCTATTGGGCCTTTGCCTTCATAATATATTTTGGCGTCAGCAATTAAGTTTGAAGCTATTGTATTTTCGCTCGTTATATCCGATCTTCGAATTATTCCGGAAATTATGATTTTCTTTTTATCATTGGAAACCATGATTTCCCTGCTTCCCTCGATAAGCATGTTTCCATTGGGATATATATCTATAATGGAAGCTGTTATTTTTGCCGTGAACTTATCTTTTTCCTGTATCTCACCTTTGCCGGTAAAATCTTTTTTAGTAGTATAATCCCACGCAGGCAATGATCCATTATGCGAAAGGAAACTTTTCGATGCCGTTTGAGGATAAAGCCAGCTTGTTATAGATCCTTTGTTGTTGACGTCTTTATTTGTTGTGGTTTCCGAACTTCTTTCTGCTGAAGTCGATTCGGTTATGGTTATGGTTACGATATCGCCGATATTATACGCTTTGTCATCGGTGAATAATGAACCTCTATCATGGTATTGGGATTTCCATATAGAATCCGCTGAAATCAAATTATTCCAGCTTAAAAGAATACATATACACAGAATTATGTTTTTCATTTCATCCTCTTGTCATTATTTTACGTAATCTACTGCTACTCTTTTGATACCGATAACTTTTGCGAAATATACTTTCTTTGAGTCCAGGTTCTGGACATGGATATAATCTCCCAATCCGCCGTCTTCTTTTGCAACACCGATTGTTTGTACCGAAAAACCGTCGGTTTCGATACCAACCTGAACAGCTTCGTTTCTAAATACTATGGCAGGCATCTGCAAAAACTCTTTTTTGATAATCCCGTGAGCATTAATATTTCTTGCGCAAACCATTCCCATGGCTGACTGCAGATCGGTGAGAGCATCCTGAGTGTTCGGACGAAGTTCTTTTTTAAGTAACCCGATGTTATTTGGATTGAGAGGTTCGCCCCGCCGTATATTTTTTAAAGCGACAACCACTTTTTTAAACACGATTATATTCAGCGACACATCTATGCTCTTCTGCGCCCGTCCATCAACACTGATTAAAACAGTATAGCGCACAGGGCCGATATATTGATTTGATGAAATCGGAGCTATTTCCAAATCGGTTTTACCCGCGTTTACCTCGATATTCGCCGGTATCCGTTTCGGCTCAATAATAACCTCATCCGAATCCCATGGCATATTTTCGACAACGAATTGTTTTACCGATTTAAAGATGTAATCCGAATCCAGTTTTTGAAGTTTAGGCATAACGATCGAATTCTCTTCGCCGTCAAACCTGACTTTTTTTACATCAACCCCGATATTTTTTAATTTATACAGGATTTCGGAAGTGGTTACGCTTCTTTTGCCACTATTGACATCGGGAGTATTTCCGAGATTTATGTTTCGAATATTCTCAACAAGTTTCGCGTCAGCCGCCTTGACAGAAGCAATATCTCCAAGTATAAATTCAGATCCGTCAAGATACGCCTCCTTTTTCAGTTTGATCACGATACCCTCTGCAAAAAGGTCTCCTGCCTGTATAATTAGTATTAAAAGTATAAATCCAATACTTTTAACAAACATCGTTATTACCTCAACTGGTTAGCTGTCTGTAACATTTCATCACCGGTACGAATAGCTCTGGAGTTAACTTCATAGGCTCTCTGGGCGATAATCATATTCACCAATTCGTCAACGATTTCCACATTTGATAATTCGAGAAATCCTTGAGCCAAAGTGCCTCTTCCCTGCAATCCCGGAGCGCCGGTTGAAGGCGCGCCTGACGCTACGGTCTCCATAAGGAGATTGCGTCCCATGGCGCTTAACCCGGCAGGATTGGCAAAAGTAGCTGTCAGAATCTGACCTACATTTGTTATAGTACCATCGTCAAGAACAACGGATACCGTACCGTCCTGTCCGATACTTACTTGTTTTGAATTTGCCGGAACAGTTATCGCCGGCTGAATAATAAATCCATCATTGGTAACGAGATTGCCGTTGGAATCAAGGTTCAGGGAACCGTCTCTTGTGTAAGCTATGCTTCCATCCGGTTGGATTACCTGAAAAAATCCGTCTCCTTCTATGGCTACGTCAAGATCGTTGCCGGTGGTTGTTATTGTTCCCTGAGTAAACAATTTGCTTATGGAAACCGGTTTAACACCAAGACCGACCTGCATACCCTCGGGTACTTCACTCCCTTCGGCTGTTTCCGACCCAGCTGGTTTGAGTGTCTGATATAACAAATCCTGAAAATCGATTCTGCTTTTTTTAAATCCGGTGGTATTTACGTTAGCAAGGTTATTTGCGATAGTATCAACGTATAACTGCTGTGCTTTCATGCCTGTGGATGATGTAAAAAGAGCTCCTAACATATTTTTTCTCCTCAATATATATTATATTCTGCTTATTTCAGCTATTCCTTTTCCCAAACTATCGTTCATACCACGCAATATCCTTTGATTGGCCTCATAGATTCTCATATTGGCTATCATGGATACCATTTCATCAAGGATATTTACATTGGATTCCTCAAGGAACCCCTGGCTTATCTTAAATTTCTCAGATGCCTCAGCCTTTTTTGAATTTGCCGTAAACAGACACTGTCCTACAGGTTTGACTTCACTTAAATCTTTAAAACTTACTATTTTAAGTCTGCCGACTTCTTTATTTTCTTTTCCATCGGATTTCATAATGGAGACAATACCGTCGATAGATACCGATATTTTTCTTGTGAACGCGGGATTAAGATCGTTTTTGTCGAGGACATTAATCTTACCGCCTTCCCCCATAACCAGTTCGCCGTTTGAAGTGATTAGATCACCTTCATTATTTACACTGAAACTTCCGTTTCTGGTATAGTATTCCTTGCCATTTAGATCGACCACAAAAAAACCGTCTCCTTCAATAGCGAGATCTAAAGTATTTCCGGTATTTTTTATTCTTCCCTGATCGAAAACAGTGTAAACGCCCTCAAGATCAACTCCGCCTGTCTGATTCGATATTTCATCCGAGGCACCCATCTGATCTTTGAGCTCGTTCTCAAAAGGAGTAGATATAGCGGCCTGCCTTTTATACCCGTGAACAGTCGCTTTGGCTATATTGTTGGCAATAACTTCCTGTATTTTCGACTGAGTCACCATACCTGACGCGGAATTATATAATCCTTCGAACATTTTTCCTCCTTCTATTCAAATCTAACGGTTAAACAGCAATAGTTGTGCCAGATACACTTTACAGATTGAATCAAATAAATATCCATAACCATCAAACAAATTTCAGGCCTTATAATAAAAAACTGATAATTTATACCGTTAAATTTAATTGAGATTAGAGAAAAAGAGCGATACCTGCAAAAAAATGTAATTTTCAGGGTAATTTAAATGCGAAAAAAATATTTTCCCATACCGGAAAATATTTCCCTGTGTATAAAAGAAATTTAACAATATGGTGAGTATTATAACATATTGTATAAAAAGGCTAATTTCCCTATTATTGCCAAATAATCTTGTTATCGGGATATATCAATGATAATATATTGACGTTTAGTCACAATAAATGAAGGAATTAAATAATTATGGAAGATGCTATTAAAAAAATTCTCATTGAAATCGGTGAGGATCCGCTTAGAGAAGGATTACTGAAAACGCCCGAAAGAGTGTCTAAATCGTTCAGATATTTGACATCCGGTTATCATGTGGATATAGACAAATTGATAAACGGAGCCGTATTTGACGAGAAATGCGATGAGATGGTGATTGTGAAAGATATAGATTTTTTCAGTCTTTGCGAGCATCATCTTCTGCCGTTCCACGGGAAATGCCATATCGCGTATATCCCGGATGGAAAGGTTATCGGGTTAAGTAAAATACCGCGTATAGTAGACGCGTTCAGCCGCAGACTTCAGATTCAGGAACGCTTAACCGTCCAGATATCCGAATGCCTGATGGAATATTTAAAACCTATTGGAGTTGCAGTTGTTCTGGAGGCAACACATCTTTGCATGGTTATACGCGGTGTTGAGAAGCAAAACAGTCTTGCCACAACAAGTTCAATGTTAGGTGCTTTCAGGGACGACAGGTCAACGAGGATGGAGTTTTTAGATTTAATAAAAATGCCACGGAAATAGGTTTCATATTAATTATGATATTAAAAAAAAAAGAATGCAAAGCATCCCGAGAAAAAGTTTTTGTTTCTTTTTTAAAAAAGAAAAAGTCTTTTATTTTTATTATTAAGGAATCAAAATCAAAATGATCATGTTTGCACAAAATAAAAAAGGGTTTAGTGTTGGTAGATAAAAAACTAAACTAAACCCTTTTAAAATTATAATCCGAGAATTTTACCAGCCGTTTTTTCAATCACATCCCTTTCTGAGTATTGGTCGTTAAGGATTCTTTGTTGAACCCGGTCAATTACGTCCTGTCTCACGGAAGGCAATTTTTTGGCTAACTGAGAGTATCTTTGAATTTCCAAGGCTCTTTTCCCCTCTTCTGAAATACTGATTTCGTCAGAGCGCCCTTTGGTCTCGATATTTCTTTTTTCCGTTTGTTTTACGGTATTTAAATTATTATCGGCCGGTTTTATCTCCTGGCTTGTTAACTGACCGATTATATCTCTTATATTATTTATTTCCATATATACCTCCTTATTCGTCTTACGTTAAAAATATCGGAATAGGGAAAAAAATGTTTAGGAAAATTTTGCCTATTTTTATTTCACCTGTAAAAAAATTTTTTCGATCCGTAATTTGACAAAAAAACTATATTTAAAACTCATAAAACAATAATTTTATTTATCTCTTTTTAATACTCTGTTTTGTCCAGCTTATAAGTTCTTCCACGGCTGTATCAAAATTTATTTGAGGTTTGAATCCGGTATATTTTTTTATCTTTCGTATATCGGCATAACAATTTCTTACTTGATCACAGACCTGTTCGTTGGTAATTAATATTTGTTTGGAAAAACCGATCCGACTAATAATTTGAGAAATAAAATCGAGTTTGGTTCTCTTTTTTCCCGATCCGACGTTAAAAATTGTAAAATCGGGCAGGTCTTTTTTAAGAACAAGTTCACAAGCGGTAACAGCGTCATAAACAGATATAAAATCACGTATCTGCAATCCGTCTTCAGGAATAAGTGGGATTTTTGAAGCTGTTTTCGGATTGAACAACCGGCTGATAAATTCTGATGCGAAAGCGGTATAAGGATTATGCCTGTTCTGGCGCGGCCCGAAAACATTAAAAAAACGTAAAACCACAACGGGAATTCTATATGCCATACATAAATTGAACGCGATTTCTTCCTGGATTCTCTTGGTAAGGGCGTATACGTTTTGCGGGTCACACGGAAATGTTTCTTTTGTAGCCACGGGTTTCAATTCGGTTTTGCATTTATCACATACAGGATCCCATATTCGTTTTTTCAGGTCACCCGGTTTGCGGACAACTTTCATATTAATGTTACATTCCGGGCATTTGTATTCTCCCTCACCATAACAAGCCATTGATGAAGCGAGAATCAGTTTATTACAGCAATTTTCCGAATTCCCAAGAATATCCCCCAGATTAGCCATTCCGCCAACATTCACATCGAAGAAACCTTTTATATCGAACTGCGAGCTAAAATCTCCCATCTGAGAAGCGAAATGAAAAATATGCGTTTTATCTTTCACTATATTTTTCAGGTGTTTATAGTCCCTGATATCGCCTTTGACAAATATCGCTTTGCGGTTAAGATAATCCGGTGGTATACCGTCATGATGAATTCTCGAATCAAGGGAATCGAATATGGTAACTCTGTGCCCGTCACCGATAAGCCTGTCAACCAGATGAGAACCGATAAACCCGGCTCCGCCTGTTACTAGAATATTATGCATAGAAATCTCCTTCAGGGTAAATTATCTTATTATAAAGATTATTCCGCGTTTTTTGAAGATTTTTTATGCAGTATCACAAGCGGGCTTAAAATTAAAAACCACAACATGGAATAAAAAAACACAAATAAAGTCGCCGATACATTCAACAGATACGCACAGTACCCGTTAATAAATGATAATGAACCTATCAGGATTGACTTTATCGATATTATTTTGAAATGGTTATCCGAATCGTACCCGAGATGGAACCTTGCCGGAACAAAGTAAGCGTATAAATCGATATTATAACACCATGCCTCAGCTGTATTATTTCCATAGAGCACGATTACGGCATCATAATATTTATCTTTAAAAAAATTAATATGGGCGAGAATATTTCTTACACGAAACCCACGTTTCGATTTTGTTTCAAAAATATTATTTATATCCGATTCATCATATACGGGTCCTACAGATGAATTTTTAACCTGCAGAATATCGAATTTGCATTGAGGAAACTCACTTTTCAATAATGCTTTTAGAGGTTTTACAGAAGGTGTGTACGACCGTATGATGAGTACGTTTTTAAGTTCAAAAGAGAAATAATTGTTCTCTTTTTCTTTAATGTTCTCCGGTATTTCTTTCATTTGTCCGAATGAAGATTCATCAAATACATCCATTATTGCCTCATTTTTTATCCAGAAATCTATATGCCGATTCCCAATCAGGTTTGTGTTTAATGAGAAAAACATGCCGTTTGAAAATCATTTTAGGGATTTTTTTTATCGCTGAGACCCTGCTTTTGAAGAAACTTCCACCTTTTTGGGTTAATGAAAACAGTTTCGCCATTTCAAGCTGATGATTCCATATTTGCGCCATATGCTCAAATATCCATTTCATTCTGAAATTTTTAAGAATATAATAAATTTTATTCCTATTGGTTAAAAAAACATGAATGGGGCTTAGCGTTCCGAAAGTAGCGTTTCCATGATGAAAACAAACAGCCTGCGGGACATAAACCGATTTGAAACCTGAAATCAAAGCCCTTAAATTGAGATCGACATCTTCCATATAAGCGAAAAAATCTTCATCAAACCCTCCGATCTTTTCGAAAACATCCTTTTTGTAAACCGCTGCTCCGGCGCATACGCCCATAATTTGTTCCATCTTATCAAACCTGCCGTCATCAGGCTGGTCATGCCCGCGGTTATATGGTTCTCCTCCAACAGTCAAACCGTCTCCCGCCGCATCGATCAGGGTTTTATTATAAAAACGCATGATTTTCCCTGTAGCCATAGTGTATTCAGAACGTTCCAAAAGGGTATCCATAAGCATGGATAAATAATCCGGTTTAAGTTCGACATCGTTATTCAAAAGGAATATATATTCACCGGAGGCGGATTTGATTCCCGCGTTGCACGCATACGCGAATCCGGTATTGCGGATAAAACCAATTATTTTCACCTGCGGATAATCGGTTTTGAGAAAACGTACTGAATCATCGGTACTCGCGTTATCTACAACAATAACCTCAATATTCGGGTAATCTGACATAAAAAGATTACTTAGGCACGGTTCAAGATATTTTTTGCCGTTATAATTTGGTATGATAACGCTCACAACCGGTTTTTTTTTGTTCATCTGTTACTTTCACCTTCATTTAAAACCATTTCATAATGTTTTAAAAGCGAACGGATAAAATACATTGTAGCATAAGACGAATAAATTCTTGAACCACGTTCAGATAAAATCGCGCCGCCAATTTTTCCGGAATCCGAATTTGTATTCTGTATTTCGCAAAGAGATTTATTAATCCTTAAAGCGGATTCGAGGTATTTTTGGTCTTCGCATACCTCAAACAAATCAAAAAGCGCGATCGCAATTTGAGCGTTTCCCGCGCAACAGGTTTTTGTAGCTACCGGATGAAACAATTTGTTGTATTTTACCGGCAAATCGCCTTTGTTATTCTGCATTTTTATTAATGTATCGGCGCATATTTTCGCCGAATTTATATATCTCTTATCCTCAAGAATAATTCCGGACCATAAAACCGAATTCATCACATAAGCGATATACCTTAATTCCGCTTCGTCTTCCGGATATGGCGAATTATTGCGGTACCATCCATTTGATAGTTGTTGAGATAAAACGAATTTGATATTTTTATCTGCACAATTATAAAACCTGGAAATACCTGTCAGTTTCCATAACTCAAGCAGAACATATGCCGATCGGGTATCGTAAGTTAAAAAACGTATTTCTTTTTCTCCTTCAAAAATATATTTCCATTTTCCATCAGGATCCTGAATGGAAGCCAGCCACTCGGCAATTTTCACAATAAGATACAATGCCTTATCATCAGACTCATGTTTATAGAATTCCAACAACCCGCTCATTATCTGGCTTGCCTGGAAAACCGGTAAAGTGTATAAATTCTCAACTGTTCGAAACTTTTTATCCATTATCAATTCAGCTAATTCACATGCTTTTTTTCTGTAAGTCTCATCATTGAGAAATTCGGATAGATCATAAAAAAGAGGTATAATTTCACCAGCCAGATTTATTGAGGGCATATACCATTTGGAGTTCAAACTATAATATTGCGCGATTCCATCGGCAGGATAACACGAAGCCGCATCCATCAACCTGCCTGCGGCTTTTTTTATTTTTATTGTTATATCATCAGCCATGATTAATAATCCGAACCGGGAAAAGCCTCCCTGCTTTTTCCGATTCATTTACCCGGGATAATTTTTCGGATATTAAAAATTTTTTCATTTTAACTTATTGCGCTACCGGAACTAATTTCTTTTTCGGTCGTTAAAAGAGTCAACCCCGACTCATCTTTTGCCGCCAGAAGCATGCCGTTGGATGTTATTCCTTTCAACTTGGCCGGTTTCAAATTAGCGACAATTATTATCGATTTTCCGGGAAGTTCATCCTCGGAATAATGCAACGCTATTCCTGCCACGATAGTTCTTTCTTCCTCGCCGAGTTTAAGTTTGAGTTCCATAAGTTTATCTGTTCCGGGAACTTTCCTGGCAGATTCTATTCTGGCGACTCTCAATTTTACTTTTTTAAAATAATCTATGTCGATCAAATCCTCTTCGGGAACCTGAGGAGTTTCAATATTCTTATTCTCAATATTTTCCATAAATAACCCTTTATATTAATATGATTTTATTGAAAACGGCAATTTGTCGAAATATTCCATAGTAAATCCGGCGTCTTTTAATACGCGGTACCGCTCCCTGCTTTGCAGTGTGCTGGACTCATCAGTCTGATCCGCAAAATCAATCACCTGGTCAAAAGAAGTCAAAAACGCTTCGGATTCATCCAGAACATTTTTGGCCACGATAAGAATATCGGCTTCATAATTCTTTGCCGTTAAAGCGGATATAACAACCGGTACTTCAATATCAGCGCTAAGCTCATCTATTATTTCATGCGGAATAAAAGATGACTGTTTGAATGTCCATAGTACTCTGTCCAAAGATTCGGCACGGCCTTCTGTATCCACAATAATGAATACTTTTTTTCCTTGTTCATAATACATTTCCGCAAAATGGCATACACATAAATCTCTTACAGGTGATTTCAACTGGTAGAAAATCGCTTTTTTTTCGTTATTCATAACCCATCAAATTCATAAATTGTTTATTGTAATCAATATATTTTCCCGCAATATCTGATCGGCCTCAATTTCGGGAATATCGAAATTTTTGTCCAACTCATCATACAAAATTTTTTCCGCCTGGATTTCAGATATTAGATTCGCGCCTTTTATCAGCGCGCCGAATCTGGCAAAATTATAGAATGTAACTTTTTGGCTGTTAATTTCAACTAAATTCTCAATATTTTTTTTGTAACTGAGTAAATTAGGGCTTGTAACAATCTTTATTCCATCTGAATTAGATGTATCTGACAGGGTTTTTTCCGAATAAATTCTTTTGCGGTGAAGAGTATCGATACTTAAGAATCTGCTGGAATCCTGAAAGATCAACATACCCTCCATAGAATTTGCCGAATAAGCCTTCATTTCCGGATACGAAAAGTCCATCCCCGCTAAGATTATCGGGTCAAATCCGAATTGAACCATAATATCAAGCGCGATACATGATACGGACCCGCCTTCTGAAGAAAATCCTTTATCCACAAGAAATTTTTCGATATGTTTTGTCGCGGAATGGCTTTTTTGAAGAAAAATTATATATGGATACCTGTGTTTTTTTACCGCATCGGCACAGGAAACCGGGCTTATAATCAAAGGCGGATTTTTATCAGCGGATACCCTGAAATGTTTTATTGTTTTCGGTTGGGGGTCTACCGATACAACAAAATCGGGTTTGATTCCATTCTCAATAAGTATAGGATACGCTGTATCTACAACGCAAATAAATACATTGCGCTGAAATTTCCTTATTGTTTTTATATCGGTATCTAAAGACGGGCCTGCCCCTGCAAGTATCAACGGTTTTTTTAAGAACTTATTTTGAAAACAGTTTATTCCCGGTGAAGATAATACAACATCTATATTGCGGCGGATATTTTCGAAATAAAATTTCCTGAAAACTTCTTGTGTCCGTGTATTTACCAGTTTACTTTCGAAAAAATTCGAAATATTTTTAAAACCCGCGGGAATACATTTAAATGATGCCGGATGAATAACGGTTTTAACGGTTTGCACCTTAAAACCAAACATAATTTCCTGAATCTTCTGATTGAGTTCATATTCGGATGAAGCGAAAATCAGGTTTGCCCGACATTTTCTAAAAATTGAGGTGAAATCCACAACATTCAATGCAGCGTGAAGTATATCGGGATTCAACTCAATTATAACAAGTGTTCCATACCTGCCGATTCTTTGCGCGATTTCATCTACATGATACCCGAGTCCGCATCCATATAGAAAAACGATATCGCCTTCCTTTATGTTATTCCCTTCAACAAATATTGCCGCTTCTTTTCGCGGATCGAAGAGACTATGAAGCAAAATACAATTGTATTTGGCGGTTATATTTCCATTTTTTGCATTTAGAAACGACATTTCCCGAGTATAACCATCATTTTTAGCGAGATGAACCAAATCGGGATATAAGTTACCGAGAAACCCTATGTTTGAATTGAGGATAGGGGAAGTATTCATTTATTTCCATAAAAATTTGTATAATTTACTGTTCCAACTATCAAGAATCCATATTGCACCATCAATACAATACACAAAATTCAGCCTTGCCCCATCAATTTTTATCGAAGCCGTGATTTTACCATCCATATCCATAGCGAAAACCGAATCGGCGAATTCATATGAAACGAAAAATTGATTTTGAGATACAAACGACGCATCAACAGCAAGCTCAAATGGAATACCGGATTGTTTAGCGCAATATGATCGTTTAAGTTGACCTTCGAACGAGAATAACTGAAACCTGTCGTTACTGCTGTCGACTATGATTATATCACCCTGCGAAGATATATCGAAATTCAAAGGATATTCCATCGATCCGATTTTATAATTTTCTTTAAAGAATTGACTGTCAACGGTAAAAAAACGCGAAGCAAACTGCGTCCAGTTCTCGAATATGAATCCTTTTTTAAATTCCGTGCTCTCGTAATATTCTTTTGCCGGACCTTGAACCCCAAAAGTTCTTATATATGAACCATTTTTATCGAATATCTGGATTCTGTGATTATTCCTGTCGGATACGACGATAAAACCGTTATGATAACCTATTCCCCACGGTTCGCTGAATTTGCCCGCTGAGTTTCCGTATTCACCGAACGACAACATCAATTCACCTTTTGTGGAAAATCGCTTTACGCTATGATTCCACCGGTCGGTTACCCACAATTTATTCTCGTCGTCAACGCAAATATCGGTAGGATAATTCAGGTTATCCGCTATTACATCTAAAACCATTGTGTTTTTGTTCAGCGCATAAATTTTATGTGAATATTGCCCGGCTATATAAATAAAGTCGCCGATAAAGACTATAGATGATGGAGATATGATCCCCCATCTTTTGAGGTCAATACATAATTGCTGATCCGATATTGAGTTTACAATGTTTACACCCATTGGACAGAAACAAGTGATTTGAGTTTATGTTCTTTGATTATATTTTTGATATTCTCCACAACGTAATCCAGATCCTCTTCACGCATCTCAGGGTAAAGAGGCAGAGAGATCACTCTGTTGGATAAATCGTCCGCAACCGGAAAATCCGAAGGTTCAAACCCGTATTTTTCCCTGTAATACGGATGCAGGTGCAACGACACAAAATGGATACTGCACCCGATACCTTTTTCTTTCATTTTGCGAATAAACTGGTTACGGTTGATATCGAGCATTTCGTGTTTCAGTTTGATAATCATCAGGTGTCTTCCGTGTTTAATGTTTGACGGATCGTCAAACAGCTCGATTTCGGGTACAGCCATGAGTTTTTCCCTGTATTTCCTGATCAGAAAATCTCTTTTTCGCCACAACCTTTCCGCTTTAGCGAGTTGCACTATACCGAGAGCCGCCTGCAAATCGCTCATATTATATTTATAACCTCTGCACATAACATGGTAATAATCGGAGTTGTTATTTGCATTACCGGGCATATACCGTTTCCATGCATCCCTGCTCATGCCGTGCAGGCTTAAAACGCGTATCCATTCGGCGAGAACATCGTTATCACAGGTAATCATTCCTCCTTCAGAAGTAGTGATATTTTTTGTAGCGTAAAAACTAAAACACGTAAAATCACCGATAGAGCCGATTTTTACTTTATTGAATTCAGATTCAAGCGCATGAGCGGCGTCTTCAATTATCTTTAGATTATATTCACTTGCAATATCCATGATGGAATCCATATCACACGGATACCCCGCCAAATGAACAGGTATGACCGCTCTGGTATTTTCATTTACCGATTCACGGATAAGAGATTCATTTATATTTCCATTTTCAGGTTTAACATCGACAAACTTCAGTTTAGCACCAGCATGCAGTATTTCCGAAGCGGTAGCGGAAAAAGTAAAGGGAGTTGTTATCACTTCATCTTCCGGTTTCAGGTTAAGCGCCACAAGAGCAAGGTGCAAAGCGGCGGTACACGAGCTTAAAGCTATCGCGTGCTTTGCCCCGCAGTATTCGGCAAAAGCGGATTCGAATTGCATAACTTTGGGTCCTGTAGTCAGCCATCCTGATCTCAGAACCTCAACTACGGCTCGTTCTTCTTCTTCTCCAATATAAGGCTTAAAAAAAGGTATTGTTTTTTGTTCTTTCATTTTGCCGGCCCTTTATAATAATTTATCTTAAAATGTAATTTGTCTGTTCTATAATTTCGGAACTATCGAAAATGTATTCTGAATCGATTCTCTGTTTGCGAGGTATATAGATCAGGTTTCTGGATGAATGATTTATCATTGTACGAACATTATCGATATCCGATTTATGCCCGAAATAAGAACACGAGAAATTGTTATGCCCTCTCCAATGCATCCTGCCGGTCTCATCGGATTCACTTATCGTATGGTGTATACGCATAAGATATGATTTTTTGACTTCCTCGTATTCAATCATCGGTACGGAATAAAGAACTGATTTATCCGTAGCCATAGTGATATTTTTTTTGCCGTCGGAAAAATCAACCCATCCTTCCGTAGCTCCCAAACATGTACGAGCGGATGAAAACGAACCTACAGGCGAAATATGGCGTACATTTTTTCCCGAAGTATAAAACTCTTCAATTTTATTCGAACCGTTAACCGTACTGAACCTGAGCGAATCTTTATCAAATGCTTCAGGATTCAATGTAGTAACGCCTATTCTGAAGAATATCGGGTACAAATCCGGAAAATAAAAATGATATTGCAGATCCGCTCTTTGGAAATCGTGATAAACATAGAATGTTTTCCAGATTATTCCAGAACCGATATTTATTTTGCATTTTACCGGTATCCTTACGGGATAATCATCGATATTTTCCGGTATATACAAAGAAGTCTGCATCGTATCGTTAAATATTCTGCCGAATGAATCACAGACATGAATTCCGCCGCTATAATAATCGCTGGAATGGCCTATGTGGTCATAATATACTGGCGGAAGGTATCCAATAAGAGGTTTTTTGTCTACTTTGGGAAACATCAGTTCTCTTATGTCTCCTCCGGTATCTGAAGCTATAGTAAGCGCCACAGATTCGGTTTTGATTCTAAGTTTATCGCCATTATATTTTACGAATTTATTATCTCTCTGTTTTTCCAGTGAAATAATACGCCCCTGTGAGATGTATCCGCTTTTAATAAACGGGCATATTGTCAATTTGACTTTTCTGATGCTTCCATCTCTATAGAATTCCATGTGTTCAGATTGTGATAAAACAATTTTATCGTCTATTTCTATGCACAGATCACCTGATTGTTCACCCGGATTAAAAGATATTTCAAAACTATATGGTTCGTAATTCCAATCTTCGGCAAAAGGGTTGATGAGTATAAAATCGTAAACCGGATTGAATTGTTCGTACACGGCTTTAGCCTTTTTATCGATTATCCTGCTTACTTCCCCTATTTTGAGTTTAGCTTCATAATGTTTTTCGTCAGTTGTTTTGGTACGCAGGTCACTGCTCCACAAATCGTTAAGGTCTTTCCATAGATCTTTGCTGTTACCTGCCATCCCGTTAAAGAAATCCAGATTCCTTAGTTTATTGTAAATCCTGTGACATTCAGTATTTATGGATACATTATCCCTTCCGCTTACTGCCCAGCGCAGTACATTATAATCGTCCCTGTTTTTGCATGGCAGAGGACATTGAGTCGATTCAATATTGACTTCATCAACCGGTTCAAGCAAATCCAGGATTTCGCCCGGATTGACAAGTTCAACGTTAGCGGATGAAACCAGTTTTTTAAGGACTTTTTCGATTTTTGATATCTCGCCGTTTATTTCTTCCTGAGTTCCCGGGCGATAATCGAATATTTCCCAGTCGGTACCATATAAACTCAAAGCCCTGTTATGTTCCGGATGATAATGACTAACCACACTTGAGACAAAATCGTCAACGGAAATCCTGTTATAAATACATCTTTGAAACTTAAACGAATTTAAAGAACTGTTCCATATAACCGGCATCTTGAATCCGCCGATACCTTTTACCAGAGCGGGCCTGTATCGTAAATCCAGAGGGTAGTCGTTGAATTCGGATGCGTTATCCCAATCCATCACTATAGCTTTATACCCTGTATCGGCAAAAAATTCCGGTAATCCTCTGGAGTATGTCTGCTCATTGACGAATCCGATTTCAGGAAATCGGTTTAGAATTTTTAAATACGTCTTTTTCCCTGTGATAAGATTTATTCTGTTTATTTCATCCGGAATAAGTGGAAAAATATTCTGAACTTGAGCCGAACCGATAACTTCGCATTTTCCATCGTTCCACATTTTTTTTAATTCGTGAATAAAGTATTTATCTATTTCATTCAATGTAGATAAAGTTGACGCGCTGAACTCAAGGCCGAGCTTATATCCCTTCGCGGTAAGTTCAAGCAAAGGCCAGTAACATTTATCGAGTATTACAGAATACTGATCGGATGGTATAGAGGAAAACGATAGATTAGCATGAAATATCGTATAAAAGTATAATCTGCTCAAATTTTTCTCCTTATTGCCTGTTCATGTAAACAAAGTAAAAATAGAAGCAGATTTTATACCAATTATTTATATAATATTAATCAGATCATTATGATTGTCTGAATTTATACTTCCGATATACCTCAATATCGTTATCGCTAAGCACAAAAAAGGTTATTGGCAATCCAATATATTTGCTATAAGTGTTTTACATTGCCGAAGTCATAATTTTTATTTAATGAAAATTTCAAATTTTGGATTTTGCGGATAAATTAAACACTCGCGCGAAAGAAGATCTATTTGCCAATACCAAATCGCATCAAATTACTTATATCGTAAATTTCGCTCAAGCAAAAAAAGATGGATTATCAATATTTATTCAATAGGAAAAATCTTTTTTCTCCTCGCACTTTTATTCAGTAATAATCCGAACAGTCTTTAAAATTTTGTCCACACAGTCAAAAGCTTCTGCACGCGTGGGCGCACAACATATTATATTTGCTGATTTCCCCATATTGCTTATAACAGGATATACCGTATCTCCCACATTAACATGAACAAAAATATGTTTAAAACCAGGTATATCATTTAATTTGTCGATCCCTTCTATCGCTTTTACCCTGCCTGACGCCGGAATGACCGCTCTTTCGCAAGCGGTATAATTACGTTTGGGAGTAATATCATCTAAATCGAGTTCTAATCCCAGAGCGATATCGATTGCCGCCTTGATTGACCTCATACCGGTTGCAAGCGGATCGGTATACTGGCTGTGGTAACCTCCGCTCAGCCGGGCGGTAATCTCCCCGATTTTCGGGCCGTCTTTGGTTATCTTCATATCGGCTTTCGATGCCCCGTTTTGTATGCCAACCGCTTTGATTCCTTTTTTCATAACCTCAAAGACTTCTTTTTTTGTCTCATCGGATATGATTGACGGAACAGTGTGTCCTTTTTCAACAAAATAGATATCGCCTTCAATATGCCTGTCAGCGATAGTCAAAAGGTGAACCTCGCCATTGTATACCATTGTATCTACGCTTAATTCAGGTCCTTCCATATATTCTTCAATAATGGCTTTTCCGGTCCTGCTGTTTTCAAGAGCGGATTCAAGAGCCTGCGCCAGATCAGATTCGTCAACAATTTTTCGTACACCGCGCGCACCCATATTATCTACCGGTTTTATCACTAAAGGTAACCCCAGCAAAGTTATCGCGTCTTCGGCTTCTTTTAGGGTTGATACCTCCATCCATTTCGGAGCGGGCACATTATTTTTGAAAAAACATTCGCGCATTCTCGCTTTGTTGGTAGCGCATAAAGCTGTCTCTGGAGACACTCCAACGAGCCCAAGCGCCTGCGCAACACCGGCAACCGTGCGTGATACATCGGTACCTACGGTCAATACGCCGTCAATCTGGTGAACATCCCTGTTGAATTTTATCGCGAAATCAACTGTGGCTGATATATCAGAAGTACTTACCAACCCTTTGTAATCGCAGAACTCAAATCCGACCGCATTCGGATTCATATCCGTCGCAAGGACTTTGAGCCCGAGTTTTTTTGCTTCACGCACAGCAACGGATTGAAACAACCCTGCCCCGATTATCATTACCAATTTGCCGCGATATTTTTCCATGAACGGTTAATCCTTTCAAAATTTTTTGGTATAAATATCATTAATTATTGTTGAGATTCTACGCGCGCCTTCTCCATCGACAACATTTTTCCCGCGTTCAGACATTTTAGCGCGCAAAATATCATTCGAGCATAAACTCTCAAGAGTATCGATAAAAGATTGCTCATCAATCACAATTTCATCGAACGGGCAAACCGATATCCCTTCGGACTCAAACCCGCGGGCAATATCGGCCTGATGTTTAACCTGAGGCAACACGATAGATGGAGTTCCACAACAAGCCGCCTCGTATAATGTCACCCCGCCAGATATTATCGCGAGATCACATTCTGAAAACAATTGAGCCATATTTTCCACATTATGCAAATAACTAAACCCTGACTGAATAGAAATGGACTCAATGTCTTCTTTGTTTTTTGCTCCTTTGCCCACAATTATATATATTTCAGGTTTTTCAGTCCGGAAAAATTGAGCCAGTTTTTCTATAACCCACACAGTCAAGCCTCGCGGATCCGAACCGCCGAGACTGACAATTATTTTTTTTGGAATTAAATTTATATTTTTTGCCGATTTATTTATATCCGCGTAAGACGGATCAAGAACCATATATTTTTTCCCGAATAATCTCAATTGCCCATCACACGAGCTGTTTTTATTCTCAGGTAAATTAGCGTCTATCAGAACATCCGCGTATTCTCTCCCGCACCCAAGGTCATCGAAATTGATTACAGTCAGGTTTCGCGATTTCAGGTTTTTCATATCTTCAGCATGAGTATTTCTTATATCCTGAATGAGAATTCCTGAATTGTGTTTTTCATTATTAAGTAATATTTGATTATTTATGGATTCATTTCCGGGATTTTTGATTTCGCAAACGGTCACATCCCATTTGTTCATTTCCTCAACAACATAATCAGGAGACAATGTTAAAATTACCGGATTGAATCCACCGGATTTCAGGCATTTGCACAGTGATCTTGCCCTGAATACATGCCCCAACCCAATATGATGATCGCCGTCTACCCGGTATAATATTGTTTTTTCGTCAGAGAATTTCATTTTGCCCCATATTAAAGTAGATTGGAATAAATTCCCCACCAGTTTTCAAGATGTTTCTTAAACCACTGTTTATCTTTAGATAAAAGTTCATTCCGCTCAATCCAGCCGAGAATCAATATTTCCCGTAAACCCGTAATATCCTCGAAATTTTTCTCGTATCCGGGTGGAACAACCTGAAGCCCAGCGCTTAGGTTCTCTATTTCCCGCCATATTTTCCGATATGATTTGTTTATGAATTCGTCTTCAACTAATTTATTTTCCGGTTCGCAGTTATGGCAATATATTGACTGAGCACAGCCTTCGGGATATTCAATCCCCCAGAAATAATCAGGAGTTCTCCTGCCATAAACCCTGCATGAAAAAGGCCTTACCGGATATATCATACATCCGGCGGGATGATCGGATTTTCTGAATACGCATTTGGTTGACTCCTTCTTAAGGTCAAAAAATATTTTTTGCTCTTTTTGCGCAAAATTTTTCTTAATATATTCGATAATTGCGTAATATTCGATATTATAGATCAAAGGAAGCGACATGAAATTTCCGTTTACGTCCTTTGCCTGATCGAGTTTGGAACAGCACCAATCCGCGCACGAATCCGACTTGCAGACAGTAGGCGGAATAATCGAATACACTGTTTTCAGTTCGGTTATTCGGTTGAGGATCTTTTTATCATTTGTTTTGGGATAAGATGTCATCATTTTAAATCGGGAATCTTTCCTTTCAATTCAGTAAACTTTTTATAGAAAATATCGCATTGCTCAGCCAGGCGGGTATATATAATTTCTTCTTTATTCAGATAAGGCAGAATTTTCTCCACATTTTTTTCATCGAGATCATTCAGGTTGAAATCATCTTTTTTGGATTGAAGTAGCATGATATCGGTAATATTGTTGCCAAGCACTAAAAATACATCTCGTTGCCTGTGTAAATCGGTTGAGATATCAGACCATTGTTTAAGAAGTTTCGACAGATTGTAATTCGAGTCCTTTTTTATAATCCGTTTCTGCAATTTTTTAATCAGGTTTTTTCCTTCTTCGGCTAAATTCGCTGTATATTTGAACCCGGATATTGTTTTATCAAGTTTTGAGAAAAACCTTTTTTTGTCGAAAACCACTTTTTCATTATAAGCCTCAGCAATAATCTTTTTTGTGTCTCTGGACTCCGCTGTTTTCAGCATGATAAATTCCCGCAAAGGCATAGGGTTGGCGCCAGATATATAAGCTCCGCCTTCGGTGAGGTCATAACACTCGATTTTGTGTTTATCGATAAGATCCTCAAAGTGGCGCAAAAATACGTGCATAGAGGTTGTTGTTACAACCGCTCCATTAAAGTAATCTTTCACAAAAGTTGTTTCCGCCTGGTCTTTTTTTACGTTGCTTTTTCTAACCATAGCCGATCCCCGCACATGAGTCATGTTGCCGGGAAACGAAAGGTCCTGGCCGACAAATCCGACAGGAGTCAATCCGAGTTTCATTGCCAGCAGAAAAGCCGTGTGCGCAACCGACAATCCTTTATCCATCCCGCCTTTATCCTCGACGGTATCTTCGAGCCAGTCGCAAAGTGATTTTCCCGGAAGCGATATCATGAACTTCGGGCCCTTATACTCGTCGATAATCTGCGGATAGACTTCAGGGTCAACTGCTAAAGCTGAATCTATATCCGGAATGCCGTCAAAATATCTTTTATTATGTTTTGTATAGTCTATGCTGACTATTATATCCGGCTGGATATTGTGCCTGAGCAATACGCGCAAAGCAGTATCTACCGCGATAATAAGCGATTTTCCCTGTGCTTCTTTCAAATACCGGATATTTTTTATAAGCGAAGGCCCGGCAGAAACAACAATCCCCGGAAACCCGGCGAATTTCCCAAACATCTGTTTTATTCCCGGAATATCAAGATAATGGGGCATATTGGCGAATATGTTGTCTGCGAAATCATTGGAGGCGTTTATTTGCGAGATAGTATTCACTCTTGACCACTGGAAAATATCTTTTATTTTTTCGCCTATCTCATCGTAGTAATCCGGATCGATTTTTACTGAAGACGGATGTTTGACTACCGTCAGGCCGTTTGAGAAAATAGTCAGAGAACAACCCTGAAGCGCGCGGAAAATATCCATCGGTTTTCTTGCCACAGCGAAATATATTTTGCATGAATTGTAGAATTTGGCGAGGTCTCTGTTTTCAAGGAATTTTTTAAACAGGTTAATGTCTTTTTCAACCACCAGAATAAAATCGCGTTTTTGTGATTTTTCGACAATTTCATCGAGGTGATACCCCATACCAAGCCCCAATACGGCGATATTTATAAACTGATCAAACTCGAGAGCATCAACAAACCGCTGAGCTTCTTTTATGGGATCATATGCACTGTTTAACAGCAAATCACCGTACTTTATTATAGGCAAATTCGTCTTTGATTCTATAACGGTTATTTCAACATCGGATTTTATTTCGGCATTCAGGCACGAAATAAGTTCATTGATCATATCCGGCTGGTTCTGTGCCAGTAATTTAAGATTACGCTCGTATAAACCTGATATGGAAACTGCCGTTTTGGCGTTTGTTAACATAATAATAACTGAAATCGGTTTATTTTTTTAAATGTTCAACAATTGAATCGACAATTTGAATCTGCTGGTCGATTTTTGGCGCAAGCTCATACTCGACGAGATCCGATAACATGACCAGATCGTCTTTTTCAATATGGTTTTTCGTATCCATAAGAAGCGCAATCAATTCCTCGTTGATTTGATCGATAGATTTTTCTTCAACTTTTAAAGATGAATAGTTTACCCCGAGAAGTTTCGATAAATTGTCAAAAAACTGTATAATTTTTCTCCATTCACTACACAAATTCGAGAAGGCGGCTAAAGCGCCTTCCTTGTTTCCTGTCTGCAATACTGTAGATATGTTAGACATTGACTGAGATAATTTCGGCAGAATAGATTTTATCTCCTCAAGCCCTCTTAAGGCCGTTGCTTTAATATTGTCTGTTTTTATCTCAACAGTTTTCACATCATTCAGATTAAATTCTTTTATTTCATAATCCTGATTAAATGCTTCTTCGCCATTGATTTTTACATCAATTATCAATTTCGATGAATCCTCATTTCGCAAGTATTCCTGTACGGATAAAAGAAGTTCCTCAAGGTTGCCTCCCGCCTTAAATTTCATATCAACATTCTGTTCATCGATAATGATCTTCATTTATTGCCTCCATGTTCATTTTGTATTCCGGATTTATATTTTCGGGAAAATACGAAAACCGATTAGAATAGTTTTCCCCCTGAAATAAACGATTTTCGTATTTTCCCTATTTTGTGGTTAACAAACAAATAGTTTGAGACTGAGAAAACATATCGTTTCGAATATAAAGTAACCCCGGAAACCCGAATTTACCGTGATAATATTCTTTACTTATTTTCCCGCCAATCCTATTTTGGGCTGGAATTTTAATAAGCAGAAATCATTCCTGATAATAATTTTTGGAATATTTTTATTAATAGATGGTCAGATAAATTATCTTTTTTTATAATCACTACATCTTCGCGCATTAGGGCGAGCGGGATTAGAGCATACGTTTCCGTAATCGTATTTGCAGGTATCGCATAATATTTTTGAGTAAAAAATATCAAATATTAATTTTTTAATGAATTTTATCATTTCAAATCATCCTTTGATAATTATATAGAGAATTTTTTATTTTTAAAGATCAAATAAAAATATTTTTTTATATTTATGATATATAAAATAAGAATTTTACTATAAAAAAAGTTAAATACTTGATATTATATTGTGTTTTATATTTTTTCTAAAAGTTAAAAAATTCATAAAGGTGTTATGATGGCTAAAAAACCTTTTAAAAGAAGAAACTATTTTATCAACAAACAGGTACAAGGCATATACGCTTTGTTTATAATCATGAGCGTGGGCATAATATCTCTACTGGTCAGTATGGAGATACTGCGCACGTTTTACAATTCTTTCGGAGCGGCAGGCAACACATCGGCATTTTTTTCCAATATTGATTTCCCCTTCATATTAAAGGTTTCCGCCCTGCTGGTGCTTGGCAGTCTTGTGATCGGCGGGTTGTCTTTGTTTGCCTCGCATAGAATAGCGGGCCCCATATTCAGGTTGAATAAGAGTTTGAAAAATCTTGCCAGTGGTCATTTTGATGAGAGAATAACATTCCGCAAACAGGATTATTTTCATGAAGTGGCGGAAAACTTCAATCATATGGCTGATTTCATCGAAAAAAGATTGGATAACGAATCAAAAATAGTATTTGAGATGGGCCATAAAGTCGACGATATAGTTGATCAAATGGCATTGACCGATTATGACCGGGAATCGACTCTGATCGCGCTTCAGGAATTGAAAGATCTCATCGAAAAATACCAGCATATTATCAAAGAAGAACGAGGATATTGAATCGGAAAGGAAGGGTTTGAAGGTGGATATCACTTCATTGCGCGGAACTTATGATATTTTGCCGCCCCAGTCGCGTATCTGGGAACGGGTTGAACATAAAGCGCGGGAACTTTTTGATGTGTACGGTTATAGCGAAATAAGAACGCCTATTTTTGAGGATACGCGCCTGTTTACCCGGTCTATCGGCGAAAATACCGATATCGTAAGCAAAGAAATGTATACTTTTTCAGACAGGAAAGAAAGGTCCATTACCCTTCGCCCGGAAGCTACCGCTCCGGTAGTGCGAGCTTATCTTCAGCATAAAATCCATCAAACGGAACCTCTAAGCAGATTCTTTTATATCGGGCCAATGTTTCGCTATGAGCGTCCACAAGCGGGAAGGAACCGGCAATTTTACCAGCTCGGTACTGAGATTCTTGGATCGGAAAATCCGTATTTCGACGCAGAATCTATATCTCTCGCGGTAACTTTTTTTAAAAATATCGGTATAGATAATATAAATGTAAAATTAAACAGTGTTGGCTGTAAAGATTGTAAAATTAATTACAGCAAAATACTTAAAGATTATTTCATGCCGAAAATCGATCAAATGTGTGATGATTGCAAAATCCGGCATGAGAAAAATACGTTACGGATATTAGACTGTAAAGTGCCTACATGCAGGCAACAGATGACAAACATCCCCATACTTTCGGATAACCTTTGCGAAGAATGCGAAAATCATTTCACCAAAGTTAAAAGTTATCTTGAATCGATGGAAGTTCCTTACATCATTGAACCGTATCTCGTAAGAGGGCTTGATTATTATACAAACACAATATTTGAGATAACCCACAGTCACCTTGGAAGCCAGGACGCGCTTGGCGGTGGCGGCAG
Organism: uncultured bacterium; assembly: GCA_964451165.1. Lineage (GTDB taxonomy): Bacteria > Auribacterota > Auribacteria > Auribacterales > Auribacteraceae > CAYVGJ01. The sequence continues at coordinate 148,429 of CAYVGJ010000003.1, forward strand.
ATACAATAATCTGGTGGAAGAAATGGGCGGCCCGTCAACCGGCGCAGTAGGGTTTGCGGTAGGTATCGACAGGCTGATAATAGTGCTTGAGAAGATAAAGGAATCTACTGAAATAAACTATCTGGATTTATATATTCTCAACCTTGAAAACTCCGTTTTTGTCGAAAATGTAAAAATTGTTCATCAGTTAAGACAGGCAAATATTAAAGTCGATCTCTGTCCTGAAGAAAAAAGTATGAAATCGCAATTCAGGACAGCGAATAAACTTAACGCGAGGTTTGTACTCATAAGAGCCAAAAACGAGATTGAAAACAACATTGTTAAATTAAAAAATATGGTAACCAATACCGAAGAAGAAATACAAATTGATAATGTAAATATAATTGACGAAATTTCAGAAAGGGTTAAAAGAAAATGACCACTGAGCTATCATTCAAAGATTTTTTTGTTCAGGATAAATTAAGAACCCATAACTGCGGTGAACTTCGCAAGGAAGATATCGGCAAACGTGTAACCTTGATGGGATGGGTACATCACCGGCGCGATCACGGTGGAGTAATCTTTATCGACCTGCGCGACCGTGAAGGATTAACCCAGATTGTATTCAATCCTGAAGTAAATAAGAAAGCTCACGATGAGGCAGATAAATTCAGAAACGAATATGTTCTTTATGCCGAAGGAATTGTTGAAAACAGGCCCGCGGAATCGGTTAACCCGAAACTCCCTACAGGTGAGATCGAGGTGCTCATTGATACCGTTCGCCAGCTCAACAGTTGTATGCCGCTTCCATTTCCACTGGATGAAACCGACAACATAACCGAAGAATTACGACTAACTTACAGATACCTTGATTTCCGGCGCCCGACCATGATCGAAGCACTCAAAGCACGCCACAGAGTAACTATCGCGGTAAGAAACTACCTCAACGGCCAGGGGTTTCTGGAAGTTGAAACACCGATACTTACAAAAAGTACACCCGAAGGCGCAAGAGACTACCTTGTACCAAGCAGAGTCAACCCGGGCAAATTTTTCGCTTTGCCGCAATCTCCACAGCTCCTTAAACAGATACTGATGGTCGGCGGAATCGATAAATATTTCCAGATCTGCAAATGTTTTCGTGATGAAGATTTACGAGCCGACCGCCAACCCGAGTTCACTCAGATAGATATGGAGATGAGCTTTATAACGAAAGACGAGATATTCCGCGTTACCGAAGGAGTAATATCTTCTGCCTTCAAAGCGGGTATCGGCATGGAATTAACAACACCGTTCCAGCGTATGCCATATAAGGAAGCGATGGACAAATACGGTTGCGACAAACCTGATTTGAGATTCGGACTGGAGCTTTTCGACGCGACCGATATTCTAAATAACTCCAACTTTGAGATATTCAATTCCACAATCGCCTCCGGCGGTATTCTGAAAGGATTATGTTACCCGGGCGGAGCAAAATTCTCAAGAAAAGAGCTCGATGACCTGACTACTTTTGTAACTACTTACGGCGCAAAAGGACTTGCCTGGTTCAAATTCACAAACGGCGAAATCCAATCGCCTATCGCCAAATTTTTCGATACCGCTCAATTAAACAAAGTGAAAGAAATATCCGGCGCGAACGACGGAGACATCGTTTTTCTTATTTGCGCGACAAAAAAAGTAACCAATGATTCGTTATCCGCGTTGAGAAATCATCTCGCTCGAATAGGCAATCTGATTGCTGAAGGCACTTTTAATTTTGTTTGGATAGTGGATTTCCCTCTTTTCCAGTATAATGAGGAAGAAAAACGGTACGAAAGCGAACACCATCCATTTACAGCGCCGTTTGTTGAGGATATCGACAAGCTTGACACAAATCCACTTGATGTCCGGTCAAGTTCATATGACCTTGTGGTTAACGGAGTCGAAATCGCCAGCGGAAGCATAAGGATTCACAATTACGCTCTTCAGAAAAAGATTTTCGAGATGTTGAGCCTCGATGAGGAGACTATCGCCAAACAATTCGGGTTTTTCATTGACGCCCTTAAATTCGGCGCACCGCCTCACGGTGGAATTGCTCCCGGATTAGACAGGCTCGTTATGCTAATGCTTGGACTAACAAGTATCAGAGACGTTATCGCGTTTCCAAAAACCCAAAAAGCAAGCTGTCTGCTTACGAAATCACCATCTGAAGTTTTTGATCGTCAGTTACGTGACTTGAATCTAAAAATTGTCAACTAAAAGTTCGCAAACGGGGATTTTGTATATATGACTGAAGGAGAAAATTCCGGAATGACCAAATCCAGACTGCTTTATGAAAGCGGAGTATATGCGAGGTCATTATTCTGCGATGACGAAAACAATTTATCGCTGATTGAGAATAAATTCGATGTAAAAGTTACATCCAGAGACAACTTTTTCATATTAAAAGGGCGTGAGGAAAATGTAAACAAGGTAAAATCTTTTTTTCACGACCTTGAGAAATTGCAGGAACGGGGATCTATCCAAAAAGAAGAGTTTATGTACTTATTGAGTGAAATCAATCAGGAAGAAAAAAAAGGACAGGAAATTTTTCAGGATAAAATAGAGGTACCCGGCAAAAAACGGGTTATCGTACCGAAAACCGAAGGGCAGAAACGATATATCGAGTCTATCCGCAATCATTCGGTTGTTTTCGGGATTGGGCCTGCGGGAACCGGCAAAACATATCTTGCAATGGCAATGGCTGTAGCTTCTTTGAAAGTCGGGATAACAAGAAGAATTATTCTAACCCGCCCGGCTGTTGAAGCTGGAGAAAGCCTGGGTTTTCTGCCCGGCGATTTATACGAGAAAGTCCTCCCTTATCTTCGCCCTCTTTATGATGCGTTATATGATATGATCGACGAACAGACTCTTGAACGTTACAGAGACAGGGGTATAATCGAGGTAGTTCCGCTGGCATACATGCGAGGAAGAACCCTCAATGACGCCTTCATCATACTTGATGAAGCGCAGAACTCAACGATCGAGCAGATGCGTATGTTTTTAACCCGGCTTGGTTTCGGTTCCAAAGCCGTAGTTACCGGAGATATAACACAGATCGACCTTCCTTCGTACAGGTCATCAGGACTTATTCAGGTACAAAATATATTAAAGAATATAAATGATATCGATTTCATCTACCTCGATGAAAAAGATGTTGTAAGGCATGCTCTTGTATCAAAAATAATAAAAGCATATGAGAACTATGATAAAGCCCAGGAAAAAGAAGAGATTGAGTTTCAAAAAAAGGAACGGCAAAAAGAAACGGATAACCAGCCATCGGAAAACGAAATGAAATGAACTTGTATTTAACGTTTGGTTTATTAACATCCAAACAAATTTCAACAATTATAATATAATGATTAACTCCATTTGAAAGTATTGAATAAAGAAATGAAAATAAGAATAAACAACACTAATTCCAAATTTAAAATATACAAAAATTCCATAAAGAAATTAGCCGAATCCATATTGATTGAGGAAGACGGCAATAAAAATCTTGAGCTCGATATAACAATAGTAACCGACGATGAAATCGCCCGGATAAATGAGCAATACCTGAACCATGAAGGTCCTACGGACGTTATCTCATTCCCTCAACGCGATTACGGCCGGGAAAACCAGTTTTATGACGAAGACAACCTTCTGGGCGACATAGTAGTTTCCTCAGATACCGCGGCAGATCAGTCAAAAAGCTTCAAAACAAGTTTAAACCAGGAATTCGGATTGTATTTAATTCATGGAATACTGCATTTGCTCGGCTATGACGACCAGACAGAACCTATGAAAAAGGATATGGAAGAAAAGCAGAATATGTGGTTTAATATCCTGCTTGAAGAAAATGATCTCATCCTTATAAAGGAAAATAAGAGGCGCTGATTATGGAAATTTTTTTTATTGTTTTATTAAGCGCTATTTTAGTCTTATCTTCGACTCTTGAAGGATCTTTATTATCAATAAATAAATTAAAAACGAGGATACTTCTTGATAGAAGAGAAGACGCTGAGAATCTTATATCGTTTATTGAAAAGAACATCGATGCCATTTTGAGCACAGTCATATTTATAAATATCTTATCTTCCCTCGGTATTTTAGCGTTAACCATATTGTTTGAAGAGAAATACATATCTTTTCTATTTTCAAATATATATCTTCGAATTCTCGGTGGTTTTGTGGTTTCCATAGGTATAATCTCATTTCTGCAGATAATCCCGAAATTAATTACGCAAACCAAACCTTCAATAATTTCTATCCGTTTGATAAAAGGATTGTATTATTTTTCGTACATATTTTTTCTTACCAACAAATTGTTTATTTTTATAGCCAGAAAATTAAGTTATATTTTCGGTATACCCCAAAAAGCTCATGAACCGGCAATAACTGAAGAAGAGATTAAAAGTATTATTGAGATCGGTGAAGAAGGGGGAATGGTGGAAGAAAGCGAACGGAAAATGATTCACGGTATTTTTGATCTGGGAGATACGATGGTTCGTGAAGTAATGAATCCCAGAGTGGATATGGTGTGCATAAACCAGAAATCAAGCCTTGCGGATGCTGTTGAATTAATCAAGGCGAATCATCATTCAAGGATACCTGTATATAAAGAAAATATAGACAACATAGTGGGGATACTTTACGCAAAAGATATTCTTGAGTATATAAACAAAGAACAGTTCAATAAATTGATTACGAAAGATGTTATGCGCCCGCCAATGTTTGTGCCGGAAACAAAACTTATAATTGAACTGCTCCATGAATTCAGGAAATCAAAAATGCATCTTGCCATAGCAGTTGATGAATATGGAGGCACATCGGGTGTTGTTACAATAGAGGACATTATCGAGGAAGTAATCGGGGAAATACAGGACGAATACGATACCGACGAGGAAGAATTATATAAACAATCCGAAAACGGTTATATAATAGACGCTAAAATGCCGATAGCGGAATTTAAAGAACTGCTAAACATTAAAGAGAACCTCGAAGATGAGGAAGATTTCGATACTTTGGGCGGGTTCGCTTTCGCTCAATTCGGCAGAATACCTTCCATAGGTGAAATTTTCGAAAGCCATAATGTTTGTTTTGAAGTTATAGACGCCGATGAAAAAAGGGTAAAAACATTGCGTATTACAGAAAAACCATCGGAAACCATGGAAGAATAGTAAGAAAGGATTATTTTGTTATGCTGAAAAGGTTCAGGAACCATCTTATAAGCGGGCTTCTTATTTTTTTACCTGCTGTGATCTCGATTTATATAATGTCATTTTTGTTTGTAAAAACAACGGATTATATATTTCACATGTTTCCCGCAATATACCACAACAACATAGAAGTAAGAATTTTTATCAGGTTAATAGCTTTATTTTTGCTCTTAAGCTGTCTTGTTCTGCTAGGTATGCTTGGTAAAATATTGTTAATCCGAAAATTACTTCAGTTTGGTGAATCGGTTTTTTTGAGGATACCTCTTTTGGGAAAAATATACAACGCCATCAAACAGGTCAGCGAAGCGTTTCTGGGTTATGATAAAACTATATTAAATAAGGTATGTATGGTAGAGTTCCCAAGGAGAGGAGCTTATTCAATCGGGTTTGTAACTTCGACAGCAGAAGGCGAAGTTCAATATAGAACGAAAGCAAAAGTAATAAACATATTCGTACCGACCACACCTAATCCGACTACCGGATTTCTTATTATGGTTCCTGAAGATGAGGTTATTATTCTTGATATGACTATAGAGGAAGGTTTGAAATTGGTTATTTCCGGAGGTGCTGTCGTTCCGAATTATACTCCAAAACCTGATATAAAAAAATTTAATTCATAATTTATGAAAACATACAAATTTCTTGTAAAATTAAGAAGAAATTTTCTGACAGGTGTATTGATATTTATGCCGGTAACAGTATCGGTATATTTGGTCTATATAACATTGACGAAAATCACCGATTTTTTTATCAGATATTTCCCTCATATTTATCAGGTAAATTTCCAGAACATAATTATATTCAGGATAATAATTCTCTTTCTGCTAATCGGTTTTATTATACTTCTAAGTATATTTGCCAGAAATTTAATCGGGAAAAAGATATATCGTTTTATGGAATTCCTTTTTCTTAAAATACCGATTATAAACAGGATATATACCGGCTTAAAACAGATTTTCGAAGGATACGCGAAACTTATATCTGAAGAAAACCAGACAATGATCAGTAAAGTATGCCTTGTGCCTTTTGCAACCGATACATCTTATGCCATAGGATTCATAACTTCTAAAACGATCGATGATGTTAGAAAATTCTCTGATGAAAAATATTTAAGTATACTTATCCCATCTACACCAGCTCCATTGGCAGGTTTTTATGTTATGGTACCCGAAAAAGATATAATTGCGCTTGATATGTCTGTTCATGATGCTCTTATTCTCGCGGCATCCGGCGGGATTGTTAATCCGCCGTTTCAGGTTAAACCCGGCGGTTACGCGCCATCAATGGATAACAATGACTGAGTTTGCGCAAAATTGCGGTTTTCTAATAAACAAATATGATTTTTCAAACACAAGCCTGATATTCCATTTCCTGACAGAAACCAACGGTATAACACATATATTGGCACGCGGAGCGAAATCAAAAAAATCAGGGTTTGCGGGTAAACTTGAATTTTTTCAGGAAATAGAGTGTAATTATACTTTATCCGCTAAATCCGACCTTAATATTTTAAAAGAATGCGACCTTATAAAAAAGTATCCAAAGATGTGCTATGACACAACCCTGTTTTTTCTCGGTTCATATATTCTTGAAATAGTTTCCTTGTTTCCATGGAATATCGAGGAATCATCGAAAATTTATTTATTATTGAAACTGATGCTGAATTTATTCGATAACACAGACGATCATAAAAAATATAAAATTTACCTTTTTTTCTATATGGCAAAAATAATGTCGTTGCTCGGATTTGAGCCGAATACAAACAGGTGTTGCAGATGCAGGAATCAGATAGGTTCAGGATCATGGGCAGTGATTTATCCTGAACCCGGTTTTGCCTGCAAATATTGCATTACAGGTAAAGATAAAGAATTATTCTGCCAGGAACTAAGCGCTGAGAATATAGCGGAAATTAAAACATTTTTTTCATCATCAAATCCGCTTGATATAACAATAATACCGGATGAAAGCTCCAAAGTATTGGAATCGGTTTTCAATTTTTTCATTTATTCTATATCCGGACGCAGGATCAAATCTTATAAATCATTGGAAGAAATAGGATTTTTCTGAATTTCGTCAATAAAATTTAATCTGGCTCGCCACTTCGATAAGATCATTGCCGTCTGAAGCGTTTTTCGGGTATGTCGCGTCGCCAATCCTTGGGTTAACAGGTATTTTTGATTCAATTTGGCTGAAATAACTTTTGAATTTATCAAATATACGCTTTGATATTACAGATACGTTCTCGTCGGTTTCGGGGCAAAGAACAAGAAATACTTGATCGTTGGCTTCCGAATAAATATCCACGCCTCGTAAAGATTCCTTGATAATTTTATAAACACAATCTTTGGAACCCCCATTCGTCTCTATAAAATCGCCAAATCCCTCAAGTTCAATAATAATAAGGGATATACAATGCCCGTACCTGCCGCTTCGCTCGATTTCGTCCTGAATCTCAGTTTGAAATTGGTCTATGGGCATCATTTTGGGTTCGGGAGGTTCCTGGCGGGTAGGTATAATGATCGTCTCTTTTACGGAATCTATTTCCTGCTGGTAATTTATTATGCTTTCAACGAATTGACCGATTTGTTTTTCCTGTTTTTCCGGTTCTTTTATTTCAACCTCAAGAACGGGCAGGAACGCATCTTCTTTTTTTCCCGAATCAGACTCGTCTTCTTCCGCGATCAGATGTTCGAACAATTTTTTATTCATCGCTTTGCGATAAGCCTGAGCGGCGGTTATCTTCTGATCCTGATAAAGGGTCATAAGCGCCTGATCCATAGTGCAGTTGCCTTCTTTTTTACTGGTTTCCATAATGGAAGATATCTGATACGATTTTCCTTCACGGATCAAGTTGGCAACACCTGAATTGACAACAAGCACCTCAAGAGCGGCGACTCGTCCCTTGCCTCCTTTTTTTTCAAGTAATTGTTGGGCGACAACACCTTTTAAACATGATGCCAGCATTGTCCTGATCTGTTCCTGCTGATTCTCCGGAAAAACATCAATAATTCTGTTGATAGTATTCGGCGCGCTGTTGGTATGCAGTGTTCCGAATACCAGAACACCCATTTCCGCGGCGGTCAACGCCAGAGAAATGGTTTCCAGATCGCGCATTTCGCCCACCATTATCACATCAGGGTCTTCGCGCATGGCCGCTCTCAGCGCGTTTGCGAACGAAAGTGTATGTTTGCTGAGTTCCCTGTGTGTAATAACTGACATTTTTTCTTCATGCACAAACTCAAGCGGATCCTCTATTGTTATTATATGATCTCTGCGTGTTGAGTTAATAAGGTCTATCAAAGAGGCCAAAGTAGTTGATTTACCCGATCCTGTCGGGCCGGTAACCAGCACAAGCCCATTTTTCAAATTGGTAAAATTTCTTATCGCTTCAGGTATACCGAGTTCATTAGCGGATACAATATTTGTTGGAATTATCCTAAATACTCCGCAAACGCCGTTATTCTGGCGAAATACGTTTCCTCTGAACCTTGCCACGCTTTTTATCTCGTAAGAGAAATCGACATCGTTCGTTTCCTCAAAAGTTCTTATTTGAGCTGGATCCATTATTTCGTAAAAATAATTTTTATTAATTTCCGAAGTAAGTTTTTCCAGAGAAGTTCTTCTCAATGAACCGTGAAGCCTCAAAACAGGCGGGTCTCCGGGTACCATATGTAAATCGGAAGCGTTTTTCTCAGCAAGTAATTTTAACAATGGATCGATTCTTGGCATAATTCACTAATTCTCCGATAGATATTGCCTAAACACATTTTTATCCGAAGCAAACGAGTACGCTTGTTTTCCGGAAATTTTCCCCGCATTTAACAGTTCCATAATGCTGTCATCCAGAAGGCACATACCGAATTTTGTTCTTCCTGTCTGAATCATGGAAGGTATTTGAAACGTTTTGTTATCTCTGATCAGGTTCGATAACGCCGAAGTCATTACAAGCAGTTCCGCGGCGACAATCATTCCTGATGCGTCTTTTCTCGGTATAAGCTGTTGAGAAATAACTCCCTGAAGAGATTCCGCAAGCATGGTTCTGATTTTGCTCTGTTCTCCCGGCGGAAACACATCGATTATTCTGTTAACGGTACTTATAGCGTCAAGAGTATGAAGTGTTCCGAACACAAGATGTCCGGTTTCAGCGGCGGTTATAGCCAGTGATATTGTCTCCAGATCGCGCATTTCGCCTACCATTATGACATCGGGATCTTCACGCAAGGCGGCGCGCAATGCCGAATTATAGCTTTTTGTATGAATCCGAACTTCGCGCTGGTTGACAATACCGCTTTTATTATAATGGATATATTCTATCGGATCTTCGACAGTTATAATATGATCCGGCCTTGTCATATTGATAGTATTTATCAACGCGGCAAGAGTGGTTGTTTTGCCGCTTCCCATGGGGCCTGTAACGAGAACCAGCCCCTGATGCAGTTTTGTGAATTTTAATACCGCGGGAGGCAATCCCAGTTTATCGAGATCGGGTATTTTATCGGGCACAATCCTGAAAACGCCATCCACACCGCCACGGTATTGCATAAACAAATTGCCTCTATACCTGTAATTATCTGGTGATGTATAAGAGAAATCGAGTTCAAGGTTGTTTTCGAAGAAATCCCTTTGTTCCTCAGTCAGGATTTCAAAGAGAATGTCTCTGGAATTTGGTATGATTCCTATCTCTCCAAGATCGGTAAGTTCACCGTGATACCGTATCACGGGCATTCTCCCTGATGATATATGAATATCGGAAGCGCCTTTTTCTCTGGCGAGTTTAAAAATATTTTCTAATTGCAAAGCCATTTATCATCTATCGTAAGGGTTTAAAATAGTTAACCTTTTTTGTTCGGCGCTTCTGAAGTAATCTTTGTATTTGTCTTTATACTGCCGAATAAGAAGTGAACCGCTTGATTCATCCATCTCTTTCTTTTTGTACTCGAATGCCTTCAGATAACCATCTATTACACCTTTAAACGCCGGATGCGAATATCTTTTGAGCCGTTTGAGTTCCAATTCAGCTTTTACCGCATCATTCTTACGATGATAATATCGCCAATAATCGGGTGGGAATTGAGCAAATTCTTTTATAATTTCTTCAAGGCGTGTTTTAGAAAGGGCAAATAAATCGGTTGTTTTAGCGCCTGTGGCTCCTTCAATCATACTTTTTTTAATATCGGCGATTTTCTGTTGCTGGCGCAACTCTTCCTTTTGCTGGTTAATTTTTCTTATTTCTTTCATGCGGTGATATTTCTGTAAAACCTCCAGTTTATGAAGCAGATCAAACCTGCGTTTTTCGGAAATCTCATCAATGAACTCAACATCTTTTAAAGTAAAAACCTTCAAACCGTATTCGGTTTCAAGCGATACGATATCTCTGGTTTTTTCCCTGATAACACCCTCATATGATTCGCCGTTGCGTAGAAGAACAATATCCGCAGGCTGAATGGATATTTCCGTCTGAAGATGTTTCATTTGTTTTTCGTCATAGATATCGACTTTCTTGCCATTTATATAGTAATCGGTTCCTTGGGCGGATACTTTTTTAGCGGCAGTTTCAGCGGCAGGCAGAGTTTTTTGCGCGGATACCGGTTTCCCCTCATTGCTTTTTTCCGCAAAAACATGGTTGCTAAAAAAGATGGAAACAATAATAAATAGTTTTAATGTTTTCATGGTTCCCTTTTCTTTTCTTTAAAAATTAACGATTCTTCTATTGGCATAAACCAAGACGCGGATTTAATCAGGTCGTTGGATGAGCTTTTCTCAAAAGCCACAACTTCGACTCTGCATCCTTTAGCTTTTAGCATTTCCACCAACGGTACAAAATCACCGTCGCCGGATACCAGAACCACAGTATCCACTTTTTCCGCGATAGCGATAGAATCTATAGCAATCCCCATATCCCAGTCGCCTTTGGCAGTTCCATCGAGACGGACTCGTAGTTCTTTTGTTTTTATCTCATATCCCAAACGTGTCAGGGCATCGATAAAACCGCTCTGGTCGATATCAGTATGCTTTACGATATAGGCAATAGCTCTTATCAGCTTCCGTTCGCCGACTATCATCTCAAGTAATTTTTTAAAATTTATTTTTGAATGAAAGATATTCTTTGCGGAATAAAAAATATTCTGTACATCAACGAATATCCCGATTCTCTGGGGAAAACTGCGATAGATATTATCTTTGTAATTCTCCAATTGGCAAATCCTCCGTAATATAATGCAAAACCATGTCTTAAATTTAACAAAAAATAAAATAATAGTATATTGTTTTATGTATGAATTATTAATAAACCTGCATATAAGTGCAAATCATAATCCATTTGGAATAAAAAAATTATAATTTTTCCATTGCTGAGATCAATTTATCATTAAAAGCAAAATTTTTTGAGATTATTCATCAAATATGTTATATTGGTTATTTGAAGTAATAATTATAATTCAAATAAACGGATAAATAAAAGAGTATTGTTTATGTCATCGTTAATTTTATCAAGGCAAGGATATGAAGAGAGAGAAAACCGGTTTCTGGCGCCATGCGCGATGAAAAGTTCACTCACCAAAGGGAGAAAATATCCAGAACAAGAGCATCCTTTGCGATCAGCATATCAGAGAGACCGTGACAGGATAGTCCACAGCAGAGCATTTCGCCGGCTTGAATATAAAACCCAGGTATTTGTCAACCATGAAGGAGACCATTACCGTACCCGGTTAACCCATACCCTTGAGGTAGTTATGATCAGCCGAACCATGGCAAGGACACTTCAGCTCAATGAGGATCTCGTTGAAGCACTGGCTCTTGTGCATGATGTAGGGCATCCGGCATTCGGGCATTCCGGCGAACAGATTCTGGATAAACTGATGAAAGACCACGGTGGATTTGAGCATAATCACCAGGGATTGAGAATTGTGGAAAAACTCGAGAAAAAGTATCCTGACTTTAACGGATTAAATTTATCTTGGGAACTCCGCGAAGGCATATTAAAACACAATACAACATATGATAAACCGGCAAATCACGAATACGACCCGCATCTTTCGCCGTTGCTTGAGGTTCAGTTAGTCAACTTAGGCGATGAAATAGCCTACAATTCACATGACCTTGACGATGGATTGTATTCCGGTTTATTTACGCGTAAAGATCTATCAAATGTGGAAATATGGTCTGAAGCCGAAGAAAGAGTCAAAAGAAAAAAACCGAATATCGAAGATAAAATACTCGGTTCCTATATCGTGCGCGAAATAATCGACAGCCAGGTAAACGATGTTTTGCGGCAAACCGAAAAAAACCTTCAGGAACACAACATTAATTCTATCGAAGATGTACGAAATACTAAAATTCCTCTTGTCTGTTTCAGTCCTGATGTGGCAAGGAAAAACAGAGACCTGAAAAAATACCTGCACAAAAATTTATACACGCATCTTCAGGTAGAAATCATGAACCAGAAAGGTCTTAGAATAATAAATGAACTTTTTGATCTGTTTATAAGCAATCCAAGACTCATGGATACGTCGCTTATGGAACGGACAGGCGAAACTTCACTTCATAGAGCAGTTTGTGATTATCTTGCCGGTATGACGGACAGATACGCTTTCAACGAGTACAGGAAACTGTTCAGTTTATCGGAAAAATACACTTTCTGAACTCAATTATTGCCTTTTTCGCTATAATCAAGCTCATCGCTCACAAAATCATTTTTATCGCACCATACAACCGATCCATTGGTAAGCAGTATGTTGCATCCGCCGTTATGCCTGAATGAAGGGTTTACCATTGGGAAAAGGTAAAATCCAGTCGGATCGGGTTCGGAATCCATAACCAGCATTTTCCGCTCATATTTCTGCGCGAAATTCTCTTTTCTTTTTATTGACTCGTATATTGTGTTGTTAAAGGAATAGTTTACAGCAACAGAACCCGTATTTAGTCCGGCGGAAGGGCATTGTAAATTATTTTCATCAATATTTTTGATGCATTTATACCACGGCAAATTCGGGTTACGCGCAAATATCTCAGGATCTTCGGATATGGAAGTAATCAGATTATCATATATTTTTTTCAGATGAGCCGAGCATGCCAGCTGATCGAACTTATCTATTCCGATCTTTATTTTAGTTTCAGACAAAACAATCAGGAAAAAAATCACAACAGCGATGGCAATATACTCTTTCAAAGTCATATTATTATCTCTCTGTTAATGGGTTGCAATGATCAAGAGGTACATAATTCTGTACTATCGGAATTCTTCTGCCTTCACCGAAAGCCTTTACGGAAACCTTCAATCCAAGGCATGCCTGTTTTCTTTTATACTCGGAACGGTCAACCATCTGCACCACCTTCAAGACAGTTTCTTTATCATATCCCATACCTACAATTTTTTCCACTCCTTTATATTCCTCAATATATGATTTCAATATGGAATCGAGCAGAGCGTATTCGGGAAGCGAATCCTGATCTGTTTGATTATGGCGTAATTCCGCCGAGGGGACTTTTATTATGGATTCAACAGGTATGATTTCTCTGTTTCTGTTGATAGCCTGCGCGAGTTTATATACTTTTGTCTTAAACACATCCGATATAACCGCCACACCTCCGCACATATCTCCGTACAATGTGCAGTATCCTACAGCCAATTCGGATTTGTTTCCAGTCGATAACACCATCCATCCATGTTTATTAGCCAATGCCATAAGGATATTTCCCCTGATTCTCGCCTGAATGTTTTCTTCGGCAATATCCCATGGTTTATTTTTAAAAGCCGCGGATAATGTATCGATATACTGAGCAAATAACGGCTCGATAGGTATTGTCAGAAAATCAATTTTGAGATTTCCGGCAAGTTTTTCAGCATCGGATTTGCTTCCATCCGAAGAAAATCGCGAAGGCATGCTTACGCCTATGACGTTGTTATTGCCAAGAGCTTTAACGGCTATAACCGCTGTCAGTGCGGAATCGATCCCCCCGCTTAATCCAAGGACTACCTTCTTAAAACCTGTTTTGTGTGTATAATCTCTTAACCCAAGAGCCAGCGCCTCAATTACTTCGTCATCGGGATCTATTAAGTTACGTTCTATCGGAACATATGGCAATTCGGTATCGAAAATCAGGTATTGTTCCTTAAACCTTTCACCGCAGGCGATAAGGTTTCCTTTGGGATCAGCAACAATCGCTCCGCCATCAAATATGACACCGTCATTGGCGCCGACCTGATTTACATACAATACAGGTACCCCGATTTTCCCCGCGACCGATGTCACAAGATCCAGCCGTTTCTCGAATTTCTCTTCTTCGTAGGGTGAAGAAGATATATTTATGAGGTAATCTATACCGGTTTCAGATAGTTTTTTTATCGGATCGAATTTGTATTTCGGAGTCAACTCAAACCAGAGATCCTCACAGATACTCAAACCGAATGTCTTGTTGTCTATTTTTAAAACAGTAACTTTTTCAGACGGTAAAAAGTACCTGTCCTCGTCAAACACATCATATGTCGGCAAAAGGCATTTGTGAGAGACGGATTTTATTTCTCCTCCATCAAGATACACAGCCGAATTATACAGATTTTTCCCTTTTATGGTTTTATCTATATCCACAAACCCAACTATAATTTTTATTTTTTCGCTTACAGGCATCAGATATTCCACAGCCTGGCGGTTATCGTTTATAAATGAAGGTTTATCAAGCAGGTCTTTCGGAGGATACCCGCAAACAGCGAGTTCAGGGAAAACCGCCATATCAACTTTTTTTGAGATAAGTTCATCCAGTATTTTTAATATGGATTTTATATTATTATATATATCCCCGACAACAGGGTTGAAAGAAACCAGCGCAATTTTCATAAATATCCTCTCAAATGATAAATTACAATAAACCGGATTCGCATATTATAATAGAATATTTTTTCAAATTCAATTTAACAATAATTTTTTATCAAACTCAAAAAAATAAATTTAGCTTTAATAATCAGCCGGTTCCTGATAATATGTTTTTTTACAATTTTTCAAGTTAACAATTTCTATATAATAAAGATTATGAGAGAGATCACATTAATTCAGTGTTTACACAAATTAAGCCCCCTTCATTTAAAGAAAATAGCTGAATTCTATAATATTGTTCTTATTCCCTTTTCGTCTCAAACCGCTCGTAAAGCTATTCTGGAAAAATTCGCATCTCCGGACTTTTTCGGCAAAATAATGGAATCTTATTCGGATAACCATAAAAAAGCATTGATGATAATATACTTTTACAGTTCATCCTTAACCGCCGAAGCTATTAATTCGTTAATCGAAAAAACTATCGATGAGGATTATTTGCTTATTATGGACGATTTATTTAAGGCAGGTTTTGTGTTCTATATAGAAAATCAGGAAGACGGCAGGAATTATTATATTATTCCGGTAGAACCCATACAAACGGTTCGAAAATACAGTTTGGCTTCTCTTTCCACATTTTATACCGAACATAAAGGAGAAACCGGGCGGATTCATAAACCGAACAAATCTGTTTTTCTCTCTCTGATGGCGATAATAATAACCTGTATAAATCATGAGATCAAAACAAATCTCGACAAATCTTTAAACAAGAGGTTGATCAACAAAATTCATCCCATAGCCGGATTGGAGATAGAACTTATTAAATATGAGATTATCGAAAAGTATATAAATGATCTGTTCATGTTTTTGAAAACAAATGAACTGATTTACCCAATGGATTTTGATTATGGAGTTAATATAAACAGGTTCAGCCACTGGCTCAACCTCTGTGAGAAAGAAAAGTTGATTTCTTTATACAATTTTGCTCGCGAACATAACTCCGATTCAAATTTCAATCAATTTATATGTATTCTTGCCCATATACCGGAAAATATATTTTTCGATATTTCGTCTCTGGCTAACTTATACAGGATTTTCTTTGATGTGAATGAAACCCAGTTTAAAAATTTCAGCAAAGAACCGAGAAATTTCTATTATATTTTGATCCTTTATCTATTGGGAATAATCGAATTTAGCTCAATCGATGTGCACCATTACTGCGCCTGGCGCATAACGGATTTCGGATCGAATCTGATTAGAGGGAAAATTCCGGTGGATATTGAGTCGGTACCGGAGAACAAAATAATTGTTCAGCCGAATTTCGAGCTGATAATATCGCGCAACGCTGATATACAACTTTTATGGAAAATATACCGGTTCGCGGATATTTTTCAATGCGATCATATGCTCAGGTTCAATATATCGCGCCAATCGATATATAGAGGTTTATCCAATAACCTCAAAGCGGATGAAGTAACATCTATTTTGGAAAAATACGCCGGCGAAACAATGTCGCAAAACGTATTATATTCACTCAAAGAATGGTGTAACGATTTCGGAGCGGTATATTTTATTGATGTTTTTCTGCTCAGATGCAAGAATCAAAACCTTGCCGACCAGATAAAACTTAATCCGAAAACCAGAGATTTTATTAAAGGCAATTTTTCACAAACCGATTTGTTAGTAGAAAGAACCGATTTCGAACCGCTGATGGAAATTTTAAAATCACAAGGCCTTATGCCGTTAAAAGATATAGTTACCTTTAAAAATATGGAAAATAAAAACGAACTTTCAAATATGGATATTCAGTCTAAAATAAAAAAAATGGAAACACAAACATTGTTGCTTAATCTCGAAAAGATCAGGTTTCTTCCCGAAATAGTATGAAATATCAACCTAAAAATCCACTTATAGTGCAGGGTGATAAAACCATCCTTCTTGAAGTAGACAATACAAAACATCAGGAAGCGAGAAATTGCATTATCAGGTTCGCTGAACTTGAGAAATCTCCGGAACACATTCATACTTACCGGATAACTCCGCTTTCGTTATGGAATGCCGCCGCGGCAGGTGTTGAATATAAAACCATAATTGACGGTCTCGATAAGTATTCCAAATACGACCTTCCTCAAAATGTGGTTAAAGATATTGTTGAATACACATCCCGATACGGTAAAATCAAGCTGTTGAAAAATGATCAGTATTTGATACTTAACTCAGACGATGACATACTTATAGAAAGTATCCTCAATTACAAAAGCGCTCAGCAATATATAGCCGGTGTAATTGATAAAAATAACATAGAAATCCGCCCCGAACACCGCGGATTGATCAAACAAACGCTTATAAAAATGGGGTTTCCCGTTGAAGACCTCGCCGGATACCATGAGGGACAGCCTTTTGATATAAACCTCACCGATGAGACAAGAAACGGTTATAACTTCCACCTGCGCCATTACCAGCAGGAAGCCGTGGACAGTTTTTATCAATCAGGAAGCGTGCGTGGCGGATCAGGGGTAATCGTGCTTCCCTGTGGTGCAGGCAAAACAATTGTGGGGCTTGGTGTTATGGCTCAACTTAAAACACAAACCCTTATTCTATGCACCAATATTGTAGCTGTAAGGCAATGGATGGAGGAAATCATTGATAAAACCGACATAAAAAGAGGCGATATCGGCGAATATACAGGTGAGAAAAAAGAAGTTAAACCGATAACTATCTCAACTTACCAAATCCTCACATACCGCAAAGACAAGAAATCGGATTTCCCGCACTTTTCGGTATTTAATTCAAAAAATTGGGGGTTGATAATCTATGATGAGGTTCATCTTCTTCCCGCACCGATATTCAGGATAACATCATCCATTCAGAGTACCCGGAGGTTAGGTTTAACCGCCACTCTTGTGCGCGAAGACGGCCGGGAATCGGATGTATTCAGTTTAATCGGGCCTAAAAAACAGGATATTCCGTGGAAGGAAATGGAAAAAGACGGGTGGATCGCCACTGCTGTATGTTATGAGATAAGAGTAAATTTATGCGACAAACGCAGGTTTGAGCATGCCATATCCACTCCGAAAATCCAGTACAGAGTCGCTTCAGAAAACCCCGCGAAAATTCCTGTTATAGAAAAACTACTTGAAAAACATAAAGGAAGTAATATTCTCATTATAGGCCAGTTTATAACTCAACTCAACGATATCGCATCACAGATCAACGCGCCGATAATCACAGGTAGCACAAAAAATGAAGAACGCCAGAAACTTTACGCCGATTTTAAATCCGGAAAAATAAAAATTCTGGTCGTATCGAAAGTAGCGAACTTCTCTATCGACCTTCCTGACGCAAATATAGCGATTCAGGTTTCCGGAACTTTCGGTTCCAGACAAGAAGAAGCACAACGCCTCGGACGAATACTCCGCCCTAAAAAATCAGGTGAACCGGCTTATTTCTATTCAATCATCACCAGAGAAACAACCGACCAAAAATATTCCGCGAAAAGACAACTATTTCTCACGGAACAAGGTTACAGCTACAATATACTCGATGCTGAATCTATATAATAAATTATATCGCTAAACTTTATTTTGAAATCTGTCGATATCTTTATTGTATTTAGTCTCCTCTAAATACAACCCCCTGAACATGAGGGCCGTGCTTGTGCACGGCCCTCTTTATTTACATATCGATGTAAGTTTTACATAAGAGATTTAAGATATTTGCATAACCTGTTAAAAAAAAGAAAATATTGGTATAGTCAAAAAAGTATTTTTTGCACTAATTAACAGGTTCAAAAAGAATCGTTGCATCTCTTTTTCGGAACGTATTGCCGATTTTTACAAAAAAAATAGCGCGGCTATTAACCCGCGCTATTACTTAAATTGTTTCTTCTATATCAATTCATATTCTGAATACATTAGCGGCTTGCTGACCTTTAGCGCTTTTTTGAACTTCAAATTCAACTTTGTCGCCTTCATTTAAGGTCTTGTAGCCATCGCCTTGAATCGCAGAGTAATGTACAAACACATCGCTACCGGATTCAGAAGTAATGAAACCGTATCCTTTTTCATTACTGAACCATTTGACAGTGCCTCTTGACATTGTAGAACAACCCTCCTTTCATAAAATTTTATAGTAAACAAATAACAGAAGCAAAGCAAACGTACAGCTAATGTAATTCTGTGCTACTTTAAGTTGCCACTTCCTTCATTTACTATTACAGTACGTAATAATACTCAATTCGTTTATACTTTTCAACAAAATAATAATATATAAATATTTACTGTTCTTTAATAACAATATTTATTCTTTTCTGTAATTGCAAAACGTCTTTGAATCATATCTTCCAAACTTGATTTTGCATCGAAATAATTTAACATTAAGGATAATTTATCCCGCTTTTCATTCATGTCAGACCCTCATTTTTGTCGAATTAGATAATTAATTCTGATATAATATAATCGGAAAAATTAATTGATTAAAAATAAGGTTAGAGTCACTGAATGAGAAAATTTTCGGCATTAATAATTTCTTTATCTATTCAAACAACGATTTTCCTATCTGCCATTGAAGCACAGCAGACACAGGATCTAAAGCAAATCCTCGATAAACTGCCACATAAATACGGCAAGGTAAAATCATTAAAAATCAACAACCCGGATTCACCTTTTGTGCTCCACATAAAAGACTATCACTGTCAATACGACCTCCAGAAAAATATTCATAACATCCTATATTACTCAATTTCAGAATATAAACACGATATCCCTGTATGCATCGAAGGTGCCGCAGGCAATATCAATACAGCTCTGCTCGCTTCTATCCCGGACGATGAAACAAGAAATAGTGTTAGCGATTTTTTAATGAAAAACGGCAAATTATCTGGCGCTGAATATTATTCCATAACATCAAATCCAACAATACCGTTTTTCGGTGCAGAAGAAGTTGATAAATATAATGAGGGTTATAAATATTATCGGGCTGTTTTAGCTATTAACAATGAGCTCAATGTAAAGATAGGTTTCATTAACAATGCGTTTGAATCCATCTTTAAAGATAAAATAAACTCTGGATCAATGGATTTAGTGCAATCAGGATTGTCTGTATACGGTGACTTCTCAGTAGATAATTTTATAAAAGATACGGAAAAATACTGGAGTAAAATATCACCGAACTTTATCCCCCATTCTCTGAGAAGATATAATGAATACCTTAAAAAGAGCAAATCATTATCCCTGGAATCTATTGCAAAAATACAAATGCAGTTATTCGAAAGGTTATCCACCGATTTACCATCACAAGAAAACAAATTGTTAGTAAATTCATATATGAGTTATCAGCTTGGCGAAATAGACGAGATCGAATTTGTAAAGATTTTACTGAAATTCTCAAAATCACTTCCCGATCAGGACAAAAATCTTGCTAAACTCGCTCATTGTGTTGAGGTATTCGAAGTTCTCAATTCTTTTGACCGTGATATGCTGATCGATGATTGCCTGAAGCTATACGCCGAGTTAAAGAAACAATGTTTATCTTCATCAGAACAGGAATACGCTACCGCTCTTGAGGCCTGGCATCTGCTTGGAAAACTTCATTCACTTGAGCTTACGAGGGATATCTTCGCAGATATATCACAGGATGAGATAGATAAAATGTTTTTTGTTTTGAAATCATATATCAAAGATAAGAAACTGGATTTCGAATCCGTTTTGAATTTTAATTTTTTTAATCGATTCCATGAACTAACCCGCAACTCAATATCATTTTATAAAAATTCAATGGACAGAGACCGTATTCTGCTTGAT
This sequence comes from uncultured bacterium, assembly GCA_964451165.1. GTDB lineage: Bacteria > Auribacterota > Auribacteria > Auribacterales > Auribacteraceae > CAYVGJ01. The sequence continues at coordinate 169,231 of CAYVGJ010000003.1, forward strand.
AACGCGCTGAAACAAAAATCCAAAGCAGTAATACTTATTGCCGGTGGTTTTCATACACCTGGAATCATTAAGCTGATGGATGAAAAGAAACTAAATTACGCTGTAATTCAGCCAAATTACAATGAATCGAAATACGTAAATATTTATAAATCTATCATGACAAACACGCCTTCAGGCATTGACGAATTTTTCCCGATCACCGTGCCCAACAGGCTCGCGCCAAGAGTTCGCATCGCGAATCTGCTTGCGGATTCTGAACTTACAAGCCAGATTATCAAAGAAGCGGTGCTTATCGCCAAGGTAATGACTATAACAAACACAAGCCAACTGTTTGACCAACTGCACACTATGGGGCAGATCACCCCTTATGATTTCAATGAACAGGTAATTCAGGCAATGGTCGAGTTTACTGAAAAATGGATAAATAAATATAAGGAGATTCAGCACAAAAAGAATCTTCCTTGTTCACCTGAGGAATTGAAACGAGTTGAAAGATACATATCATCTCTGGTTTATTATGAACGGGGAGATTTTGAAAACAAAAGTTTTTCTTTCGGCGTACAAATTACCGAATCAACAAATGATGTTACCCGTTTGCAGGTTACAGTATCGGAACAAAAATCTCTTATGGATCAGATGAATGCCAATCTTCCTCCCAACGTTGATAAAATTAAACTTTCGCATGAAGAAACCGTTGGTAATTTCAGGTTATATTTCCACAGGATAGAAAATACTCCTCTTTATACACAACCGGTGAAAAAAGCCGACAAGGATTTCACCGATACGGTTGCCGGACATGAAACGGTATCTGATCTTCTTGATAACATAGTCAACCTGAAACTGGCAAATTCCGCCGATCCGTTTGATTCGCGGATAGATGTTCTGCTGACAAAAAAATTTCGCCGACTCGCCAAATTCCTCCGGTTCGCCGCGGATGAGGAACTAAAAGCAGGAAACAATGCACAATCCATTCTTCTTAGAGCCAACGCTTCGTTATATGAAGGTAATATTGAACAGGCGGCATCCATATTTGAAAGTTATGTAAAACTACTGCCTCCCCAGGAACGCAATCTTGCGGGATATTATTTCGCCAAAGGTGTTTTTATTCGCGGCCAAAAAATAGAGCTGACTATAAACGATGAACGAGGCCGCCCATACGTTGACAGGTATGGAAAAGAGCTAAAATCTCCCCTTTTTGATGACACCCTCCATTACGGAAGCGAACCTTCTTTAGTTGTGCAAAACAGATTGATTGAGCTTGCCAACAAACTCGACCAACAAAACAAAAAATATATGGCTACAGTTATAAGAAGCGCCGCACAAAGGTTGACTGACATAAACCGGAATTATCATCATCATGAAGTTGACCTCGCATTTTTCAGAAAATCAGGGCCTAACGCTTATGAAGACTCGCATTTGGGAAGTTCGTTATCATCCTATGGCGCTCTCGGCAACCCGAGAATATCCGATGATGAAGTACGAAGAGCTCTGCCAAGCGTAACATATGTTTACGATCAAACAGCAACTGAAGAAATGAAAAAATCAAATGATATCAGAGTCGTATCCGAAGAAACAGCTCTCGCATATAAAACTTTGAAACCGGAATCCTTAGCGGCTGTTCTCGTTAATAAAATGCATCTTTCCAACGCGATGGCAATCATAGGCAAACATCCTAAAAAGAATTTGCCTATACTTGATACAAAAGGCAACCTGTTATGGCAAAACGCTCCTCTGGGTGATTTGATAAACCGGTATTCCACTGCGTTTAGCGCTTTTGAGAAAAACGAAAAACAACACGATAATTATACTTACGTAAAAACTGTCAAAAAACCGTCTAAAATTGTCGCTTTCGGTGACATTCATTCCGATTATACCGCTTTCTTTGAGACATTGAAGTCCACAGGCATAATAAACGAAAACGGCGATTTTATAGCCGAAGCAGGCACTACCGTTGTAATAAACGGCGATTTTATCGACCGCGGGCCCGGGAAAGAGCAAAAAGCGGTTATCGATCTGATTATGAAACTTCAAAAACAAGCGCAAGAGAAAAAAGCACAGGTTATTGCCATAATGGGTAACCATGAAGCCATGTTTTTATCAGGAAGTTGGTACGATGGATCCGTCAATTTGTTAAATGATTTACTTAAGGAAATAGGATTTACTCCAGTACAAAGTTCCGAATTGAGAAGGGCTTTTGAGTTTAATGACCTGTTCAAGTTAAACCAGATACGGACTCAAAACCCTGAAGCAATGAAATATATCGATTTCCTGTGGCATCTGCCTATCATGGCTAATGTCGGATCACATGTTTTTGTTCATGGCGGTCCGACACAAAAATTTAACGAGCTCATTGAGGCGTCTCTCAAGTCTCATCCCGATTGGACAGTCGAAACAGCGATAGAAAACTTTTACCAGGATCTAATCGACCGGGAAGGATTTTCATCAACCCATTTTAAAATCGGTTTTGATTCCGTTTTGGCGGCCGCTCCTGAATTTACATCCGCGCCATTCATAAGTGAACCGGAAATAGTCAATAAATTTTTGTCTTTCTTTCCCGGAGCGAATTATGTCGCCGTCGGGCACAATAAGGCATTGGGTATTGTTGGACGCGGAGAACAATCGTTTGCCCAGATACAGCGAATCACCGATTCTAAAAACATAATTAAACTCGATGTCGGCACAAATTTTAACCGGAACTCTCAGCAAAGGCAAGTTGAGGGTAAAGCTTATATTGTCGACCCGAAAGAAATCAGTTTTGTATCAACAGTAAGCCAAACCGGTAAAAAAACATCACTCACTGAAAAAGGAGATAGAAGGTTCGCGTTCCTCGGCACGGACGCATCCCTTATGTACGATTCCGTACTTGCCGGAAAAACCGAAATTATTACTGACGATGAAACAGATATTATTGCCGATAAAGATCTATTGGATATTCAGATGTTTTTCAGAATAGTGTTTATGATTTACGCAAACGAACCTCAGGTACTTAACTTTGCGTTCATAAGAGAAACAAACCAGATTCTCGACAAAAACCCGAAATTACCTATTCCAAGACGGCGTTTTTATACCGATTACCAGATCGTCAACCAGATATATAACGTATATATGGATTATATAGAGAAAATCATACTCGGACAAATACCGCGAAATACCATATCCCTAAAAAGTTTTCAGCAGTTTTTAGCAGATAATATGCAGGCGCAACAGCCAATAATATCCGCGAAGGAAGTCGGCGGTAAAGTTATTGATTATGAAAGTAATGTTGGTTTATTTTATTCAATTATGTTCCATAGCGACATTGAAGCTTTCCCGTCAGATATGCTTAATTCCCTTAAAAACCGGATAAAAGAAGTTATCGAGCAATTCAAACCGAAAACAGTTTTAGACCCTCAGCATGAACAGCTCAAACGCGTCAATTTTTATTTGCAGGAAGCTGATAAATTGATCTCGTTTAAAACTCTCCGAGTAAACGACGGCAATCCGGGCATATTCCTTGATGAGGACGGAACCGGTATAATGGGGTGTATCATCGACAACAAAATCTTCTTATCGCGCCCATTGGTTGATAAACTCTGGAATATGTACCAGACTACCGGCAACAAAAAATATCTCGACCGGCTGCTCGCCCTTCTTGCTCACGAAATCCATGAATATCGTGAAGGTAAAGAATTGGATAAAGAGCAGAGGCGCGCTTTGCATTACGAGGCGGAAAAACTGGAAATAATCATTTCCGGACAAGGCGAGACAGGCAGTATGCTCGATGATGAGATTGATGCGCTGATCAAATCATGGAAATTCCAGATATCCGATCAGAACGATCAGATCATAACCAAATTTCTAAGAAGTTTCCGCCAGTATCTTTCTAAATCAGGAAATATGGATTTGTATCATAAAATATTCACACACATCGGTGTCCCTATTGAAGCCGATATACTTACGGATAAAAACCTTGCCGATGAGATGTTCGGTGTGTTGATATCCGTTCATCCATTCGAGACATTCAACACGATAATTAACGTCATGGACGACCCTATGGCGGTATTTGTACTTTTCGATCATGATTTCTTTTCCGAGCAGGAGATGCTTTTTCTGATAAACCGCATAACATCTATTCCGGTTCAGGTTTCAAATCCAAATGTAGCCGCAGATATGGGCAATATATTGAACTTTATGGCTCCACCAGCTCCTAAACCTGAACAGATAGATAAAAAAGCCAACGCCACCCGCGCTGTGGAATCATCTATTTAGTTTACAAAAACTAAATTATTATCGTGGATTGACAGATTTTATAGTAGCAGTTTATGTTAAATCAGAAAATTCGATTTAATTACTTCATTTATGGTCTGTTTTAATCTCTGGTTCAATGAAA
>CAYVGJ010000003.1:173699-186463 GCA_964451165.1 uncultured bacterium
AAATTCGATTTAATTACTTCATTTATGGTCTGTTTTAATCTCTGGTTCAATGAAACACCATGGGGAATCACTGATGGGATTTTTTATTTCGTGATTTTTATAAGCATTTAACAAAAAAAGGAAGAATACTTTTTTTCCTGAATAAAAATCCGAATGGTGAATTTTATAATGAAGAACTGAAAAATTTCTTTCTGCGAAAAGGCGCCATTATTCAAGATAACTATGTTTATTTCTCTAACAGGGAAAAACTGAAAGAATAAATCTACCATAATCTTTCCATATTTTTATTACCGATCCCGTTTGAATTATTGGATTAAACACGAAATTTGAATTAATCTATTTTAACAAATCCGGCAAGTATGCTAATATACGCATTCTGAGATTAACCATATTTATATATCATTACTATTATTTTGAGTACAGGAGGATTGAGAAAATGCCTTTAGATGATTTAATTGTAAGTAAAGCTATTATAGATGAATATAGCAAAGACCTTATAAATAATCTCAATGTTGATGTGGCGATAGTTGGCGGTGGCCCTGCTGGCCTTGTTGCGGCATATTATCTTGCTAAAGAGGGATATAAAGTCAACGTATACGAGCGCAAACTGAGTTTTGGCGGCGGAATGTGGGGCGGCGGAATAATGTTTAACAAGATTGTAGTTCAGGAAGAATCGCTCCCTATACTTGATGAATTCAGGATAAAATATAAAAAGTATCAGGAAAACTATTATATTGCCGATTCGACTCACTGTGTCGGTTCGCTTGTTTATCATTCTTCACTTGCCGGAGCAAACTTATATAACCTTATTTCTGTAGAAGACATAAAAGTTACTGCCGACAACAAAGTCTGCGGGCTGGTTATAAACTGGACAAGCGTTGAGATAGCGCGGTTTCATGTCGATCCGATAACCATCGGCTCGAAATTCGTTATCGACGCGACAGGGCATGGATGCGAGGTAGCCAAAATTGTGCTCCAGCGTATCGGTAAAGTTCTGTTCACCAAAACCGGCGATATTATCGGTGAAGGTTCTATGAATGCAGAGACCGCGGAAAAGGATGTCGCGCATAACGCTAAAGAAATTTACCACAATGTATATGCCACAGGTATGTCCGGTAACGGTATTTTCGGATCGAAACGTATGGGCCCTATTTTCGGCGGGATGCTTTTATCGGGTAAAAAAGCTGCTTTGGATATTATCGAAAAACTGAAAAAAGCATAAATATTACGGTTTTTTGCTACTTTTTTGACACAAAAAAGTAGTTTTTTATTTATATCGCGAATCGGCTTATTATATTACATATTAATAAAAGCAAAAGACTTTTTCTTTTTGAAAAAAGAAACAAAAACTTTTTGTAAGGATGCTCTGCATCCTGTTTTCTTTATAAGAAATACTTGTTAGTTTAAGTTGATTCCAATTGTGTTTTTATTTTTCATTCTGAAGCTCAATCAGTTTATCTTTAACTTCGCTAACATGGTTTTTCACGTTAACAGGGCTCCAAATGTGGCGCACAAAACCATTCGGATCAATAAGGAAAGTTGATCGGACAACACCGTAATATTCTTTTCCATACATATGTTTTATTTGCCATACGCCATATTTTTCAACTATCTCATGGTTGGTATCGCTCAATAGCTGTACTTTCAAACCGTGTTTGTCGCAGAACTTATCATGGCTTTCCGTGGAATCCGGGCTTATACCCAGAACAATCGCGTTCAATTCCTCAAATTCGCGTATTGAGTTGGAAAACCCGATTGCCTCAGTGGTACATCCGGGTGTATTGTCTTTCGGATAAAAATAAAGAACAACCCATTTCCCTTTATAAGATTCAAGACAAACTTTTTCGTTATTGCCGTTAAAAAGGCAGAAATCAAATGCCTGATCCCCTTCATGAAATTTTTCGTCCATAAAATCCCCCCGATTAATTTATTCTTTTTATTATATATGTATAGCACAACCATACACAGATTTCATTGATTCCATGATAATTTCCGATAATGTCGGGTGCGCATGAACCATCCCGGCGATATCTTCGGGAAGAAGCCTGGCTTTTCTGGCAAACAGTATCTCATGGATCAATTCAGTCGCCTGTAAACCCGCTATGTGCGCGCCGAATATTTCTTTTGTATCCGGATCGTATATGATTTTCGCAATACCTTCGGTTTGTTCCACCGCAACCGCTTTCCCAACTGATCTGTATGGAATAACTGTTTTTTTATAATTTAATCCCGCATCTTTGGCTTTTTCTTCCGTATATCCGAAACTTCCGATTTCAGGTACAGAATAAACCGCGTTTGGTATAAGTCGCTGATCAATTATTTTTTCTGTTTTGTTTCCGGCGATATGCTCTACGGCTATTTCGCCTTCCTTTGAGGCAACATGAGCAAGCTGAGGAGTATTTATCACATCGCCCACAGCGTAAATATGGGGCAATTTGGTTTTATAATAATCGCCGACAGGTATAAATCCATTTTTAGTTTCCAATCCGATATTTGCAAGCCCGATATTTTCCGTATTGGGTATTCTTCCTACGCAAACAAGTAATTTTTCAGCCTGAAAACTGTTCTGTGTTCCGTCTTTGCCTTCCACAATAAGCTCAATCAAACCGTTTCCTTTTTTTAATGATACCGCTTTTGTGGATACGGATATTCTGATTCCCCTTTTTGCAAATGATTTATGCAGAATATCGGCGGTTTCCCTATCTTCGGCAGGCAATACGGAATCCATTAATTCCACAACATGAATATCAACCCCGAACGAGTTAAAAACATGGGCAAACTCCATTCCAATGGCGCCGGCTCCGAGAATAATCATACTTTTGGGTAACTTTTTCATAAGAAGCACATCTTTGGATGATAACACATACTCGCCGTCAAACTCAAACCCGCTTATTTCCCTCGACCGGGATCCTGTGGCAATAACAATATTTTGCGCTGAAATTTGGTTCTCGCCGTTTATCGTCACCTGGTGTTCGCCGGAAATTTTTCCCTCGCCGAAAATCAAGTCGATATTATTTTTTCTAAGTAGAAACTCAATTCCTTTAGATAAAGTATCCACGGTTTTTCTCGATTTATTATATACTTTTTCATAATCGAATTCGGACAAATCTATTTTAGCTCCAAAATATTGGAGTTGTTTTATCGATTGGAAAATCTCCGCCTGGTGAATCAGCGATTTTGAAGGGATACACCCGATGTTCAAACATACTCCGCCTAATTTTTCTTTTTCGACAACAGCTGTTTTCAGCCCAAGTTGCGAAGCGCGTATAGCCGCAACATAGCCACCCGGTCCGGATCCTATCACCAGTACATTGTAGTCAAAGGGTAAACTCATAGTTGTTCTCCAAATAATATTTATTTAAAATAATAAATGACAATAAATAATAAATTTTTATCGCACAATAATCTATTTCTTATCGGTTACAAGTGAATCTTCAAGCATCCGGATAATATCTTTTATATATATTTCTTGCGAATCATTTAAGAATAAACATGATGAATCAATGTACTTAATTTGATTTACGTCTGTATTGCTAAATAAATCTTTTATGTAATTTATCATTTTATCGGTTAACTTATCGGATTTAATGTCAATTTCAGTAATTTTTGTTTTATTTATTTTATATGATACAGATAACGTTCCCCATGAGAAACATCTGTTCAGCTCAGTGACAAACGATGGCGATTCACCGTATATCCAATCCCACGAACAAAATTTATCGGCTGTCGCGTTAACAATCGATTCATCAATAATCAATGGTTTGATCTCTTTGTTTTTTATTGCGTAATTTTCAAGAAAAAACCCCGTTAATGAATCCCTGACGTCTTCCATTTTAATGGAATTTGAACAGGTATTCAAGTTTATTACATTCGACCTGACTGATTTTATTGCTTTTGTGTTTAGTTTACATTTTTCATCATGTGTTAAATATTTTTTCATTTTTTCAGTATCTACAGAGAACATTATTGTTCCATGATGCAAAACATGGTTTTTCCTGAAACAAAATGCGTTTCCTGAAAACTTCTTTTCATTGATTATCAAATCGTGTTTTGAATTTACGCACGCGTTTATGCCATTTTTTTTTAGAGATTTGAGCAATAGCTCAAACTGTCGTGATTTATCATATACAGTTTTGTCGATGATCATACTGTAATTTAGATTACCTTGATCATGAAACACCGTGCCTCCGCCGGATATTCTTCGTGCAATCGGTATTTTGTCTTTTTTTAACAGATTGACATCAGATTCCTGCCAGGGGTTCTGGTTGCGCCCGATTATTACCGAATCGTCGTTTACATAAAAAAGAAGAATGTTTTCACCCGGACTAACAGACTCCATCAAATATTCTTCCAGCGCAAGATTGTAATACGGGTTTTTGTTTATCGAATGAAAGACATTTTCTGAGTTCATAAGTTTATTATTTATGATCTATACCTCAAAATCAACAAATAAAAGCGGTTTTTCAATTGTATTTATTTGACAAACCGGATATTTATGCTTTTTTAAGGCATTTAGAGTCTCTTTAAGTATTTTTCTTTTATCCTGCCCGATAACGATAATTAATCCCAGAACAGAACGGTTAATCAGCGAAAACGTAAAAGTTATTCTATGTTTGGGCTCCACACCTTCCGGCGCGACAGACGGAACTACCCATCTGTTTGATCCCGCGATGACCTCTCTATCAGGGAAAATGGAAGCGGTGTGTCCGTCTTTGCCCATACCAAGCAAAATCAGGTCGAATAGACTGGATTCGCTTTTATCCATTTTATATTTAAAAAATTTTTTAAGTTCGTGTTCATATGTCATTGCAACTTTTTCAGGATCGTTTAATTCCACAGGCGCCCTATGTATATTTGATTCGGGAATATGGATTCTGGAGATCAAGTTACTATATGCGCAATAATAATTGTTTGCAGGATGACGCGCAGGCACACATCTTTCGTCTCCCCAGAAAAGATGTGTTTTTGACCAATCAATGTTTGTTGAATATTGCGGAGAGCTCAACATTCGATATATTGGAACAGGCGACGATCCGCCCGAAAGAGCCATAGAAAAGATTCCATATTTCTCTATCGCCTTTTTCGCGCGGTCAACTATCAGGTCACACACTGATTTAGACAGGTTATCGGTATCTGTGAAAATTTTTATTGAATACATATTATTTTATAAAATACGCCATTCTTTATTATGTTTTTTCATCATCGTGTCGGATTCTTCCGGGCCCCAAGTACCGCTTTTGTAAAAAAACAGTTTTTTTGCGTCTATGTCGCTTTCCCATTGTTTAAGGATAGGGGTAATCAAAGACCAAGCGGCTTTCATATCATCGTCGCGGATAAAAAGTGTCTGGTCACCGAGCATGCAGTCAAGGAGCAAACGCTGGTACGAATCCGGTGGTGATTCGCCGAAAATATCCTGATAACTGAAATCCATAGTTAATGAGCTCATGCATAGTTTCGGTCCGGGATGTTTAGCCTGAATAGTAAGCGAGATCCCTTCTTCCGGCTGGACATTAAGCACAAGGACATTGCACAATAATTCGTTAGTTGATATCGGAGCGAAAATAGAATACGGAATTTTTTTAAACACAATGGCAATTTCGCTCACTTTTTTAGGTAGGCATTTTCCGGACCTCAGAAAAAACGGTACTCCATGCCATCGCCAGTTATCAATATAACACCTTGCGGCAACATATGTTTCTTTTGCTGATAACGGATCAACGTTTTCTTCTTCCCGATACCCTTTGGAGTATATACCGTTAACACTACCTGCAATATACTGTCCACGGATAACATAATTGTCTATATCATCTCTGGTAAACGGTATTATCGAATGAAGCAACTTGACTTTTTCATCGCGCACATGATTGGCACCAAAAGAAATCGGCGGTTCCATGGCAACCAGCGCCAGCATCTGCAGCATATGGTTCTGAAACATATCCCGCAACAACCCTGCGTTCTCAAAATATCCGGCTCTGTGCCCAACTCCTATCGACTCGGCAACAGTTATCTGAACATGATCTATATAATGCCTGTTCCAGATGGGTTCAAATATCGCGTTGGCAAATCTGAAAATAAGAATATTCTGTATTGTATCTTTACCGAGATAATGATCAATTCTGTAAATCTGGTCTTCGCCTAAAACCCTGCCTAAACTTTCACTCAACACGATAGCGCTATCGAGATCGAATCCAAACGGTTTTTCGATAACTACCCTTGACCACGGAGCAGTAGTGCCTGATTTTGTAACAATGTCAGTTTTAGCAAGCATAGCAGTAATCAGAGAATAAACTACCGGAGGAGTAGCGAGGTAAAATATATGATTGTTTGCGGTTAAATATTTTGAGTCAAGGTATTCTAATTTTTGTTTAAGTTCAATATAATCATTTTCTTGTGAATACTCAACTTTCTGATAATAAAATCTCTCTGTAAACGAGTAAATATCGGGATCATCGTGCTCATTTATTATTGAATTGATTACCTCTTTGCGAAAAGTCTCGTCGGACATATTGGTTCTGCCGCATCCAAGAATATAGAAATTTTTCGGCTGAAGATTTTTCCGAAACAGTTTATATAGAGCAGGAACGAGTTTTCTTGCAGTCAGGTCACCGGAAGCGCCGAATATAATCAGAGCGCAAGCTTGCGCTCTGGTTTCGATACAGAATTCGTCTCTGATCTCAATATGAGTTTTAACACCGGGCATAATTACCCCCTCAGGTTAGATATCGCGGTTTTCATCCGCTCTTGCGTGAGTAGTTAATCCGGCACCTGATATTGATTTGCGTATTTCCTCGTCAGCTTTAGCCACAGCGTGCCCGCCAAACTCGTTTCTGAGAGCGGCAAGAACTTTATTTGAGAAAACCTCAGCCTGGCGAGATTGAAACCTTTTGAATACTGCGTGCGCAATTGATGTGGCGCCAACCCCGAGCTCTATGGCTTCCTGAACAGTCCAGCGCCCTTCGCCTGAATCCTCAACATAACCTTTTATTGAGCTCAAATCAGGATCTTTTTCAAAAGCCGACTCAAGCAATTCCAGCAACCATGACCGCACCACACTCCCCCGGTTCCACAATTTAGATAAACCGGACAAATCAATAGCACCGTATGGAGATGCTTTTATCAGCTCAAAACCTTCACCGTACGCCTCCATCAAAGCGTACTCAATACCGTTATGAACCATTTTTATGAAATGACCTGCACCTGCGTTACCGCAGTACATATAGCCATTTTCCGGCGCAAGTGATTTCAATACGGGTTCAATATACCTGAAATCCTTTTCATCGCCCCCTATCATGGTACAATAACCGTTTTTCAATCCCCAGATACCACCGGATACACCGGCGTCCATGTAGCGGATTCCTCTCTCCTTTAAGGTATTATACCTTATAATATCCGTCTTGTAATAACTGTTGCCTCCATCAATGATTATGTCTCCAGGGGATAATAATGAAGATAATTCGGTTATGTTTTCGTCAGTAATCGAACCTGCGGGAAGCATCAGCCAAACTACTCGCGGTACAGTTAACTTCTCAACCAGTTCCGCCAGAGATTGCGCACCGATAGCACCTTCGGCTTCCAGCTCATGAACTTTGGACAGGGTTCTATTATAGACAACGATTTCATGCCCGCCTTTTATGAGGCGCAATACCATATTTTTACCCATCCGCCCCAATCCGACAATACTAATACGCATATTTCACTCCTTTTGTAAGTATTCTCTTACATACATTAAGAATAAAATATCGGTTTATCGTCAAAAACGCAAGCCGAATCGTCTATCATTTACCAATCAGGCCAACGGAACGTTTCAACACATTATCAACAGTGAACCCAAATTTTTCAAAAAGGATTTCACCCGGCGCTGAGGAACCGAAATGATCTATACCGATAACATCGCCCTGGTCGCCAACCCATTTTTTCCATCCTAAAGTCGACCCTGCCTCAATTGCGAGCCGAGCTTTAACGTTTCTTGGAAGTACCGACTCGCGGTATTCTTCGGATTGAGACTCAAAAAGTTCCCACGATGGAACAGACACAACACGGGACTGAATTTTCTGCTGAGCAAGTTTCTCCTGTGCTTGCATAACAAGCTGTACTTCAGATCCGGATGCCATAAGAATTATGTCCGGAGATCCCTCGCAATCGGATAAGATATATGCCCCGTTTGCCACTTCTTTCCTTTTTTCCGGATCAAACACAGGTAGTTTCTGGCGTGTTAAAATTAAAACTACAGGCCTTTTCAACTCCAAAGCGATTTCCCAACAGGTAATGACTTCATTGGCATCCGCCGGCCGTAAAACAATAAGATCCGGTATGGATCTTAATGAAATAAGATGTTCAATCGGTTGATGTGTAGGGCCGTCTTCACCAACACCGATACTGTCGTGAGAAAACACAAATATGGAATGGGATTTCATAATGGAAGCCAGCCTTATTGCCGGTTTCATATAATCCGAGAAGACAAGAAATGTCGAGCAATAAGGAATTATTCCGCGATGAAGCGCAAGCCCATTTGTTATAGCTCCCATTGCATGTTCGCGAACACCAAAATATATGTTTCTACCACATCCGGGAGTATCCTGCCCGCATTCAAGGACACCATATTCCTTAAGAAGAGTTTTTGTTGACCCTGCGAGATCAGCCGAACCGCCAAGCAAATACGGTATTTGTTTAGCTAATATGGATAGAACTTTTCCTGAAACGTCTCTTGTCGCTATTGGCGGTTCAGATTTAGCGAATTTAAGATTTTTTATCTCTTCATTCCAGTTTAGAGGGAGATTACCGTTCAACTGGTTTTCAATATTTTCAGATTCATTTGGGAATTTGCTCTTGTATTCATTAAAAAGTTTAGACCATTCTTTTTCTTTTTCAATTCCTGCATTGCGTATTTTTCTGCAATTTTCCAATGCTTCTTCAGGAACGAAAAATGGTTTATCAGCGGGCCAGTTATAATATTGTTTTGTTTTCAATAAAGCTTCGGTTCCAAGAGGTTCGCCGTGAGATTTTTCGCTATCCTGTTTAGGGCTTCCGAATCCGATATGTGTTCTGACCATAACCAAAGAAGGTTTTTCTTTTTCTTCGCGAGCAAGTTTTATCGCAGTTTCTATTTCAGCGATATTGTTGCCGTCATTAACCTTAACCACGTGCCAACCGTAAGATACAAATCGCGTGTAAACGTCTTCAGTAAATGTAAGATCCGTTGAACCGTCAATAGATATATGATTATCATCATATAGATAAATAAGTTTACCCAGTTTCTGGCGACCGGCGATAGAGGCGGCTTCATGGCTTATTCCTTCCATCAGGTCGCCGTCAGATACAATTCCGTAAGTATAATGGTTTATTATCTCACAACCGGGTTTATTATAATTTTTGGCGAGAATTCTTTCTGCCATTGCCATACCGACACCGATAGCAAACCCTTGCCCAAGAGGGCCGGAAGTAGATTCAACTCCAGGTGTAACACGGTATTCGGGATGACCCGGAGTTTTACTTCCCCATTGCCTGAAATTCTTCAAATCATCTATGGTTAATCCATAGCCGGTAAGATATAAAAGAGCGTAAAGCATTGCCGATCCATGCCCTGAAGAAAAAACAAATCTGTCTCTGTTAATCCACTGCGGATTAGCGGGATTATGGTTTAAAAATTTTGTCCACAAAACATAAGCCATAGGAGCGGCGCCCAGAGGTAATCCCGGATGTCCGGATTTAGCTTTTTCAATAGCGTCAATTGATAGCATCCGCATTGTAGTAATACAAAGCTGGTCAAGATCGGTCTTTGTTACGTCCATTTAATTTTCCTCCAAGAAAATCAAGCGTTATAATACGAAATTTTCAGATCCTTAAAAGACATATATTTTGCAGGATCATCACTTTATTGAAATAAAATCCAGACAAACCGGAGATGATAAAAACCGGCTAATACATAAATTTATTGTATTCGTTTTGGATCGCAGAGATTCTCTGGTTTCACAGCGGTTCTGCCGCAACTATTGCAGATATATGCAAGCTCAGATACTTTATCACCGCAAAGATGACGTTCATCAATAATTTGTGAACCACACCACTCACATGTCGCGTCATTCAGTGTTTCTGGCGAACACATATGCCCACCTTTTCCGACAGGTTTATCGCAGGTTGGACAAATTTTCTGGTCATCCGATACAGATTCAACCATATCTTTATTATTAAAAACAGCGTTTACAGCAACCTTAAGTTTAACCTGAAACTCAACGGCATTTCCCTCTTTAACAGCCCCTCTTTGCTCAACAACTTCAAACCAGAATACTTTTTTTCCTGAATTGATTATCTGATCAACCGTTTTCTTTACTGCATCAGAAAAGCTCTCTTTTGAAACCCCTACAATTTCTATAAGGTTAAACATCGAATGCCTCTTTTCTTTCTTCAGATTTTCTCAAATTCATCTTTACCCGCTCCGCATTCCGGGCATACCCAGTCGTCCGGTAAATCGTTAAAATCAATATTATCATTTTCCGCCGGATCATAAATATATCCGCAAAGTATACATCTGTATTTGCTCATTTTTCCCTCCTTATAATTTAAATGTGAAAAAAAGGAACCTATAAAAAATTAATACGAAAAGGAGAGTTTTGTCAAACAAATTTTGCCGAATTCGTATCAATTTTCAGTTAGGCGCTCAACCATTTTTTGAAATTGTTTTAAAAGCAGCGTTTCTGACTTGAGAAATTAGCCTCGAACTTACACTGACCGTTTTAATACCGATTTCAAGGAGTTTCGGTATAAATTTTGGATCTCCGGCTATTTCTCCACAAACAGATAAAGTTTTTTTTGCCTCATCAGCGGTATCAGCCAGATTTTTCAATATCATCCAAAATACAGGATTATCCGGATCGTAATCATTTGCGACTAGATCATTATTTCTGTCCACAGCAAACAAAAATTGAATCAGGTCATTGGTACCCACACTTGCAAAATCAGCATGTTGAAATAATTCTTTTGCCTGAAGACATGCCGATGGAACCTCAAACATTATTCCATGATAGATTTCTCCGTGATCCAAATCCGATATGGCATCCATAAATATATTTTTTAATTTTAGAAATTGTTGCGTGCTGACAATCATCGGATACATGACATATACAGGTGAAAAGAGCGAAACCCGCGCAAACGCTCGTGCCTGAACACGCAAAAGGTCCGGTCTGGATAAAAGCAATCTGCTCCCCCTGCATCCAAGCGACGGGTTTTCTTCTGAAGGGATATTAAAAAACGCTGATGATTTATCTCCACCAATATCCAGAACACGAAAATATACAGGTTTATCTTTCATTACTTTTAATACCGTCATATATCTTTCATATTGCTCAATCTCATCAAGCATTTTACCGGCGGATAAAAACTCGAATTCAGTCCGATATAATCCTATTCCTTCAGCGTCTGCATTCCCGGCTTCTGTAACATCAGTAGATAAACTTAGGTTCGCCAATACCTTCAATTCCGGCAACGGAGATATTATTTCCGTTTTTTTATCCAACAGTTCAATTTTTGAAATGTTTTCTATTGTTTCCGCAGACGGCCAAACAATCACTTCCCCGATATAACCATTTACCAGAATCTCTGTACCACACGACACGTTATCGTAGATATTTTTTATACCGCTCACTGCCGGAATACCTATTGAGCGTGCGAGTATTGCCGCATGTGATGTCATACCGCCTCTTTCGGTGACAAACCCTTTTATATTATCGCAATCCAGATCAAGAGTCAGGCTTGGAGTCAGTTCTCTTGCCACGATAATTCGGTTTTTACCTCTTGCACAACTGCTATCCCCTTCACACATAAGAGTTGGTGTTGTATTACGCAAGACATCAAGTAATCTCCGTTTAACTTCACTTATATCTGATGCCCGTTCCCGAATATACTCATTCTCCAGCTGAAGAAGTTTACCTTCGTATTCATCCATTATTCTGGATACTACCTGTTCGGCATTGTCTTTTCCATTATCGATCGCTTCGTTAAACCTGTTGTGAAGGCTCTGGTCTTCAACAATCATTTTCTGCGCGGTAAATATTTCCGCTTCGGCAGGACCTATACGTTTACTGACTTCATCTTTAAGTTTATCCAACTTTTCAGCAACAATCATTACCGCTTCTTTGACTCTGAATTTTTCCAGTTCCACATTTTCTATATGATATTTGGGAAGGTTATTATGCCGGTCATCATTGAACAAACAAACCTTGTATATAGCTATCCCGCCACTTATGGGTAACCCGGTAAATTTCAATTCTTTTTTTGAATTATGCATAATTACACCCTGAAATATATTTTACAAATTATCTTTTGACCCATATCTTATTTTAAAAGCTCAATTTATTTTTTCTTTTCATAATTTATATAACTGTATTTTATATTAATACAATTCTTCAATATATTTTTTTGCAACCTATTTCATTAAAACAATTATAAACATTTACCCTATAAAAACAATACTGGCACGATATATTCACCGTGCCAGTATTGTTATCTATTTTAGGAAACTTTTATTGAATTAATATCAATAATTGATCCCTTCATCTTCTGTCTGGGAACCTGTCGGGGCACCTTCGTTACCAGTTTCTTCGGTAGCTTGAGCAACCATAATACCGTTGTTCAGTTTCGCGCCTTCATTATCGTTATCGCTTTCATTTTCGCCTTCCATATAGATTTCTTCTTCCATCTGAGCGAATGTATTGCTGATAACTGCACCGTCGTTTTCGCCTTCGTTTGAGCTCTCTTCCATCTGAGCGAAT
>CAYVGJ010000004.1:0-103929 GCA_964451165.1 uncultured bacterium
GAAGAAAGCGACAAAGGCGCTCAGCATACAGTAACCGCGGCAAGCGATATGGAAAAAGAAGCTCAGGTATTGTCTGAAATAATATCTATGTATAAATTATAATTAAATATAATTTTTTAATAACAAGGGGTATCGTACTTTGAGACGGTACCCCTGTTTATTTTTTATCCGCGTTTTATCTTTTATATTTAATTATAATCAAATTATTAATATATCTTATCCGCTGAATTAACCTTTGTTTTTTTCATCAATTGATTAAAAACTCAATGAATATAAAAAAAACTATTTTTGTATTAAATATTGGATATGTTATAATTGATTGCTCAAGAATCATAAAAGAAAAAATGGAGAATTGGATGAAATTAATCAAATCGGTTTTTGTCTTGTTTGTTATATTTGCGGTTGGATCGATAGTATTGGCTCAGGCACCTCAAATGCCTCCCGCAAAAGTTGTTGTATCCACAGTAACCGAGCAGGAGGTTTCCAAAACTAACCAAATATCCGGAATTGTAGATTACGACAAAATATCATCTGTATCTCCTGAAGTGGCGGGATTGGTAGACAAGTTATATTTTGATGAAGGTTCGTTTGTAAAAAAAGATGATGTTCTGGCTACTTTAAATACTGATTTCGCTCAGAAAGACCTTGATGTGCTCAAACGACAGCTTGAGGAAAACGAGATTAATGCCGAAAATACAAAACGGAATCTCGAACGGTCTGAAAAGCTGTATAAATCTTCATCAACAAGCCAAAAAGCTTATGAGGACCTTCTTTATGCATATAAGGCTCTTTTAAAGAAAATCGATGTAGCGAAAATTAATATACAGAAACTTGAGCTTCAGATAGAAAAAAGCAGTATCAGGGCTCCTTTTGATGGAGTTATCCTAAAAAAATCAAGCGAAGTCGGGCAATGGATTGAGCGGCAATCACCGATATGTACTGTTGCTTCTACAGATGATACTATTGTTAAAGTCGCTGTCAATGAGGATATAATAAATTATCTCATTTCGGGTAACGACATTTTGTTGAAAATTGATGCTTTGCATAAAGAAATGACTGGAAAAATAGATGGGTTAGTACCTGTTGCAGATATAAAAAGCAAAACATTTGTTATAAAAATAAAAATCCCGTATTTTAAAAACGCTATTCAAAACATGTCTGCTACAGTTCACGTTCCCGTAAGTGATAAAATGAAACTGAGAATAATAAGCAGAGATGCTCTTATCGCAAATGGAGGGAAATATTTTGTATATACAATAAAGGATAAAAAAGCTGAAATACTTCCTGTTAACATAATCGCTTATATTGGCGAATATGTCGGTGTAGACAATCCGTATATTGTAAAAGGTATGCCGGTGGTAACAGATGGAAACGATAGATTGATGCCCAATCAGCCTGTAACGGTCGTTGATGAAAATTATACTATGGCGGAGAGGAAGTAATTCGGATGGATTTCATTACATATTGTATAAATAAACCCGTCTCGGTGGCGGTTGGTGTTATTCTTATTATTCTTTTTGGATATATTGGTTTGACAAAACTTCCTGTTCAGTTAACTCCTGATGTTGAGGAACCTCAGATTACAGTATCTACAACATGGCCTGGTGCGACGCCCTATGAAATGGAGAAGAATATTATCGAAAAACAAGAGGATACTTTAAAAGGGTTACAGGGGTTAACCCTGATGGAAAGTTCCTGTTATAATAGTTATTGCGACATTACTCTGACGTTCAAGGTTGGTATAAATATTGATGAAGCGCTTTTGAGGGTTTCTAATAAACTTAATGAAGTATCGGATTATCCGGAAAACGTAGACAAACCAATAATTGATGCTACCGGAAGCCAATCATCGCCAATTATCTGGATGATGTTAAAAACAAAAAACGCCGATAAATCGGTAATCAATACTTACCGTACTTTTTTTGAAAACAATGTTCGCCAGTATCTCGAAAGGGTTCCGGGTGTCGGTTCCTTATTCATTTTCGGAGGAACTGAAAAGCAACTTGAGATAGTTATTGATCCTGAAAAAGTGGCTTCTTATCATCTTACTATAGATGATATCATAAACCGATTGCGTACTGCCAACGCCAATGTTTCTGCCGGAACGCTTGGTGTTGCCAAAAAGAATTATCGTGTGCGTACAATGAGTGAATTCCAGAATCTTGATGATCCGATGAATGTGCTTTTATTTAACGACGGTTTACAGAAGGTTTTTCTTAAAGATGTAGCTACCACAAGGTTTGGATACGCTACAAATGATGTTTCGGTTATGCAGAATGGCGATCCTGTTATTGTGGTTGCTATACGCAGGGAACAAGGGGCTAATGTAATTGATCTGACGAAAAATGTAAGGAAAGTTGTTGATTCGCTCAACGCGGGAATCCTGAAAGATAATAACCTTTATATCCATTGGGTTTACGATCAGGTTCCATATATAGAGACATCAATAAATATTGTTAAGAATAATGTTATATTCGGAAGCATTTTGGCGATCATTGTATTGTATCTTTTTTTGCGCTCCATAAGTTCTACTATTACAATCGCTGTTTCCATACCTATTTCCGCTATCGGGACATTTATATTCATGTGGATTTTGGGCCGTAATTTTAATGTTGTGAGTCTTGCCGGTATTTCTTTTGCGGTAGGAATGTTAGTGGATAATTCAATTGTGGTTCTTGAGAATATCGACAGGCATAGGGGAATGGGAAAATCCCCGTTTAATGCTTCATACGATGGTACAAAAGAAGTTTGGGGCGCGGTTCTGGCGTCTACGGCAACAACGCTTGCGGTTTTCTTGCCTGTAATTTTTATAAAACAAGAAGCAGGACAGCTTTTCAAGGATATTGCTATTGCGATTTCGTTTTCGATATTTCTCAGTTTTTTTGTGTCGGTAACTGTAATCCCGACAATTTCCGATATTTTATACCGTATCACGGAAAAGAGAGTAAAGAAAATTGAAAATAAAGAAGCTAAGACAAAACCAATTATGAATATTTTTAATAAGATAGGTAATTTTTTTACCGGATTTATTATGTTCTTTGTGCAAATTTCGTTAAAAAATTGGTTTACGAGAATTATTACAGTACTTGTTCTGGTTTCTTTATCGATAGGGATGATTAAGTTACTGGCTCCGAAAGCGGAGTATTTACCTCTTGGTAACAGGAATCTTATATTGAATATATTAGTTCCGCCCCCAGGTTATTCGGTAGAAAAACGCAATGAGATAGGCAATTACATATATAAATCCGTAAAACCTTATTTTGATAATGATTATAAAGATGGGATACCTAAACTTAAAAATCTTTTTTATGTTGCCGCGGACAGAATAACAATTTTTGGTGCGATAAATGAACATGAAACCGAAGCGCGCAAATCAATACCGTTGTTTATGCGAATAATAAACTCAATTCCGGGTATTTTCGGTGCGAGTTTACAGGCGGGCATATTTGAAAACAGAATAGGAAGAGGCAGGACGGTCGAGGTAAGGTTATCCGGTGAAGATGTTGATAAAATAATAAGTTCCGCGAGAATGCTTTTCGGTATGATAGGCGGTAAAATCAAAAATGCACAGATAAGGCCGGTACCGTCGTTGGAGATATCTTATCCTGAAGCGAACATTATCCCTGACAGAGCGAAAGTTATTGCAAATGGATTGACTGAAGATGGAGTAGGTACTTATATTGATATTCTGATGGATGGCAGAAAAATAGATGAGTTCAAACCGGCAGGGGAAAAAAATATCGATCTTGTGCTTAGAAGCGATGCGGAAATTATAAAGACTCCTGAAGATATAATGAATAGTCAGATAGCAAACAGGTTCGGTGACCTTATAACGATTAATAATATAGCCGATTTGAAATATGAGCAGGGTATGACTCAGGTAAACCATGTGGAACGCAAAAGAAATATTACACTCGAAGTTACTCCTCCTGAAGAAATTCCGCTTCAGTCTGCGATGGATATAATTGAGAATGAAGTAGTGGCTCCATTAAAAAAAGGAGGCCAGCTTAAAGATGTTGAGGTTCAGATTGGTGGTAATGCGGATAAGCTAACGCAAACACGCCAGGCTCTGCAATGGAATTTCATTCTCGCGATAGTAATAACTTATCTTCTTATGTCGGCGCTTCTTGAGAATTTCCTGTATCCGTTGATAATTCTTTTTTCAATACCTTTAGGAGCGGCCGGAGGATTCTTTGGCATCTGGTTTGTTAATAAATTTATCGCACCTCAGTCATTTGATGTTATAACAATGCTTGGTTTTATCATACTTGTAGGGACAGTGGTAAATAACGCTATTTTAATTGTATATCAGTCTATAAATAATGCGCGTTACGAAGGAATAACAGGTTTAGCCGCTATAACCGAGTCTGTTCGTACGAGGATAAGGCCGATATTTATGACAACTACAACCAGTGTATTAGGGTTAGCCCCGCTTGTTGTAACCACAGGAGCCGGCAGTGAGTTATATCGCGGGCTTGGAAGTGTTCTTTTGTCGGGGTTGATGATTTCCACTATTTTTACTCTTTTTCTGATTCCATCAATATTGGCGTTTTTCATAAAATATGAAAAACCACGTAAAATCTGATACTGTAGAGAAATAGCTGAATAGACAGGTTTTCTTGTTTATTTTCGGTTCCATTTTTTAACCGTATTTTGAAAAAGTAATCTAAAAATATATATTGAATTGTTAGGAAAAAAATAAAATAAAATATTTTATTTTATAAAAATTACATGATATTATGTCATGGGTTTTTTTATATCATAAAAAAATTACCATGTAATACTTTATCGAGGAGATGTGAAGTTGGGTGAGAAAAAATTCAAGATTGCTCTTGTCGAAGATGACGAAAATCATATATTTCTTATAAAAACTACATTGTGTGAATTCAAATCCGTGTTTGAAGTGGATTCATTTATATCCGGAGCGGATTTATTTGATAATCTCAACAGGAACAATGTAAGGTATGATGCTATTATAGTTGATTATACTTTACCTAAAATGAGCGGGCTTGACATATTAAAGAAATTGAACGATCAGGGTTATGATGTTCCTATCGTCTTTGTTACCAATAGAGAAGACGAAGAAATCGTGCATGAAGCTCTCCAGTACGGGGCATATGATTATGTTCTGAAGAAAGACGGTTTCCTTACAATACTGCCGATAATTCTTTTGAAATCGATAGATAAGTATCATTCTCAAAAACAGAAAGCGGAGTTTCTTCAGAATTTGCAGAATCTAAAAGAATATTTTGAAAACATAATAAATACTTTGCCGTATACAGTGATAGGCCTTAATTCAGATTTGGAAATATCATATGTAAGCACTGAATGCCAATCTCTTTTTTATATGGATCCTTCGGATATAATCGGAAGTAAAATAATTGACTTTTTCGATCCGCACTTTTTGGAAGACACAAAACTAATTTCTCATATAAAACAGATTATGGAAAAAGGCAATCCTGTTAACTTATCCAGAATAAAATTTATTGACAGCAAGCGTGATAAAAAAGTGCTCAATATTCAGATATTTAAGATGTCATCGGAAGTGGAGTCCAATATTATAATGGTTATAAATGATATAACCAGGCATGTAGAACTGGAACTTAAACTGATTCAGAACGAGAAACTCGCTTCTTTTGGAAAACTTTTAACCGGAATAACGCATGAATTAAATAACAGGATAAGCCCAATACTTGCTTATGCCCAGCTTCTTATTGCCAGAGAGATGAATCCGAAGAGTCTCAAATGGCTCACCTGTATAGAGGAATCGGCTCAGAGTGTAAAATCGATTGTGGATTCTCTGCTTTATTTCTCTTCGTCTTCACCTCAGCAGAATAAAGAAAAAGTTGATATTAACCAAATGATGGAAAATACCATTTCTCTTCTTAAATACAAGTTTCAGAGCAAAAATATAAAAATTGTCAAAGAATTTAAAACAAATATCCCGGAACTGAACGTAGATAAAAAGCAGATTAGTAAAGTATTTTTAAATTTGCTTACCAACAGTTATGAAGCTATGGAACATCGGGGTGGAGAACTAATTATATCTACTGATTGCGAAGATGCACATTGCAGGATCATGATTAAGGATACTGGTATCGGTATACCCGATGATATTTTAAATGATATATTCGATCCATTTTTTACTACAAAATCCGAGAAGAATAATGTAGGGCTTGGGTTGAGTATTGTTTATAATCTCCTCCAGAATCATAAAGGAACGATTCAAATTAGTTCGCATGAACAAAAAGGAACAACGGTTACCATCACTCTCCCTGTCGAGAAAGATCAGAGCAAAACCTTTATTTCCGATATAGGAGAAACTTCAAAAGGATCGAGAATTCTTATTATTGATGATGACGAATACCTGCGTGATGTAATGAAAGATATTCTTGAGGAATTTTACGAAGTGGATATAGCTGAAAGCGGTGACCAGGCGATAACTAAAATTACTTCTTCCAACGAATATAATGTTATTTTAACCGATATCAGGATGCCTGGAATTGACGGGCCGACATTATACAGCTGGGTGAAAAATCATTATCCCGGGCTTGAAAAAAGAATGATCTTCACAACAGGCGATACCTATGATCCGGAAACAAATAAGTTTCTTGATTCCATAGGAAATATATATATTTCAAAACCTTTTTATGTAGATGATTTACGAAAAGTTGTAAAAAAGATGCTTGCATAAACAAATGATAAACCAAATAATTGCGTCTTCGGATTTCTTTCTTCTTCAACAACAGTTTCTCTTATGGATAAGCCATTACCGCAACACGGTATTGGATATGTTTTTTATCGCACTGACTTTCTTCGGAAGCGAATATTTCTATATGCTTCTTATCCCTTTTCTTTTCGGATGGCTGGATAGAAAAACGGCTTGTATTATTATATCCGTTACATTGTTATCTCTTATTTTAAATACTGTCATGAAAGAAATATTTTCACTACCCCGCCCGCCGGTATCTTTAACTTTGCCCATTTATCAGGGTCTTGCGCAAGGGTATGGGTTTCCGAGCGGCCATGCTCAGGGATCTCTTACTTTATGGGGGTTGATAGCTATTTGGAATAAAAAAAGATTATGGATTGTTATCGGTTGTGTTGTTTTTGTTTTGCTTATGGCTTTATCGAGGTTGTATCTCGGTGTGCATTATCCGATAGATATTATTGGCGGATGGGGATTCGCGGCGTTGGTATTGTTGTTGTATATTAGTTCCCGTAAATTGAAATTTCAGTTGCCATATTGGATTTTTGCTGTTTTATTTTTTGTTTTTGCCGTATCGTTACCGGTTTTGCGTATTGAGAAAACATGTACTGTTTTATCAGGGATATTTTTCGGAATGGAATTGGGAAATAAATATAATCTTGAGAAATTTTATGAAATCAATTTTTTAGTGCGGGTAACAGGAATAATAATAACGAGCGGATTATTGTTTATTATTCATAAGTTATCACACATGCCATACATTATCTCTTACGTGGTTATAGGTGTTTGGGTAAGTTTCTTTTATCAGGCGTTTATGATTATTGTTGTCGATAAAATTAAAACCGGTTTTGCGAAATCCTGATCAGTTTATGTACGTAAAGTGATCTGGGAATGTATTCCCATGCCGCATTAGACTGCAATGCTTTACCGAGCATTTGTTCAGCTTCACCAAATTTTCCGGATTCAGCGTAAAGTACCGCCAGTTCCAGATATAAGAGGGGATTATTGTCATATTTTTTCAATCCTTTAATTAAAATATCCTCAATAATCTCAATATTATGATTATTAATTAAGGCGGATGCGAAAAAATTGAAAAATCCGTTTGTGGAATTGATACTTTTAGAAAAGAAATCATACGCTCGTTTTTTATCATTTTCCAAAAGAAATCCGAGCCCGTATAGAAAAAACAAATCGGGATTATTGAGGTTAAACTTAATTGCTTTATTGATAATCCGCTTTGTTCCATCAATATTGCCCATAGAGTATAACTTAAGCGCGGAATTGATAAAGCTGGTATCAATAGAATTGCTGTTTTCGTTATCATTTAATTTTTTATAAAGATTTATTCTTTTATAGAAACTATCGTTTAGATTTTTAAATTGAGACTGAAACGTTTTTAATGAACCGATTATATCAAGAATTTTTTTCTCATTAACAAAATCGCTTTTTTGCTTGTAGATTTGCATGGCAATAGTCAGAGATTCGGGAAATTGATATTTCGTTTTCGGAATAGACAGGGCTTCTCTAATAAATTGTTCCGATTTAGTTAGTTCCCCATCCAGAAAAAATAATTTTCCGATTTTGATGAGTATCTCCGGATTGCTGGGCGCAAGTTTATAAACCTTCTTAACTATTTGTTCCGATTCATTTATGTTGCCTGTGGAATTATAATCGATTATCGCGATATTCAAAAGAGCGGAAGGATCGTTTCTATCAGAGGATAATACTCTTTGCCAGAGCGATTTTGTATTGCTGAATGTTCTTGTGTAAGAGATATTTCTGATGCAAAGAAATGTAATTAAAAAAATAATCGATGTGATAACAATTTTTTTGTTTCGTAAATTTGAATTGAGAAGATTATCAGCCCACAATGAAAATAAAAAATATAATGATATGCCCGGTAGATACATATACCTGTCCGCCATCTTTATTTGAATCGGGATTATGTTTAGCACAGGCAATAATCCTGTCAGAAACCATAAGAAGCTCCATCGGAAAAACCGTTTTTTTGAGCAGGAATAAATCAAAATCAATGAGATAATAAAAATTAACAATGGCGACAAGGAGGACACCTCAATACTATATCGCGGAGAGAGGTTTATTGGGTATGATACATGGAATAAATATCTCACAATGATATCCGCTATCATAAAAAAACTTATTTTCTCGCCCCAACCCCCATAAGATTCTTCTGCGGTCATTTGAATTACCACAATCAAGGTAGATATAAAAAAATAGGGAACAAGAGTTAAATAATCTCGTTTTGCCGCCAAAAAAGCTTTTTTGAATACGGGTAATGTTATCAAAACCAGAAATGGAAAAACAATGGATGTGGATTTGCAAAGAACGCTTAAAATATAAAGTATCAATGAAAAAATTAAATGCGGAAATTTTCTTTTGTCATAATATTCCAATAAAACAATAAAAGAAGCCAGCATAAAAAAAAGATACAATGTGTCTTTGCGTTCGGAAACCCAAGCTACCGATTCGCAATGAATCGGATGAACAGCAAACAAAACTGCGCATGTAAAAGCAGGCATCGATTTAGCGGTTAGCTTGTAAAAAAGCAGGAAAATGAAAAATGCGTTAAAAATATGGAGTATTATATTATCCAGATGAAAAAAAAACGGGTTATAACCGAATAACTTGATTTCTATCAGATAGCTTAGAAGATGGATGGGAAAGTAGTTGCCGAAATAATTCGATGAAAAAATATTTTTTACTGATGAAAAAAAGTTTCCATCAAATAATGGATTTTGAACAATATACACCGTATCATCCCAGTTTAGAAACGGATATCGTAGTGATGGCGAATATATTCCCAAAACCGTTAAAGCTAAAAAAAGAAAAATAAAAAAGTTGTTTTTATAAATTTTCAACTTATTTTTTTTGCGCGGGTTCTTGCTGTAATATTACTCCGCATTCGGGACAATGAAGCGCGTTTTCAGATACCATTTTCCCGCATCTCTGGCATTTCTGAAGATGTTGTCCGTAAATATACGCTCCTGTTGCGCCGCCAATTAGCAGAAGCGCGCATCCTGAACTTGTTAAAGATAGGTAAGTAAACATTAGAAATAATAGAAGATATTTTGCAAAATTACTGATTGATTTCATTATGTCCTCCTTGGATTATTCTTGTTTATTTTAATGGAAAAATTTTATTTTCCAACACAAATTTGATTAAAAAATTCATTTTTCTTGACTATTGCGCTTTTAAGGATAAAAATATCTGTATTTTTTATTGGCTATCAATAAATTTCGAAGATTTTAATCAAAAACACATAAATAGAATCTAAGAAATCGAAAACAAGGAGATCGAAAATGGATAAAGATAAAGTAAAAGAAGTTATTCAGATGGTTAAACCGATGTTGCAGGCCGATGGTGGAGATGTTGATCTGATTGATATCACAGACGATGGGATAGTAAAAGTAAAGCTTAGAGGCGCGTGCGGAACATGCCCCATGTCGCAGATGACTCTCAAGATGGGTATCGAGAAAGAAATAAAAAAAGCCGTACCTGAAATAAAATCGGTTGTAGCAATATAATTCTGTATATCGTTTGAATTCAATATGTGGCTCCTGATCCTTTTGGGGATTAGGAGCCTCTTTATTACTATAATTTTATTGAAGATCATTTTTTTTTAGTATCGGAATTAGGTTTAGAATAACAAAAATGCATATCCCGCCAATTAGGGGAAGAGAAAAAATCATGCTTGGAAATCCTCCCTGTATTTTTAACGGTGCATTGTAGAAAACAAAAGACGCAAGATATATGGTGTGAGCGCTTATAAAGCTCCATGTAAGCCCGGTTAATAAAAAAATCCAGATTTTTATACGTTTGTTTTTTATCCTTCGTGTTTCGTTTAATATCCATAATACTGGTATTAACATATAGACGAAGTAATGATTCCATGTTATTTTTGGGACAAGTAAAGATAAAAGTATACCGTTGCAAAAAATAAATCCATTAAGCCTCTTTATATCCTCAAACATATATTTATTTTTTAAAACTGATATAGAGGAAAAAATAACTATAGATAAGATAAATGTTATATTTATTAACTGAATGCTAAAATCAGGTTTTACCGGGAAATACCAAAATACTGAATCCAATGGGATTTTATAACGCATTAACATAGCTTGAAAAGATACATTATTCCAAGCCGGAAACGAGATTTTTAAAAAGATATCCGCGATTCGGTTAATATAGATATATGTTAAATCCCAGCTGAAAATAAGAATATTTGACACAAAAAATGATATTATCGCGATAACAGACGCAAATGCGAGTTTATATTTTCGCCCTAAAAGTAAAGGTAAAAAAATAAAAATTGGTGAGATTTTAATGCTTATACAATAGCCTAAAATCAATCCTGCGGTGAAATCATGTTTGCGGTTCATAAAATAATATGAAAGCGAGATTAGGAAAAATATAAATGGAGTTGTTTGACCGAGGCCGAGAGAATATTTAAGTGGAAAAAAGAAATAAAATATTAATGGGGAGCAAATAGTTAAAATCTTATATTCGTGAATGTTGAGTTCTTTGCAAATCAGGAAAAAACCAACGCAGAAAAAAATTATATTAAAAATAAGAAATAATATTTTTGCTGTTCCAAAACCAAAGTATACCAGCGGTTTCATCTGCCATGCGAAAAAAGGCGGGTATACATAAGGATGAATAATTTTAACATTAATTCCAGATTTTCTGGTTAGTTTCAAAAATATGCTGTCATTTACTCTATCAAAATGGATAGGATGGTGGTCGTACATATGTTTTTTAATAGATTGTGAATAGAATGTGAGTTTTGATGCAGTATAAAGCGGTATGAAGTCGCCCATATCATTTTTTTTGTGTAGGTTATACATTAAAAAACTGAAAAGTAACCATAAAAGAATGGCTATGGATAAAAAATATGATTTTGGAATTTCGTTGATTCTCATTTTGATCATAAATAAAAAAGTTTGATTTAAAATAAAATATCATAATATATGATAATAAGAAAATATTTAAGGATGGCGGATGAAAATATTATTATTCGGGTTTGGTTCTTTTCCCGGTGTTGAGGTTAACCATACATCGGATTTGGTTTTGGAAATCAATAGTGAAGAAGCTATTGCAGGTTTGATTATCAGGAGCTGTGTTCTCCCGGTTGATTTTCAAACGGTTAATAATATTATTGAGAAAGAAATTATCGGATTCAATCCTGACTATAGTGTACTTACGGGAATAAAACCCGGTGCGGAAATAATATATCTTGAAAAAGTCGCTCTTAATGTTATATCCAGCAAAATCGCGGATAATTCCGGAAACTATGCAAACGGCGAAAAAATTTTGCAGGGTGGAAGAGAAGCGTTTTTTTCATCGATAGACTTGAATTTCATCAAACAAAAATTGTACGCGAACAAAATAGATAGCGAAATATCGTATTTTGCGGGAACATATTTGTGTAATCAATCGTATTATATAAGTTGCGCTTTAATGAACAAATTAAAAGGTAAACCGGATTCAATGTTTGTTCATCTGCCATCTGCAGAAGTGGGATCGGATAATTATGTAATACAGTATCTTGCTGTTAAATCGGTTATTTTTGGTTTACAGGAGATTTGATGAATCTATGATTTCAGAATGAGAAGTTTCATAACTCTCGATAGATAAAATATTTTTACGCATTTCTTTTCCGCTGATATAATTCATTCTGCCAGCCATCCAAAGGCAAATTTTGACAAATCGTTTCATGTTTAGCGGAATAGACACAACCTCAACCCTTCCTTTTTTTATCGCGTCGATTATACCTTCGACAGATACTTCATCCACGTCAATCAGGGAATACGTTGTGCCGAATTGTTCTTTTATGTGTGTATCGGAGAACCCTACAATTGTTTTGTCGAATGTGTAACAGAAATCAAGCGTTTTTCTATTCGGGTTAAGTAAGTTGGTGTAAAAATGTGAATACTCGAGCGCGTCAAAACAGTCCATATATTTAAAAACATCTTTTTTCAAACAACATTTCCATGGGTAAAAAGGATGTGGGGCGATAACGAGATTTTCTTCGCCTTTAAATTTTTCAAGTTTAGTGAAACTATCTATGACTATTTTTTGTCTAAAGTTATACAGTAGCACATGTTTGCGATTTATAAACGCTTCTATGCCCGGAATCAGTATTATTCCTTTATCTTTTGCGTAGTCGATTACATTGGGATCGTGGTAAAGTACACCGTGATGTGTGAATGATAAAACATGGTAGCCGTTTTCAACGGCGAGATCTATTATTTTATATGGGGAAACCAACCCGTTTGTGCCGTAAGCTCTATCGAGAATATCGTATTTATTGTGAATGTGCAGGTCAGCTTTTAGTCGAGTCATTATTCCTCTTTATCTTTTGTGTTTTATCCATATAATAATATCGATCAATTGGTATAAAAATTAATCATATTGCTTTTTTTAATTGTTAATTCGATACCTGAATATATAAACGTGTTCGAAATAATATATAAAAATTAATCTTTATCAGGAGATGTTTATGAAAATGTTTTTAACTGCGGTTGTTTTTTTGATGTTAATAATTAGCAATTCTTATTCCCAGGATGAGCAGATGACGGGGAGGGAACGTTTTTTTTCGCGCCCTCATTTGAGCAGGTCCATTTGGATTTGGGGTGAGGGAATTGAGTTAATTAATAATGGGTTTGCGAGAAACAGTTTTTTCAAATTCCTGAAAAACCCGCATGGCACAGGTAAATCTATTACCAACATATATCTCGACTGCAAAGCATATTATCTCAAAGACGAGGTCTGGAAAAATAAAATGGTGAAATTTATTACTCAGGCTCATTCAAATGGTATATGTGTTCAATTTTTATCCGGTAATCCGGCGTGGGGGTATCAGGGTTATGAAGTAACAAACATAATCAACGCCGTGTCTGAATACAATTCCGAACAACCGCTTGAATCGCGATTGGATGGGGTTCATCTTGATATCGAGTCGTATACGTTGCCTGTTTGGCATACAAACCCTAAATTCAGGGAAAAATTTTTCGAATCGATTGAAAAATATGGTGAGTTGATGCGGAATATGAATCCAAATATTGTCTTTGGCCTTGATGTGCCGACATTTTGGAATGAGCAGGAAATAGAACAGCTTCTTAGCGCTGTGGATTACCTGACATTGATGAATTACACCGATAACGCCAGTTTAATGGGCGACAGAGCACAGAAATTCGTCGATGTTGCCCGGAGAATGGACAAGAAAATCGAATCCGGTATTGAAACACAGGAACCCTCAAAAAGATGGGGTGTCGATTATCCGATCACTTTTGAGGATGAAGGATGGCAACTGATGGAAGAAATTCTGGAAAAAGTTAACGCGAGACTGCAAACGTCTCCTGCGTTTATCGGTTTTTCGATTCATTATCTGGAATCGTACAGGAAAATGAACAAAGGAAGAAAAATAATTAAGGATGCGACTGTATATCCGGATCAGGAAATAATAAAGATACCTTATGTTAAATCATCCGTGAATATCGACGGTAACGTATCCGATTGGGATGGAATAGAAAAAGTATATGTGGGGGATAAAAAGAATCTGATATATGAAGTAACCAAAGGAAGGTGGAAAGGACCGTCGGATTTGAGCTGTTATGCGAGGCTTGCGTGGAATGAGGATGGTTTATACGCCTTATTTGAAGTAACTGATGATAAGATTGTACAAAATTACACAAAAGACCAGATAATAAACGGGGATCATATTGAGTTTTGTCTTGATACCGATTACGAATCGGATGAGTATATTCCCTATTCGAATGATGATGATTACCAGCTTGGCATTTCTCCCGGAAACTTTTCCGAAGTCAGACAGAGTATATGGGCTTTTGTGCCGTCGTCTTTTGAACAGGCAAAAACCGGACAGGTTAAATATTTTGTAAAAAAGGTTTCCAGCGGATATGTTATAGAGATGTTTTTCCCCAACGGTTTTTTTGGAGATTTCAAACCTCAAGCGGGGAAAAAGATCAGGTTAAATATCGATCCGAGCGATACCGATACCGATTCCAATTCGCAGGAAGTTATGTTATCCAGCTCGATTTGCAGGCAGTACGGAAACCCGCGTACGTTTCGGCTCGCTGAGTTTGTAAAGTAATCAGAGAGTCAAATCAAGGATAATTTTACCTGTTTGAGCTCCTTTTTCCATTAGCTCAGTAGCTTTTATCGTATCGGATAAAGGGAATACCGAATCAATTTCAGGCCTGATTTTGTTTATGTTGATAAAATCGATCATCATTTTGAATTCATTATTGGAGCCCATGGTTGATCCGAAAATCTTGAGTTGGTTCCAGTATAATGCCTGAAGGTTGATCTCGGTTTTCGCTCCGCTGGTGACTCCGCAAAGAACGATCCTGCCGCCTTTTTTTGCCAGTTCATGGTTGATTTGCATTGTTGCCGCGCCGACAGAGTCGATTATCAAATCGGCTCCGCGTCCTGATGTGAATTCTTTGACTTTTTCCGCGATGTTATTTTCAGTATATAGAATGGCATGATGCGCACCGTTTTTTATGGCGGATTCGAGTTTTTGCCTGGATGATGAAGTAACGATTATATTCGCTCCCATAAGTTTTGCTATTTTGAGAGCCGCCTGGGCTACTCCTCCGCCAATCCCATGAATTAGAATGGTTTGTCCCGGTTTTAATTCTCCTTTCGATACAATCATTCTCCATGCCGTGAGGTATGTGAGAGGAAATGCCGCCGCTTCCTGAAAACTCAAGTGTTCGGGTTTGCGGTATATGTTCATATATGGAAGTGCGGTATAATCGGCGAAAGTGCCTGCCCGCGATAACCCCATAATCCCGAACGATACGCATTCGCTCTGTTCGCCTGCCCGGCAGTAATCGCAGTATCCGCAACCGATACCGGGATTAATAACAACCTCATCGCCAATACTTATACCGTGAACATCCGATCCTGTAGCTTTTACAATACCTGAAGCGTCTGAGCCGAGTATGTGCGGGAATTGCATCTCTTTACCCGGTCGTCCCATCCGTACCCATATGTCCAGATGGTTTAGAGCCGCCGCTTTAACTTCGATTATGACATCGGATTTACCGCATTCAGGATCAGGCAGATTGCCTGTTTTTATGACATCCGCGTTTCCAAAATTTTCAATATATGATGCTTTCATAGATAACCTCCATGTAAATTAAAAAACGTTATTATCATTCAAATATCATAAAATATTTTTTGAAATATTTCAAAGATTCAAGTATTATTCCGATAATTATCAACAAAAGGACTATTTTATATGCGTTGCCCGTATCTTATAAAAAAGGATTTCATGAAGTTTCATTGCCATCATTGTTACAAAAACATTCATCCGATTATGGCGTTGACATTATGCAGGATGAGATCATATGTTTATACTTGTCCTTCATCAAGCAGAAACAAACTCAAGAGAATAAAGAAATTTTTTCTCAGGACTTAATCAGGCTACGTAACTTTTTTTGTTCCGTAATAGATAAGAGTTTTTTTACTGCGTACTTTTTCCAGCTTTTCTCAAAATCATCTTTTGAGACAGATAAATTGGTAAAAACAGTGTTATCATCGGAATTGCTCCGGGCAAATGATTCGGTGATAGACTTTATTTTGTTTATGCCGTATCTTGTATAGATATATTCGACTATCATCATTGATTCTTCATAAGCGAGCTTAACCAGATCCTCATTCCCTGAATTGATTGCGGCGTTGAGTTTTTCATGGGGAATCAAATTATTTTTCATCATATTTAATTTTAATAATGAATATGTATAATTTTTTTCCGAAAGAAATTCAGCTACTCCCTCATTAAACCATCGAGGTATATTGTTATTGCTTAATCGGTGAAGGATTACGTGGATGTATTCATGATTTATTGTTTTCTTTAATTCATTTATATCATCGCTTATGGGGATGCGTATTTTGCCGTCGTATATGCCGGCTACCCAATGCGGAAGATTGGTTGTATACTGGAAATTATCTTTGCTAAGTAAAAGAACGATTATTTTATCTTCAGGATAATATGAAAAACGCGCTCCGATATTTCGGTAAGCGCTTTCAAGTTCTTTTTTTAATACCGTAACGAGTTTATTATCAAGTGATTGTTCATAACGGATATCGAAATGGTCATCTTCCTTATAGCTCAAATCAGGTTCTATCTCGATTTCTTTATCCAGTTTTGAAAGCATCTGGGCAAGCTCAGTATTTGCAGAATCAACGGCGAAAAGTTTATCAAAATAGTATTTTGCCTCAACGAGATTATGTTTGTTGTATTCCAACATACCCATCTGATAAAGGGTATTTTTGTTATCTGGGTATATATCAAGAGATTGCAAAAACTTATCTTTTGCTGATTCCGGCTGGTTGTTAGCAAGAAATTCCATTCCCCAGTTAAAATAAATATCTGATATGGAATTATTTATCTGTTGCGTATCTTTGCCGAACTGGATCAGGTAAGTATAATAATTTATAGATTCGAACCAGTTTTTTTGTTCGTAATACCTTATAGCGCAGGCAAGAATAATTTTATAATAATTTTCTGAAATTTGCTCGTTGGTGTTATCGATAACATATGCTTCCTCGATGTTAGCGATAGCTTTATCATAAATTCCTTGTTCAGCGAGTGAGACTGCGTAATTATTTAATGTGTTGGCCAGGTTTTTTGTTGTTAGTTTATTTTCCGGATCAAGCAATTCGGTTTCTTTTAATAAAATTATTGCGCTTTCAAGGTCGTTTGAACTCAATTTCTCCTGAATTTTAATGTAATTTTCCGAAATTAATTTCTTATTTTCCGGATCATAATCTGAAGGGGAATTATCGTTGTCATTCTCCGATGTCGATGTTGATATGGAATCGCAATCGCTGTAGAGCGATTCGCCAACTTCGTTTTGATCTGACGAACAATGGTTTGCCAGTAAAAGAAAAACAATTAAAAAATTAGATATGGATGAACAAATATATTTCATTATTATTTTTATCATTATTTTGATTATATACTAAAATACGATAGTTTTATCTATAAAAATTAGATAATTATTTTTGAAAAAGATTCGGATTGATATTATAACGAAAAAAAACACAAAAATCAGTGGGAAAGACATACTGATTTTTGTGTTTTTGTTATATGTAAAAAAACGGCGGTTTCTCAGAAGATAGCAATAGTTTCTTTTGAATCAATGTAGATGAATCTGCCGCAGTTTTGACACACATTAAGTTCTTCATTGTAATTTATTTCAATTGCCTGACTGGATGGCAAATTTATGTAACAACCATGACATACTCCGCCATTAGCTATCACAACAGCTTCACCGTGTTTTTTATAAAGTTTGTAAAATCTTGTTTCGATGTCGTGTGGAATTTGCGCCTTGATCAAGGTGACTTCGCTTGAGATATGTTCTCTCTCTGTTTCGCTTAAATTACTTTCTTTGCATTTGTTCTCAAGTTCCTGTAATTTAAGCAACATGTTTATAAGTTTCATAACCAACTCCGTTTTTTTTGGTTGTTATGTTAGACATCTTTTATTTCTTTATAAATTTTGACGAAAATAAATAAAATAAATTTCAAATAAAACAAAAACTGTTTACAAACAATTTTAATTACGAAATCTTTAAACAAAATAACAATTTAATAAAAAACAGTATAATATACAAAAATCTATGAAACTACTTAAAAATAATAAAAAAGCATAATTATTTCATTATTTTACATTATATTACTTTAGAATGTATAAAAAGTCAATAAAAATATTTATTTTTTATAAAAAACATAATAAAAAAATTATTTTAATGATTATTTGATTCTTTGGCTGAAAATGCATCCGCAATAGTTCTGTCTGTAAAAATTATATTCTTTTGCTAACTCGCAAGTGAGTTTAAAACCATTTTGTTTTTTAAAATTTTCGGCAAGAAAATGAATTCCATATTCTAATGCGAGATTATTGCCGATGAAATTTATTGTGGAGGCATTTTTAAGAGGGCTTACTGTTAATGTAGTTGTTACGTATGGTATTTTTAGTTCCTCAGCTTTTTGCATGCAAGATTTAAGGCGCAACCGGAAACATATTTCGCACCGTTTACCTTTTTCCGGTTCATTTTCCAATCCCTTAACGGATTGAAACCATAAATCCGTATCATAATCGCCAAGAATAAGGTCTGTTCCTGTTTCAGCGCAGAGTTTTTTTATCTCATTAACTCTTAACTCATATTCTTCTTTCGGATGAATATTGGGGTTGTAGAAAAAAATACTGATATTGTATTTTTCCGATAACAGCTTCATTACGTAAGGTGAGCAGGGGGCGCAACATGAATGGAGCAATAAATTTTCTTTTTCATAAATCATAAAGATACCTTAGAAATATTGGGAACAACACTGCTGTTTGTTATATATTAAAATATACTTGACGATAAGGACTGAATTTACCATAATTTAATCCCTTAAAATATTGCTTATAGTAATATATGTTATAATATTATGATAGCGTAAAATAAAAGAAAGAGTAAATGTATAAAATAAGGGAAATATGCAATGAGTAGCAAAGAGCGTGTAAATATAATAAATGGATTTATAAATCCCAATATATTTTCCCGCATAAAATCGAAAGTAGGATTATATAAATCTCTTGATACTTCCGCAATTATCGAATCGGTAAATAAAATACTGGATAAAGAGTTTAAGACAGGCAACGATATAGTTACTGATGATAATTGCATTGTTTCGCAAACAATATCAAAATCAAGGGATTATATTCTATCTCAGCAGAAACCTGATGGTCACTGGATAGGCGAGCTTGAAGCCAATACGACCCTTACAGCGGAATACATAATGCTGATGTATTTTATGGATATGGTTGATCATGAGAAAGTGCGAAAAGCTGCTAATTATATAATTTCGAAACAGAGTGAGGATGGAAGCTGGCCGATTTATTATGGTGGACCGGGAGATATCAGCGCTTCCGTTGAATCATATTTCGTGTTGAAACTTGCAGGATACGGCAAAGATGAGCCTTTTATGCAAAAAGCGCGGGAATTTATCCTGAAATCGGGCGGTGTAATGAAATCAAGGGTGATTACAAAAATCAACCTTTCTTTTTTCGGACAATTTGAATGGGAAGGTACTCCTTCGATTCCTGTAGAGATAATTTATATACCCAGAGTTTGCTCGTTTAATATTTATGAGTTCAGCTCGTGGGCACGTATATGTGTTGTGCCGCTTACGGTTCTGATGGAAATTAAACCGCGAATACATGTTCCTGAGTCTGCTAATATTGATGAGTTATATACAATCCCAAGGGATGAAGTTGACTTTTCTTTTGAGAAGGATGACAACTTTTTAAGTTGGCACAATTTTTTTATCGGGGCGGATAGAATTTTAAAAATTCTCGAAAAAAGTCCGATAAAAATATCAAAAAAACTCGCGATAAAAAAAGCCGAAAAATGGATACTTGACCACCAGGATAAATCAGGCGATTGGGGAGGTATTTTCCCTGCGATGGCATTTTCGATAATGGCTCTTAAAACGCTTGGATATAATAATGATTTTACTCCAATAAAAAAAGGGTTTGAGGCGATAGAGCGGTTTCATATCGAGGATGAGAATTCCATCCATCAGCAATCCTGTGTATCACCTGTGTGGGATACTGCATGGACAACGATTGCTCTTGCCGAATCAGGGATTAGTGACAGGGATGAATCTTTAGTAAAAGCGGCATCATGGCTTTATAATAGACAAACAACCAGAGACGGTGATTGGAAAATAAAAGTACCACAAGCTCAACCCGGAGGATGGTCGTTTGAATATTACAATGAATTTTATCCCGATGCCGATGATACAAGCGCGGTTATTCTGGCGTTACTAAACGTTAACGGGGTATCAGGAGTTGATAAAGCTAGCCGTTTAAAAAAGGGTTTGATGTGGCTTTTGAATATGCAAAATACCGATGGCGGATGGGGCGCTTTCGATAAAGACGTGAATAATCCGGTATACAATTTGATACTGTTTAACGATTTTAAGACTATGCTCGATCCGAGTTGCCCTGACATCACAGGCAGAATAATAGAACTTCTGGCGATTTTAGGTTATGGCAAAGATTTTGTACCGGTAAAACTCGCCATAGATTATTTAAAACGCGAACAGCATCCGGATGGTCCATGGTTCGGCAGGTGGGGTGTGAACTATATTTACGGTACCTGGGCCGTACTTGCGGGCCTTGCGGCGATAGGAGAGAGCAAAGACGAACCATATGTGAAGCGTGCTATAGATTGGTTGTTCGCGATACAAAATCATGATGGCGGTTGGGGTGAGTCATGCAGATCTTATGAAAGAGATACTTTCGCCGGCAGAGGAACGAGTACTCCATCGCAAACCGCATGGGTGCTGATAGCCCTTATCTCTTACGGATATGCCAATGACTCAAGAGTTAAAAGAGGTATTGATTTTCTTATCGGAAAACAACTGCAGGACGGTTCATGGGAAGAAAAAGAATTCACCGGCACGGGGTTTCCGAATGCCTTTTACATAAGGTATCATATGTACAAAGATTTTTTCCCGTTGTTTGCTTTATCTAAATATAAAAAAGAGACGCAAAATAAAATTGAGGTCTAAATATAATAATTATCTCATTTTACGGTTGATATGATGAAATTATTTTCCATGAAAATAAATCTGGCATTAATTCTTGTTTTATATCAAATAGTTACTTATGTCGATTCGACATATTCTTTTGATTATAAAATGGATACATCCATAAATCCCGCCGAGAAATATGTTGAGACACGTTACATCGGCAATGAGAAATATATTACAATAGACAATGTTAAGGTTTGCTATATTGATGATGGCGTAAAAAATGGGGATGTCCTGCTATTTATCCATGGTTTGAGTTTATCCATTCATAATTTCAGGTATAATTACCCTTATTTTTTCGATAAATACAGGGTTATTGCCGTTGACCTTCCCGGATTTGGCAAATCGGATTTCCCTGATGTATCTTATGATATAAATTATTTTACCGGATTTGTCTCTAAGTTTATGGATAAATTGAATATCCAGTCGGCTACGTTGATCGGAAACTCTCTGGGGGCGCATATAGCTCTGGAATTTTGCCTGACTTATCCCGATAAGGTTGACGCGCTGGTAATAGGAAGTTCGACAGGTGTAAGGCCATCTTATGGAGTATTTGAGAAACTCATGCTTAAATGGTATATAACCGAAGGACGCTTCAGAGATGTTTCTGAGAAGAAGATGCGGGATCATATCGAGTGGTCATGGTATCACGTTTCCCCGAGATCTGAAGAACTTGTGCGGCATAGGATTTTGTATCGCAGAAAATATTTCGGGACAAAACTGTATGATGCTAACAACAGGGCGTTTGTCCGTGGGTTAAAACACGTTATATTCGATGATATCAGGGATAAAGTGAAAGACGTTAAAGCCCCGACATTAATTATATGGGGAAAATACGATAAAGTAACTAAACCGGACGACGCGGTTTATTTATCGAAGAATATTCACGATTCGGAACTGAAATTGATTGATGATGCCGGGCATCTTGCTCATATAGAAAAATTTGAGGCATATAATTTTGCTGTTTCTGATTTTCTTGAACGCAGAATACCATATATAAAACTTACCCGGAAAAATCACAGAATTTCGGAGACATATTGATGAAAGTTGCCATACTCGGTGCGGGCATAACCGGTTTAATGACCGGTAATCTGCTTTATAAAAAGGGGTATGACATCACTATATTCGAAAAATACCCTCAAGCCGGCGGTTTATGCAGAACACGAAAATTATCTAATGATTTTTTGTTTGATGTCGGCGGAGGCCATATCTTTCATTCTGTCCATAAAGATATTCTTGATTTTATAATCTCGTTTTTAGGTGAGGATAATTTATATAAACATAAGCGCAATACGAAAATTTTCATGCATGATAAATTCATAAAATATCCTATTGAAAACGGGCTTGCGGATTTGCCTTCGGATATTCGTTACGAGTGTTTAATCGGGTTTATCAATGCCTCCGTTAACCGCAATGGAAAAAGTTACAGTAATTTCGGTGAACTTATTTACGACTATTTTGGCGATGGGTTGTGTAAACATTTCATGGTTCCTTATAATCGTAAAATATGGTGCACGGACCCGTCGAATATGAGTGTCGATTGGATAGAGAACCGGATCCCGCACGCACCGGTAAGGGATGTTGTGAAATCCGCTCTGGGAATCCAGACGGA
Organism: uncultured bacterium; assembly: GCA_964451165.1. GTDB lineage: Bacteria > Auribacterota > Auribacteria > Auribacterales > Auribacteraceae > CAYVGJ01. The sequence goes on from CAYVGJ010000004.1 coordinate 22,960, forward strand.
AGGTTACAAACACCAGTCATCTTTTTATTATCCGAAACATGGGGGTGTTCAAACTTTTATTGACGCTGTTGCCGAACCTGTGGAGAATAAAATCAGACTGAATACTCCTGTTTCAAAAATTTCAAGAAATGGATCTGACTGGGTGATAAACGGAGAATCATTTGACAGAGTTGTCAGTACAATACCCCTTGATGAATTTGGAAAAATATCCGATTTTATACCGCAAGATATAAAAGATCAGTTTAACCGGCTGAAGTATATATCGCTTTGCTCGGTACTTATTTGTCTAAAAAAAGAAAGTACGTTACCGTATTCGTGGGTTTATTTGCCTTATGAGAATCAGAGTGAGGCGAATCGAATTACTTTTTTCAGTAATTACAGCGATAATCTTTGTCCTGCCGGGCATTCTTCAATTTTGTGTGAGGCAACTTATCCTGCTACAGATACAGAGGGTGCAAGCGAATCAAGAGTCGCAACAATAGTCGATAGTATAGCTGATCTTGGAATGTTTAATCGCTCGGATATTGTTGGTGTGTATAGCGAATGGAACAAATATGCGTATATTCTGCATGACCTGAATATGAGTTTTGCTCGTGATGCTATTTTGAGCGGATTAAATTACGATAACCTGGATTTTGCAGGCAGGTTCGGGAGTTACAGGTATTATAATGTGGATCAGGTTATTAAACAGGTTGTTGAAATGGTAAACAAAAGGTTTTGATCATGGATGATGTAATATTTATTTCGCTTGCCGTTTATTTTATCGCGGTTTTTATTTTTATTTTTTTGTCATGGCTGAATGCTCTTGGATATAAGGATATTGAGCCGCAACCTTATTTGGAACGTGAACATCCTTTTGTTTCCGTGGTTATACCGTCACGCAACGAAATAGACAATATACGGATATGCCTTGATTCTCTGGTGAACCAGGATTATCCCGATTATGAAATACTTGTTGTCGATGGTGATTCTACTGACGGGACGCGGGAAATCATAAAAGAATTTTCCTCAAAACATCCGAAAGTAAAGTTGGTGGAAGAAAAACCGCTTCCTAAAGGGTGGGTCGGGAAAAGTTTTGCCTGTTATCAAGGTGCTTTGGCGGCTAAAGGGGACTGGTTTTTATTCATAGACGCCGATACGCGCCATAACCCTTACATGATTAATTCTGTGATGCTTGCTGTGCAGAGAGGTAACTTTGACTTTTTTAGTCTCATGACGGGCCAGATAATGGAATCTTTCTGGGAAAATGTGATTCTCCCAAATGTATTCCTATGGTTTGGGACAAGGTTCCCGATACGCAAAGTCAATAATGCGCAGTCACAGGTTGCAAGGGCAACAGGCCAGTTCATTGCCATAAAAAAGGAAGTATATTTTAAAACAGGCGGACATGAATCGATAAAAAGCAAAGTAGTTGAGGATTTTGCTTTTTCGCATCTTGTGAAAAAAGCGGGTTTCAGAATCGCTATTTCCGGTGGAAGAAAGATTGTTTCTACGAGAATGTATCGGAATTACAATCAGATTATCGAAGGGTTCACCAAAAATATTTTTTTCGCGGCGGGAGAAAATATTTTATCGACTATTTACGCTTGTGGATACGTGTTTTTTACTCAAATAGCGCCATTTATAGTTCCTTTTTCGTTATTTTTTGTAAAACAAGCCGATATACCAAAAATTTTGTTATCTTTGTTGCCGCTATGTGTAATTATAATAATGAGATTGCAGTTAAACAGATTGTTAAACCTTTCAAATAAATATATTTTGACTATACCTGTAGGAGGTATGTTTACGGTATTTCTGCATATAAATTCCGCGATAACTTATTATTCAGGCAAGGGTATGGCCTGGAAGGGGAGAAAATATGTAAATAATTAAATTAATATAATGCAATGTCGATAAATTATTTTGTAACATAAAAATTCAATATATTATCGATTTTGAAATTTTGAGGAAAATTTAATATTTACGGTCTTCCGGTCATGGATAAAAAAGAAAGTTTATATTACTCAACATTATTAAAAACAAACAGGCAATTGGTAAAGAAAATCCATGAATTATCAATCGTTAGAAGAATCAACGATTCTCTTCAGTATGTTCCTGATATAAAAAAGGTCTGTTGTTCTATTATCGATACAATCAAAGATGAAATCAATGTTCGTTATTGTTCGATCATGGTACTTGATAATAAAAAGAAATGCCTGATTCTCAAAGCGCTTTGGTCGCCGGTTGAGAATAAGGCAATATTTTATGAAACCGATTCTCCCCATTATCATTTCAAACTGGATGAAGGTGTTGCCGGAAAAGTAGCTAAAGAAGGTAAATCCATTCTGATAAGCGATGTAACTATCGATGAACGGTTTGTGTCTATAAATAATATCAACAATCATATTAAGTCATTGCTTTGTTTGCCTCTAAAAGCAGGTGGAGAGACAGTTGGAGTTATGAATTTAAGCCATAACAATGCAAATGCTTTCGGTCCGGAAGAAGAGCACCTGCTCACCATGATAACCAACCAGATAGCCATTGCTTTAAAAAACGTACATCTGTTCAAGGAGATGGAAGAGATAAACAAAACTCTTGAGCAGAAAGTAAAACAAAGAACCAAAAAACTTGAGAACATTAACAAAACGTTGATAAAAACCCGTGACCAGCTTATTCACTCTGAAAAAATGGCCGCTCTTGGAACTTTGGCGGGTGGTGTAGCTCACGAATTTAATAATTTGCTTTGTATGATGCAGGGTTATGCTGAGCTCGCGGTGCAAAAAGCTGATCTTACAACCTGCAACAAAGCTTTAAAGGTTGTTTTGAATGCTTCAGAAAGAGCAAAAACTATTGCGCAGAACCTGTTATCGTTCTCAAAAAGGTCGAAATCGAGAATAGATTATGCCGATCTGAGGGAAGCGATGGAGGAAACTATCGCTCTTATTGAACGGGACATTGAAAAAGACAATATTAAAATAATTCGAAGATACTGTGAAGTTCCAAAGATAATATGCGATATATCGCTTTTACAGCAGGTATTTTTGAATCTGATTATTAACGCTCGCCATGCTATGCGCAATAAAGGCGGATTATTAACCATAAATATCGCTGAAAAAGATGGATATGTTATTATTAGTATTGCTGATACAGGGCATGGTATAAAAAAAGAGTTCCAGAAAAAAATATTCGAACCGTTTTTTACAACAAAAGGTGTCTGGGGTTCTGATGAGGTTCCCGGAACAGGATTGGGTTTATCGGTATCTGTGGGTGTTATAGAAAGCCATGGTGGTATGCTCGAAGTGCAAAGCGAATATGGAAAAGGCGCGTTGTTTATGATAAAGTTACCTGTAGATTCACCTTACAAAAACGAACTTGAGAAGGATCATGGTTCTGAGTACATTGGGATCTCAAAAAATTTCAAAAATTCAAAAAAAGCTGATATTCTGATTGTGGATGATGAAGATGGAATCAGGGAACTACTTGCCGAGATGCTCAAAATATCAGGGCATAAAGTATCGTCTGTTTCCGATGGTGAAAAAGCGGTTGATTTATGTGAATCCAGAAAATTCGATATTATTTTTATGGATATAATGATGCCGGGTATAAGCGGGGTCGAATCCGTAAAAAAAATAAAAGTCGCTGACGGCAAACCTCGAATAGTTTTTATTACCGGATTGAATATTGATGATAAGGAAAGAGACAAAATCGAACTTCCCGGCCATGCGTTTGTGAAGAAACCATTCAAGTTTTCCGAGATAAATCAGATAGTAAATAAACTTCTGAGCAGTTCAAATTTAATCTAAAATATCCATAAGGTCTTTTTTTAGAATTTTCCCTACGGATGAACGCGGAAGTTTATCGAGAAACATATATTTTCTTGGGCATTTATAACTTGCTAACCGTTCTTTGCAGAATTTTGCAAGTTCCCTGTTGGTTACTTTGAATCCTTCTTTAACAACTATAAACGCGATCGGTATTTCACCATGGTTTTCTTCCTTTATACCAACTACCGCCGCTTCCTCGACGCAATGATGAGAAAGTATCACTTCCTCAATTTCTCGCGGGTATATGTTCATGCCCTGCATAAGGATCATATCTTTTTTTCTGTCGAGGATATAAATATATCCATCTTCATCGAGTTTACCTATATCACCGGTAAGAAGCCATCCGTTCTTAATTGTTTCTGAGGTTTCCTGTGGTTTTTTATAATATCCAAGCATCACATTGTCGCCTTTTACGGCTATTTCACCGGATTCTCCCAATTGGACTTCATTTTGGTTGTCATCAAATATTTTTACTTTAACTCCTTTTACAGGCAATCCGACGGAACCGGGTTTCTGTTCGCCGAAAATCGGGTTTACCGATACGACAGGCGATGTTTCCGATAATCCGTATCCCTCAAGCAATGGAAGCCGAATATTTTTCTTGAATCTCTCCAGAGTCTTTGCGGATAAAGGAGCGGAGCCGGATATACAAAGCCGTATTTTTATAAACGGTTTAAGAAAAAATGGAATTCTTTTTTCCGAAATAATATCATAAACTTTTGGAATACAAATAAATATGGTTATTCTGTTAAGTAGTATGCTCTTTAGCACAAGTGAAAAAGGTTTTATTGAAGGAAGCCCGATAATAGCCGCTCCTTTTGCCAGGGGCATAAGTATGCATACTGTAAAGGTGAACGAATGAAACATTGGCAGAGCGAGAAGCAGATTGTCTTTATGCGTTACCTTTATTGCTTCTGTACAGCTTAATACATTGCTTATTAAATTTTTATGTGAGAGCATCGCCCCTTTCGGGTATCCTGTTGTTCCTGAAGTAAAAATAATTATTGCCGGATCGTTTTCGGATATTTTCAGATTCAGGTTTTCACTTGAATAACAATTTACATCGGTGGGAATCGAATCTATTTTTTCGCCGGTTGCCGTAATATCCGCAGAAAGAATTTTATTTAGTTTCTCGCAGGAAGACAATACCTGAAAACTTTCTTTAAAATCAGAAGATGATATCAGGTACGCCATATCGCTTTCATCGACGATAAATTTTATTTCCCGCGCTGTTAAAAACCTGTTTATGGGAATTATGGTAGCGCCTGTTTTTATAACTGCGAGAGAAAGAATAATGTATTCAGGTGAATTATTAAGAAGTATCCCGACATGTTTTCCTTTTTGTATGCGGTATTTTTCTAAAAATAAATTTGCGTAACGGTTGATGGTTTCGTTAAGTGAACGGTATTTATATACCTTTTTATTGAAAACCATTGCTTTTTTTTGCGCGAACATCCGCGCACTATCTTCAATAAGCATAGCTAAATTCATTTTTATGTTATCCTTCAAAAAAAATTAAAATTTCTTTTTTTAAAATTTTAATAAAATCATAATATATACTAATACATAAATACAACCAAAGACGTTATTATGTCAAATTAAAATCAAATGGCTATGAATTTTTTAAAAGCGTATTTACGATATACACACCATCATTACTACAGCATACTACTTGTTGTACCGCTATTTCTTTTTTATGAGATTGGTGTTTGGTGGGTTTACAGGAACTCGATGGACAAGATCCGCAATCTTGTGGATGTGTTAATTAAGTTTGCTATCCAATACTGCGGTATTTCGACATTTTTTGTGGTTTCAGTTCTGGCCCTTCTTATATTTCTAATTATTTTCAGGCCGCGAAAAGAATTTCTTGTGTTTCACTGGTATTATTACATTATGATGCTTGTGGAAAGTTTATTTTTTTCCCTTCTTTTTTCTTTTTTTATATTAAAATTTTTCTCTGTAATTACCTGTTCTACAGCGCAAATAGAAAAAAGCTGGGCAGGTTTGATTCTATCATTGGGTGCCGGAATATATGAAGAATTGTTGTTCAGGGTACTTTTATTCAGTGGTATTTCGGTTTTATTAATGAAAATATTTAAATTTGATACTGTTTTTGCCGGAATTTTTGCCGCGTTTATAACATCATGCGGTTTTTCATTGATTCATTATTTAGGGATATTCGGAGAAAAATTTTCTCTTTATTCTTTTTTATTCAGGTTGGCTGGCGGTTTGTTTTTCTGTCTTGTCTATAAACTCCGTGGTTTTTCCATAGCGGTTTACACACATGCTATTTACGATATTCTTATTGTTTTTTGTATCATAAGATGATGGTCATTTATCGTTTCTTATTAAATTCAGAATCTCTTCCCGCTTATCAGGGTGAATGGCTGACGCAAGAATAATTGCTCCTTCCACTATCCTGTGGCTTGCGACGAGCAACTCATTGCCTGGTATCACCTTTATATTCCCGTTCTTTGCCGCAGGGACATTCTTATATTTTGCCCATCTTTTGTATACGTCATCAAGTTGTCTCTCGTCAGAAGGATTATCAACTAACTCAATAATAATATCCGGTTTTACGTTAAGTATATTTTCAAGAGTATTATTGTTGTTGGTAAATGATGTAATGTTATCTCCGCCGGCTATGCGGATAAGTTCGTCCAGAAGAGATCCCTTTTGAGGTATTGTTATTGGACTTGTGTTGACTATCATCAATACCTTCGGATTGGATTTGGTATCCGCGATAATTTTTTTTAGCAAATCCAACTTATTTTTCATATCTTTTATTAATTTATCAGATTTTTCTGTTGTTTTTGTTGATTTGCCGATTAAACTAATTGTTTTATAGATTTCATCAATTGTATCGTTGGAAGTGATCTTTACATCAAGTCCCGCGTTTATGAATTCAGCCATTATTTTTGGCGGGGTAGATGATTTATCAGCCAATACTAAGCCTGGATTAAGGGATATGATTTTTTTTGGCGCAATTTCATTGGTCAATTTAGGTTTTGTTGTCAATTCCTGCGGCCATTGAAGATCTGAAGGTATATATAATATATTATCCTTCAAACCAAGTGCGTAACATATTTGAGCGGTGTTTGCCGATAACGGGACAATAGTCAACTTTTTGTTGGCGGGAAAAACCTGGTAATTATTAAAAAAAAATAAAACGGTGAAAATTAAAAATTCTATTTTTATGAAATTTCTTATATTATTCCGATTAAAAATGTTAGAATACATAAATATATTGGTTTCCCGTTAAAAATATTTGAAGATAAGAAAAATTTTACAAAATAAGTTTAGCATTGATCTATAAAATATTGTAACTATAATTTATTTTTTTTATAATTACCCCTTTAATTTAAAGGATTGTAAAATGCCGAAAATTTTGATTGTGGATGATGACAGAAAAATTGTTGAGATGCTGGAGATAGGGTTAAATGCCTTGGGTTACCGGACTGTTATGGCTTACGACGGTGAAGCAGCGATAGATATGGTTTTAAAAGAAATCCCGGATATAATACTTCTTGATTTGAATCTGCCGAAAAAAAACGGTTTTGAAGTTTGCAGGCAGGTTAGAATGGAAATAAAGGATAACTATATACCTATTATAATGATAACTGCCCGCGACGATATATCAAGCAAAATAGAAGGGCTTGATACCGGTGCCGATGATTATATTACAAAACCTGTAGATATAAAGGAAGTAATGGCCCGGATAAAATCGATGTTACGAATAAAATCGCTTCAGGATGAACTCCGCACTGCTAAGGATGAGTTACAGGAACTTGCAGTGCGAGATTATCTTACCGGGTGTTTTAATAGAAGGTATTTTACCGAAATATTACAGATCGAGCTGAAAAAATCTTCCAGATACGATAAAAGTTTCGGATGTATTATGCTGGATGTGGATGATTTTAAGAAAATAAACGATAATTACGGACATCCGTTTGGAGACGAGGTGTTAAAAAAAATAGCTGATATTTTGCGCGATAACCTGCGTGAAAGTGATATAATCGGGCGTTACGGCGGGGAAGAATTTATCGCGCTTTTGCCGAATATATCGCAAAGAGTTGAGCTTGAACAGATTTGTGAGAGAATCAGAAAAAAAGTTGAGAAAACTTTTTTCAAGACAGATAGCGGAAATATAAATACCACAATAAGTATTGGCGCGAGTTTGTGCGAGGGAAAGAAAAACGGTTTAAATACCGATGACATTATCTCCAATATTGATAAAGCTCTTTATAAAGCCAAATGGGATGGTAAAAATTGTTGCAGACTGATCTAATCTGCTATTCCTGTATTTAAATTCAAAATAACTTAAAAAATGAAAAAATTTATATGGTTGTTAACCAAAAAAAAATCAAGGTTGACGAAAAAGTAGCCTTTATATCCGGTGGGACAGGGGGATTTGGCGCGGTTTTGTTGAATAAATTTCGAGGAAATGGGTATTTTGTCGCGTATACGTCAAAAAAAGGAACCGGACTTAATAATGAGTTTTTCTTGTGGGATAAGGTTAACGCTTCGAGTTTGGCTGAGAATACAGCGTATACGGAAAAAATAATGGATAAATGGGGAAGAATTGATGTTCTTGTGGTAAACGCGGCGGTCAATTACGATAATATATTGGCTAAGACAGCGGATTGGGAAATAAATGAGATGGTGGATATCAATTTGAAAGGATTTTTTACATCAGCAAAAGCTGTTTTGCCCCATATGATAAACCAAAATAGCGGTAGTATTATAGCGGTATCGTCATATTCAGGTTCCTGTGGTCGTGAAGGGCAGAGTGTTTACAGTGCATCTAAAGCCGGGTTGATCGGTGCGGTTAAGTCGTTTGCAAAAGAAGTCGGGCGTTACGATATAAAAGTGAATGCGGTTTTGCCCGGATTTATGAATGCGGGAATGGGTGCGAGATCCTGTCAAAAGGTTAAAGATAAAGCACTGGAAGAGAATGTTCTCGGAAGGTTAACTGATGCCGGGGAATCTGCGGAATTTATTGTAGGTTTGTGCGGAATGAATTCTGTTTCGGGTCAAATTTTCAATCTCGATAGCAGAATTGTGGGATGGTTATGAACAAAGAGTTATGGATTACAGGTATAGGGCTGGTTACTCCTCATGGGAGTTCAGTGGATAAATTCTGGAAGAATATTATCGGCGGTTGCCCTTGCGAAGAAGCCGATCTTGCCGAGAGTAAAAACGGTGTGATTCATATTAACGAAAAAAAACTCCAGGCGCTTGGGAAGTTCATACATAAGAAAAAACCTTATTCTGATCAGCGCAGGGCATTTGTCCATGAGGCATCGGGTTTGGCTATTGAGGACGCGGGGTTGGCAGGGAGGCTGGATCTTGGCGCGATAATCTCTTGCGCACGCCCGACGATGGGTAGATCGGAAAAATGGGTTAAGGCGATAAAACATCTTGTTGCGGGCCATTATACGCCTGATTTTAACGCGCCTATAGCGGGGAGTGTTGAAATTCCGTGTGTTTACCTATTGAAAAAGTTTGGTTTCAAGGGGCCGTCGCTCAGTTTGAGCGCAAGTTGTGTAACCGGTTTGATGGCAATAATCACCGCATGCCGGATAATATTAAGCGGCGATTCGGATATTATGCTTGGCGGCGGTGTTGAGGTAATACCTGAAACAGCATTTTTATCATCATATAGAAACATGAATGTACTTACCGATGATTACGGCAATTTTAAGCCGTTTCATAAAAACAGGAACGGATTTTTTATTTCCGAAGGTAGCGGGGTTGTGGTTATTGAAACCGCTCAATCGGCGAAAAAAAGAGGGAAAAAGCCGTATGCCGTGATTGACGGCTGGTCGGTGTTAAACGATCCAAGCGGAATGACTTCAATGAACCCTGATGGAGAAGTAATCGCCGAAATACTATCCAGGTTGACTGATAAGGGTACAAATCCGATTGATTACATTAACCTTCATGGTACCGCGACAAAAATGAATGATATAGCGGAGACCAGAGCCATAAAAAAGGTTTTCGGCGAGAAAGCTTTTGATATAGATCTAAGCGCGACAAAACCTCTTACAGGGCATATGCTGGGGGCGGGAAGTGCGGTGGAATCGATCATAACTGTTTTATCTGTTTATAATCAGGAAATACCGCCTACGATCCGGCTTGACGATCCTGATCCTGAATGCGATTTGAATTATAATCCGGAAAAGCCGAAGAAAAAAGAATTGGTTAACGCTATAAACTTATCGTATGGTTTTGGAGGCCCGATGGCGGGTATCCTTTTTCGAAAATTTGATCCGGAAATAGACTGATGAACGATAACTTTTTGTTAAATAAAGAGTTAAGCTATATTCACGATGCGGGATTATACCGTCAATTGAGTGAAATTATCCCCGGGAATGATTCGGATAGACAAATGTTAAACGGCAAAGCGATTGTTAATTTCGCGTCAAATGATTATCTCGGCCTTGCCTCGGATGCCCGTTTGATCGGGGCGGTAAAAAAATCTTCGGAATTATATGGTGTGGGGGCAGGTGCATCTCGTTTAATATCCGGGAATTATGATATACATTCTCAACTTGAGGAAAAAATCGCTGGTTTAAAACGGCAACAGGCCGCTCTGGTGTTTCCGACGGGATACATGGCTAATCTCGGATGTATAATAACCCTTATGCATCATGAAGAGGGATTGATTCTGGCGGATAAACTGATCCACGCGAGTTTATTTGATGCCTGCAGGTTTTCGCGGGCTACTCTACGTATATATCAGCACAACGATCCCTCTGATTTAAAAAAGGTGCTTGAACGGTTTGCCTTAAAGAAACCGATTCTGATTGTTACCGATGGTGTTTTCAGTATGGATGGCGATATAGCTCCATTGCCTGAAATCTGTGGTTTGGCAAAAGAATATAACGCTTCTGTTATGGTTGACGATGCTCACGCTACCGGCGTTCTTGGCAAACGAGGAGCGGGAACAGCGGATCATTTCGGGCTTGAGAATGATATCGATATTCATATGGGAACATTAAGCAAAGCCTGTGGGGTTCTGGGCGGGTTTATTGCCGGAAAAAATGAATTGAAAGAATTCCTTATTAACAAAGGAAGAAGTTTTATATATACTACAGGCATTCCGCCTTTATTATGCGCGGCTTCAATTAAGGCAATAGAAATAATCGAGTCCGAACCATGGAGAAGAGACAGGTTATTTCAAGTAAGCGGGGTTGTAAGAAATTCATTGCGAACCATAGGTTTTAACGTTATTGACGGGATTACGCCGATTGTTCCCGTAATTATCGGCGATAACAATCTTGTGGTTAGTATGCGCGATTATTTAGCCGAAAACGGTATTTTGGTTGGTGCCGTTAGGTATCCGACGGTACCTGAAGGCGAGGCACGGCTTAGAATCAGCCTTCAGGCTGTTCATTCGGATGAAGATATTGAAAACTTGGTATCGGTAATGAAAAAATCCGCTGAGAAATTTCTATAATTTTTTCAAGGAGAGATATGATGAATCTGATCGATAAAGACAAAAAATATGTGTGGCATCCTTTTACTCAGATGAAAGATTGGATGGAAGAAGATATAATTGTTGTCGACAGAGCTGAAGGTGTTTGGCTTTACGATATAGACGGAAATAAATATATGGACGGTGTTTCGTCGTTATGGGTTAATGTGTTCGGACACAGAAAAAAAGAAATTGATGATGCAATTTTGAGGCAATTGGAAAAAATGGCTCACAGCACTTTTCTTGGATTATCGCATCCGGCGGCTATTGAACTTGCGGAAAAACTTGTGCGAATTATTCCTTCAGGGTTAGAGAAAGTTTTTTATTCTGATAATGGATCGTCGGCGATGGAAATAGCTTTGAAAATGGCTTATCAGTATTGGCAACAGAAAGAGGGCGGCAGATTTGCTTCGCGCAAAAAGTTTATCAAGTTTACCGGCGCTTATCACGGTGATACTATCGGATCGGTTAGCCTTGGCGGTATGGATTTGTTTCATAAAATATACAAACCGTTATTGTTTGATTCATTTACCGCGCCGTACCCGTATTCGTACAGGTTTAATAAATCCGGTTGTGATTGTGCCCAATATTGCTTATCTGAACTTGAATCGATACTCAAATCCAATCCCGATGAAATTGCGGCAGTAGTTATTGAACCGGAAGTACAAGGCGCAGATGGAATGATAATGACTCCGCCCGGATATATGGCTGGATTACAGAAACTCGTGCGCGAATATGGTACATTGCTTATTTGCGATGAAGTCGCCACAGGATTTGGGCGCACGGGAGAAATGTTCGCCTGTGATATCGAGGGTATAACACCGGATATTATGACTGTCGCCAAAAGTGTAACCGGTGGATATCTTCCACTTGCCGCAACACTTACAACCGAAGAAGTATTCAGCGCGTTTCTTGGCGATTACGCTGAGAAGAAAACTTTTTTTCACGGGCATACTTACACTGCAAACCCGCTTGCGTGCGCGGCGGCGATTGCCAATCTGGATATTTACGAGAATGAAAATTTGCTGGATAATGTAAAAGAGCGGTCGAAAGAAGCCTCAACCATCCTTAAAAAGTTCAATCAGCTTGAACATGTGGGAGATATCCGGCAAAAAGGATTGATGATCGGCATCGAGCTGGTAAAGGATAAAAATACGAAAGAAGATTATTCCTGGGAAGATAAAACCGGGATCAAAGTAATCAAAGAAGCGCGCAAACATCAGGTAATTATAAGGCCTTTGGGAAACGTGATTGTGCTTATGCCTCCTATGTGTATATCCTCAGAAGAACTTAACCATCTTATCGAAGCCACGTACGAATCGATATTAAAAGTTACTCAAAACTGAAAGGTTTTTATGTTCCGCAATAAAGGCATTTTCATTACGGCAACAGATACGGAAGTCGGTAAAACCATTGTGACATGTGGGTTGACTATGGCTTTAAGGAAAAAAGGGGTATCTGTTTGCGCTATAAAACCGGTTGCGAGCGGTGGAATACCCAATCCGGACAGTATTCTGCTGAGCAAATGCTTGGGAGTTGATCCGGATGATACATCGGCGGTTTCGTTCAAAGAGCCTCTCGCGCCGTATTCGATTATCCGGAAAACAGGTATGAAAATCGATGTTTCATATGCGATACAAAAGATAAGAAATCTTGAGCGAAGTTCTGATCTTGTTATTGTTGAAGGTATCGGCGGGATTCTTGTTCCATTTGATAAACAATATTCAGTTATTGATTTAATTGTCGAGTTAGGGTATCCTGTTTTAGTTGTTTGCAGAACAGAATTAGGAACCATTAATCATACTTTGATGACTTTAAAATTGCTTGAACATCGAAAAGTTCCCATAATAGGGTTTACAGCTAACAATACAACTGATGCTGAAACAGATATTTCACAGCCTGATAATCCGGGGATTATCGAGGAACTTTCAGGTATTGAGTGCCTGTGTGTTTTTCCATATGCCGGCAAAGGAAATGATATTTCCACAAAATTGGATAAGGAGTTTGAATGTCTTGCTGAGAAAATTATTAGCAAAATTTAAAAATTTTTTTTATACAGTAAGAAAAGATATCATTTATATTGTATTGATGTTTTTTATTATATTTGTTTTCGGTATAAATTATTACCACTTACAAAAAGGTGAAGCTGAAAAGAAAACCGTAATTGAGGAATATAAAGGAGAAGACTTAAAAGATCTTCTTAGAAGCTCGGATGTAAGTAAAGGACTGAAAATTGTAGGATTCATAATTGTTTTCGCGACAGTAACCGGAATAATTATGATCTTCAATACTGTTTATAGATTGTTTTTCATACGCAAACTGAAGTTACCCCCGCCGATTGATCAAATTGAGCGATCAGATAATTATGGTGAAGAAAGAAAACCGTCACAATTGGTAACTGTTTGTGGAAAACCTCATGAAATTCATTGTTTCTGGAATTTATGGGATGTAGCAAAGGTAATAATCGTTTTTTTTACATCGTATATATTTTTAAATTTTTTGCAGGAAATTGTAATTACAGTATTCAAAATTCCGGAAAAAAATATAAATGCATCATTCCTTCTTATACTTGATATGTTGTTCGCTGAAGTTATCGCGATATTCTTTCTTCTTAAAACTGTCAACGTTAAGTATAACCATTCAATAAGCGAATTCGGTTTAAACACAAGTAATTTATTACATCATTTCTATATAGGTATAAAGAGTTACTTTATGTTTTTGCCGTTCTACTTTTTGCTCAATTATATCACGCTGGAATTGAGCAAAGCGTTAAATATTGAGCTGAAAGCTCAGGAAGTATTGTATATGCTCTCAGATAAGTCTGAATTCACGGAGATGCAATTGAAACTGGTCATAATTTTTGTTACTGTTTTAGGGCCGATATTTGAGGAAATATTTTTTCGAGGTTTTTTATACAGATGTTTGCGAAATTATTTCGGTGTTTTCTGGGGTATTCTCGCAAGCGCGCTTTTATTTTCGTTAATACATCATAACTTTATGGCGTTTCTGCCTATAGTAACTTTGGGCGTTGTGCTTGGATACCTCGTGGAAAAAACCGGATCTCTGGTTCCATCCATAGTGATGCATATAATTGTGAATTCGATCAGTGTAGCTGTTCTTTTTTCGATGCCGAAATCGTAAAATATAAAATTAAATTAATATAAAACGGATAAAGTTTATGAAAAATATTGTCTTGTGCGGATTTATGGGAACAGGAAAATCTTTGATAGCAAAGAAGTTGAGTGCTATTTTACGTTTGCCGGTAGTAGATATGGATAAAGTAATCGAAAAAAATGAGGGGCGAACCATAAACCAGATATTTTCTGAAAACGGTGAACCTTTTTTCAGGGAATTGGAGAAAAATCTGGTTGAGGAATTATCCGGTAAATCCGATTTGATAATATCAACGGGAGGTGGTGTGGTGATCGATGCGCAAAATATCGCAAATTTTACGCGAAACAGCATATGTTTTTGTCTAATCGCTGAACCTGAAACAATATATAACAGAGTAAAACATCATTCACACAGGCCGTTATTAAATACTCCCGAGCCGATAGAGACTATAAAAAACCTGCTTGAAAAACGAAAACCTTTTTATGATAAAATACCGTATCAAATAAAAACGGATAACAAAACTCCCGAAAAGGTTTGTGAGGAAATTCTCGATATTTATTATATTGTTAATTAAAAAAGTAAACGGAGCAAAAATATGGCTGTAGAAACAATAAAATGGGAAGATTGTAAACTTAGTATAATCGATCAGACATTATTGCCTCAACAGTATGTCGTAAAGGATCTTGATACTGTGGAAGAAGTATGGGAGGCGATAAAAAAGTTAAGAGTGCGAGGCGCTCCGGCTATAGGTGTTGCCGCGGCATTAGGTGTGGTAGTGGGTATAAAAAATATTGATTCCGACGACCGTGAAAAATTTGTTGCCAGGTTTAAGCATATCGTTGATTATCTCGCGTCATCGCGCCCGACAGCGGTAAATTTGTTCTGGGCGTTAAATAGGATGAAAAAAGTTGTAGAAGATAGTGATTCTGCGCAAGTGCCGGAGTTAAAAGAGAAACTTGTATCCGAAGCGCAAAAAATTATGGATGAGGATAAAGCCATTTGCCGGGCAATCGGGCGGTTTGGCAATAAGCTGGTTGGCGAAAGATGCAATATCCTTACCCATTGCAACGCGGGTGGGCTTGCTACTGTTGATTATGGTACTGCTTTAGGAGTGATATACGCCGCTCACGAATCTGGAAAAACCATAAAAGTTTATTCGGATGAGACGCGTCCGCTGTTGCAGGGGTCAAGGTTGACCGCCTGGGAACTGATGAAATCGGGCGTAGATGTAACCGTAATTTGCGACAATACCGCAGCTAAAGTGATGATGGAGAAAAAAGTAGATATGGTTATCGTCGGTGCAGACAGGATAGCGTCCAACGGAGATACTGCTAATAAAATAGGGACATATATGGTTGCTATAGCGGCGAAAGCGCATGATATACCGTTTTACGTCGCGGCTCCGCGATCCACTTTCGATTTGAGCATTATCTCAGGCGACGAGATACCGATTGAAGAGCGCGATTCGTCTGAAGTAACGGAATTGTTCGGGAAAAAAACCGCGCCCGATGGCGTAAAAGTATATTCACCGGCATTCGATGTTACTCCGGCGCACCTGATTACAGCGTTTATTACAGAAGCGGGTATACTATATCCGCCGTTTAACGAATCTATATCCGGAGCTATAGTTTCAAATGGATGAGAATCTTACGGGTAAATCTCAAATAGGGCAATTGACTGAATCCTCCCTGATAAAAATTATCTCAAACTACCAGTCCATTCAGAATAATGTGATAAAGGGGATTGGCGATGATACTGCCGTAGTAGAATGTTGCCCGCATGGCGATGATTATCTTCTTCTTACACAAGATTCGCTAATCAGTGGGCGGCATTTTGAGCTTGATAATACAGATCCGGCAAAAGTCGGCTGGAAAGCGCTTGCGAGAAACATTAGCGATATCGCTTCGATGGGTGGAAAACCGTTGTGGATTACTGTCGGGCTTGCCCTGCCCGATAATCTAAGCGCTCAGTGGCTGGATAACTTTTATAAAGGCATGAAAAACTGCGCGGATAAATTCGGCTGTAGTATTATCGGCGGTGATTTATCATCGTCCGCAAAAGAAGTTTTTATTTCTCTGGCTCTTGCCGGTAAAGTAAATAAAAATAATGTAAAGTATAGAAGCGGAGCAGTTGAGAACGATTATTTATGTGTAACCGGAACGCTTGGAGGAAGTATACTTGGAAAACACCTTGATTTTTCGCCGCGGGTTTATGAATCTATTTGGCTGATTGAAAACCTGAAAGTGACGGCGATGATAGATTTAAGCGACGGTATCGCGAAAGATCTTTTCCATATAGCCGAAGCCGGCAATATCGGTTTTGAGTTGGAATACGAAAGGATACCGGTTTCAGATGCGGCATATTCACTGGCGGGTGAAAATCAGGATATTGCAATTGATCACGCTTTAAATGACGGTGAGGATTACGAACTTCTCTTTACTGTTTCCGGTGAAAAAAATATAATTGAGGA
Organism: uncultured bacterium; assembly: GCA_964451165.1. GTDB lineage: Bacteria > Auribacterota > Auribacteria > Auribacterales > Auribacteraceae > CAYVGJ01. The sequence continues at coordinate 39,827 of CAYVGJ010000004.1, forward strand.
TAAATTGAAAGAGTTTACGCAAAAGTTTTCTTTATCATGTAAAATTATAGGCAGGGCGGTTGAGGATTGCGGAAAAATAAAAATCATTAAAGAAAACAAATTTTTGTACGAATTACTTCATGGGGGATACAATCATTTTGGATGTTAAAGATTTTGTTGATATAGAGTATATTACCAGAACAGCGGTTCAGACGAGAAAACTTGGAGAAAAAATCGCCTTGCGCCTTGAACCGGGTGATGTTCTGGCGTTATGCGGGCAACTTGGTGCTGGGAAAACTTGTTTGACTCAAGGGATTTCAAAAGCTCTTGGTGTCGATAAATCCGTACCCGTTACGAGCCCTACGTTTACTATTGTAAATGAGTACCAAGGCAAAGTAAACATATACCATATTGATTTTTACCGGATACAGACGGATGCGGAATTTTATCTTTCCGGTTTGGAAGAATTTTTTGCTGACGATGCGATAACGGTTGTTGAATGGGCCGACAGGCATCCTGAGATAATTCCAGATAACGCTGTCTGGGTTTCTATAGAAATAGGCGAAGGTAACCATAGAAAAATTAAACTTAGATACAGAAAAGACAAAAATGAAAAAAAATTCTGTTTTTAGATTAATATTTGTTTTTATTTTATTTATAGCCGGACTGAGTTTTTCTCAGGATGAAAAAGACAAGATGGAATCGTTTGTTCTACTGCTTAAATCTCACATCGGTTCCAGCAATTGGAATGAGGCGGAACCGTTAGCTCGTAAACTTGTTGCCAGGGATCCGAATAACCCTGATTATAATTTTTATCTCGGTTTTGTTTTGAATAATAAAGGCGAATCAGGGAAATCAATAGAATTTTTTAAAACCGCGATTCAATTGAAACCGGATTATCTTGAGTGTTACGACCAGCTTGCTATCGTATATCAGAATATGAACAAATACGATGAAGCGTTTGAGTATATTGATCAGGCTTTGAATATCGCGCCGGATAGTCCTGCGTTACTATACCGCAAAGGCGTGTTATTGTTTGGTGCCCAAAAGTATGACGATTCAATAAACTATTTAAAAAGGTCTTTGGATATAGCGCCTCAAAATGAAAATGCCTGTTATATGTTGGGTATGGTTTACAAAAATAAAAACGAGATTGACAAAGCCCGGGACATGTTTTTTTTGGCGGTGGAGAAAAATCCTGAGTTTAAAGAAGCTTATTTTGAGATAGCTGAGGCGTTTTTCGCAAAAAACGATACTGATTCGGCTGAAAAATATTACCGCAAGATTATAGAATTGGATCCTAAACATGAGCAGGCATATATCCGGCTTGCCAAATTATATATGGATACAAAAAATAAACAGAAAGCAGGCGAAACATATTATAATCTGTTCACGATAAACCCGAAATCTATAGAAGCTCTTATGGGTATGGGTGAAATAGCTCTCGACAGGCAGGAATTTGCCATGGCAATAGTTACTTATCAGGATGTTATAGCCCTTGATCCGAAAAATGCCGATGCTTATTTGAATTTGGGAGTAGCGTATTCACTAAAAGGCGAATATGATAAGGAAATCGAGAATTATAAAAAATCACTTGAATGCAAACCGGATTATGTTCCTGCTATTGTGAATCTGGGATTGGTTTATCAGAAAATCGAAAAGTATGAAGAAGCCCTGAAATATTATAATAAAGTTCTTGAACTTTATCCGAACGATACAATGGCATTATACAAAATCGGAGAAGTTTACCTTCTTCAAAACAAACTCAAACAAGCGGAAGAGATTAAAAATAGGCTTGGAAAAATCGATCAGGAAAGTTACTTGCGCCTAAAGATGCTTATCGAGAACGCGAAAAAAGAGGCGCGTTGATTTTTTAAATAGATGCTGTTATTTTATGCACAGGTTTTATTTTCATTTTAAAGAATGAAACATAACCTTCCAAATCTTTTATACCTAAATATCCGGAAATCTTATATTTGAAATAATGATTATCCCTGTTTCTCAATATATTCTTGCGAAAAATTTTTTTTTATTAAGACTCGTTGCCTTTTATATTTGAGAAATAATGGCATAATAAATGCTCAATGATCCATGTATCGCTACCTAAATCCAACAGGAGGATTACATGGATATAACAATTATTTCACAAAAGATGTTTCCTCTCGCAGACAATTTTTCACAACCTGATGCCGCGAGGTTGTGGGGTATTGGAGAAGTGCTTAAAAATTTTAAATTTGATGTAACTTATCTTTTTCCGGAAACGATTAATTTTCCATCTTTTGTTGAATCGTATAACAGTGTGTTTTTTTATAACGATTCAAATTTGAACAAAGTTCTAAAAAAAATTAATCCGAGCTGTGTTCTGATAAGTGAATGGGAAATAGCGGAAAAAATTAACCGGAAACAATTGCCCGTTATTTTTGATCTGAGTTCGATGGATATTGTAGATTCTACTCATTCAACAGATATTTCGCTCCAGTTGAGAAAAATTGAGGCTTTGAGAAAATGCGATTTATTTATCTGTTCTACCGAAAAGCAAAAATGGTTTTTTATGAGTCTGTTATTGCAGAGCGGATTTGATGTTTCCGGCAACATAATTCATATAATTCCGCCTGTTTTCCCAAAAGAAGCGTTTATATTCAAAGATGAAAACATAGATATATCCGGCAGAGTATATTTGACGTATTTTGACTCGTCAAATATAGTTGATTTTAAATCAATAGATCAAATAATCGAAGTTCTTAAAACAGATAACCATATACTTGAGTTTATTATCGGATCGGACTCATTTCAGAGCGGGCTTGATAATTATCTGTTTTTGAGCGAAAACCTTGATAAGTTCTCAAATAATCTTTCTTTTAACGAAATTTTCTCGTGGTACGAAATGATTCGGGAATTCAGGTCGGCCAGTGTTGGCGTTTCGCTTTATGAAACGAGCCTGGAAAATCAGATGAGGTTTGCGGTGGAAGGAGCATTGTATCTTTGTTGCGGGTTGCCGGTAATTTGTGATAGGAACTCCGGACTCGCGAATCTTGTTGGGAAATATAAAGCAGGTTGGGTAGTGGATACGGATAATCCATTAAAATTAACGGAACTGATAAAGAAGATACAAAAATCGCCTGAAGAAATAAAACGAAAATCTGAAAACGCTGTTAAATTGGCGTCATCGGTTTTTTTAAATTCTGAATTTCTGAAACCACTGGTTGAATTCTGCAGGGAACCGCATAAAAGAACGGTAATAAATACAGGCCTTGTCGGGCATATGATGGAATATTCAAATAAAGTGCTCAATATGAATAATCCTCTTTTAAATGACATTTATATTGAGGACATTCTCATATTTCACAGCAGTTCATGGGATCAGCTCATCCAATGCCTTGAGTCAATCGATGTTATGTTTCCAATGACCAATATCACAATAATTGCCTTGCGCCATCACATGATAGAAGACATTGATTTGATATCCGACTGCAATCTTATAGTTTGCAACACAGATGAGTTTGAGTCAGATTCCATAAAAGAGACGCTTCTTTTAAGTAACAATTATAAATTTGATCTTGGTGTAGCGCTGTTTGACAATCATTATGGCGAAGGTTACCTTGATGTCAAAAATTCGCTTATTGAATGCGGAGCAAAATATAAAGCAGGGTTTACCGCAGATCAGAATTTCGTAATTATTGAAGACAGTATTGAGAAATGTATAACAGAGGTTTTGCAGGAGTTTGATGAGTTGCCTCTAAATGATTCGATAAAATCAACAGGGAGCAAATAAATGTCAACTAAAACGGCAGTTTTATCTATTGAATTAAAAAGTGATGTATCCATCTGTATAGTTAACTGGAATACCAGAAATTTTCTTTATGATTGCCTAAGCTCCATTGATAATTTGAATATAACCAATCTTGAGACAATTGTGGTGGATAACTCATCTGATGATGAATCGGCGGGTATGGTTAAACAATCTTTTCCGGGAGTTAAACTTATTCAAAATACAATCAACGCCGGTTATGCTAAAGGTAACAACCAGGCACTCCAATATATAACCGGAGATTATATCCTTTTTTTAAATCCTGATACTATAATTCCTTATAATATTTTCGATAAACTGATCCAGAAAATGGAATCCGATCCGTCGATAGGCGTAATATCCTGCCAGCTTCGCAATCCGGACAGGTCTATACAGAACTTTTGTTCAGGGCTTCCGAATTTAAGAGACGAAATTTTTCTTCAAAGCGGTTTGGATAAAAAGTATCCGGATAATATTTGGGCAGGACATAAGAAGATGACTTTTTTTTCATGCGACGAAGAAACCGAAATAGAACAGCCGCCGGGAACTTTTCTGTTCACCAGAAGAGACGTCATATCCAAAATAGGCGGATTTGATGAACGGTTTCCCATATTTTATAACGATGTGGATTGGTGTAAGCGGGTAAAAAACGCTGGTTTTAAGATTTTGTTTACACCATCTGTGCATATAATACATCACAAAAGCGCGAGTATAAAAACCAATTTTGAGTTTTGCCTGATTGAGGAATTTTATATGCGCCATAACTACTACAAAAAACATTTCGGCAATATCGCTGATTCGTTGCTGAATTTTTTTGCCCCGTTTCCTTATACAGGTGAGAAAGAATGTAGCGAATCTATACACTCTCAAGATGCAAATAGTATACTGATTCTTAAAACAACATACGACAAGCATTTCGACTGGTTCCTATCACAGGTTAGGGATATGTTCCCTGATTCAACTATTGATATTGTCTCACCAAAATTTGACGATATCAAAGAACTTTTTGGTTTGAAAATATTCAGACATATTTTTCCATATATATCTAAGAAAAATTCGATTTCTTATTTTCATGCGGACAAGTTATTGAGGCGCAAACTAAAAAACACCCGGTACGATATGGTACTTTTCCCCCATTCGACTGTTGATGGCGCCGGATGCTGGAACCTTCTTCTTTTCAGTTCATTGGTGTCGCCAAAGACAGTTGGTGCGTTTGGTGTCGACGGCAGGTGGAATTTTGTTAATCCTTATGGATTAAATCAGATACGAGGAATATTTGTGTATCTTGCGGCATACTTGTTGCTTTTTTGCGGGTATGGAAAAGGTCTATTGAAAAAATTGTTCAGCAACAGATGAGGTTTTTTGAAAAAATGATGAGCGGTATTTCGATATGTATAGTTAATTTTAACGGAGCAAACCTAATAGAGAAATTTCTTCCACAGGTGATAGAGTGTATGTGCTATGAGAAAGATTTTAACTGGGAACTGTTGTTTTTCGATAACGGCAGTTCCGATGACAGCGTAAATATTGTAAGGAAAATATATCCTGAAGCGCGTATCCTTACTTCTCCGGAAAACCTCGGGTTTGCGAAGTCCAACAATATCGCTGTCAAGTTTGCCAATTATGAATATATACTTTTTTTAAATAATGATGTAGTTCCCCAAAAAGGGTTTCTTAAACCTCTTATGGAAACCATCGAATCCGAAAAGGTATTCGCCGTAGCGCCAAGAATGCTCAGGTTTAACAACCAGCTCGATGACGGAGTGCGTAACGCGGAATTCAAAACCGGGCTTCTCACTCCTGTTCTGGACGAAAAAAAGTCGATGGCGGATAAAGCCATTTATACAACATTTTTTTGTGGGGGAGCGGTTCTTGTAAAGAAAGATATATTCAATGAACTTGGCGGATTCGACCTGATTTTCAATCCGTATGCGTGGGAAGACCTCGATATAGCTTACCGTGCTTGGAAAAGAGGTTATGAGATAATATACCAGCCGGCGAGCGTTGTTTTTCATCTCAGAGAAACTACCGCTAAAAAAGTTTACTCGAAACTTTACATGAAAACTATCGTATGGCGAAACAGGTTTCTGTTTATTTGGAAAAATCTCGGATTATTTCCCTGGGTTGCGGCGCATATAATTTATCTGCCGTCAAAACTAGTTAAATTCATTTTTACCGGCAGGGGAGCGTATGTAATCGGGTTTTTCTGGGCGCTGAATTATATTCCGCAGGTGATATCGCGCAGAATACAGGAACGTAAAAAAATAAAACGGTCGGATCTTGAGATCTTTAATTTAATGAGGTTGGAATGAACGGATTAAGCATTGTAATACCTAATTGGAACGGCGCGAAAAAATTAAATGATACTCTTGCGAAAAATTACCGGAAAATAAAGAAGATCGGAATCCCGTTTGAAATCATTATCGTCGATGATGCCAGCACTGATGAGAGCGTCTCTATCCTTGCTAATTATCCATATGTGAAAATCAGCAGGAACACGAAAAACCAAGGTTTTTCAAGAACAGCCAACAGGGGCGTTCTTTTGGCTCAATATGATCGGGTATTTATACTTAGTAACGATATAGTTATCGGTGATTCAATAGAATATATGCTAAGTCATTTCAGTGATCCGTCAGTATTTGCTGTAAGCCCTCAGGTTCGCTGGAGAAAGACAGGTTCTTTCGCGTATGGCAAACGCAAAGTTAACTGGGATCAAGGCTGTTTCAAAGTTGAGGAGAGAAAATTCATATCAAGCCCTTGCTGTACTTTATTCGCGTGTGGAGGTTCAGCTGTGTTTGACAGAAAAAAGTTTCTTGATCTGGGTGGTTTTGATGATCTGTATCATCCTTTTTACTGGGAAGAGATAGATTTATCTTATCGCGCTTGGAAACATGGATTCAAGGTTATACATGAACCGCGTTCTACAGTTTATAATAGCGAATCGGGCGTTATAAAAAATAGTTTTACCTCAAAATATATCAAGCTTGTATCCGGAAGAAACAGTTATTTGTTTTTATGGAAAAACATTTACAGCGCACATCTTATAAAAGAACATCTATTTGGTTTGATACCGTCGGTTCTAAAAGATATTTTCTCGTTCAGGTTCAGGTTTCCCATTTGTTTTTGCTGGGCGTTGACAAGATTGCCGAAAGTGATAAAAAAACGGATTGAGGAGCGGAGGAAAAGCGTAATCACAGATAGTGAGGTATTCTCCGTAATAAATTCAGATTGTCCGTATTACATAAAGAAACAGTCAGATATAATCACAAATAGCGGAGATCTTAATGAAAGTAGCGGCAATAATACAAGCAAGAATGGGTTCCAGCAGGTTTCCAGGTAAAGTTCTTGAAAAAATTTCCGGACATTCTATGATATGGCATATCGTTCAGCGGGTAAAGAGCGCTATTACAGTGGATGAGATTATTCTTGCCACATCCGATAAACTCGAAGATGAGGTTCTCATCTGGGAAGCCCGCAAAATGGATATAGCAGTATTCAGAGGATCCGAGGATGATGTTTTAGAAAGGTATTATCTTGCCTCAAAAATAGTCAAATCCAACAAAATATGCAGGGTAACCGGCGATAATCCCCTCATAGAACCGAGATTTATCGATATGGCTGTGGCTCGGATGTCATATTCAAATGAGGATTACCTGTCGATAGACGGTTGTCCGCTTGGTACGGGAATAGAAGTATTCACGAAAAAAGCGCTTTCTTATTCCGCGAAAAAAGCTTCAAAACCATATCAAAGAGAGCATGTAACTCCATTTATCAGGGAAAACTCAAAAATATTCAGGATAGGCCAGCTCGATGTTCCTTTAAATTTATTTTTTCCCGATTTGCGCTTGACTGTAGATACAAACGAGGATTTTGCATTGATAGAAAAAATATATAACCGTCTTTATAAAGAAGGCACAATTATTGCTTTAGATGATGTTATAGAACTTATGTTGTCTGAACCTGAGTGGAGCAAAATTAATTCACATATCAGGCAAAAATCAGTTGTTTAAAAAATGGAGTATTAAAAGTGAGAGAAATCAAAGACGTCAAAATTGGTAATTTCATCATAGGTTACGGTCAGCCCATATTTGTGATCGCGGAAATCGGAATAAACCATAATGGTGATCTTGACAGAGCGGTAAAACTGATCAAAGCCGCCAGAACAGCTGGAGCAAACGCCGTAAAGTTTCAGTCGTTCCGGGCAGATAGGTTCTGCGATCTTTATCTACAGGAAACTAAAGATGTTGAGGATTTAACCGGCGGTACAAAATCATCGTATGATTTATATAAAGCGCTTGAACTTGACGACCAGACACACCGTGTACTTATAAACGCGGCAAACGACGAAAATATCATGTTTTTTTCTTCTGTATTCGATGAGGAAACCGCGGATTTTCTCGAATCGCTCGGTGTTCCAGCGTACAAAATCGCCTCAAGCGATATTACGCATATTCCATTAATTAAACATGTCGCTAAAAAAGGTAAACCACTGGTTATTTCTACCGGAATGTCGACTTTAAAAGAGATCGAAACCGCGCTGGATGCCTGTTATTCCGTAGGCAACAATCAGGTTGCGATACTGCATTGTGTAAGCTGTTATCCTCCTGCTGATGAAGATTTGAATCTGGATGCGATAACAACCATGAGTAACCATTTCCCGCATCCGATAGGGTATTCGGATCATTCCGAGGGCAATATAGCGTGTCTTGCGGCATGTTCTCTTGGCGCTAAAGTAATCGAAAAACATTTCACTCTCGATAACAACTGGAAAGGGCCTGATCACAGAATTTCGTCCATTGCCGATGATTTTTATTCTATGGTGCTTGATATAAGAAGAATAGAAAAAATGCTCGGTTGCGGGATAAAGATGCCGTCTCTGGCGGAAATTCCTGTCCGTTGCGCAAGCCGAAGAAGCATAAGAGTCAAAGGCAATATACAGCCGGGTGAAATTATTACTTCCGATAAAATTATTGTTCTGAAACCTGAGATCGGATTATATCCCGCGCAAATTGAGAATGTTATAGGCAGAAGAGCTAAAACGGCGCTAAAAAATCATGAACCCATAACTATGGATAAATTGGACTAATATGAGTTTATATCTGAGGAGCTCAACGATGAGAGATCTGTTTGAAGGCAAGAAAATCCTTGTAACCGGTGGTTCGGGTTCCATAGGACGTGAAATTGTACGAAGTTTATTAAAATTCAATCCTGAGGTGGTTAGAATTTATTCACGTGGAGAATCCGAACAGTTTGATCTGCAACATGAGCTATCCGAATTTAAAAATATCCGTTACCTTGTAGGTGATGTGAGGGATAAAGCAAGGCTCGCGAAATCCATAAAGGGTATAGATTATGTATTTCACGCGGCGGCGCTAAAACATGTGCCTGCCTGTGAGTATAATCCGTTTGAAGCGGTGAAAACAAATGTCATCGGTACGGAAAACCTGATAGATGTATCTATAGAAGAAGGAGTCTCCAAAGTTATTTCCATAAGTACGGATAAGGCGTGTAGCCCTACCAATGTTATGGGCGCGACAAAACTTCTTGCCGAAAGGCTGATCGCGGCGGCTAATTATTCGCAGTGTAACCCGAATACGGTTTTCGCTTCTGTGAGGTTCGGAAATGTTATAGGGTCGCGCGGATCGGTGGTTCCATTGTTTTTTCAGCAAATACTTAAAGGCGGGCCCGTAACGGTAACCAATCCGGATATGACTCGTTTCATGATGACAATACCTCAGGCGATAAGCCTTGTTTTCGAGGCTACAAGAATAGCAAAAGGCGGTGAAATATTTATTCTGAAAATGCCTGCGTTAAAATTGATTGACCTCGCGGAAGTTATGATCGATGAACTTGCTCCTCTGGCAGGGTATTTGCCAGACGAAATAAGGATAAAATTTATCGGTACCCGTCCGGGCGAAAAGTTGTACGAAGAACTTCTGACCATTGAGGAATCAAAACTTGCTGATGAGTTGGATGACATGTTTGTTCTTTGTTCCCGTATTAAAGAGATGGATTTATCAAAATCGAGATTATTCGAGTCTGTTATTCCATATATGTCTACTTCCGTGCCTCTTATGACGAAACAAGAGATAAAGAATCTTCTTAAGGAAATCGGCGTATTGAAATCCGGTTCAAAAAACAGATCGAAAGTTATGATCAGCTGATAGTTAAAATAATTGTCCAACAAAATTTATAATTGATAAGGTGGTTTTTAGATATGTTGAATAATTATATCTATTATAAAGAAGAAAAAGAAGGGTATACTTCTCTGGTAGATGACAGGCAGAAACTTATAAAAAGAATAAAGATGAGTTACCTAAACCTGAAAACCGCTTCGGAATATCATATTCAGCCAAGCCAGTTATATGAAAGTGTGCTGGTTCTTCTGAAAGGTTCGTTTTTTGTGTCTTTTGACGGAAAAAGATTTGAACGTATCGGTCCGAGAGCCGATATGTTTGTGGCAAAACCATGGGCGGTATATATTCCTCTTGGATATGGGCTTCAATTGCGGGCAGATTCCGATGCGCAGGCGGTTTTATCTTCGGTAAGGGCTGAAAAGATGTATACTCCGCTGATTATCAGGCCTGAAGATATAAATGTGAAGAATGTTGGAAAAGGATCATACTCAAGGCAGGTGTTTGATATTATGGGGCCTGATTCACCTGCCGATAGAATACTTATAGGTGAAACAGTTAATCCGGAAGGCAACTGGTCGAGTTATCCTCCTCATAAGCACGATTGCGATAATCAGGATAAAGAAGTGAAACTTGAGGAAGTATATTATTTTCGCGTCAAACCGGATAATGGGTTCGGATTCCAGAGAATCTACAATAACGAATACGGTTTGGATGAAGCGCTTGTAATAAAAAACCATTCTGTTGTGCTTATACCCAAAGGGTACCATCCCGTATCAGCCCCGCCGGGTATATCCATATATTATTTATGGGTATTGGCGGGTGAACGAAGAATAATGAAACCTTATGAGGATACACAATATTCATGGATAAACAGCCGGTGATCAGATTAAAAACAGATGATATTTACTGTATGGACGATTTTATTGAAAATGTGGAAAAAATAATTTGTTCTATCGCGGAATTATCGGATAGGCAAAGCGATTGTCTGCGCAAAAAAGATATAGATGGTTTTCTGTCGGTAATTGAAGAAAAAGAATTATTGATAAATGAGATAAAAAAATCAAACGATTTTTTGAATTCAAAAATAAATGATTCCATGTGGTCGCGTTATTTAAAAAATGAATTGTGTGTAAACAGGTTGAAGAAAATACAATTAGCAACGGCCGAATTAGTTAAAAAAGATCATCAATGTCTTAGATCAGCCATGATTCTAAAAGACAGGGCATATTCCGAATTAACAAAACTTTTTGAAGGCAAAAAAGCGCTGGGATCTTATAAACCGGCAATGGATAATGATTTAAACATTGGCTGGAAAGGTTAGGAATTATATGGATACCAGGAACCTTCGCGAAGGTATGGTTTTAAAAAAAGATCTGCTCTCACCGTTCGGTGATGTATTGCTTACTAAAGGTACTGTGATAAATAAACTACATATCCAGTTTTTTAAAAATTGGGGACTGGAAGATTTGGATGCGACTTTTTTGCCAAGAAATAAAAAAGATACCCAGGAACGCCAGATAATTATCTCGCTTAAAACAATGGATAAAAAATTCGGTAAATTCAAAGACGATCCTTTTATGATGGATATAAAAGAAGAGATGTGTCAGTTTATGCTGACTTATCTTGAAGAACTGAATTCTATAGAAAATTCATGAGAATTATATGAGCCCAAATAGAATATTGAATGACAATGGAAACTTAGAGTCTCTTTTTGGCCATATTGGCGAGTTGCCGTCGTTATCTCCTATAATACTTAAGGTTGAAAACGCTATAAACAATCAATATGTGTCCATCGAAGATATATCCAGGCTGATTATGACAGATCAGGCTCTTGTGGCTAAGATCTTACGGGTAGTCAATTCAGGTTTTTATGGTTTCAAACATAAAATATCGAGTGTAACTCACGCTATTACGATAATGGGACTGAATTCCATAAAAAATATTGTTCTTGCTTCGGAAGTTTTTGGGGCGTTCCCGATAAAAAACAGCGTTGTATTTGACCGGTATTTGTTTTGGGAACATTGTCTATCATCAGCTTGCGCGGCGAGGGCAGTGGCAAAAATGCTAAAAATGGAGAATATTGAGATAGTGTTTATTTCCGCAATTCTTCATGATATTGGGAAACTTATGATAGCTAAATATTTACCCGTACAATTAAATAAGATAAGTGTGTTTGCCATCACTAAAGAGATGGATATAGTTGACGCTGAAAGGGAAGTATGCGGGTACGATCATTCGAAAATCGGGCAGATAATGGCGGAAAAATGGTATTTCCCTGAAATTCTATCCGACATAATAGCCGCTCATCATGAACCGATCACTAACACACCTTATAAGAAAGAACTCGCGTGTGTCAAACTCGGCAATTTTTTTTCAAAAGTGTTTTGTTTCGGAAACGCTGACAAAGAAGAAATTCAAGTTGTAGAACCTGAAGTATGGCAAATTTTAGATGATATCGGGGATACAAAAAATAACATTTATAAAAGAATATTTAACGAGATGCTTAATTCCAGTGAATTTCTCAATTCGCTTATACATTAATATAAACTGGTTGTAAAAATATTCTTAAAAAAGGAAAATAAAATATGGATAAGGTACTCAAAAAACTTAAAGTTGCGCCGGTTACCTCAATGCCAAAACCTGTCAGGATGGATAAAATCTTAAAAAGTGAGAATGTACAAATATGTGATGAAACCTTTGTTTATCATCAGTCTATGGCGAGTAAAGAAGAATTTGCTCCGGAAATCAATTTAATAAAAAAAGGCGATGTAATTGAATCTATTGAGATTATTTGTGTTTGTGGGAAGAGAATAGAGATTTTATGCCAGTATGAATAAACGGTTTCATGATTATAACATTAAAAAGACATTAATTGAATTTAACAACAAGTAGAAAGATTCCCATGTAATGATAAAAAATCAGTTTGAAGTTATTAAACCAAAAATAAATGTATTGTTTGTTAACTTTAATGGATTTATTCCTTCAGAAAGAGTCAGTTTTCTTGATAATAATTGCGCGTACCAGCCCATAGAGTTTTTTAATTGGGGTGGTGACTGTGAAATCCCGCGTAATTTAAAATATGATATGGCAGTTATTGTAGGAGAATCGGTAAAAAATGGGTTTGAGTCGAAACTGGGGTGTATCTTAGGAGAATTAAAACGAAACAAAATCGGGTCTATTCCGATATTTGGTGTTTTTGAGAAAATTCAACCTGGAAACGCTGTTAAATTGCTTAAAAATATCTTTTCAGATATACGTATATCACCTGCAAAAGAAAATAAAATCCGTGATTATGTTCTTGATTGGTCAAGATATATAGAGGGCAACGAATTGTCAGGTCTCAGGAGAAAAAGAATACGCAGTTGGGGTAAAAGTATAATCTCAAAAGATACATGGCTTAAAAAAGAAGTAATTCAGATTCAGAACCAGTTGTTCAGGATCCAGCATGTGGTAGATTCCATGGAAATGTGGCAACAGGGAAGGCGTCTTGACAGAGAACTCAAGATAGCAAACACAATTCAATCTTCGCTTTTACCTAAAAATTTACCTTTGTTTCCCGGGTTTGAGTTTGATGCCGTGTGTATACCGGCAAAAGAAGTCGGCGGTGATTTTTTTGATTTTTTCCGCATAAACAACAACCGGCTTGGATTCGTAATCGGCGACGTGGCTACTTGCGGAATACCAGCCGCTTTGCTTATGACGGAGATACGCGGGATGTGGAGAGCCCTAATGATAGACGCGCAGTCTCCAAAATCGGTTGTCGGGCAGATTAACTCGCTTTTGTGCCATGACCTTCAAGGTATGTGGGGATTGTATGTAACTTTATTTTGCGGAATAATAGACCGGAAAAAGAAAACATTGACTTATACTAACGCAGGCCATTGTTATCCGGTGTTATCCAGAAAAAAAGATGATTTTCTTACGGAGTTTTCTGAAGGCGGAAAGGTACTTGGCATAAATACCGACGGCGAATATAAAGAGAGTGAAACCGAACTTGTCGGTGGTGACCTTGTTGTATGTTATACGGATGGAATTACCGAATCGCATCAAAATGAAGATATTTTTTTCGGAAAACATAAATTATACCAAATTATTAAGCAAAACAGCATGCATTCCGTTAAATATATAAAGGAATCTATATTTAAAGAAGTGGACGATTTCCTTGGTATATCGCAATTTCATGACGATAAAGCGTTATTTTTATTTAAATGTATTAGATGAGGAGAAATGTATTATGGAACTTATTCATGAAGAAATGAGTAACATTGTTTTACTCACTGTAAAAGGAAAGATTGATATTGAATCTTCACCGGAATTGAAAAGACAGGTTCTCAGTATCGTAGATTCAGGCAAAAAAAACATCTATCTTGATTTTTCAGGCGTATCTTTTGTCAACAGCTCGGGGCTTGGAGCGATGATTAATTTATTGAAAGAACTGCGTAAAAAAAACGCGTCGATGACGATCATTAATCCATCGAATTTTATAAAAAGCCTGTTTAAATTGACTCAGCTTGATAAAATATTCAAGGTTTATGGAAGTGTTGAGGAATCAATAAAAAATCAATAATTATCAGGTTTTATAAATGAATTCCGGAGATAAAATAATAACCGGTGTTAATCAAAACACTGCTATTGATCCTTCTTTAAATAACGAAGTATCCCGGGAATTGGTTTCTGTGGGATCCGATGTTGTTGATTCTGAAGATTCTAAATCTATACAAAACAATGTTACGGAAACAATACGTTCAGAGGTATATTCGCCTGACGATAGCTCATTGTTATCGTCTGGTAAAGATGAATCATCCGATGTTTTTTTCAATAGCCGCCAACCTATTTTGAAACTACCGGTAAAAATATTTTTAAGCAGATCAGCCTATTATTTTTTGCTTTTTGTTCTTGTTTCATTTGTCCCTTACTCGAATAAATTCAATCATACATCAAGTTTGGCGATAGTATTTACGTTTCTTACGGGAAATTACTTTATCCTGAAAATGTCTTCGTGGCCGGTGCTGTTTCTCAGGTACATTATGTTTTCTCTCAATGTGCTTGATATCGGGGTATGTACTTTTCTGATTTTCTTAAATGGATCCGCGAATAATCTGCTGATTCTTGCGTATCCGGCTTTAATTTGTTCATATTCAATGTATACTATAAAAATTGATTTTTTATTTCTTTTTGTTTTAAATATATTGTCATTCTGGATATCGTCAATAACTTTTGATACTTATGGAATAGTATTTTTTGAATTTAAGACGGGGATTTTGATATATACCGGTCTTCTTGCATGGATTATCACATTCAATTATTTTATGAAATTGCTGAAGAAGAATGATGAGTTGAGACTATCTTTTTTTAAATTTATTGAAAAAGTAATAGACAGGCTTCCAAAGGAAATAAAAGATAAACTTGAAGTAATAATGAGCGCTGAAAAGTTCAGGATTCTTGAATTAGAGTTCAGGAAAAAAGTACAGGAGATAGGACAATCTCTTTACGCCAAAGATCAAGAACTCAAATTTTACAAAGAAACACTTCAGTCATCAATAAAATCCGGTGATTCCGATGATATGGATTCGGCGGTAAATCAGGTTAATTCACTTCTCGAGATAGAAAATCTTTCCCTGAAAGAAAACAACAAAAAATTAATGGAATTGAACAAAACGATGGAAGAACGTGTCAGATCGCTTACCTCTGAACTTGAAATAGCCAATACTGAACTTGAGAGAATTTATTCTTCTTTGAACGAGTCGCAATCATCAGATGAAAATTTATAAATAATTATTGTAATCTTTTTCTTGTTGTGTAATCTTATATTTAGTCAGCGGAAATTTTTAAAAAAATTAGAATCTTGCCTTTTTAAAATTTATTAATATTATATTTGTTAAATATTTTCAGAAAACATGGAGAAATTTCAGGTTAATTTATGAGTTTGAATGAACAGGATAATTCGATTGTTTTTGATTTCCTAAAAGATTTTAATAATAATGAATCGGAAGAACCGGTTTTTATCGAATCTGAAAAAAATTTAATCAGGTTGTTTGAATTGACATTGAATCCAGGGAAAACGGTTTTGTTTCGCCGGGTGCCGGATCGTGGATTGGTTATGGTATATAGCTCTGGATTTTGCTCAAATGAAATATCTGAATTAATGGCTGTTTTATCTTCTGATTCCGACAAATTTCCGTCTAATTTTATTAACGAATACAATATATCCGGTATGTCAACATCTTATTTAATAAATTTTTCCTCAATAGATAAAGACTATTGTGTTGTTATTGGTTTTGATAATAAGCCGGCGGAGACCGCAAAAGAGATAATCGCAAGGTTAATTGAATCATTCTCTGTTAATATGCCTATAAGCAATCCGATGAATGATTTTAAAGAGCAGTTTAATGAGCTGATTCTTCAAAATATGATCAGCGGTATTATTGTTGTCAATAAATCAGGCGAGATAGTTTTTATTAACAGATCGGCGGAAATGATTCTCGGATACAAATCAGGCGAGATTAAAAATGTGCATTGTTCAAAGATATTCAGGGAAATTGAAGACGAAAAAAACTGGCTTACTTTCGCGCTCATGACGGGTTCTATCTCATCAAGAGAAAAAATACATATGATCCGCAAAGACAATATAGAGATTGCTGTCGGGGGCACAACTTCTCTACTGAAAAATAAAAATGATGAAATTGTTGGTGTAATAGGAATATTCAGGGAATTCGAGGAGTTTCAAAGAACAGAAGACAGGCGCAAAGACCTTAATAAAATATCACTTCTTGCAAAACTTTCCGCAAGTATAGCTCATGAGATCAGGAATCCTCTTGCCGGAATCAGCGCTACCGCCCAGGTACTTGCAAGCAGGTTGGCGGATGATGACCGCAAAAAACGGTTTGTAATGGTTATTCTTGAGGAGATCGATCGGATTAACAAAGTAATCAAAGAATTACTTGTTTTTTCGAGCCCTACGAAATCATCTTTTTTGAGGTCAAATGTAAATAAGGTGATTGAGCAGGCTATAGACCTTGTTCATAAAAAATTACAACGTCACGAGATTGAAATTTCAAAAGAATACGATTCAACTCTTTCCGATATATTTTGTGATGAAAACCAGTTGAAACAGGCTGTGGTTAATATAATGTTAAACAGTATTAACGCCATGCCTGAAGGCGGGTTCCTTAACATTATAACAGATAAATTTTCCAATGACTCAAAAAGTTGGGTTAGGATAACCATAAAAGATACCGGTCCGGGCATTCCAAAGGAAGTAATAAAAGATCTTTTTCTTCCGTTCAGCTCCTCAAAAACATACGGATTGGGATTAGGTTTGACTATAACCAAAAGCATAATTCAATCGCACAAAGGCAGAATCGAGGCTGTGAACTTACCGCAGGGCGGAGCGCAGTTTGTTATATTATTGCCTGTCGAAATGGATGCGATAGAGGAAGAACAAACTTATCTTCCTTTTGATTAATATGGAGATTATTATAATTCAGATACAATCTTAAGTGATTTGGGAGGTTTTTGAATGCCTGCGACTGTTCTTATTGTAGACGATGAATCATCAATAGTTTTTTCTCTTGAGGAAGCGCTTTCAGACGCTAATTACCGGGTAATTACAGCTGCTACCGGAGAAAAAGCGTTGCGTGAAGCGAAAGATTCTTCACCCGATATAGTTTTGCTTGATATGAAATTGCCTGATATTGATGGGCTGAAAGTATTGAAACAAATAAAAAGCATTAATCCGGATATTCCCGTGATAATGATGAGCGCTTATGCCGATGTGCCGACAGCTATTCAGGCTACAAAACACGGTGCCCTGAATTTCATTGAAAAACCTCTCAATATAGAAAAAATAAAAATAGATATACAAAACTCCATCGAGCTTGAGCAATATAAAGGGATTGAACAGTTCAGGTTTCGCCAGAAACTGGCGAATCCGCTTGATCAGGACAGCCCATTGGATCAGATTCTCGGTAACTCAATACCTATAAAAACACTAAAAGATACTATAAAAAAGATTGTGGAGAGTAAAGCAACTACTGTTCTTATTCAGGGAGAAAGCGGAACCGGCAAAGAGCTTGTTGCCAGAGCTATACACTACGCGAGCAACAGGTGCAACAAACCTTTTGTCGATATAAACTGTACCTCAATTGCCGATACTTTGCTTGAAAGTGAACTTTTTGGGCATGTGAAAGGAGCTTATACCGACGCGAAAAACGAACGTAAGGGTTTGTTCGAATTATCTGACGGAGGGACATTGTTTCTCGATGAAATCGGCGACATGAAAATGTCGATGCAGGCTAAACTACTGCGCGTTCTGCAGGAGAGATGTTTTACGCGCGTAGGAGGATCGAAAAAAATTTATGTCGATGTCAGGATAGTTGCCGCTACCAATAAGGATCTTGAAAATGATGTTCAGGAAGGATTGTTCCGGGAAGACCTTTATTACAGGCTCAATGTTGTTCCCATATATTGCCCACCGCTTCGCGAACGCGGAGAAGATATTATTGTTCTGGCGAAATTTTTTATGGATCATTTTAACCGTGATTTTAATAAGAATGTATCCAGGATTCATCCGCAGGCAGAACAGATTTTACTCTCTTATCATTGGCCGGGTAACGTAAGAGAACTGAAAAACGTTATCGAAAGAGCGATTCTTCTTCACAGTGAAGATGTTTTATTGCCTGAACACCTTGATATCTCAAGAAAAACAAATTTTGAGAATATCAGAAACGGTGAACAAAAACCTGCTGAAATCACAGAAATCACGCAACAGGAAAATAATGTTGTCACGGATATTGATGAGATTACTCTCGATGAAATGGAAAAAATGGTTATCCAGCGATCTCTCTCGAAATTTAATTGGAACAAGAATCTGGTTGCCAAGAAACTTGGTATTAACCGGACTACATTATATACAAAGATAAAAAAATATAATCTGGAACAGGAATAAGTTCAGTTATTACAACAATAAATTATGTTTGCGGAAAGCAACGGCATTTATCAATATTGATAAGCGAATCCAATGTGTAAATAACTGTAATCGGCTCACAATCTTTCTTTATGCTCAGTAATAAAAATTGTTTCTTTATACTTTGAAATATGAATTTTTATTCACATACTTCTGCTTGTTTTAAAAGATAATAAAGAATCTGGCTGTAATTCCTGAAAAAGGCTCTGGATCATATTTATTATTCTGATAAAAACAAGTTTCTGTTTTTTTGCTGGATATAAACTTTTTTGTTATAAAAAATTTTTTTTATTTTTATAAAAAGAATTAATGCATCTATTTTCTATTGTCTTGATTATTTTCTCTCCGCTTTGTGCAGGCTAAAATGCATTTACCCGGATATGGAATAAATATTGCTTATATATTATTTAAAATTTAAGGGAAGGTATGTAGTATATGAAAAAAAGTATCTTGTTCTGTAGAAAAACTATTTTGTACATGGTTATTTCGATTATAGCTGTGTCGGATTCTTATGCACAGCAGACAAGCAAAGATAGTGTAGCCGGCCAACAGCAGCAACAATCCGGGCAAAACCAACAGGAACCGCTCAAACCGCGTCCTGCTGGATACCTTGAGGAAGGTTCTACAACGTATGGAGTTGAGGAAAAAGCCATCAAAGATGATTCGCCTCTATCCGAATTGAAAATGTTGCGCAAAAAATATATCAGGGAAGTTAAAAAGAGAGAATCTATTGAAGAAGAGAGCCGGTATTTGAAGAAAAGGGTTGCTGATCTTGAATCGTTTTTGCAGAAAAAAGATACGGAAATTGAGGAATTTAAGCGAAAGGCAATCAACGCTGAATTTAAATATGTGGCTATGGAACAGAAACTGACGAATCTGCAGATTGCCATACTTCGCAAAAAGATGATACGTGAATCGCAGTATCCACCGTATTACGAAATCAAAAAGAATGACAGTCTTTGGAAAATAGCCGGTTTGAAAAATATTTACGACAATAATTATAAATGGATTGAATTGTTTTACTCAAACAAAGAAAAAATCGCTGATCCGGATTATATTTATCCCGGTATGGTTTTAAAAATAGCCCGTCCGGAAATGGAATACGAGGATTGGACGGTACAGGGATTGGATCTTGATAAGGTAAAAGACAAAGTTAAGCCTATTAATCCAAAAGATAATGAATCGCTTTTTAAAGACAATGATTCTTCTATAAAAGGTAGAGAAATTGAGGAAATGGATAACGCAGATTGGGGAAATTTACCTTTTTCGGAACCGGATAACAGTTCTAAAAATTAATTTTTATATTGATCGGCGGTTTTTTTCTGAATTTATAAAAGGCAAATGAAATGGAAGATAAAGTATTAATTGTAGATGATGAGAAAAGCATTGTATGGGCATTGGAAGAGACACTTCTGGATGAAGGTTACGCTGTTCAGACAGCGGCCTGCGGGGAGGAAGGGCTTGAGTTGTTTAGAGATTCGTTGACGAACGATCCGTATAAGGTAGTGCTCACCGATATGAGAATGCCCGGAATGTCCGGTATTCAATTGCTCGGTAAAGTGAAGGAACTATCGCCTGTTACACAAGTTGTTATAATTACAGCATATGGGAACCTTGATTCTGCTGTGGATGCTATCCGGCTCGGCGCTCTGGATTTTATACAAAAACCTTTTAAGATTGATGATGTTAAAACTATTGTTGCAAAAGGGATTGAAATAGCGAACGAAAAATCCGCTCAAACATTACCTGAGGCGGTTTCAGACAAGAGTGAAAATCCGAATCGTGAAAAACAAAATGTGCTTGAAATTCAGGACAGGATACTTCCAAATGGCGAATCAATTCTCGGTACTTTGTCCATAGATGTGAAATCTGCACCGAAATCAGGAGTCGGAGCGGATTTTCATGATTATTTTTATATCAGTGAAGATAAGATATTGATCGTCATCGGTGATGTCGGTGAAAAAGGAGTGAACGGATCTCTGGTAATGATAATGGTAAAAAGCCTTATCCGATCTGAAGCGAGCCATTCCGATAATCTGATAGAGATATTGCGCAGAGTAAACAATCATTTAAGGAAACAGGGTGTTGGAGGTGTTCCGATATCAATATTTATGGGTATTGTTGATATTAAAAAAGGTATTTTCCAATATATAAACGCCGGTCACGAAAAACCTCTTTATTTTAATCACTGTGATATGCGGACCGCGAATACCCTTATTGGTGACGGTATATTTATAGGTTTATTTGATAACCCTGATTTTAATCTGTCATCGATAAATTGTGTGCAGGGCGATATCTTCCTGTTTTTTACCGATGGGCTTATACGTGTAATCGAGAAGAAATACAAACAGCATGATCCTTATACTGTATTAAAACAAAGTGTAGCGAATATGCTCCCTGAAAAGAGGTATTCTGTTGCCGAGGCGTTATTCAGGGAATTTGTGGAAAAAGACGCGGATTTGGATGATGATATAACAATTTTATCGGTCTGTATGGGTGCGGGGTTGTGCCGTGAGAAAGAGATCCGATGTAAATGCGACAGCGATTCGCTGGTTTTTGTAAGGTCCGCATCGGAAGAATTATTGCGTGGAATTGAGTTATCGTATGCCGACCGCCATAGCATAATAACATCAATATACGAAGCACTTATAAACGCGATTTATTTCGCTTACCCTGATGGTGAAAAGGGTGACGTGCTTATCAGGTATAAAATTGACGACGACTTTATACGGATTGAAATAGAAGATTTTGGCATAGGGTTTGATTTAAATAAATATATTCCTCCGGATAACAAAAGTTATGACGGTCTTATAAAGGAAAGCGGTCGTGGAATATTCCTTATGAGATCTCTAATGAATAATTTATCAATAAAATCTGAATTGGGAAAAGGTACATGCGTAACAATGGAAAAATTTTTCAGCAAAGAAAAATCAAGCCAATAAATATAAAACGGAATGGAATAATATGGGGATTAAAATAAATAAAAACAGGAACGTTTCTGTATTAACGATTTTAGATGATCTGATACTCGATACAGTAAAAGAATTCGCGGGCTTTATAAACAATCTGATTTCCCAGGATAATAAGTTTGTTGTTCTGGACCTTACCGGAATTACATTTATATCCAGCAGAGGGCTTGGCGCTATCGGCAAAGCCGCTGATGTATTGCGCAGAAACGCCGGCGATTTGAAAATTTTCGGAATGAATGAAGAACTTAAACGGATGTTTGATATCTGCGGGCTGACTCGGATAATAGATATCTATGAATCCGAAGAAGACGCCGTGTTAAGTTGTGGCGATAATGTGAGCAGTATTGAAAAACGGTTGTTATGGAGCATAAACAATAAGGCCGGTAACGATGGATCAATCGATTAAGGTTCATTTCGCGGGTATAGCTATTATTCTGGTTTCAATAGCGGCAGTGGGGGTTCCTTATGGAATGTATTGTTATACTTCAAAATATAAATTCTACAGTGATTCTACAAAATCATTGTTTACCCGCAAAGATTATGATAATGCCCTGAATGAAGCTTCAGAGAAGTTTGAACGCGGATTATATTATGATGCGAGAGAAATCATAAAATCGGTTTCTGACAAAATAATGAAACGTGATTTTGCTTCTGAGGCTTTGACCACCTTTGGAGATTTATTCTACAATACCAAATACGCTCCGGATGACAAAATAAAATATAATGACGCTCTATTCTATTATTTGTTAGCCGGTTCATTGAATCGATCTGATAAAAAGGAAATCTGGAGGTATTACCAGATTGCGAACTGTCATAAGAATATAGGTTATGACTTAAGCGCTATAACGGAATATAAAGAATTGATTAAAAATTATCCTGAATCCGTTTATGTTGAGGAAGCAAGACTGGAACTGGCATGTCTTCTGTATAACAGAGAAAAAATTCAGGAAGCAAAAGATGTACTGCAATATTTGATTACAAATACCAGGTCACAGACAATACTTTCAAGCGCGTTATATGAAATGGCTGGTTTATATATGAAAGAAGCCTCCATTTTGCCGGATATAAAAAAAACAACAAATGAAAAACAAAAATGAAAAATTGCAAATTATTGATCATCGGATTTTTAATTTTTTTCGGTCACTTATGGTTATACGCACAGGATCTTGTGAATTATCCTCAAAACAGTTCGCCAGAGAACAAGCTTGGAATTGACCAGAAACGCGAACAGATCCAGAAAATAATTGACCGCAGATTTGAATTTGAAGATGTTCCCGATTATATTGCAGGCCATAAGAAAAAAATATTCCTTCAGGAAACCTCGATCATGCTTCTTGAAAATCTGGTAAATAATTTTCCTGATAGCGGGTTTTATAATGAAGCGCTCTATAAACTGGGTGATTATTATTATACTACAAAGAATTATAAAAAAGCGGTTCCGTATTTTGAAAAATATGTTGAAAAAATGAATGTCGAAGGTAAATCGAGAGAAGTACGTTTTAAACTCGGAGTATCTTATAAAAAAATAAAAAAGTATCAATCGGCGATAATAAGTTTCTTCAAGGTATTGGATTTGTATGGGAAAACGGATTTATCTTATGATGCCTATCTTCAGATCGCCGATTGTTACAGGCGCCAGAATGATATAAAAAAACTCATTGTTACTTATGAGAATGTCGCTTCGTATTTCAATGATATCGATATTATATGCGAAAGTTTCATTAAGGTCGCCAAAATTTATATTGATAATAAAAACTATTTTGAGGGAATGTGGGTATTGCGCAAACTTGTAACCCAATACAAGGGATCGAAATATTATTTTGAGGGATTGTATCTGCTGGGAATATGTTACGGAAAAATAGGCGAACATGATAAAGAAATAGAGATGTTCAAGGAAGTTGTGTCCACTTACTCAAACGATAATAAATTCGGGGATAAAGCAATGTATTCTCTTGCTGAATCTTATTATCTGAACAATGAGTTTAAGGAAGCGTCGGCGGCATATTATACTGCACTTAAACGCGATCCTGAAAATCCGGAGAACGCAAATGCCACTTATAACCTTGCTATGTGTTACCTTAAATTAGGTGTTCCTGATTTTGCATTAGAAAATTTCAAGAAAATAAAATCGATGAATATAGATGATGAGAAAAGGAAACAATCCTTTTTTTATATAGGCGAAATATACCATAATCAAGGTGAATACGAGAAAGCGATAGAGACTTTATCAAAAATTGCCGATAAAGAAGACATTAACGCGAATCCCCATGCTGTTTATTATCTTGGGTTGAGTTATTTCAACCTGAAAAACTACAGAACTGCTTTTGAGTATTTTCTTTCCCTTGAACATCAGGAGAATGATTTAATTCGCAAGACCGAAGGCATTTATATGTTGGGAAAAACACTTGTCGCTATTGGAAAGTTTGATTCCTCAACACATTATTTTAATTTAGCTATTGATATTATAAACAGAAATTTTGCCAATAAAGCTAAAAACGGCGACGATCATGGACAGAAAAAATTTGCCGACGAACAGGAAGAACGTTTAAAGGTAATAGAAAAAGAAATTCTCATGGAGCTTGCTAAAGGTTATTTTGATAAAGGAGAATTTGTTAAATCGGCTCAAAAATATGAAATATTATCAGGAATTGCAGGTGTATCTTCAGATCAGGCATGGGTTTTGTATAAGATAAGTAAATGTTATGAAAATGTAAAGAATTTCGACAAATCCAATGAATTTTATAAACGCCTGATAGCTCAGTATCCTGATAGCGAATTTGCCAAACAGGCGGTTTGGGATTTGAAGAATATTGAATGGAAACAGAGGCATTCAAAATTCAATAAAAACTAAAAGGAGCTCGATATGATATTGAAAGTACAAGATAACCTGCTTTTCTGCAAAAGCCTGAATGCTCAAATAAATCATATGGAATGTGATGACGAATGCCGGTTTTTTAAAGGATGTGCGGTAATTGACGGATCTTTTGTTATTGATTGCGGATATAATAAAATCATTGCTGAGATCGAACAAGACCAAACCGATCTGGTTCAATCGGTAAATCATTAATTCCGAAAGGTTATGTTATGGCTCAATACATGGATACTGATGACATCACTGAAAAATATATAAATAAACTTTCTGCTCAGAAATTGGTTTATGAACATATTCTTGATTTGTCGGAAAAAGAGAGAGCGGTTTTAAAATCAAAACCTCTTGTTATGCACAAAGTACTTGAGTTTTTGAAGGCTAAAGAAGATCATCTGAATCAAATATACGAGCTTGAACAGGAAATCGTTCCTCTTCGTGATATAATAAATACTCTCCATATTGATCCGCGGATACGATTTCGCATAAAAACCTATTTGCATGATATTGCCTCGATTCTTGAAAACCTGTTGAATATTGATGCGGGTAATGAACTGATGCTTCAGGAAAACCTGAAACAATCTTCCCAGCCAAAGATAACTCGACAACACGCCGCTAAGGCTTACGCCGCGTTTGGTAAATAGGAGAATAGAATATGAACCTGCGTGAAAATCATGTAGATCAACTTGCTCAGGCATTTTCCTTTTTTAATTCAACTACAGAAAAACTAACTGAAGCATACAATAAATTGGAAGAAGAAGTTGCCCGAATAAATGACGAACTTGAATTGAAAAATATAGAGTTATCGCAAAAAATAAAAGAAATTGATAACATAAAAAGTCATCTGGAAAATATTCTGTTAAGCATGACTTCAGCGGTAATCGCTACTGATCTTGATTTCAGGACAACCGTCATAAACGATGCGGCAGCGTTTTTATTAAAGATAAATAAAGCGAATTGTGAATACATAAATATCAGAGAGATTATAAGAGCTGAAGACACAGATTTATCCGATATAATGGAACTTATTAAAAACGATAAACTTTCGGCTGAAACAGAAATCATGCTTGTCAATAGGGAAGGCGATGTAATACCTTCGGGTATTTCAGGATCGACAATTATAAACAGTACCGGTGAAAAAATAGGTTATATAATTCTTATCCATGATCTTCGCCAGATAAAAAAACTGCAGGAAAAAGCCCGCCGGGCGGATAGGCTTGTAGCTCTTGGCGAAATGGCGGCGAGGGTTGCCCATGAAATCAGAAATCCGCTTGGAGGAATAGAAGGGTTTGCTTCACTTCTTGTGCGGGTTCTTGATAGAGAACCGGAAAACCAGCGTCTGGCAAGTTATATTGTTCAAGGCGCTAAAAGCGTTAATCATATTGTTACGAGTTTGCTTAATTACGCCAAACCCATATATCTTAAAAAGGATTGTTTTTCTATTCAGGAGGCATTATTTGAAGTTTGCGAAACCATAAACAACGATCAATCAAAACAAAATTTAAAAATCGCCTTTGAGGTTAATCCGGAAAACGATACACAGATATACGGTGATAAAATATTGTTTCAGCAAATATTATGGAACCTTCTGAGCAATGCGTTCGATTCGATAAACAATTCCGGCAGGATTATTGTAAACCACAAAATATCGGGTCAGTTGCGGGAACAGAGTTTTGAGTCGGCTTTATTGTATTATCAGGATAAACTCCAGCATTGCGATTCGGTTTATTTTCATAAAAGATTACCAAATAGCATTCCAGATGCCTCATGCTGGCATTGCATAACCATAAAAGATTCCGGTTGCGGAATACCTCAAATGATCAGGGATCAGATATTCTATCCGTTCTGTACAACCAAGGAAAACGGTAATGGGTTAGGGCTTTCTACCGTTTATAAAATTATTGAGGAACACGGATGGAAAATTGGGGTTAATTCTGAACCCGGGCGTGGAACATGGATGAGTATTTATCTGCCCGGCTACACACAGATTCAGGAAGGGGTAGTTGTATGACTATAGAAAACGTTCTCATTGTCGATGATGAAATTCTCATGCGCAAATTTCTCGAAGAAACTCTGGAAAGGTTTGGTATCGATGTGTGGACAGCCAAAGACGGGTTTATGGCTTTGGAATTACTTAAGGAAAAAGAATTCGACGTTATATTTACCGATATAAAAATGCCTCAAATGAGCGGAATTGAACTTTTAAGACGCGCAAAAGGCGAATATCCCGATACCGAAGTAGTTGTAATGACTGCTTATGGAACTGTTGAAACCGCTGTCGACGCGATGAAAATCGGCGCGTTCGACTATATCTTAAAACCGTTTTCTGTTGATCAGATAGAAATAATGTTGAAAAAAATATCCGATAAACATAATCTGATCAACGAAAACAAATATTTGAAACAGGAAATCAATAGGAAATATAATTTCAATGAAATCATTGGTACAAGTTATCCGATGAGAAATGTAATGGGGTTGATTTCCAAAATAGCCACAAGCAAAGCCACAGTTCTTATCCAGGGGGAAAGCGGTACAGGTAAAGAACTTGTAGCCAGAGCGATTCATTATGGCAGTGACAGAAGCAATAAACCGTTTATAAAACTCAATTGTGCCGCCATGCCTGAAAGCCTTCTTGAGAGCGAATTGTTCGGTCACGAAAAGGGCGCGTTTACAGGAGCTCATACAAAAAGACTGGGAAGGTTCGAGCTTGCCAACGGCGGAACAATTCTTCTTGATGAAGTTTCTGAAATACCTCTTCATCTGCAGGCAAAACTTCTCCGTGTTGTTCAGGAAAGAGAATTTGAAAGAGTTGGTGGGGAAAAATCAATAAAAGTTGATGTGCGAATTATAGCCACAACCAACAGGGATTTGATCCAGTCGATAAAAAAAGGCGAGTTCAGGGAAGATTTGTATTACAGGTTAAACGTTGTTCCTGTTTTTCTTCCTCCTCTGCGAAAACGGCCGGACGATATAATTGAACTTACCACTTTTTTTATCAACAAATACTGTGCTGAAAATGGAATGGATGGTTTCGCGTTATCCGATAATTCAATTGAAAAAATGCTGAAATATTCATGGCCGGGAAACGTTCGCGAACTTGAAAATATTGTTGAGAGGTCTGTCGTTATGGGAGCGCAGGAAATAATTATGCCGGGCGAAATGATAGATAATATTAATGACGATGAGGAATCATTGCTTGACCAGGAAAATATTGTCTCCGGCGATGATTTCGGATTTAAGATAGGCACAACCGTCCGTGAAATGGAAAAACAGCTGATTTTCGAGAGCCTTAAAGCTAACCAGTGGAATAAAACAAAAACAGCCCAAATGCTTGATATCAGCATTAGAACTTTGCGCAATAAACTAAATGAATACCGCGATAACAATGAGATACCGCAGGAATTCAATGTTCTGCTGGTAAATTATTCATAAATAAATTTCATTACCTATCATCTCTGTTATTTTGCTGAAAACACCAAATGTTTCATTATCCGAAACTTTAGATATTGTTGTAAGCGCTTCGTCAAGAAAACATTTGGTTTTGACGTGCACTTTTTCAAGAGCTCCCGAATCCACTATTTTATCGCGGATAAAGCCTGATTCGGGTTGACTTATATTGCCGAGAATTGAATTCCTATCGTTTTCATTCAGGTTGTCGAGCAGATAAATTAATGGCAGAGTGAGAATTCCATTTTTTAAATCGTTGTTGGAACTGTTTTTTGAACCGGGGATTATTTTAAAATCGCTGATATCGTCCATAATCTGGAAAGATCTTCCTATCAGCAGGCCTGCATTATTCCAGATAGATGTTTTCTCAACTGGGCATTTGTTCAAGTAACTCCCGAGAAACATGGATAAACCAAATAGAGTTCCTGTTTTCTTATCGATAGTGTTTATATATTCATTTTCCGACGGGAATTTGTTATTGAGTTGATTCAACTCACCGTGAACAACTGTTTCCATCGATCCGGTAATCAAATTCATGATAGATGAGTCATTCAAAGAAGCGAATAATTGCAGTCCGAGGCTTAAAACAAGATCACCAAGCAGAACGGCGGTTTTATTTCCGAACTGTGCGTTGAACGTAAAATCCGATCTGCGGGAATCCGATTGATCTATTATATCGTCGTGAATCAGGCTAGCTGTATGAAACATCTCAATGCCAGCTGAAGCGCGCAGGTGCTTATCGCTGATTCCTCCGGTGGATTTTGCCGTATACAGCAAAAGAATGGTACGCAACATCTTGCTTGCTTCAGAAGTTTCCAAAATTTTATTGAGATAATTACTGTTGGCGCCCGATGTGAAAATCTTGTTACGGATAATAAAAGTGATTTTTTCGAGGTATTCTTTGATCGGTATTATTATATCTTCTTGCTTTTTTATACCGGATATAGTTAATTTATTATTGTCAGAATTATTCATAATGGGTAATGATAATTAATTCAGCCTGAAAAAAGAAGGTTATTTTTTAAAATACTTTAGATGGGAGTGGGGATGGTTTTTAATAATCCGGAAAAGAGATTGAATTTCGCAATAGTTTGTTTTTTGTGTATATTAAGTTCGCTGATATTGTTTTTGGGCTTAAACGGTAGTCTTCGCGATTGGGACGAATCGGTTTACGCCCAGGTAGCGAAAGAAAATCTTGAGAACAGGGATTGGTATAATCTGTATTGGAACAAAGGTATATGGATAGACAAACCGCCTCTGATGATTTGGGTTACGAGATTGGTTTACGAGTCTTTCGGTGTTGGCGAGTGGCAGGCGCGGATAGGTTCGGCGTTTGCCGGATTTATACTGGTTTTCATAACGTATTTTTGGGTAAAGAAATTGTTAGGTGTATATGCAGGCTGTTTATCTGCTCTTATTTTGTTAGGAACACCTCATTTTATAAGAATTGCCAAAATGGGACAGCTTGATGTGCCTGTTGCCATGTTTAGTACCGTGTCTCTTTATTTTTTCTTCCTTGCGGTTAGAGAAAAAAAGAATTATTTTTTCCTTTTATCCGGTGTGGCGGTTGGGTTGGCTCTTATGACGAAATGGGTTGTCGGTTTGTTTCCGGTTTTTGTACAATGCGCTCTGTTCTTTTTTCCCGATTATAGAAAAGTTGTAAAAAATAAATACTGGTGGTTAGGCAATTTTCTGGCGATAGTTGTTATTGCTCCCTGGTTTATTCAGCAGTACCTGCAATTCCATAACTTTTTTCTCGGTCATTTTATTGGGATGAAATTATTAGGGTCTATTGGTTCTGAAATAGCAGGTCATGGAGGCGGAATATTTTATTATATTGATATTATGATAAGTAAGTCACGGCCATGGATTTTTGTGTTCATTCCGATTTTTTTCGTTCTTGTATACAAAACTATACGAAAAGATAGAATTTCGATTTTTCTTTTTGTCTGGTTTTGTGTCGTTTTTTTTCTTTTCAGCTTTTCGAAAACCAAACTTCATTGGTATATCATGCCTGTATACCCTTCTTTTGCTTTTATAATAACTTATATATTAACAGATTTTATCAGATCAAATAAATACAGGGGTATTTTGGTTTGCGCGGCTGTATTTGTTATTGTAGGACACGTTTTTTTTACAAGGGAATACATAAAATTGGATTTAAACAAAGAAATGAAAGAGTTTCTCAATATAGCGGGAGATTCACTTAAGAAAGAAGATGTTTTATACGTTTATAAAGGTACTTTTTCACCGTCTTTGTTGTTTTACACAGGGAAAAAAGTTGTTCTTATAAATGATGACGAAGATTTTAATTCTGAATTAAATAATGATTATGAAATTACAGTTATATCTGATTACAAAAACTGTGATTATATTGTGAATTTAATAGACGCAAAAAAATTTGATATGATTAAACCACCGCTGAATTCAAAAAAATATAACGCGTTTTTTATAAAAATAAACAATAAGGGGTAACATAATTGGATTCAAGAGTTTTCTTTGAAAGATTTGTGCTTGGTTTATTTCTGATATTAATGCTTTTTGTCAGCGTATTTTTTTTGGGAAAACATTTTCTTCGAAGTTCCAACGATTTTACTCGTGAAATAAGGCCTGTCATGGGTTCCTATATGACCATAACCGCTTATTTCAGTGATCAGAAATACCTCAAAAAATCAATTGATGAGGCTTTCGATGAAATAAAACAGGTGGAGAATATTATGTCTCCTTTTATCGAAACCAGTGAATTGTCAATACTAAATAAAGCGGCAAAACCCGGCAGATATAAAGTATCCGATCATGTATGGAACGTATTGCTTATTTCGGACAGGTTAAATAAAGAAACGGAAGGCGCCTTTGATGTGACGATACAACCGCTGTACAATTTATGGAAAATGGCTGAGGCAAGGAATAAAATACCGACTGACGAGGAATTGCGAAACACTCTTAAATCAATTGGGTGGGATAAGATTGTATTGCATCACAGGTCAAAGGAAATAGAGTTTACAGTACCTGATATGCAATTAACTTTTGGCGGAATAGCTTCTGGATATGCTATAGATATTATCGTAAATTCTTTCCGGGAAAGTGGGATAAAAAATTTTCTAATTGATGAAGGCGGCGACATTTTCTGTTCCGGCCAACCCGGAACAAGGGCATTATGGCGAATCGGGGTCAAGGATCCGCTTAACAAATCCAGGGTGTTTAAGGTATTGGAGTTTAAAGATATGGCTGTAGTTACTTCCGGAAATTATGAAAGGTACTATAAAATCGGAGATTCAAGTTATTCTCAGATTTTTTCACCGAAAACGGGATTGCCTGTAAAACAGACAGTTGCTACAACTGTTATTGCCAACGATACAATTACCGCGGATGGCTGGTCTACTTCACTTATGGTGCTTGGTGTTGACAGGGGAATAGAAATACTCAAAAATAGAAAAGATATGCATGCACTTATTATTTCTTCAGATAATGGTAAACTTACAATAAAATCCACGCCGGGTTTCTCAAATTACGAGAAAAAAGATGTTCAGTAATACGGCATTTTTTTCTCTTTAACAAAAAAAACACCGCTGACCATATTATTTTTTTTCCATATATAAATCATTTATGTTCATATTTTCAGCTAATTTTGTGTGGTATGGTATTTGCTTAAAATTAATATGATTTTTCAGGTAAATCCGAAACAGTGAGGTGATCATGCTATCAATATTTAACGATAAGATGTCGTGTTTGTATAAGAAAATGCTTGATATAACATCAATGAGGCAAAATATTATTTCCAATAATATCGCGAACGTAAACACTCCGAATTTCAAACGAAGCGATGTAGATTTTCAGGCTCAATTGAAAAACGCTATATCTCAGGATGAGCCATCAGTTATATCCGACATTGAACCGGTAAAAATAATGACGGATAATACTCCTGTACGGCTTGATGGTAATAATGTTGATCTTAATTCCGAACTTTCTATAATTGCCAAAAACAGTGTAATGTATAAGATGTATATTCAGTTTACCAAAGGTAGATTTGATAAATTACGAGAAGCAATGAAAAGTCCAAATTAAAATAATTGGAGGTTTTTAAATGGGTGATATCTTTTCTTCGCTGGATGTAAGCGCGTCCGGGTTATCCGCCGAAAGAGTAAGGATGAACATTATCTCCAACAATCTCGCGAACGCCAATACCACAAGCGGTCCGGATGGAAAACCTTATACGCGCAAATTAGTTATGTTTAGAGAGATGCTTGATAGCACCTTAAACAAAAACGGATCTTCCGAAGGTGTGGAAGTAGCAGATATTGTTGACAGTAAAACGCCATATAAAAAAATATTCGATCCTTCACATCCTGATGTCGATAAAGACGGTTTTGTATTATACCCGAATGTTAATCCGGTTGAGGAAATGGTCGATATGATAACAGCGACGAGATCGTATGAAGCCAATATAGCCGCATTTAACGCGGCGAAAACTATGATGAACAAAGCTCTTGAAATGGGACAATAATTTAGTGAGGCATAAAAAATGGCTGATTTAAATCCAATAAATCCAATCCAGGGCCTAAAAATACCTGAAATTCCGGGTCTTGAAAAAATAGGAGGCGTTTCCAAACCCGAATCCGGTTCATCTTCATTTTCCGAAGTGTTGTCCAATTTTTTTCAGGATGTGAACAAACTTCAGGTAAACGCATCGGAATCGGTACAAAAAATTTCCACCGGTGAAATAAAAGATATCCATCAGGTAATGGTTGCTATGAGCGAGGCTGATGTTGCTTTCAAATTAATGATGGAAATTAGAAACAAACTTATGCAGGCATACAGTGAGATAATGAAAACACCACTTTAAATTCAATTTTTGTTACGTTAAACGTAACTGTCTAAAAAAAAGACAATTGAACATTTATCTACTTACTTATACGATCATATTGCTACTCTCAGGTTAAATACTATTTAATTATTTTGCTAATTCAATCGATTGCGGCTAATGCGAATTAAAAAATATTTTGGAATCACATAAAATTAACCTTAAATTTAATCTGCAAACAATTTTCCTTCAAATCATTTATATAAATACTAAAAATCATATCTTAACTGTATTCATGTTATTGAATTTGGTACGAAAAATGCTCTTTAACCGTTAGTCTAAAATTCAAGCAAAGAGAAACATATCAAATTTGAAAGGGATAGCCTTGAAAATATATTTCGAAGAATATTTGTCTTATTTCAAAGATATATGGAGCAAACTCGGTATAAATCAAAGAATATCCCTTATTGGATTTTTTATATTTGTGGTTTCTTTGTTTGTTGTGTTGGCATTATGGTCAAACAGGCCGGATTACGCCCTTTTATACTCAAAACTCGATCAATCCGATGCGGCTGTAATCATAGAAAAATTGCGCGACATGAAAGTCCCGTATCAGCTGAAAGATTCTGGAAGAGTAATCTATGTTCCCAGTGAAAAAGTTTACGATTTGAGACTGGAATTGGCGGGAGAAGGTGTTCCCAAAACCAAAAGTATCGGTTTCGAGATTTTCGACAAAACGAATTTCGGTATAACCGATTTTGTCCAAAAAATGAACTATATACGCGCCATCCAGGGAGAAATCGGACGTACAATTTCACAGCTTGAGGAAGTTGCCGATGCAAGAGTCCATATTGTCATACCAAATACCGAACTATTTTCGGAAGATCAGAAACATACAACCGCATCAATTGCTCTTACCATGAAACCGGGAGCGGTTTTAGGAAATGAGCAGATAAATGGAATAAGGTACTTGACAGCGTGTGCGGTGGAAGGCCTTGAACCAAAAAATATTACCATAATCGATCAGTATGGAAACATATTATCGAAAAATTCAGATTCGACCAGTTCGGAAAACCTCAACGCAAATCAGCTTGATTTAAAGAAGAATGTGGAACGTTATTTCACAAACAAAGTTCAATCGATGTTAGAAGCCGCTTTAGGGGTGAACAACGCGATAGTCAGAGTTAATGCAGAACTTAATTTCGAGCAGATTGAGGTGACCGAAGAAAAATTTGATCCCGAAAGCGCGGTTGTGAGAGTAGAACAAATTACATCAGAGAAAAGTTCAGGCAGAAGCGATAAAGGTTCAGCGGCTGGTACATCTGCTAATCTTGATAAAAAGAATAAAAATGTTCAGCAAACATCCGGGGAAGAATCAAATCAGGAAAAAGAGTCAATAAAGAACACTTATGAGATTGATAGAAAAGTGCAGAAAGTTCTTCAGACTACCGGTGATGTTAAAAAATTAACCGCCGCTGTTTTTGTCAGAAAAAATAAAGATTCGAACGGCAACTATATTGCCAGACCCCAGAATGATTTAAAACAGTTGGAAGATGTGATCAAAAACTCAATCGGGTTTGACGTAAAAAGAAACGATTCGGTTGTGGTAAAAGAAATGGCTTTTAATGATGAAACTACTATTGTCACAAATAAAGTGAATGGTTCCGGAAGAAAAGATTTGATTGTAACTATAGTGAAAAACGCGTCGGTTGTTATTATGGCGATTATTGCGTTAACTGTTTTTGGAAGCCTCATTAAAAAGTTTAAGATTGAGGAAGAATCTGTGTCTGTATCCAAAAAAGCTGTTGAAACCAGAGAACTTAGTGAAGAAGATATTGATTTGAGCGAGTTACAGGTGGCTCCGGGTGAATTGGAACTTCGCAAAAAAAGCTTGATGTATCATAAAGCGATTACTAAAGTTGCGCAGGAAAGTCCGGACAACATAGTTCAGATTTTGAAAAGTTGGCTACAGGAAAAATAATTAAGGTGTGAATTCAGGGGATTAACGATTATGTCTTCATCAAAACTTTCTAACATTCAAAAAGCCGCTATATTATTAATATCTCTCGGTACTCGGGGAGCGGCAAAAATATTTCAGAGTTTATCCGAAGAGGAAATAGAGAAAATATCTGTTGAAATCTCTAAGTTGAAACACATTTCGCGGGATGCGCGGCTTGGGGTTTACGAAGAAGCATATCAGATGAGTCTTGCCAATGACTATATAGCCAAAGGTGGTGAAAATTACGCCAAACTTGTTTTAGAAGAAGCTCTCGGCAAAGAAAAAGCGGGTGAGATTATAGAAAAAGTCAGGCTTGTGATGGGGAAAAACGGTCCTTTTGAGGTACTTGATAAAATTGATACCAACCAGATTTGCAGTTTTTTGCAACAGGAACAACCACAGACTATAGCGTTAATTCTCGCGCATCTGGAATCAGAAAAGGCGGCCCAGATTTTGTGTGCTTTACCTGAAATGCTACAAGCAGAGGTGGTTGTGCGAATAGCTACAATGTCGCAGACATCACCGGAAATAATTACCCAGATTGAAGCAGTTATCAAAGATAAACTTGCGGGTACTTTCAATACCGATCTCCATGCCATAGGAGGTGCTAAATCAGTGGCAGAAGTTCTTAATTTTGTGGATCGGGGAACTGAAAAGAATATATTGGAATCTTTGGAAGAAAAAGAACATACCCTTGCTGAAGAAATCAAAAAATTGATGTTTGTTTTTGAAGATATTATTCATGTGGAAGACAAATCAATGCAGAAAGTTCTTAAAGAAGTTGACACAAATGATATCAGTATTGCTCTTAAAGCCGCCAGTGATGATGTTAAAAACAAGATATTCAAGAATATTTCGTCACGCGCGGCGGAAATGATTAAAGAAGAACTTGAGTTTATGGGACCGGTGAGGTTAAAAGTTGTAGAAGAAGCTCAACAGAAAATCGTCAACGTTGTTCGCAGGCTTGAGGAAGAAGGCGAAATAGTGATTACAGGTAGAGGTGCCAACGAAGATGAACTCATTGTCTAAGGTTATAAAATTAAAAAAATCGGTTAACAATCTTACACCTGTTAACGATAAAATATTAAATTACCTGAAAGATGAAAGCCTCAAAAAAATTATCGATGAGACAGTTGAGCGGGCGAAAAACAAAGCTTTTCAGGAAGGGTATCAAAAAGGTTTAAGAGAAGCTTCCGCCGCAGAACAGAAAAAGTTTTCCAACGCTTCTTTGCTTATATCCAATTCAATAAAAGCAATAGATTCCTATATAGGCAATCTTTATGTTGAATTGGAAGCGGATATAATCCAACTAATAGTATATGTTTCTGAAATAGTTGTAAGGAACCAACTTAAACATGGTGATGAAATATCTCAGATAATTAAAGACTCAATCCATAAAATAACGGAAAAAAGAGGATTGTATATAAAACTGCATCCTCATGCTGGCAAATATTTTGAACAGGTTGTTGCAGAACTCAGGGCACAAAATATCGACTTAAGCCAGGTTAAAATTGATATTGATCCTCAGGTCGGAGAAGGCGGATGTTACATAGAAACAAATAGAATCGTTATAGATGCCCGTATAGATAAAATATTAAGTGAAATTCGTACCAAAATAGAGGAGCTGGTTCAATGGCAGTTGCCACCGGTACAGCAATAAAATACCTTAAAGACAAAATGGGTGTTTATAACCATTATATGTCTCATTTTGAACCTGTTAAAACAAAGGGTAAAGTCAATAAACTGGTTGGGCTTGTTATGGAATCTACCGGACCGGAGGTAAGTATCGGTGATTTGTGCTGTATAGAGCGGAAAAATAATCCCGATCCTCTTATTGCTGAAGTAGTCGGTTTAAGGGATGAGAAAGTATTGCTGATGCCTCTGGGAGTTTTCTCTGGCGTTACATGTGGTGACCTGGTTAATTCTTCAGGATCGGGGTTTGAGGTACCTGTCGGTGAAGCAATGCTTGGGAGAATAATTGATGGATTGGGCAGGCCGATGGATGAAAAGGGCGATATTCAGTTTTTTACAAAGTATCCGGTTAATAGTTTGCCTCCATCACCCTTGTCCAGAAACCGGATTCTGGAACCAATAGGAACCGGCATAAAAGCGATTGACGGTCTTCTGACTATGGGAAAAGGTCAGAGAATGGGTATTTTTGCCGGTAGCGGTGTGGGTAAAAGTATGCTTATGGGCATGATAGCAAGGTATTCCGAAGCGGATATAAACGTTATCGGATTAATTGGAGAACGAGGCAGAGAATTAAACGATTTTCTGGAAAATAGTCTGGGTGAAGAAGGACTTAGAAAATCAGTTGTTGTTGTGGCGACTTCTGATCAACCTGCTTTGATTAGAATTAAAGGAGCTCTTGTGGCTCATTCCATAGCGGAATATTTCAGGGATCAAGGTTATAATGTAATGCTTATGATGGATTCGCTGACACGGTTTGCCATGGCGCAACGTGAAGTCGGGTTATCTGTGGGTGAACCGCCAACATCTAAAGGATATACTCCATCGGTATTCTCGATGTTGCCGTCGCTTCTTGAAAGAAGCGGTCCTGGGGAAAAAGGATGCGGATCAATCACCGGGTTGTATACGGTACTTGTTGAAGGAGACGATTTCAATGAACCTATCGCTGATGCCGTAAGGGCTATTCTTGACGGGCATATTGTATTATCGAGAGATATTGCTGCAACAAACCATTATCCGGCTATCGATATTTTAAATAGTGTCAGCAGGTTAATGAACGAAATCGTACCGAAGGACCACACAAAATGCGCCGGTAAGTTGCGCGAAGTAATCGCCACTTATAAAAAAGCTGAGGATTTAATAAATATCGGCGCGTATGTAAAAGGGAGTAACCCGAAAATCGATTTTGCTATAAAAATGATAGATAGTGTAAACAATTATCTTAAACAAAATTACAATGAATCATCAATATTTGATGAAAATTATAAAAAGTTGATAAACTTATTCAAGGATACAGCTTAAATATGGCAAAAAAGTATTCTTTTGCAATGGAAAATGTTCTTAATCACAGGCAAATCATTGAGGATCAATGTAAACGCGATTTCGCTCTTTCTTTGAAGGTGCTTCAGGAATGTGAAATGAATTTGTCTAAAATTGAAGAGATTATGAGATTCAAGACCGCTGAGATGTCGACATTTGGCAATAATAAAGTTTTTTCTTCGATGTTTTTTATCGAGTTTCAGAATTATATGCGTAGATTGCAACGAGAAAAGAAAAACCAGGAAAGAAAAATATTGAATGCAAAAATTGATGTTGACCAAAAACGGGAAAAGTTGATAGAGGCTACACGTAATAAAAAAGTCATATTGAGATTAAAGGAAATCGATATAAAAAAATATACGGCGATGATGAACAGGCTTGAACAGAATTTTATCGACGAAGTAGCGATAATGAATTATGTAAATAAAAACCATTCTTATGGAGCATAAGTTATGAGCAAAGATAAACACAGCATACGCGCAAACGCGACAGTAATTGTACTTATGGTAATGTTTGCTGTAATTTTAAGCGCAGTAGTCATTGGTGCTATGTTTATGATAAATAAAGCTAAAAAACAGCAGGTAAACTCAACGGCTGTATCGGAATTATCTCTTGAATATAACTCAATGCTTGATGAACTTAAAACAAAAAGAGAATCTTTGATAGAAAAAGAGAAACTTCTTGAAAAACAATCCGATCGGATAAAGCAACTTGAGGAAGAATTGATTCTTGCCAGAAAAAAACTTGAGCAATTACAGACGGAGACTTCAGCCAATATCTCGAAAATGGATGAAGACGAGAAAAAGAACCTGAAAAAACTTTCAAAAGTTTATGGATTGATGAATCCCATGCAGGCGGCTGTAATTTTATCCGGACTTGATGACGACACTGTTGTAAATATTTTGGTTCTTATGAAAGAACGGCAGGCGGCTAAAATTCTCGAAGGGTTTGCCGCGAAAGACGCCGAATCCAAAAAACGCGCCGCCAAGATAAGCGAGAGAATAAGAACCTTATCTTTGAAAACCGAACAAAGCTAATATTTATTCAGCGGGAATCGTAAAATAAAAACATGATCCTTTGCCTTTTTCGGAATCCACCCATATTTTACCGCCATGATTCTCGACAATTTTCTTACATATTGACAGCCCGATACCTGTTCCTTCTGCAGATGAATCAAGCCTTTCAAACATAAGAAAAATACGGTTGAAATGTCGTTGGTCGATGCCGATTCCGTTATCTTTGATGCAAAATAAAAACTCGTTTTTTGTTTTTTTTGCGCTGATTTCTATTAGTGGAGACCGGTCAGACCTGTATCTTAGGGCGTTAGCGATCAAATTCTGGAATAGCTGGCAGATCTGTAATTCGTCGCCTGATATGGTTGGTAAATCGCTATACTTTATTATCGCATTGTTTTCAGATATTGTTAGTTGCAAATTATTGAGCGTTTTTTTGATAATATTGTTGCAGTCTATTCTGTTAAATTCGGTTTTAGTTTTTCCGATTCGTGAATAGCTAAGAATACCGTCAATTAGTTGTTTCATGCGTTTTGAGTTGGATAATGCGCGGTTTATATAGTTTTTTGCTTCCGTGGATAATGTTTGCATATGTTTTTCTTCAATTAATTCAAGATAAGATATCAGAATCCTGAGCGGTTCCTGAAGGTCGTGGGATGCTGTTGAGGCAAACTGATCCAATTCGGTATTGGATACTTCGAGATCATTTAGTGCTTTATGTAAATTTTCCTCTGCGAGTTTCTGATCAGTAATATCTGTTATAAATCCTTCAATGGCAATCAGCTGTCCTGAATCGGAGAATATGCCTCTTCCTTGTTCCCAAACCCATTTTTGCGAACCGTCTGCAGTGATAATTCGATAAACCAGCTTGAACGGTTTTTTTTCAACGCATGCCGCCTGAACTCCATTCCAAACCATTTCTTTATCGTCATCATGGATTAGCCTGCCATACGATAGTTTGCTGTTTAACACCAGATCTCCCGGATAATATCCGGTTAGTTCAAAACAACCGTCGCTTAAGAATTCCATTGTCCAGTTTTTGTCGTTTAAACACCTGTAAGACATACCCGGAAGGTTACTTAAAAGAGTTTGCATGAACCGTTGGCTGTCGCGTAAATTATTTTCTACTATTTTTCTTATTTCCACCATTTTATTAAAAGAGGAAGTAACATCGCCAATCTCGTCGTTTGAAGTTACCTTAACATGAGTGTCAAGGTTGCCCTTTTCAATGATTTCTATCCCTTTTTGCAGTGAATGTATTGGTTCTACGATAAATTTTGCTATTATTAAAGATATAAAGTACATAATTATAATGGCAAGCCCACTGAGCAATATTGTAATCCATAATAGATTGGTTAATGGCTTAAGTGTCTCTTTTTGATCAATTTGTGCTATCAAAAACCATTTAACGGATGGAATGAAAACACAAGTTCCAATTATTCTTTTGTCTTGTTGCTGTTCATATAATGAAATTATGCGGTTCCCGGATGATTTATCCTTTAAAAAACCTTTTAAGTTTAAATTTGTATATATTCGTTTCTTCAGGAAAGAATCATTTTTGTTTTTTGTTTTTGATCTTAATGAAAAATCCATGCCTATTAAAAATGTATCGCCTGTTTTGCCAAATCCGGAAATTTGTGTTGATAGACGGTTGACTTTATCTATGTCAATTTCAAGAATTACACTCCCAATAGTAATATTTTCCCTCTTTATTGGTGCTACGGCAAACATCGTTGGAGCTTCAATATTCTTGTATTTCTGCATATCTGATATTACGGGAGAACCGGTTTCTATTGATTCCAGATATGATTTTTCCAGAAACGTGTTTTTATATGGCGGCTGATTAATATATTGTCCTATAGGGAATGAAGATGAAGTTGAATATAGAATTTTGTTTTCTCTATTAGATATTAGAATAATGGAACGGTAACCTTCCAACTTTATGAATTCTCTTGAGAAATTATCGAAATCTGTTTTAAGTGGTTCGTTTGTAGCATTTTCAAGAAGAACTGAAGTGAAATTGACATATTTTTTGTTAATAGATAAGAGATAAACATCTTTTTTTATATGAGTAAAATAATAATTAATATGATCTGCTTTGGTTTGTGCTAAACTTTGAATTCGGGTAAAAATTTCATTAATCATAATTCTACTGCTGTAAATATAGAACGCCAAATTCATAGCAAGCAGAATAATAGATCCAATCAATAAAAAACTTGTGCTAATTTTTTGTCTGATTTTCACATAAAAAATCCATTTTAGAGTTAAAGCTAAAATCCATATTGTGAAAACGAACCAATAACTATAATAGTACATTTATTGAGATTAATAATAGTAGTATTTCAGTAAAAATTTTTATTATTTTATCAAAAAAATGGAAAATATTACCCTATCATCGCATAACTTACCGGGCAAAAATTTCTATTAAATTACTAAAAATAACTCACTATGAGCTCATAATCATGTTGGTACGCCGATTGCGAAAGACCTATTCAATTGATTTACTGATATTATTCCCAAAATGGAGGCGTCATGAAAGTAAATATCACAGAAAAAATGAAGTTGGATCCATTTTTCAATGCCCCGGTATTCTTATCGTACAAAAATGATAATTTTGAGGTAAAAAATTCGCAGAAAAGTGATTTCAGAAATATATTTAATGAACTTATCTATAAAAATGGTTTACAGGACCGCAATGATAAAAACAATGATAAAAATAAACTTATCTTTAATGGAAAAGATACAATCAATAAAAACGCAAATAGATTTTTCAAAAACAGAGAAATAGAAGAAAGATTTCAAGATACAAGAAAAATCGATGAACCTTCCGAAAAGAATCCTATTGCAAGAGCAGAAAATAAATCTGAACAAAAAGACCGTACAATAGATAGAACAAAAGATAGAACAAATCAAAAAGATAATAAAAAAGAAGAAAATGATTTGGAAAAATCAAAAATTGAACTTAATGAAAAACAAGATCAGGTTGAACAAATTGAAAAAGACGGAGTAGAATCCATTGCAGAAAATACAACTGAAGTGATAAGCGAAGATTTCTCTGGGGAAGATCAGGATATTATCACGGAAGGATCGGAACCTGCTTATTATGATTTAAAAGCGGA
The DNA here is from genome assembly GCA_964451165.1 of uncultured bacterium. Taxonomy (GTDB): domain Bacteria; phylum Auribacterota; class Auribacteria; order Auribacterales; family Auribacteraceae; genus CAYVGJ01. The sequence continues at coordinate 81,918 of CAYVGJ010000004.1, forward strand.
AAATATAGGAACTTTTCAGGTTGATTCATCTGTAGAAAGTGATCAGGAAAACACTTTCTTTGAATTTTATCAACAAAATGAAAATAATGAAGGAAATATTGTTGATTCCAAAAGTAATTTAATCGAAGCTGATTCACAAACGGTTTCAGTTGCTTTGGATCCGATTAATAAAAATAATACTTTGATTGATACCGATTTACCTGTTGAACCAGAAACACAGCTTTCGACCGATAATTTGGAAGAAAAATTAACTTCCTCTATCGACGAACTGCCCGCCGGCGAGCAAATAAAGAGTACAAATGAAGCCAAAATAAAAGATAAGACTTCTGAAGATAAAATAAATGAAATTTCAGATTCGTTTGAAAAATCAGATAAAGAAATGAAGATGACAGTTCCTTTTGAGAAAAAAATTGATCCGGAAAAGTTATCTGATCATGGAGAAATAGAAATTAATGATAATACTGGTGAAGAAATTGAGCGGATAGCGCCTCATCCTACATCTAATCCCAATACAATAAAAAAGGGCGATAGAAAAGAAAACGATGACGCCGAGCCGGCAGATAGCTCAAAAGATATTGATTCCACAACTGATAGCGGATTAGTAACCGAAGAAATAGATGAATTTAATAATGAAGAGTTTGAAAATTTAAGTTTAGAGTTTGGTGAAAATGATAAATCCGAACCGGAATTATCGGAAGATGGAACTGAGGAATTCAGGAAATTATTTGATGTTGAGATAGGCAATATATCAAGGGGCCAGACAGCTGATCCAGCGGCACAGAAAACTATAAATAAAGAATTGAATTTCAATCGGTTTGAGGAATTCAAATACGATAGGGAAATATTTAATCAGTTTCAGGCGCAATTGCAGTCACGCAATATAGGAGACATAAAACATTCCGAGATCCGGTTTTCCTTAAGGCCGGATAATCTTGGTGAAGTATCGATGAAGCTGGTTATGGAAAATAATGTTTTAACCGCGAAAATAAAAGTGGAGAATCACGAAGTAAGGCAATCCATAGAATCGAATTTCGCTCAGCTGGAAAAGAATTTAAACGCACAGGGTATAAAAGTGGAAAAAATTGAAGTAAGCCTGAAAAATGAAACCGGCACATCGGGAAATTTCGATGAGCAAAGGTCAAATCGTGGACAAGCGGCTAAAGAGAATTTTGAATTCATAAAAAATACAAGGGGCGATAAATTGTATTCTACTGAAACAAAAAGCAAAACATTAAGAGTTCCGGGGTTAACCGGAAGAACAAATATATCGAATGAAAACCGACTGGATTATTTAGCGTAAGAGGATATCAATATGGACGTTAACGAAATATTAGCAGGCAGTTCAAGCAAAACCGGCAACGATAAAACTTCTACCAAAGATGGAACTTCACTTGGAAAAGAGGATTTTTTGAAACTTATGATTGCCCAGTTATCAAATCAGGATCCGATGGATCCGTTGTCCAATGAAGAATATATAGCACAGATGGCCACATTCTCACAGCTTGAGCAGTTGACCAATCTGAACAGTAATTTTACATCATTTATGAAAGGCCAGGAGGTCTCACAATATGCTTCTTTGATCGGGAAAAATGTCAGCGGAATTGCGGATGATGGTGAAACCGCTGTAACCGGTATTATTGATTCTATATCATTTGAAGGTGACAAAACGATAGCGAAAATAGATTCCTATAATGTACCGGTAGATACAATTAAAGAGATAACAAATGTTACCAAATAAAACAATTTTTTAGAAAAAGGAGAATCCTTAATATGTCTATTCGCGCGTTATACTCAGGAGTATCAGGTCTCAAGAATTTTCAGACACAGCTTGACGTCATCGGTAACAATATTGCAAATTCACAGACACCAGGATTCAAATCATCCAGGGTAAGTTTCATGAGTATGCTTTACCAGACATTATCCAGTGCTTCGGCTCCGACAGATACAAGAGGAGGAGTCAACCCCAAACAAGTCGGGTTGGGTTCGATCGTCGGATCAATAGACCAGAATTTTGAGCAGGGGAACTTACTTTCCACCGGAAGAGAAAATGATGTTGCTATTCAGGGAGAAGGTTTTTTTATAGTAAGCGACGGAACAAATAACTATTTTACAAGAAACGGTTCGTTCAATTTTGATTCTGAAGGCGGACTTATCTACGATGGCGGTTATAGGGTCATGGGGCTGAACGCGGTAAACGGTGTCATGGGGTCACAAACAGAACCGATACAGGTACCTCTGGGAATAACACTTCCCGCATCGGCAACAACATCTGTCGATCTGATAGGTAACCTTGATTCCGGAGCGACTCAAGTGGGTAGCGTTTTGAAATCAGACACTTTTTATGCATCAGAACAGCCCGGGCAGGATAATAGCGTAGAAGGCCTGCTCGCTACAGGATCGGCAAATACAGTAATATCCGGTCTTGTTAGCGGTACGACTACTGTAACAGTAACGACTGCCGGAGATTCCGGAACCTTTACATACAGTTCCACTCCTGTTGCTAATCCGGCGGCAAGCCTTACATTTAATTCACTCGATGATCTTGCAACGGCAATAGCCGCCAATATAAGCGATATATCCGCGGCGGCAGTTACAACTGACGGTGCGCTTCAATTTACAAGCGGTGCGGCGAATAACTCGCTGACCATAGCAAGTAATATCGCGTCATTTCAGTCGGCGTTATCCAGCGCGAATAAATCTGTCGGTTCTTTTGATGCAGGCGATACTGCGTTAAGTGATGAATTCTCTCATAAAGCCATCGCGACAGACAGATTGGTAAATTTGAGAAATTCTTTAGGCGTTGATCTCGCCCTTGCTGCGGGTGATACGATTTCCATTGGCGGAAAAGTAGGCGGAACCGCTGTTGTGCCTGGTTCAGTGAGTGTGGCAGCGTTGAGTACTATAAGTGACCTTTCTGCGGAAATACAGAATACTTTCGGCATAACAACAAACGGTAATGTGAATATGAATAGCGGTAAACTTATAGTTGAGGCTGATGGCGGAACCAACTATGGAATAAGTGATTTAAATATAACTACTTCAGGAACAAAAGTCAATTTCGATAATATTTTCGATAATTCATCAGGCAACTATACTTTAACTCAGAACTCTGCTGATAACCATGTCCGTTCGTTTACCGCATATGATTCTGACGGAACTGCACATACTGTTACAGTAAAGTTTAATATCAGGGATTCGAGCGGTGGACAGAGCAAATATGTTATGGATGTTTCAAGCATGATAACCGAAACCGGCGTGGCTGATCTTTCAGTTACTCCAACAAACGGTACCATAGTATGCGACGCAGACGGATCGCTTGCTTCTTTTGATCCGACGAGCATTACAATAACTCCTTCTGGTGTAGGTGATCCGATGGTTGTTACCTTAAATCCCGGCCAGTTGTCAAGTTTTATGGGTGTAGTTATGTTTGAGGGTGATTCTTCATTGGGGTTTAGAAACGCTGATGGCTATGCAAGCGGAGACCTTCAGGATGTAACTATCGCGCCGAGCGGGATGATATACGGAAATTTCACAAATGGCCAGGTACAGGCGCTTTCGCAGATTCAACTGGCATCTTTTGATAATCCGGAAGGGCTTGAAAGTGCCTCTAATTGTTTGTTCCGCCAGAGTGCTAATTCGGGTGTAGCCATTATAGACGCTCCTACCATAGGGCAGAGAGGTGATCTGGTTCTAAGTTCGCTTGAATCATCAAATGTTGATTTGGCAAAAGAATTCGTAACCCTTATTACCGCCCAGAGAGGGTTTCAGACAAACTCACGTGTAATCCGAACAGCGGACGAGGTTTTGCAGGAATTGGTAAACATAGTGTAATTAGAAACTTGACAATAGAATGAAAAGAACGGTACCTTCCACGGGTACCGTTCTTTTTTTATCTGAAAAACTAAATATATTTGATGCGGTTACGATATCTTTTAATACGGATTTTTGTATTGGTTTAAGATTAAACAAATTCAGGTTGATGCCGATTAAATAATATGGAGGATTTAGAATGGATATAGGTTCACTAATAGGCATTATAGCCGGCGCAATTTTTATGTGTTTTGGAATTTTATCGGCCGGTGAAGGTTTTAAAGGATTTTTGATGTTCATCGACCTTCCATCCATTATTCTCGTGATCGGTGGAACAGCGGCTACCATGTTGATTTTAAGCCCTCTTGAACAATGCCTGAATGGAATTAAAATAATAACAAAAGTTTTTCTGATAAAGAAAAATTCAATTAAAGAAATTATCGCTCAGATGGTTCAATTCGCCACCCGTGCCCGGCGCGAAGGTATTCTTGCGCTTGAGGAAGAAGCTGATAAAAGCACGGATACATTTTTAAAACAAGGGATTCAGCTTGCAGTTGACGGAACTTCACCGGAAGCGATAAAAGAGATACTTGAGAATGAGATATCTGCTTTGGAAGGAAGGCACAGCGATGGCCAGGGATTATTAAAAGCAGGCGGTACTTACGCCCCGGCATTCGGTATGATCGGTACGTTGATCGGTTTGATATTGATGCTTGCCACATTGGATAAACCGGATGGGTTAGGGCCGAAAATGGGTGTGGCTTTGATAACGACTTTTTACGGCGCTGTTATAGCGAATTTTATATGTTTGCCGATGGCTGATAAATTGAAAACAAGATCCAAAGAAGAAATATTGCTTAAAGAAGTTATTATCGAAGGAATACTTAGTATTCAGTCCGGCGATAACCCGAGATTAGTGGAACAGAAATTAAATGCGTTTATCTCTCCGCGATTAAGAATTTCTAATGGTTTAAAGGATAAGAAAGAAGGTTAATAAGAATCATGAAAAAGAAAAAAGAAGAAACTCAAGAGGGAATAGCTCCTTGGGTTCTTACTTATTCAGATACAATGACCTTGCTTTTATGTTTTTTTGTGGTATTGATGTCGTTCTCGACGATTCAGGAAACCAAATTCAAACAGACAATGGGGTCGATTCAGGATTATCTCGGGTTGTTAATAAGTCCGAATTATTCGATAATGAATAATCAATTTTCAACAAACGCCAGTGTTGTTCCCAAGAAAGTACAAACCGTCAAAAAGGCTCAGGGTGACAGCAGTGAAAAACTCGATGAGACTTATCTTATTACAATAAAGGAAAGTATGAAAAAAGATTCTGACAAAAAGGGGCTTGGAGGTTCAATAGAATATATTAATGAGCTTAACTCATTACGAATCCGAATGCCGTCGGTTGTTTGTTTTGATAGGGGTGGATTCGAAATAACCGATACCGCCAAACAATTTTTTGTTAAAGTCGCTGATCTTGTGAAAGATATACCTTATCAGCTAACTATTGAGGGGCATACCGATGATACTCCAATTTATTCGGATACATATAAGTCAAACTGGGAATTGTCTTTTGAGCGGGCGATGGTGGTGTTGAGGTATTTAAACCAGCTTGGAGTTGATAACAAAAGATTGGCCGCTATTGCCTATGGTGAACACCATCCGATAGCGTCAAATTCTACCATGGAAGGGAAAAAACTTAACAGGAGAGTTGAAATTGTAATAAGTTACGACAAAATCACAGAAAATGAAAATGATTAACAGGTAATTTTATGCCGACAGCTCTTATTGAAGATAAAAATAATCCGCAGGCGGAACGAAAAAGAAAGTTCGATAACGACGAAGCTGATAATACAAAAAAATCTTTCGTGGATAAGTTGGGATCTGTGGCGGTCACACAGTTTGAATCTTTCTTTGTTCACGGAGTAATAGTATTTCTGGTTTTTATTCTGATTCTAACCAATATAGCAAGCATAACAGCAACTTTTTTCGCTACCAAATTCATATTGGAAAAAAAATATTTGCATAAAGAAGGGATTTCCAAATCCACAAAGTTTAGCGGGCCGCTGATAAGGTTAAACCCGGAACCCTATAATCTCCGTTCAGACGGTGAACCTTTATTTTTGAAATTGACGGTTTGCCTTGAGATGGAATCAAATAAGATGATCGATGAGGTCAGGGATAATATACCGCGAATACAAAACTTGATGAGTGAAATCGTAACAAATAAACCGGTGGAGCAGTTTAACTCGCTTTCTGGCATACAATATGCTCGAAGGTTAATGCTCGAGTCAATAAATAAAATATTGGTTAGCGGGCATATAGTTGATGTTTATTTTTTGGAATATATTATTGTAAAAAGTGATAGGAATTAGTATTTGAAAGGAGATAGCAATGCCGGAGCAAAACGATAAAGCGAATGTCCAGGAGAAAAAGAAATCCTCGGTTCTAAAATATGTGATCATAGGTCTGTTTTTAATGATAGTTATACCTGTCAGCGGTTTTTTTGTGGCAACCAAACTAATATTCAACTCAACTGAAGAAAAGAAAGTTGCGGCTGACACAAATCAGATGGGAATAATATTTCCTCTTGATGTGATTGTTGTTAACATTGCCGATTCTCAAGCTACAAGATATCTGAGAGCAGGTATCAGTTTTGAGATTCCGAATGAGACGGTAGCGCAGGAATTAACTCTGCGCAAACCCCAGATAACGGATTTGCTGATCATGATTCTAAGTAGTAAAGAAATGGAAGACCTGATAGACTTTTCAGGCAAAAATCAGATTCGCAAAGAGATTATGGAAAAAGTCAATTCCAAGTTAAGCGGTGAGAAACTTAAAAATGTATATTTCACTGAGTTTGTCATTCAATAAATTTTGTTTGAGGTTGGTTCATGGCTGATATTCTTTCACAGGAAGAGGTAGATGCTCTGTTATCCGCTGTATCCTCGGGTGAAATTCCGGTTAATACAACAGCCGATCCGGGTATAAAAAAGCAGGTAAACGTCTACGATTTTAAACGTCCTGAAATGATTTCCAAAGATCAGGTCAGGACATTGCAGATGGTTCATGAAAATTTTGCGAGGTTTTTGAGCAATTTCATGTCCACATATCTGCGTACTGTGGTTGAAATTAATCTGATCGCTGTTGATCAGCTGACTTATGGCGAATTCATTATGTCGCTTCCTAATCCGACAAGCATAAATATAATGTCTATGGATCCACTAATGGGAAGAGGGATTTTTGAGGTCAATCCTATACTTGTATTCACAATCGTCGACAGGCTTTTGGGTGGGCCGGGAATATCTCCTCAGGAAATAAGGTTGTTTACAGATATAGAACAGAAAATTATGTCTAATGTGGTTCAGCGCGCTCTTGTTGGGTTGTCTGAAGCATGGGAACATGTTGCTGATATCGATTTTAAGTTTGTCGATAAAGAGATGAATCCTCAATTCTGCCAGATTCTTGCTCCGAGTGAAACTGTTGCGGCAATTACTCTTGAAGTAAAAATTGCTGAGACAAAAGGCATAATGTCTATCTGTATCCCATATTTGTCTCTGGAACCTTTGATAGATAAATTAAGCGCACAGCATTTAATCGGAGCGCCGCCGAAAAAAATATCCGACGACCAGAAAAGGAATATCGAGTTCAGCTTGAAAAACGCTTCCGTAACAGTTACTTTTGAGGTTGGGCGCACTCAATTGCCGATACGGGATATTATGGAACTTCAGGCAGGTGATATTATTATGTTCGAAAAATCTGTTAACACGCCGAATTATGTATTCGTGGAGAATGTGCCGAAATTTTATGGTGTTCCGGGATTGATCGGGTCTAAAAAAGGGTTTCTTATAAGTAGCAGGATAGATTATTAAATTTATATAGGAGAAAAATACCATGAGCCAAGATAATTTAAGCCAGGAAGATATAGATGCCCTACTTGCGGGCGGTGTTCCATCGGGTCCCACCAAACCGGCTGAAGTTTCACCTGTAGCTAAAAGTGATCAAATACAGGATTATGAGGAACAGACTAAATCTTATGCCGTTGCCAAACCTTTGCAATTTTCTCCTTTGGTTGCGCCTTCAAAAAAGGAGAAAATGTCCCATAACATAGACCTGATCCTTGATGTGAATGTGGAACTATCAGCAGAACTTGGCAGAAAAACGATGATGATAAAAGATATTCTCGAACTCGGGTCCGGATCGATTCTTGAACTCAATAAACTCGCGGGAGAACCTGTTGACCTTCTGGTTAACAATAAACTTCTGGCAAGAGGTGAAGTAGTGGTTATTAACGAAAATTTCGGTATCAGGATAATCGATATTGTTGGGCCGGAGCAAAGGATTAAGAACCTGAAATAATTTTATTGTTTACTTCTTAGACACTGTATAGAAATTTAATAGGTAATTCTTGCCTCTATTGCCTTATCTTCAATTATTTGCCTTAAATTCGCTATAAAATTACCATAAATAATCCTCGATAGCTTTTTTTAAAAAAGAGACAGCATAATCATAAGCTGGTGGCATATTTGTTGCTCATAAGACTAAACCGAAATTAAATTTTTTTAAGTAGAGGTGATATTCTTATGAACAATAGGGTAGTTAAGATACTTTTTATTATTGTGTTGTTGTTATCGATGATTCCTTCCTTAATCGCTCAGGAAAGTAAATCTGCCGCCATAGAAAATACCGCTGTAACTGTGGCGCAAGTTGCTCAAACAAACCATCAAAATGATATTTTCAAATTTGAAGACGCCAAACCGATGCAAGAACCTGATTTTAAATTAATCCTTACTAAAGTTATGGTTACTCTATTCGTTATAATTGCCGCTATTTTTGGGGCAATTTTTGTTTTGAGCTATATTCTTAAGGACAAAAAAAATTTGTTTAACAAAAAAGAACGGTATATCGAAATAATTGACAGACTGCATCTGGATAAAAGCAAAGCTGTATATATGATTAAAATTGTTGATGAAGTACTTGTTGTCGGAGCTACACCTGAAAATATGAATTTGCTGAGTAAAATCACTGAGCAGGATAAAGTAAATGCCCTTTCAAGTAGAGAATTCCTTCCATTACTTGATCTGTTTAACAAAAAATTGGAACAGAAAGGCGCGGATCATGCGTAATTTGATAAAAATTCTGATTTTTACCTTTATTATAGGAATATGTTTTTTCGTTGTATCGGATATTTTTGCACAGCAGAATCCATTACCGCTTAATTTTTCTTTGTCTTCTAAGCCCGATGATGGAGGAGTACAGCTAACCTCAGCGATGAAAATTGTGGTTATGATAACCATACTTAGCCTTGCTCCAAGCTTATTGACAATGGTGACTTCGTTTACACGCATAGTAATAATTCTTTCGTTCATGAAAAGGGCGTTATCAATCGGTTCTCAACCTTCAAACCAGATTCTTGTGGGAATGGCGTTATTCCTTACTTTTTATATTATGAACCCGGTTTGGAAAGAGATAAACGATAAGGCAATTCAGCCGATGCTTAAAAAAGAAATATCTGAAAAAGAAGCTTTTGATAAAGGTATCGTGCCTCTGAGAAAGTTTATGTTCAAATATACAAGGACAAAAGATCTGGCTTTGTTTGTGCATTTGACCAAAGGAACCCGTCCAAAAACACCTGATGATATTCCTACAACTACACTTATACCAGCTTTTATAATAAGTGAGATGAAAACCGCATTTCAAATGGGTTTTGTCCTGTTTATTCCTTTTCTGATTATCGATATGGTTACTGCTTCAATACTGTTAGCGATGGGTATGATAGTGCTCCCGCCGATGATTGTATCGATGCCGTTTAAAATACTTATGTTTGTTATGGTTGACGGATGGTATCTGCTGATCCGTTCAATAACTCTCGGTTATCAATGATTGGGGTGAAAATATGACTATTGAATGGGTTATCGGGTTAGGTAGGGAAACAATGATGATGATTATGCTTATTTCAATGCCTATGCTTGGAGTGGGCGTGATTATTGGAATACTTATGAGTATTGTTCAGACGGTAACCGCTATACGCGATCAGACATTGATGACGGTTGTGAAAATTGTTGGTGTAGCCGCCGCGTTATTAGTCAGTTTGCCATGGATAATAAGAACTCTTGTCTCGTTCATGAATAATCTTTTTCTTTTACTTCCAACTCTGGCAGGGAAATAAGGTGGGCTTATGAACCTCCAGATTGAATCCATAGATTTTTTTTACAATAAAATAATAGTCATGTTTCTTGTGTTTGCCCGGATATTTGCGATTTTTTATCTTGCTCCGGTATTTAACAGCACTAATATTCCACCCAAGATCAGGGTAGCGTTGGCGTTATTGACATCAATGATCATTTATCCTCTTCTTACGGTACAAAACAATATATGTGTCGATCTGTTGTCAATGTCTTTTCTGGTGCTCAAAGAAATCGCTGTCGGGTTTGTTATTGGTTATGTTGGAGTCATACTTTTTTCAATTCTCAGGTTTACCGGTGAAATACTCGAACGCATAATGGGGTTAGCGGAAGCAAACATTATAGATCCATTGTATAATGAGGAACTTGGAGTAATCAGCCAGTTCAATTTCATAATATTCATGTTGATTTTTCTTATATTAAACGGACACCATTATATTATTACAATTATATCCAGAAGTTTCGATACTGTTCCAATCGGTTCTCTGGTTATAACTAATGAACTGATTATTAAAATGGTTGATATGGTGGCAGATATCTTTGTGCTGGGAATAAAATTTGCCGCTCCGATCCTTTCATTTCTGCTTATCACAACCGTCGCTTTCGGTATTCTTGGTAAAGCTATTCCGGATATGAACCTTCTGATTCTTATGATCCCTGCCAAAATTTTTATAGGTTTGGTTGGGCTGATTACCATAACCCCGTTCATGATACACTTTATAAATTACATGATAAAAGGATTTTACAGGGATCTTAACCTAATTCTGAAACTTATATGAGAATAAAGTATGCCGGATCAGTATAAAGAAGATAAGACCGAAAAGGCCACACCCAAACGGCGTGGTGAAGCTCGAAGAAAAGGGAATGTGGCCTATAGTCAGGAAATAGATTTCGTAATTATGATTATGGGATCGATAATAGGATTATATTGTTTCGGCCCGTCTATGCGTGAACAACTGATGGAAATGTTCCGTGATATGTTTATTAAAATGAATAATCCTTTCACACCCGATAACATGACTGAATTTCTTTATACAATCACACTCGATACATTAAAAATACTGGCTCCGATGCTTAGTTTAATTCTTTTTCTCTCATTCCTCGCCCATTGGATTCAGGTGGGCAACCTTTTTACTACAGAACCTCTTAGAATTAAAATGAGCAAACTTATGCCAAAATTCGGCGAGTTGAAACTTTTAAAAAAAGACAAAATGGTCAAACTTGGAGTGAGTTTGGGGAAACTGGCAGTAGTCGCTCCTGTGGCGTATTTTTCCGTAACGAAAGATCTCGAGAACCAGATTCGTCTTATGGACGAGAACATTGTGCAGGTTTTTGATTTCATTTGCATGACTATATACAAAGTGGTATTCCGAATATCCGAAATAATGATTGTTCTTGCCATACTTGATTACGCCTATCAGAAATGGAAATACGAGGAAGACCTGAAGATGACCAAACAGGAAATAAAAGATGAACGCAAAAATGCCGATCAGGACCCCCATATCAAAAGTAAAATCAGGTCGATGGGGCGTGAGATTATGCGCAAATTGATGTTCAATGAAGTTCCTAAAGCCGATGTTGTAATAACCAACCCTACTCACATAGCTGTGGCGATAAAATACGATCCCGAATCCATGGCTGCACCGAGAGTAGTTGCCAAAGGCGCAAGGCTGATTGCGGAAAAAATTAAACAAATTGCGAAAGAAAATAACGTTCCTATCGTTGAAAACAAACCTCTGGCAAGGATTTTGTATAAGACAGTAGAACTTGGCTCGGAAATACCTCCGGACCTCTATAAGGCAGTAGCGGAAATACTTGCATATGTCTATAAGTTAAACAAAAAAAAGGTTGCACGATACGCAGTATAAATTAAGAGGATAACATGGCTGAAGCAAACACACAAAAAATCGGAATAAGGGGTGATGTAGGACTGGCAATCGGTATTATCGGCATCCTGACAGCGCTGATATTGCCTTTACCTGCGGTTATTCTTGATTTTCTCCTTACATTAAATATAACCATTTCCATTTTGATTCTTCTTACCGCTACATATACTCCGAAACCTCTAAATTTCTCTGTATTTCCATCATTGTTGCTGTTTACTACATTATTAAGATTATCTCTTAACGTTGCCACAACCAGACAGATTCTTTTAACCGGTTTTGGCGGAAAAGTTATAGAGGTGTTTGGCAACTTCGTTGTCGGTGGAAATTATGTAGTCGGTTGTGTTGTATTTTTGATTTTGATCATAATTCAGTTTTCAGTTATAACCAAAGGTTCAACGCGTATCGCTGAAGTCGCGGCAAGGTTTACTCTCGACGCTATGCCCGGTAAACAGTTAAGTATAGACGCCGATTTAAATGCCGGTTTAATAACCGAAGATGAGGCGAAAGCAAAACGAAAAGAGATATCCAAAGAAGCAGATTTTTATGGAGCGATGGACGGTGCCAGCAAATTTGTGCGCGGTGACGCAATGGCAGGTATAATTATTACCTTTGTAAATATTCTTGGTGGATTCACTATTGGTGTTTTCATGATGGGGTTGCCTTTTGTTGAAGCATTGCAAAAATATACACTCTTGACAATAGGCGACGGTTTGGTATCGCAGATTCCATCTCTGATTATAGCGACCGGATCAGGTATCATCGTAACCCGGGCAGGGGATTCCGAAGAGAGCCTTGGTGAAAATATCGGCAGACAACTTTTTCTCGAACCGCGAGTTGCGATTTTATCTTCGGTGATAATTTTTATTTTCGGGCTTATCCCTGGTTTTCCGAAAATACCGTTTTTCCTTATGGCAGGTACCGTGGGATTGATCGGTCTGAAGGCAAGAAAGAAAAAAGTGGTTGTGGAAGAAGAAATATTACCTGAAATTGACGAAGAAGACCAGAGAAAGAAAAATCTGGAACAACTTTTGCAAATTGATCCTATGGAAATAGAAATCGGATATTCGCTGATACCTTTAGTAGATGTAAACCAAGGCGGTAATCTGTTGGATAGAATAACATTAATCAGAAAACAATTTGCTAATGATTACGGGATGATAGTTCCTGCGATAAGAATCAGGGACAACATTCAGTTAACCCCTTGCCAATATGTAATAAAAATCAGCGGTGTTCAGGTTGCGAAATCCGATATAGAACCGGAATCATGCCTTGCCATGAATCCGGGTAGCGCCATAGTTGAACTCGAAGGCGTGAGTACTCAGGAACCTGCTTTCGGGCTTCCGGCAGTCTGGATACCGGAGAGGCAGAAAGATTACGCAGAATCGCTTGGGTATACGGTTGTCGATGCTTCATCGGTTATGGCGACGCATTTAACGGAAATCATGCGAAGGCATTTGAACGAACTGCTGTCACGGCAGGATGTATCTAATATGCTCGATAACCTAAAAGAAACAAATAAAGCTGTTGTTGAGGAAGTTGTGCCCGGTTTGCTTACTTTGGGAACAGTGCACCGGGTTCTTCAGAATCTACTGCGTGAAGGAGTATCTATAAAAAATCTGGGGCTTATTATGGAGGTTTTGTCGGATTATGGTTCCAGATCCAAAGATCCGGCAATCTTATCGGAACTTGTGCGCCAGGAACTGGGCAGATCGATTGTCGCTCCGTATATAGATGAAAACAGTCATTTGAAAGTTATTACATTTAATCCTGAATTGGAAAAGATGATCGCGGACTGCATAACCGCAAATGAAAAAGGTACTCATATCGCTATGGATCCGTCTTTTATGCAGGCGATTGTAAATAATACTGCGCAGAAAGTGGATGACGTGATGCTCAAAGGCGATAACCCGATATTGATATGTTCACCGGCTGTAAGGCTTCATGTGAAACGGATCATTGAGGCAAAACTTCCTACGGTTCCTGTTCTGTCGTATGCGGAGGTTGATCCGAAAGTGGCGATACGGCCTCTGGCGGTTGTCGGTTTGAATAATGAAAAAACTAAAAATATAGCTCATATTTAAAATATAAATTTGGTTTCGGAGGATAACAATGCAGATTAAAAAGTTCACCGCTTCTACGATCAAAGACGCAATGGAGCAAGTCAGAAATGAACTCGGTTCCGATGCAGTGATCTTAAGCACAAAAAAAGTTCCGAAAGAAGGAACATTGGGAAGGCTTCTTGGAAAAGAAAATTATGAGATTATTGCGGCAGTTGATCCTGAAGGAGGCGGTGGAACAAATTATGATTTATCACAGGATAGATCAAAATCGCCAAAAAAATCTTTTTATTTTGAGTCGAGTAAAATGTATCCTGAAAACATAATTCCTCCGGTTGAAAAAGGGAATATTCCAAATTCTGAATACACAAACCAGCCGGTACCAAAAGTACCTTTGCCAAACACAGAAAAATTGATGTCACGGATACAAAACCGTGACTATTTAAAACCCGAGCAGATAAAAAAAATCGATAGTTTGCCTAAATTGGACAATAATTTGAAAAATATTGATGATTTAAAAAACAGGATGGATTCATTTTTCTTAGAGTTCGATAAGAAAGTATCCGAAAAATTTCTTGAAAGCACCAACTCATTCGACATTCTTTTTCCACAAATTGAAAGGATACTTACTGATCTATCTGAAATGCGGGAACTTATAAATAAACAGACCGGCGAATCGGATAAAAGAAATCTGACTTCAAATAGTATATGTAAGGTTTTGCTTGAGCATGAGGTTGAGGAGGAAATTGTCGAGTCAATATTTCGCAATATGGATTATGCCATGCGAAAAGAAAATCCTGTAACATCTGATTATTTCTTCAATTATATGGAAAAACTTGTTTCCAGAATAACAAAATATTCCGGCGGGCTTGAACTTGAAGAAGGCAAACCAAGGATAATGGCTCTTGTGGGGCCGACAGGTGTGGGAAAAACAACCACAATAGCTAAACTTGCCGCGGATGTATCGCTTGTAGTGAAAAAAAATGTAGTCGTATTATCTATAGATACTTTCCGTATAGGAGCACAGGAACAGCTCAGTACATATTGTGACATATTAGGCATTCCGCTGGAAATAATACGGAATTCGCAGGAACTGAACGATAGGCTTATGGCTCATCACGACAAAGATCTTATATTGATAGATACAATCGGGCGCGGCAGTTACGATATCAGTCAGATAAAAAACATGAGTGATTTTTTTAAATCGAGCAAATTTCCTATTGATATAAATCTTGTGTTAAGTGCCGTAACCAAATGGAGTGACTTAAAAGAGACGCTTTCCAACTTCAGGGCTTTTGATGTTTCATCTTTATTGTTTACGAAACTGGATGAAACGAAACGATATGGTAATTTATTTAATCTCGCGGTGAGAACACAGTTGCCGGTATCTTACATTACAAATGGCCAGAATGTTCCGGAAGACATAGAAATAATGTCTTCGGGTTTAATGGCAGGTTTATTGCTTTATAGACATAAACCGAGCGAGAAGCTGTCTGCGAAAGAATCCGAAAAATTAATCACTTTATAATGATAGATGAGGTATTTAATGGAAGACCAAGCATATCAACTCAGAAATATGATTCAGAAAACCGGTTCTCAGAAAAGTGTGCGGACAGTAGCTGTCAGCAGTGGAAAAGGCGGGGTTGGAAAAACAAGTATAACTACAAATTTGGGTATTACACTGGCTTCAATGCGAAAAAAGGTTTTGGTAGTCGATGCGGATATGGGGCTTGCCAATATAGATATTATGTTGGGAATCAAACCGAAATATAATCTGCGCCATGTTATAAACGGCGAAAAACCGATTGATGAAGTGATTGTGGATGGTCCTTGCGGCATAAAAATACTGCCGTCCGCCTCAGGTGTGCAATCTCTCGCGCAATTGAATAAATACCAGCGCAACCTTCTTGTTTCGGAATTCAACAAAATTCAGAACAGTGTTGATTTTTTATTAATAGATACTGCTGCGGGTATTTCGGATAATGTCACCGAATTCATTATGGCCGCAGGTGAAGTGATTGTCGTCACTACTCCCGAACCTACCGCTATAACCGATGCTTACGCTCTTATAAAGGTACTTAACCGGTATTCCAGCTCAATAAAAATGAATCTATTTATAAACATGGTAAAAGATGCGAACGAAGCGAAAGAAATTGAAGATAATTTGAGAATAATCACCGACCGTTTCCTCGGAATCAAGGTAGAAGGAGCCGGTTATATGATAAAAGATCCAAATGTTTCAGCGGCTATCAAAAATCAGGTACCATTTGTGCTATATAATCAAAAGTGTCAGGCTTCTATGTGTATCAAGGGTCTCGCAACAAAATTATGCAATTACAATGTGAGAGAAACCAACAGAACGTTGACGGGGTTTCTGGAAAAAGTGACAGGGTTGAATAAATAATGAACATATTGTTGCGTAAAGTATTGCTGTATATCTCAATTTTCTCGTTTTTACTGACTTGTTCGGTTTCGTATTTTGCGGGAACTCAACCGTTGGCTTGTTTGTTTAGGGCAAGTATGGCGACACTTATTATCCTTATGATCAGCGGATTTGCGGTGAAGATAGTATTCAGGGGAATAGCGGCGCACATTGCCGAGTGTGAAAACGCTAAAAAAAATAAAGAGAAAGAAAGTCAATCCGCAAAAGAACATGGGGAAGAAGAAATCGGCGATGAGGAAAATTTTGCCGAATCCGAAGAAAAAATAACCGAGGAACTGATGAGTTCGGAATAGAGTAACTAAAAAAGTAATCAAGGGGTAAATTATCATATTCAGTTATATTATAGAGGAGACAAAAAATGAAGGCTAAAAAAAACTTCCAGAAAAGAAGCGCAGAGATGGAAAAAGAGCTTGAATTATGCTGGAGAGTATTTAAAGAAACCAATGACGTGCAGGCAAAAGACAGGTTGATTCTCTTTTATCTTCCGTTAGTGAAATATATTGCCGGCAGGTTAGCGATAGGAATGCCTTCACATATAGATTCTGATGACCTGATCAGTTCAGGAGTAATCGGATTAATAAAAGCCATTGAAAGGTATGACCTGAATTGCGGTACACAATTTGAAACATACGCGACGACGAGAATCAAGGGGTCTATCCTCGATGAATTGAGGTCTTTGGATTGGGTACCCAGATCAGTCAGAGGGCGGGCTAAGATGTTGCAGAACGTTTACGCTACTCTCGAGGAACAGCTTGGAAGGCCAGCGACAGATGAGGAAATAGCAAAACACCTTAATATCACCGAAGAAGAATTGACTCAATGGATAAGTTATGCTACGCCAACAACTCTGGTCTCATTAAACACGATTCTAAATTCCGGAGACGACGATAAACCGCTACATGTGATCGATACTCTTGAGGATACCAAACATAAATCTCCATTGTCGGCAACAGAACAAAAAGAACTCCAAGGGTTTCTTGCCGATTGTATCAATGACCTTACTCCACAAGAAAAAATGGTGATTATACTTTATTATTATGAAGGATTGATGCTCAAAGAAATCGGGCAGATACTTGGAGTATCTGAATCGAGAGTATCTCAGGTACACACAAAATCAATGATCAGGCTCAAAGGAAAACTTCAGCAGAGAATGAAAGATTATATTGAGGTAAGCTGAAAAAATCGGAAAAGGAGAAAAATATGGATTTTTCTGAAAGGAGAAATTATTTTCGGTTATCAGTTGATATACCGGTTAAGGTATTATATAATCCGCAGGAAGAGTTTAGGAATACAAGGCTCTTTTATGGGTCTATTCGTGATTTAAGCGGAGGCGGGGCAAGGTTCAGGACAAACGTTAACTTTAATGATAAAGAAAAAGTGAGTTTGCGGTTTTTGCTCCCAAATAATTCGATGAATAACCCTGTTCAGGATTTTTTTGTTTCGGCTGAAATTCTTCGGTCGGAGAAAGTTGAAAATAAAAAAGTATATGAGTACGGGGCAAAATTTATAAATATTTCGTCCGGTGTACAGGATAAAATAGTGAAGTATTTATTTGATCTTCAGATATCAAAAAAAATACATATGAAACATACCATAACAACATAGTATTAAGAAGTAGTATTATGCAGGCAGATATATTAAATATTTTTATCGATTCAGTTATAAATACTCTTAAAACAATGTGTAACATCATTCCTAAAAGAAATTCCCTGGCGTTAAAAAAAGCTAATGGAGTTTCCAAAGGTGATATTTCGGGCGTAATAGGCCTTGTCGGTGATTTATCAGGGCTTATTGGCATAACGTTTCCGGAAAAACTTGCTTTTGTCATCGTAAATAGAATGATCGGAGAAGAAATCGATGCTATTAATTCAACGGTTGAGGATGCTATTGGGGAAATAATTAATATTATTGCGGGTAACGCTAAAAGTAATCTCAAAGAGAAAAATTATGATCTGAATATGTCTTTGCCTTCGGTAATTGTTGGTGAAGACCATTCTATAACAAGTCCTGTTGCCATACCTTCGTTTCTCATCGGTTTTGAAGCCGAAAACTTTTCGTTTTGGCTTGAAGTATGTCTTAAAACTGAAAATAATTAATTAAAGATACTATTTGTTTACTTTCGTTGATGAAATGTTATGGATCTTTATTACACTGTTTTATCACGAAATTGACAATAATATATAGAATATTATATAAATAAATTACTTTTCTGTTGAATTTTTATCAATAGATTGTTAATATTTTTCAACTTGTTTTTATTCTAAAATTTTATTCAATTTATTGTACTGACAACTACGGCTGATAGACGGCATAAATTTTATTTATGTCGAAACTTAAATTAATGAAAAATGAAATTACATATTTCATATATAGTAAAATCTGTTTGCAAAAAAGAATAAAATAATATCGAATATTAAAATAAAATTTTACACCTTTTTGTATTTGATATAATCTAAAAATAATGATTTGTCGATATAAATGAAATACAGTTTAATTTTTTATAAATCAGCATAAGGAGGAAAGTGAATGTTCAAGAAAAAAATAGTTGTAGTTGATGACTCAAAAGAAATCTGTTCATTGGTTCAGGATACATTAGTCGCTCTTGGTTATAATGTAATTGCTACTACTGACGGCAAACAAGCTCTTAAGTTAGTGGTTGAAGAAGAACCGTGTGTAGTTTTGCTTGATTACGCTTTACCGGGCGTAGACGGAATAACAGTACTGAAAGATATCAGGCGTGAATTACCTGAAACAAAAGTTGTTATAATAACAGGCGAAGGATCGGAAGATGTAGCTGTAAAAGCTATGAAATCGGGTGCGGATGATTATATAACAAAACCGTTATCTCCTCAAAGGATAATAGATGTTTGTGATTTTTATCTTTATAAGTTCAGAGAGCAGTTCATATGGTTGAATGACAAATATTATTATCCACTCGATGACGAAGTTATAAGCAGATATGAGTTCTTGAGAGCCGGATATGTTAATCCTGGAGTTAGCATAAATAAAATCAGGAGATTTTTCGAGTTCAGCAGACAGGATTTTTATATTTTTGACAAAAAGAAAAAAGAATTCGGAATACTCGGATTATTCGACCGGACAATTAGCGAGCTGGAAAAAGAACTTGAGGAAGAGGGCGAGCTCAGCCCGAAGAAAAGAATGGCCGGTTACATTGAAACCGAAGGACAAGAATTTAATCGTAAACAATATTGCAATCTCGATACATTCATTAATAAGAATGATCCTGTACAGATAAGGCTTGAGATAATCAGGGAAGCGGCAACCAGTGAAAACCCGAATGTAAGCGCGATATGCAAAAAGTATGATTTGACAAGAGAAGTTTTTTATCAGAATTACAGAAGGTTTCAGAAATATGGAGTGTTGGGGTTACTTGATAAAAAGAAAGGCCGTCCAATGCTCTCCTCAAAAAGAGGATGATATATAATATTAAAAAAATCTTTTAAAAATAAATAATTCTGATAAAATAACCCATTCAATATGAAGAAAAAAACATCCCGCCTTTAGCGGGATGTTTTTTAAATTAATTAGGATGGGTTTTTTATGAAAAATGTTTTTCCGCTTGTAGTTGCTTCAGTTATTATCATCAGTTCTAATTTATATTCCGAAGATCTTGAATTTCGCCATAGCCAGACAGTCCGTTTAACTCTCAGTGAATCATATGCTTTTGTTTTGGATAATAATGTTGATATTTCGATAGAAAGAAATAACCCGCTTATTCGCCAATGGCAAATTATAAGTGAAAAATCGGTATTTGATCCGGTATATAATTTCGGATTAAATTATATTGACGAAAAAGAGCCTACCGCTTCGCTTACGCGGCTTTCTACCGGTTTAAACATGATGCAGAGCGACAGATTGGATGTTACTACAGCGCTAAGGGGATTAACTCCTTTAGGTACATCATATATTGTTGGGTTCGATGATTTCAAAACTAATGGAACTACTACTTTTTTTAAGTCGGAATATGATGCTCTTTTTCGGCTCGGATTAACTCAACCATTGTTGAGGAATTTCGGGTTCGATACCAATCTTGCTGGTATAAGAGTTGCCAAAATAAATAAGAAAATATCCGATGATCAGTTGCGAAATACTTTGATGAATAAGTTATCCGATGTTCAGAAGCAATATTGGGAACTTGTTTTTGCCATAAAAGACCTTGAGGTTCGCAAGGAATCTCTTGAACTCGCGCAAACACTTTTGCGGGATAACAAAAAACGTGTTGAAGTAGGTGTGCTTCCACCGATAGAAATTACACAGTCTGAAGCCGGGGTTGCATCACGCAAAGAAGGCGTTATTGTTGGCGAACAAATTGTATCTGATAGGGAGAATGATTTAAAAGTACTTATATATAACGATCCAAGAGAAATAATTTCCAATAATCTGATACCTGTTGACGAACCTAAAATAGAAAAAATGGAGTTGTCATTAAAAAAATCTCTGGAGAGTGCACTGAGAAATCGCCCTGATTATATAATGATCCGCAAAAGAATAAATGCCGAAAAAATACGGCTTAAATATTATTTTAATCAGAAATTGCCTGAAGTTAATTTTGTCGGAGAATATGATATGCGAGGTATACGGGAGAACTTCGGAAATACTATCGACAGACTGAACTCACAGGAAGAACGTGCATGGTTACTTGGAGTTGAAGTGAATATTCCGCTTGGCAATAGAAAACCGAACTCGGAATACAGAATATCGAAACTTAGCTTAAAACAGCTGGAGTTTGAGCTGAAAAAAATTGAGTTGAATCTGGTTAAGGAAATCGATAACGCCATTGCCAATATAAAAACCAATTATCAGAGAGTTGAAGCTACAATGGCATCGCGAAAACTGGCAAAAGAAGCGCTTGATGCTGAAATAAATAAACTGGAAACAGGTACTTCTACAAGCCACGATGTACTTCAGTTTCAGGATGAATTATCCAGGGCGAAAGCTGAGGAGATCAGAGCGATTATAGATTTGAACAAATCAATATTCCAGCTTTATCTTGTTGAGGGAACAGTTCTTCATCGGTTGGAAATTGATTTTGAAGAGCAGGCAAAAAAAGCTGATAAATAAAATCAGCCCCGGGGTTACCGGGGCCGACTCTTACTTTGATATAAAGTAAAGTAATAAAATAGCTTCAGTCCATCCCGATACGTTTATATTCAGGATTTCGTTAAGCGGCATGCCGCTACGAAGCAATTCATATTATACAAAAAAGAGAATATAAAAAAAGAATTTTTAAAAAAATTACATATTTATTTCTCGATTTTTCCGGGTTATTATGTGGTTTCTTATAAACGATTGATTGTTGTGATTGATCTATTATTTTATCAGGCAGGTAATTATAAAAATTATTCCCATTGCGAAATAAAATAAAATTGTACCGGCATTAACTACGATAAATTTCGTATCGTTATATAAATTTTTTATTCCATGCCACATCAGAACTAATGATGCCGGAAAAAGTATCAGCAAAATAAGTGTATTTTTTGGAAAATAGCCTGAGAATACGCAAATTGATGTGTAAATAAAAATAAATATTACGAGAACGCAATAGAGTGCTATTCCTTTACGCTTTCCCATCCTGACGATAAGCGTTTTTTTATTGACAGATTTGTC
>CAYVGJ010000004.1:104029-127152 GCA_964451165.1 uncultured bacterium
CAAAATTAACCATGGAAAACAAAAAAATATTTTTTGCCGGGATCAAGTTTTTCTGGATAAATCTGCTTCCACCGTTGAACGGAGTAAAAAATAAATTGTTTTCGTCATTGCCTGATAAATGATCAAAATAGTCGTTCGCGAGATTTGTTCCGGCATGAAAAAATGTAATGCATAAAAATGTAAGGAAAGCGGTATAAAAATTTATATATCCATTATAGCGGTAAGATAACGCAAGTCCAACTCCCACAGGTATCCACGAAGCAAGGAAAAATTCTCCTCTTAATGCTTTTATATAAAGGGTAAATTTATTTGATTTTCCAGAGTGCTTGCCCATGTTTTTTCAATATTTTCCGATAATAAAATTAATAATTTTTTCAATATTCTAAATAAATGGTTCGCGGATTAAAAGAAAGATTTTATCAGCATTATTTTTTTATAAAAATATTATTGTATTATGGGATATATAAATCTCTGATAACAGATATTTTTAATTGGGGAATAATATAAATTGTGGTATAATTAAAATAAGGAAAATTAGAGTGAATTCTATGTTTTTATATTGTTTTTTGACCTTAAATATTAATCCTGAACAGGAATAATTTTATGAATGGAAAATATAAAATAATTAAACATATAGGAGATATATTAAATATGAAACTTGTTCGGTACCTCGGTTTCATCAGTGATTTGTTTGGATTTAGAAACAGACAGTATAAACGAATCATCAGTCTTGTTGTTGCTGAGACATTGATATTCAGTTCAGTTGTCTGGTCAAACGAAGGCAAAAAACTTGTTCCAGAAAATATTCAGGTACCGCAGAATTTCGGAACGGTTAAAGAAAAGTTTGATGGAGAGTCAGATAAACTCGTTATCCATATTCAGGATACCCATACGAGTTACTCTGCTCAAAAATATCTCTCCAGCATATTGAATCATCTCAATAAAAGTTATGGAACTAATGTTGTCGGAATAGAAGGGTCTGTAGGCCCTATTGATACTTCGGAATTCTCCAGGTTTCCCGATAAAACCGCAAAACAGAAAGTGGCGGAATATTTTTTAAATGAAGGTAAAATTGATGGCGCGGAATATTTATGTATCGTTGAAAACAAAGGTTCCGGCAATGAAATTTTGAGATTGAGCGGTGTTGAGGAAGAAAAATATTATAAAACTAACCTTAACGCGTTTTTAAGGTCGCTGCCTTATCAGAAAGAGTTGAATTATTTTTGCAATGTGATGTCTGATAATGTGTTTAAAGTAAAGAAGCATGTTTATTCCGAGAAATTAAACGAGTTCGATGGTTTGATTCAGGAATTTCAGCAGAACAAAATAAATTTCGTCAGTTATTGTCAGCTTCTAATGAAATATGCTGAAGAAAATCTTATTGAATACGAGGATTTGAAGAATCTTCAGAATTTGTTCAATGTTATTTCTCTGGAAGCAAAAATAAATTTTCCACGGGTTGATCTTGAAAGGTATATAGCCGTCCGGAGGATCAGCAACAAACTTCCCGAAGAAGAATCCACGGCGCTTTTGAGCAAGGAATTCAGTTTCAGGACAAAGAAAATATCTGCCCAGGAATATCACAATTATTTAAGCGGGCTTTTCAAAAAACATGAGTTTGCTCTGGACGAATTCCCAAATTTGAAAAATTATATAGATTACCTGACTTCGTTTTCTGGGATAGATCAGACAAAAGCCCTTGATGAAAGCCTTGTTCTTGAGGAAAAAATATATAATATTCTGATACAGAATGATGAACAGCGGAGAATATATGATATAACTCATTATCTGAACTTAATAAGTAAATTCAGCAACCTTCAGTTAACAAGAAAACAAATTAAGGAATATCATTCTTTGAGAGAGAAATATCAGTTCAGTGATATTCTCGCGTTTCTTGAACAGAACGCAAAAAAATATTCCGAATCGTTATCGTATGAATTTGATCTTGCCACAATTCAGTCTAATCTTGATAATTTCGAGGAATTTTATGAGTTGGCTCATTTGCGAGAGAAGAACATGGTTAAAAATACTCTTAACCTGATGCGCGATGAGAAAAAGAAAGTGATAGTATTGATCGCCGGCGGATTTCATACACGTGGTATCATGGAAGCTCTTGAAGAGGAGAAGGTATCATATGTTGTGATTACGCCGAATATGGAAAATGACAAGGCTCCGATTCCATATATATCGCTTCTGCAGAATTTGCGGTCTCCGCTTGAACAGATGATCGCTACATACACAAGCACATTGAAAGTGGCATCCTGGTTGACAAAAAGCGCACCTTTAGCTTATGAAGACCGCAAAGAGGTTCTCGCGACTAAGATGAAGATGTTGCTTGTTACTACAAAACTATATGATATGTTCACTGATTTGCGGACGAAATATTCTCCGGAAGAGAGAATGAATATACAGTATCAGCTTGAGGATCAGTTAAGAAAAGAAATCAATCGGATAATCACATCTGCGGAATATCAGGATATTTTGACGATAGATTCACTTGAGATAACAGTTGATGAATTGATTGCTGAGTTGAAATTCAAGAAAAGTCCGACCCCGATTTATATACGGTATTCTGATAAAGTAGAAACAGATACGGTTAAAAGTGACCCACCTGATGCCGTAATTGAAAAAGTGAAATTAAATGATGGCATTACCGTTGAATTCATGAGCGCGCTTGGTTATTCGCATTTTGCTGGTAACTATACAGAACTTCAAACAAGGATACTCCAGTCAATTTTAAATAATCCATTAACTGTTGACAATATTTTAAAACAGTTGAAAAACGTATATCCGCAATTGAATTTATCACAGACCGATTTAAAGGTATATCTTGAATCGTTCAAGAATATGGGATTGGTTGACGAAAAGAAAGATCATTTTTATGTCAGCAGGACAGAACCTAACAGGTTTATTGCGTATTTCCTGACAAGTTTATTTGCGGAAAAATCTCAGAAGGAAGACAATCAAGCGGATGAGCTTGGAATAATCCGAGTAGAAAATTTTGATCCTAAATATTCAAATATTTTTGAACGATTGAATATCGGAACACTGATAATCGAGCCTACTCTTTCAATATCCACATTAAAAGCCGTGGCTGACAAACTTATCGGGTTGAATGCGGATAAAGAGCTTATTCCCGGTGAACTTATCGATATTTCCGAATCCGCCCAGATGAATTTGATTCAGCCTGTTGGTTCAGAAAAACTTATTCTTCATGTTATGAGCAAACCGCTGGATTCGGGAGCAGACTCGGCGTTGGCGTTGAAAGTAGACGCGGCTATAAAGAATCAGTTTGATCTCGCGAGAATGGGTGTTACCCCTGAAATCCCTACGGTTGATCCGATAGAGAAAAGATTTATCGATTATCTGGATATATTAAACAAAAACAATAATAATGAAATTCTCGGTAATATTCTTAATTCCGGTGAAAAATCAGCTATTGCTGATTTTATGTACAGGAGAATGGGGCTATCGCCCCAGACGGGTTCTGATCTCGAGTGGGCATTAAATAATTATCTTGGCCTGAAAGAAACTGTGGCGCCGACATACACAAGAAAAGTCGGTTTCATTTTATTGGGCCAGAATTTTGAATCGGTTATGAATAAAGTCAGCCTTCTTTTATCTGCCATTAATCCTGAAATCAATATTAATGCTGAATTTGAAAATAGGATCATATCTGCACTTGCCGGATTGGATATCGCCCACGAGCAGGGCAGAGTAGGCGATTCGCAATGGTATTCTTTAGTAGAGGATGTTTTGAACTCCGCGCCGAAACTGGTTCAGAAAAATAAATTAAATATTGCTGTCGCGCAAACGTTACAAAAGGCAAAACAACTTGAAGCAGATAATAAAAGGCCTCTTACAGTAGATGAATTCCAGTCTCTGATAAATAGTGAAATTATAGCTGTTGAAACCAATATAAAAGCAAATGGGAAACCATTGCTATCATCTGTCGTAAAGAGGAAAGAATTACTTGATTCAGCGGTAGCCAACAAAGATACTCTTGATTTTGAATCGGGTGACGGTCAGACAATAATCAGCCTGAAATTGATGCAGAAAAACGCTGATGATTCGTATCTTGCTGTTAATGAGAAAAATGGCGATGTTTATAATATCAATATGCTTTCTTTCAGCAGTACCAAAGGTGAATTTACGTTTGTTGATATCGCCTCTCCGGATCAGAATAATTTTAATGATCCTGCCGGATTCCATATACAAAAGATTGATATTACAACAATGCCGTTAACTTCCAAAGAAGCGAGGTTGAAAGCATTGAGCAATCTTAATATGGAATGGCAGAACGTTCTTGCGGGCAGAAGCGCCGATTCGGTTGATGCAAGGCTTGATGAATTGATGAGTATGCCGATTTCAGCTAATCTTCCATTAAATAAAGTACTGGAAGAAATTGTGGCTAAGACAGCCGATGCGAATCGTCAAAACAACGAAAACCTCAAGGCAATACGTACCAGGTTAACAGATATTGCTGTAAATAAGGAAACACTGGATTATCTCGATCAGGAATATAAAGTGCTTGAAAAACGCCGGGAAGAAGCAACCCGCAGGCTTGATACAGTAAATGGTAGTTTAACTCGATTTAATATGAAGAAGAAACAGACAGTCGAGTCACAACATTATGTACTGCAGGCAATAATCGCGAAGATGATATTGTCGGTTTTGATTTCAAACATAAATCAAAGTTCCAGAGATGCTTATGAGTCAGGAAAAAATCCAGAGGTTGAGGCGAATCAGGTTCTCGCGTATTATTTTAAACTCGGCAGGGGAGAAAATCTGCGATCGGTACTGCGAAATAAAACGAAAATAGCTGAGAAGATTGATTTTAATAAAATTTTAAAACCTCGGATTGAATTGCTCGATAGAAGGTTAAGAGCGCTTGTTGATGAAGCCACTTTAAAAGAGGTTATTGGTTATCTTACTCAGGAAAAACCCAATGCTTTTCGAAATTCAATTATACAACAAATAGCTGAAACATTCCCTTCACAAATCGAATTGATCGATAATATTAATAATATCCGTATGGACAGGACATTGCAAAAACCGGAAAAGATCAACCGTATAAACAACATTGTAATGATAATCAAGAATCATTTTGATGTTACGCCTAACGTTAACGGTTTAAAAGGAGTTAATGCGGAAATTGCTTCCATAAATGGGCAGATAACAGAACTTGAAAAAGAGTTGCGGACATTAAAGCTGGAAATGACCCGTGGATTTAAGGAAAGGTTTGTTGAATTGGAATTAAGCATGGAACAGACAAGCCAACTGGTCGCAAATGATAATATTGAGAAGGGCAAACTCATTGCTCAGTTTAATGAATTGGCGTCATCTATTTCGTATAATAAAATGTTATTAAGTTCCGCGGAATCAGTCAGGCAAAAAATAGCGGAAGGTGCTCGTGTTATAACTGTTGGTAAACAAGAAGTGCCGCTTAGTCTTCAGAATCTGCCTTTTATTATATATGGAACAACATATTTCTCGGCTTTGGATAAAAGAATTGAAGCTGAGCGCAACCTTTCATCGGATCCGAAAACGAAGACTGCGTTTGATCGATCTGAAATAATACTGAATTTGGCTTTCGATAATTATTACAGAGAAAGATCTAATCTGAAAGAAAACAAAAAGCCTTTTGAGGAATTCACTTCAGATAAAGGAGAAATCCTCTTATACGGAAAAGACACAGGAGATCAGTTCCGACGATTTGCCGATAAAACTGATGATTTTAAAATCAATACTTTAGTCAACAGGGCGCTTGAACTCGTTTCGGTTGTTGATTCATCATTATCCGGATGGGTAGCACGTGAAGCTAATATTGTCGTTTCTCAAAAACCATTCCTCCCAACAACGGGTAAAGGATTGGAAAATTTACAGCAATTATCCATCAATAACAATACTGTATATATTGAAAAAGCGGTTTTCGGTAAAGTTCTTGAATTAATTGATTCCGATCAGCGCGGCGCTGTAAAACTACTTGCCGCCGAGATAATTTCTGCCGCTCAAGGAGTAGTAGCGAGGCATCCGCAAGTTTTGAATATCAATATGGCTTCAAAAGATGAAATAGCCGATCTCATGACGAGGCGTTTGACCCAGACAACACCCGATATCGCTAACATTCCCGAAGCGTTCAAAAAAGCACAGGAGTTGATTGATCGGACATCACAGCAGATCGTTCAGAAAAGAACTCAAAACGGCGGATTGTTATCTGTAAATGACATTAAGCTTTCTATACCTGCGCCAATGTGGGTTTTGATAGCCGGTTATGTACGCACCGACGATTTGGACGCGAAAAACGCGTATAATCTTGGTATGCGAAAAGCAGAAACAATTCTTGGAACCAGTTTAAATACAATTAAAGATATGCTGATACTTCAAAGGGATGTATATCTTGATGGCGTTGTTGAATCGAATCTTCCACAACCGCTTGCAAAAAACGATCTCGATTCATGGACTTCGGTATTTAAAAACCCGGTAGTTTCACCATCTGATCAGTACAGGATATTTTTTGATAGAATGACAGGAACTGATTTTATTTT
The DNA here is from genome assembly GCA_964451165.1 of uncultured bacterium. Taxonomy (GTDB): domain Bacteria; phylum Auribacterota; class Auribacteria; order Auribacterales; family Auribacteraceae; genus CAYVGJ01. Next base: position 110,578 of record CAYVGJ010000004.1, read on the forward strand.
TAATAAAATTTCGGCAATGGTTGCTGATTTCAATCCGGCATCTTCAGATGAGATCTATCTTGGTTATATCTCACAATTACAGGGATTGATAGATAATTTAACGGATATCTCAAAATATAAATTTGAAGCGGAATTAGGGCCTGTTGGTAAACGCAATTATAATGTTACATTGCCTGATGGCGAGCGTATAGCATTGAAAGAACCCCAGAAAATAGCTCTTGAAAACAAATTAAATGAGCTTAAAGGCGTTCTGAATGTATATTTTAATCCTGGGTATGGAATAGGATTTGAGTTGAGGTATCCTGGAAAAACACAAAAACAATTACCCGTATTGTTTAGCCAATTGGATACTGCGTATGAAAACAACAGTATTCTTGCTCAAGCCAGGTTAAGGGATACCGATCGGCTTAAGATAGATACTTATCTGGCGGATATGTTGCCGTCTGCGATAGATATTACTGCGATAAACGGCACGATAAACCGCAAAGAGGCGCAAGATGCCCGGGTGGAAATTGAACAGGAGAAATTGGTAAAAGAGTTAAGAAATGATTTTCTAATAGTTGCCCAACAACAGAAATCCACATGGCCCAAATTGACATACAGTGAACAAAAAGGATTAGCCGCTCTGATTCTTTTAGATAATCAGCTTGGTATTGAATGGGTTGATTATTTTTCAGGTATATATAATGAAAACGTTCCTGTAGTTATATCTTCAAAAGTAAAATCTATTTTCGATCAGATAAAAAATCCTGATATCAGAACAAATTATACTGAAGCTATGCTTGAATTAAAGTCTCTTGTCGGTCAGGATGGCTGGTTCCGTATGGACCCATCGGAACGAAAATCTATAGCCATGGAATTGATAAGTGATTACGAGTTATCAGATACAAATAATGTTAGAGTAAAAGGAAACAGATTGCTCGATGAATTGACTGCGTTCAATAACCTTCTACGCAAAATAGATAAAGACGCGGCCAATGTCCAGCAGGCTGTTTTGACTCCTAAAGCTATAGCTTTTATGTGGGAAAACGAGAAGAAATCGCTTATGGAATCAACAGACGTTCAATATATAAGAGATATATTTAACCTGTATATCAGTAAGGTTCAGAACACTATTAAAAATCTACAGTCCGAAGAGTTATTGGATGAAACCGCTCAACAGGATATGGACTATTTGAAATTTCTTGAATCGAACCTGAAGTTCGGATTGTTCTCACATGTAATGCAGTCGGTAATTGAATTTAATGAAAAATATATCGGAGTAGTTAAAATTGAGACAACGCCTGATTTTATTTCTGAACATACAGATCAGGTTATGGACCTTGTTCTCGAATTGACCAAAAAATTCGATGTGGGTGATAAAGTTGACTCGCCAAATATCCAGAGAAAACAAATATTAGATGATTACTTGAGTGCGCGTAATTTATGGCAGTCCGGATCGCGTGAGGGATCTATTGATTTACTGATTAATGTAAACGAAAGAATGAAACAAGGTAATCTTTTTACTTCAAGGGATGCGTATGACATTCAATATGATATAAATGAGCTTCAGGGGATTATAGAGGGAAAAACAACAAATTACGATGAAAATGCTCTTTTTGGCGGACTGAACGCTGTTTTTAAAGAAACATTGGAAAGAATGCCTGATGACCTGTATATAGGCACAAGAATGTCGGTGCCGAATTTTGTGATGGGAAATGTCGCTCCGCAGGAAAATATAACGGATGTTATTATTGCGCTCAAAGATAAAATTAAACAACAGGAAATAGAAGATCCTGAAGAACAAAAATTATTTGATATAAAAGGTATAGCCGTAGACGGCAGGACAATCTATATAGATTTCGCTAAACTGGATCTTACATCCGAAGACGGAGTATTTGATTTCCAGGTTAGTTTTAAAGAAGCCGACCGTAACCGGACATTCAAGGTTGAAGATACTGTAAAGAAACTTGAGTCTATGGGTTATCCGCCAAATCTTGAGCTGATGAAATTTTCAGTGTCTTCTCTTCAAAATACTGAAATCGGATATGAGCTTGGTGAGGGAATTGTGGCTGAGAATGTGACATTTTCCGATGAAGATTTCGGTACACAGATCCCCGTCGCGATAAATCCGATAAAATATCTTGAAGGGATAAAAGCTCAGAAACAAGGTTTTGATACATTCAGAAAACTGTTAAATGAGGCTTCTCGCCTGATTGTTGAGGAAGGCAATTATCAGGGTGCTAAAACACTTATGATTCAGGCACAGTATATAATTGTTAACCTGAACCATTTCTCACAACAATTACGCACTGAATTAGCTAAATCGTTGCAAAGGGATATTGAGGAGATAGATCAGGAAATGAAAGCCGAACCCGGTGTGAAAATTGGGCGCCCGGTCTATCTTTTCGGTCATAACAGCGATAATTTCACTCAAAGACCGGATATCGAAAAAAATATGGTTGTTCAGCAATTATTAAATGCAGCTTTGAGAGACCTTGAATCGATAAATCCTCAGTTAAGCGATGAGATAAAATCAAATATGTCAATAGTGATTGGATCGCGGCCGAGAGAACAGGTACCGTTAAATACAATATATATTAATTTGCATAAATTCAGGTTTTTGCGCGATATGGCATCAAGCAAATCAACATTGCCTCTCGCGGCGCATGTTTTTGCGAAATTAATAGAGAGCCAGGCTTTGAATTCACGCCAGTTCATGACAAAAATTTTTGCCGATAATTTATCCAGATCCGATGAGGTTTTGGAAAAGTTCATACTCCATACACAACTCCCTTCTGAGGAAGTAACTGATGATTATACCGGAGATGTAGTAATACCGCTAAAAACGTTATATGATAAAGCCGGTCGTCCGTATGCCGATTTAAACGGCCCACGAACAGTAACGAAATTTAAAAACGGCAAACCAGTTAAAGTGTGGTTTTCCGTTACTGGCAAGGAATATCATGTTCCTTCTACTGGTGAAGATGTTGATGGCCTCGGATACAATGTATTGAGAAATACGCTTGGTGATCCATTGATGATCGATATCCATTCAGCTATAGAAAAATGGATAGGAACATTGGGGATGGATGAAGAAGCGTATTTCATATCCAAAGACGGGAGAAAAATAGCTCTGGTTGTTTCCGGTACAACTTCTGACAGAATCATTCCTATTGTTTCCGACAACGTGCTGATAAGCGAATTGGAAACTCAAAATATCCAGGAAGCAAACGAAAAACTGAAAAGTATGGCTGAAGACAGAAGAAGGCAATTCAGGGAAGAGTTTCTTGGAGAATCATTGTTTCCGGAAGGCAATATGCCTCCGGTGAAAATTGAAGATACATCGCGCAGACTTCGGATTAAGGCTCCTGCGAACTGGAGAAACCTGCTTCTCGGTGGTGTAATGATACCCATAATGCTTCTGTCGGCGGTCGGCTGTATGCCGTCAGGCAATCAGGGAGGTGCTTTCGCGCAGGATGGTACTCAAACTCAGATTACAAGTACATATGATTACAGTCAGCAAACAGCAACCCCAGGTGACCTTAACCAGTACATCGGCACTACAGGTAATCCGCAGTTGGATCAACAGATTCTGGACCAGCAAAACCAGAATACTCTTGATGTTTTAAACACGAGTTTGCAGTCCGCTCAGGAGCAATACAACAACATAATTAATAACGGTATTCTTGATGATAGCAGGGTACAGGGTATTCTGAAAAGGATCAAAATTCTGCAGAATACTATAGATGATGTTGCGCAAAACGCGTTTGGCCTTCCTGTTATAGCTCAGGACGACACCCCGACATATGTCGGGCAAACAGTTAGTTCAGGTAATGTTCAGAATGAATACGCTGTGCCGCAAAGTGTATCTTCGCAGGTTACCGATATTCTTACGAATCAGGAATATAGAAGTTTACAACAACGGTTGGATAATTTCAGTGATAATTTGATTGTAACTAAAGGTGTATTCAGAAATGCTCCAAAAAGTTATATTGGTGATAAAACTAATCCGGATTACGGGAAACTGGTGGAGTATGGTCGTGTAGTGCCTTACGATGTAGCGGTAAGTATATTCGCGGATTTGACGAACAGGGATAATGATCAGGCAAAACAAAAAGTAATGTCATTATTAAGTATAATGCAGATGGAAAGAGAACATGGTTTCAACGGTGTTGTTCATTTTGGATATAATACTAATGTTGATAATTATGTATCTCCAATAGCTCCTCTCGGAAATACCGCGTGGACATTGAAAGCGATATTCGCTTATGTGGACGCTACAGGTGACAGATCGATATTACAGGGCAACAATGGCGCTCTAATACGAAGCGCGATGGATTTTGTTATATCTCAGCAGGTTACGAATCCAAGCGATCCACGTTACGGGCTTTTTAAAGCAGGACTGACCAGTGAAAAAATAAGCGGATATGGAGTATTGGGATCTCAGCACAGGCAATTTGAGGATGTTATCGGTGAACATCAGTTTGATGTGCATGATCTGCTTAATTATGCTTATCGTGTTACTGGAGAACAAAGATACAGAGACAGCAGGATTCTCCTCGATAGCCAGTTGATGAAAACCATGTATGTGGATCTTGGCGATGCGGGAGCATATTTTAAACCTAATGTCAACGCTCAGGGTGTTGCTGGAACAGGAGTGGCCATAGATGATTTGACATGGGCAGGAAGTACTGTTTTGACAATGGATGAATTGCCTATGAATCAACGGCTTGAAATTGTACGAAAACTGATCCGTTATGTGGACAACAATTTCGTTGTAGAACACGTACCCGGACAGGATCAGGCACGACCGGTCGTGCTGACTCCTGAATTGATTCAAAGATACAGAACCCAGCCGACAAACGCGATTGTCGGAGTTAAATTTTTCGATGGTGTTTTCGAGGATGAATTTATCGCTCGGACAGATTGGGATAACCCGCGAATCATGTCTGTTCAGATAGAAGCGGATATCGGATACATTAATTTATTATATCAGATGTCATTATTGACTAATAACGACTCAGAGAGAACAGAGCTTCTCACAAAAATGAGGTTTTTAGTTGATAATATCAAAAAGTTTTATGATTCAAATTCAAAATATGGCGGGTTACCTTACGCTACAAGATCAATATCCGATATACAGACTACTCTGGAATCTCTTATACCGACAGAAACTATGCGGGCGATGATGGGTGTCTGGAAAAATCCCAACTATTCCTGGTCTTTCATAGGTGTACCGGAGAAAGGGATACCGTCATCTGTAACAATTACGCCTGTAACGAACCAGACAGATCCGGTAACAACACCTGTTACCAATTATAATCCAATACCCGGTGTTCCTGCCATTCACCCTGGAGAAGCAATCAGCCAGACATTGGTTCCGCAGACACAAGCGGTCAATGTGTCTCCTGGATCGACGTATGTGTTTGATGCATCTCCTGATGTACAGTCGCATATTGTTCATCCAGAAACCAAACTTGGGATTGAGCCAAGTGAGTATCCCGATGTACCGACTTTATCATGGCAGATAAAACAAGATTACAGAATGGTTGTTGATTTCTTTGAATCTATGTTGCTTAAAGGTAAAAATTTCTCGCCTGAAGCGGTACAGGATTGGGATGGTGAGTTTGTAAGTTCTCCGCAATGGTCGGTAAACGCTTCGGGTTTGCAGGGTATATCACAGCTTGCGCCAAATACGAATTACGATGCGACAATCGTTGACGGAAATCTTGTTGTTCATGTGACACATCAGATACCTGCGTCAAGATTCGGAGTTACGCCAAATCAGATTGGAGCGCAATACAGTATTGCTATTCAGAATAATAAGGTATATGTAACACCCTCGTTATCTGCTCAGGAAGCCGAAAGGTACGGGAACTATTCTTATTCAACAAGAAGAATTTTTATGGATACTCAGGCAAAAACATTAGTGTTTGACCTTGCTGATTTTCCGGAATTGAGCAATTACCCGCAGGGATTCAGTTATATAGCTTCTGTGTCGGATAATATGCAGAATCTTCTCGTGTCTGATCCGCAACCGGCAGTTACATTAAGCACGGCCGATGTGTTCGGTTCAAATTACAATGCCCCAAATGGTACTAAGTATACTGTTAAAATAGACGCAAGCGGGCAATTTGTTGCCAGCGAAATAGTTGACATAGCCTCAATTTACCAGAATCCATGGACTCCGAATATTTCACCTGAACTACTTCCTCAATTTTTTGCCGGATTACATAAAACCGGTCATACAAAATTATTCGTGAATACCGCTCCATTAGTAGAAGGAAGAAGTATCCAGAATATTGATCCGCGTCAATATTACAACACATTGATAGCTATGGCAAATCAATATGGGATAGAAGTATACGCATATCAGGGCACTCCGGCATGGATTACGCCTGATGGATTATCAAGTGCTCAGCTTTATATGAAAACTCTAGGCGAAGCAGGAGTGGATTTCTCAGGTTATGTGCTTGATATCCAGCCGCAGAAACTTCCAGAGTGGAATACTGCTACACCGGAACAAAAAGCCAGTCTTGCCGCAAGATATGAAACGTCAATTCAGACGCTTGAAAGCATGGCCCGTTTTTATAGCGGCGGACAGAAACAGGTATTAGCGTTTATGCCTCAGGAAATTACAGCGATTGAAGGATATCCTGCGGCACCTCTCAATAGTGATATTCTTGTGATAAACGAGACTGATCCGGCAAAAATCATTGCCGCTGTTCAGCAGTTTAACCCGGGTAGGCCGTTCCAGATTCTTGTGGATACTTCATTGATTACAAATACCGATAAAACATTTGCTATGCGTGAAGATCAAATGGCCTCAGTTCTTGAGCAGGTTACAAAACAATTGCGCGGTACAAATTACGGGAATTATTTCCAGGGATTTGTTATCAATCATGATACCGGTGAAGATATTATGTATGTTATGAAAACCAATCATGGACGTGATCTCGGTGAAAGGATGAGAGATGGTGTTTATCTTGGAGCGGATAATACGCTTCATTATACACAGGGTGTATATGAAGTATTGATATCCGGCGGAAAACCGGAAATGTATCAGCTTGGTGAAGATGTGCCTTCTTCAAGCGAACTTGCCAAAAATATGGCTATTTCGAGAATAGAGGCTATGCTTCGCGGTATAACCGGAGCGGCTAACGTGGATCATATGATCCAGAGCGTAATTGAGACAATAAAACGTGACAAGTTCACGATCATGCCTGAAGCAATACCTCTTGGCGCGGAAATGGGAACCGGCGTTGCTATCGGTAACATAATATGGGGTAACCAGTATACGGATAGAGCGGTTCTCGATGAGGTTACAATAAGAGGTCTGGATTCTTCCGGAAGGGTTATTGCAGAATGGAGAGATATAATCAACAATCCTGTTCCTATTATTGTAAGCAGAGAAAGCAATATTGTTAAACTTGATGTTTCCGTAAATATTCAGTCGGCGTCTACAGAAGGTGTATTTCCCGGTTACGTGGTATTTCTTACACATAATCAGGATAATGGAGGCGTTGTAACTGAAACGGCTTCCGATGAAGTAAGTTTAAAACCAGGTGAATCCGCAACCGTGCATTTTGAGGTTCCGGTAACTGGCGAAGGGTTACGCAATTATTCGTTTATGCTTATGCATGGCAGAAAGTTTACTAAAGCTGAAGCTGTGGTTGATCAGATTGGTTTTGGGCATAGATACAGCATTATTTCTGATTGGATGAAAACAAATTCAAATGAATTTCCGGGATTTTATGAAAAAGCTATAACAAGCAATCCTTCCGATGCAGTAAATATAATGGGTGTATGGTCCGGAGTTGTTGATTCGAGAATTATACTGAATAATTTTACCATGGATCAGTTGAATGTCAGCGGGCAGGGAACTGATTTGATACAGGCTCTATCAAAATCCGGTGTCAATGAGATATCGATTGATGGTAATAAATTAATGGATATGATTAACCAATCGCAGAATCCTGATTATACCAAAAAACAGGTTGTCGATTTTATATCTGCGTTACAAAGCAATAATATACGTATCACTCTCATGGTTGGTAATCCGGCATGGCTTACCGACCAGAAAACTATAGAAAATGATTTATATCCTTTATTTAGAATGAAGTTGCCGGTTAATGGATTTGTTCTTAATATGGGTGATAATACCGCGCAAGCTGAACAGCAATTGAGTACATTTTCCGCGTATTCACTTAATTATGGTTATGGACCAATGGTTTTAGTTAAACCATCAGAAGTTACAAATGTCCGGAACGCATCAGCCATTACCGGGGCGATGAATAGAGCTGTTACAGCGAAATCCGATGTTCAGTTTGCCGTATCTGATGTATCGTCACTTATATCAATCTTAAATTCTTTGCCTGCGCCAACTGCTGAAGATTTGAAACAGCGCGTAATGCAAGTTAATGATTATTCTTTGGAACAGTTTGTTGTGAAGGGGTATCCGAACTTATCTAATATCGAGCAGATAATGATGGATTTTTCCAGAATCAAAAGGTTGCCGGATATTCAGCTTGGCGAATCAATGGCTAATATTGACCTTGTCTCCGCGCGCAATGTGTATGTCCCGGATTCCGGTACACCTTATATTACTCTGGATTTATCCAATGTAGGTGACAGAAATATAGGTAAATTTACCGCGATAGTAGAGCTCACAAATGTAAATACCGGAGAAAAAATAGAAGGTTCATTCCCGGTAATTATACCAAAACAATTTAATGGACAACCATATACGCAACAAATTCATATACCTATTGAAAACCTTTCCTCAGGACAATGGAGGTACGATGTAAGTGTTGTCCCTGATTATTATCAGAGAGCAAAAGATTTTGTTCCGTCTACACCTATGACTCAGTATGGTGCTACAGTGAAAGTCGGTTCATATGATGTGACCATAATGCCTCAGGATACAACAGGTCAACGGAGAGTACAAATCGGGCAGTACGAGTTTTTCCTTATTGAGCAACCGGGTGAAGTTCCTGTCGTAAAGTTTAATGGAACAACAATGCAGTTAACTTCTTTGCAAAACGGGGTAAATTTTGAATTGGGCCCTACAAAAGTTAATGTTACGGTCAGCAAAAATCAATTTGGTGAATGGGCAATAGAAACTGCTGGTGAAGAAGTTACAATATCACAATTTAAAAATCTTGAGGAAGTTTTGTCAGTCGGTGTTCCTCACAGGTCCCAAGTATTCGGTTTTATTCAGAAAGGATTGCCGGAAATTTCTGTGGATCAGGTAAAAATGAACGTGGATAACCCGTATATAGGCGATCAAAGCACTACATTGATTCCTATTGATTTCGGCCAGAAAGTAAAAATAAACAACCATAATATTACTTTTAGTGTTCAGCGAGAAGGGATGATAACAGCTTTAATCGAAGCGCCTGACGGATCTGTAAAAAAACAGGTTTTCAGTAGTAATTCAACACATAGAGTGATTGTTGTTGGTGATCATGCGTTGATATTCGGAACCGATGCGGCAGACAGGTTAATAGGGGCTGTTTCGAGGTTTACGACAGCGACTGTTACTTTTGACGTATCAAATCAGCCTGGTTCGACAAGCCCGCTGACTTACGCGCCGGAAATAACCTTCTATCATCCATTGGTAGGTGAAGTTTCCATACCGTCCACGGTTGATCATACAGTCAATATTGGCGGTAAAGATCATATTACAATGAAAGTTCCGGTTTTAATGGATATTCTTGCTGTAGAAAAAGGCAAGATGAATACAATTATCAAAAAAGTCCAGGATATTCAGTCAGGTTACGGTACTTTTATCCGTGAGAAAACAAAAGCTAAATCAGATGGTTTACTTCCTGCGTCTACTATTGATCAGCAAGTTCAGGCGAGGTTCCGCCAGTTAAAGCAGGAGTTGCCGGCATATATACGCGATACACAGGCGCTATTAAAAGCGGTAAAAGATAAACACCTAATGTCAGAATATCACCTTAAATCCGTGGTAAATTTGGACGGAAGAATAGCGAATCTGAATGAACTTCTGGTTAAACTTGATAAAGCTACTCCTGAATCGTTGCCATATGTTTTGATTGATGTAATTCACGGTTTGAATTTGGCAAAAGGTGATTTTGCGGAGTTATCCACACAGAAAGTCAGCTACAGGGTTTCGGTACATGATGTGCTGAATCTCCTTGGTGAAGAAGTTTTTGCGTTGTCAAGGCCGATTAGCGGACAGATGGTCAGCGAAGTGCAAATGCCTGTAGTTAGAGATATTGTTGTAGAGCCTATAACAGGAAAAACAGAACGTCAGGTCGTCAGAAGAATCGGTAAAGCTAAATATTCAGAAATAGTTGTAGGTGTGTCGACACCGTGGGAAATACAAGATCGGCTCGATGCTACCTCATATATTTTAAGAGACCTTGAATCGGCGAGGATTCAGTATGCTGATTTGATGCACGATATCTATAAAGTCGATATTTCGGATATACCTTCAGCCAAACTCACCATAGATAAAGCACAGCAAAATATTCAATCTGCAACAACCGATTTACAGCGGACTCAAACAAGAGATCTGACAGCAATGTTTGCGGAGAGCGTGAACCGTCTTAAAGTGGCTGATTTTAGAGGTGGCCAGGCATATATATTGAATTATGCCGAGGTAGTGGTTTCAGGCGAAAAACTGATATATGATACTTCAACCGATGTTCTTGTCCAATTGCTTGCCGATTTGCAGAAAGATGACGCTTTGGCGGTTAAGTCCGATGCGGAAAGGTTCCTGAAGGATCTATCACAGTTATTTTTCCTGATTCAACGTGATGGAGTTACAGTAGACGAAGCGATAGTAATTGTGAAAGATTTCCTTAAAGGAGCTGATGACGCTCAGATACAAAGATCCATCGCTATAGTTAAGGAAGTAATGAAGGATTCCAAACGGACAAACCGTCAGAAAGCCGCTATTATAGTTACTCAAATAGTTACAGAAAAAGGGATGCGTGATTATGTAAAAAATGTGGCGTTCGATAAGTTATGGCAAAAACTCGATCAGCAGGAAAAAGACGCTCAGATTAAGTATGCAGGAAAACCTATTGAACTTGAAAAAGAGTTATATAGGATCCGTGCGCTGAAATCATATATGAAACTTGTTCTTGAACACGATAAAGTAAACAAACTTGTTGATGAGGCAAACCATAATTCGGATAAAGGCGTAAATCCGATACAACAGGCGGCTGACGCAAGGTTGACTTTCCAGAACGCGCTCGGTTATTTTCAGATAATTTTAGGTTTGGAGAAGGAATTCAATCCGGTTACGGATATAGATGGGCTCGTTAAAAAAATTAATGGTTCCACAATATTGACCGATGCGGATAAACAGCATGCGCTTGAGGTTATATCTGATATAAAACAAAAGATGTCGAAATATCAGAAATTCTTATCGGATAATGAGCAGTCTCTATCAAGCGCACAGAGTTCATTAATTGCCCGTCAGGGTGATGTGAAAAGTGCTGCTGATCTTGCCCAGCAATTACAGACGTTGAAAACAAGCCATGAATTGTTCCTGCAGAGAATAGAAACAGAATACAACCAATCTTATCAGTTATGGACATTATCCTTAACGAAAGCCCCGTCTGATCAGGTTATAGCCAGCATAAATCAGATGATAAGTACCCAGGCAGGGTATTTCGGGGAATATATACATCATATGGAACAGGCGAAAATCAATCAGCGTCATTTTGAAAAAATGCTCGGGCAGTACGAATCCGAAATGGCACAGTTGAGAAAACAGTATTCGCAGGAAAAATCCAATGTCCAGAAAGCTATTATCAATGACAGGATAATGACTCTCCAGACACAGATTTTAAAAGCTTCTTCAGAGATAGAATTTGCCAAATGGTATGTTCCTTATTTATCCAAACAGTTAAAGAAAACGAGCGATAGAATCCTTGATTTGCAGGGCGCTTCATTACGTCTTGGCGCAAAAATCGATACCGGTATTTTCAACAGGCAGATAGCCGCTTCCAAAGAGAAACTTCAGGGATTGGTCGCTATAGAACGCGACGCGACATCATCATATACAACAATTAGTAATTTACAACAGCAATATCAGAAACAGCTTGATACAATTATGGCTAAATACAATTATCCCGAAAGAATGCAGAAAGTATCCCAGCAGGTTCAGATAAGTACTGTTTTGAAAGATTATCATTTGGTGCGCAATCCTGAGAGTTATTTTAAATTTCTGAAACAGTATGGCATATCGGAAGTTTATATAGATAAAGCCGAAATTTCCGATGCTAAAGGGAAAGTCGATATCCAGAAGATACGTCATCTTGGCAGAGTGATACAATCAGCCCGGCAGGAAGGTATAAAAATAAAGATTCTTGTTACCGCAGAAGCCGATTGGGCAAAATCAGGGCCTTTCTTCCTCTTCAGGCTATTTGGCGCGCAAAGGCCTGGTACTGAGAGTATGGAAGATTTGGCTGAAAAGATGCGGTTGTTCCAGAGGGCATTGTTTGAATACGATATTTTTGTCGATGGGTTTGCCCTGAATATGGCTCCTTATCAGAATAAAAGCGGTCAATACGAAATTGGAAATTACCGTGATGCAAGAAACGCTATTGCCAGTCTTATTCAGGATGAATCGGACAGGTTATTGAAAGATTTCCGCAAACGTATTGATGAAGAGAGGAAACTCGGGCATTACGATAAAGTTACCAAGATGGAACAGACATTACAGAAGATGCTTAACAATCAAGGTAAACTCAGTTACGATTTTGATGTTTTTGAAGATGCCAATCTGACAGGGTTAATAAACGCTGATCTTATAAAAAGGTATGGTCCGGAAGGTGTAACTCAAAACAGACAGCAGGATTATCGTGGAAATACTATAGTAGTGTCGAAATCACATAATATGGATGATTTGAAGGCATCCGACAGCGGTATGGCTTCCGTTTCTCATGGTGTGGGGTTTGATTGGAGCAGTAAAGTTTCTCAAGGCAAGGAAGAACAGCTTCCATCGGTATTGGAACAAATTTCATCATATTCAAAATCAGAAAACCAGGGGTTAAACCGTGTATTTATATATTCAGATTCTGTAGTCTCGTTGCAGGAAGATCTCAATACTCTTGGCGCTGTTCCTTTGTCGGCTTTGGATTTACTTCAGACTAAAGCGGATATTCAGGAAGCATATTATAATCGCGTCGGCGAATACGTAAAAAGCATGAAAGGACAACTTGGAAATTTAAGAAAAGTTCTTGAAGCGGAGAAAAAGTTCAGGGATAGTACAAGCGGTCTATTAGATAAAATAAAGTCAGTAACTTCGCAGGGAATTGCTGTTGAAATGCCCGAAGCATTGTTACCGTCGGATGTTCGTCTCGATCAGCTTGAATCGAGGTTAGCTCAACTCGAAGGCAGAGTAAATTTGGGATTGGATAAAGTTAAAGCAGAACAACTCGATAAGGAAATCGATGAGTTGTATATCGATGTAAGCAAAAATATCCGCAGATTAAGAGTTTCGCTTACCGCGATACTTGATCCGAACGGGTTTAATATGAATGTGTTGAATAATCTGGATGGAAGAAATCTACCGGAACTTGGCGGATCCGGTACATTCGGCATTAATCTCGCACAGATAATTTCTGATAATTCACCTGTCGGGTTGAGCCTTACATACCGTTTTAAAGATGGGAAACAGGAACAAAGAGATTTGCTGAAAGAATATCCACAGCTTCATCAGCAGACCAATCAATTAAAACAAAATGCCGAAGAGTTTGCCAAATACGTCTCTCAGGTTGAGTCTATGGATATGCAGTTGCAGAAAGACCATTATGACGTTGAAAGGTTGCGCAAAGGAGTTGATATTGCCGGTAAACCTGATGCTCAGATAAAACCGATTCAGCTTGTTGTCGATGGACAGACAATTACTATTCAGGGCAATGTGATGCAGGCTCTTAAAACTATTGAGCCGTTACTTGAGAAAGCAAAGAATAGAATGGATTTGGCTCAGAGAGACAGGGAAGCCATTGAAAGCGCGTATCAGACATTAGTTGCCCAAATAAAGGCGATAGGAAAACCGAACCCGAATAATAATTTCTTAACGGCTCCTGCTCAGGATACTATGGCAGTCAGATCAATAGATCAGGCGTTAAAGAATAGAAATATCGCCGAAGGATTGTACAGTCAGGCTCAGGATGGAAGAAAATTCGCACAAAACGAATATGAACGTTCGCTTATGGGAGTGGCTCAGGCTCAACAGAATATTCAAATTTCTGAAGCTAATCTGAGGGCTTCTCAGCAGAACCTTGAGTTATGGAAAGGCAGGACTCAAGATGCTTTTGTCGATCTGTTAACCGCTTTGACGGGTACAAAGGTAGCTAAAGATCAACTTTATACGACTCAATTGGGTGAAGTCGGTTCCACAATAAGGTTAACTCAGGCGGAAAAGGATTTAAGAAAAGCTTATTTCAGTTTCGATAATATATTTACTAAAATTTTCAGCGCGTTTCGCAGTAGATACAGCACTGAGGCGGAATTTAACGCCGCCTTTGGCGCTAATATGCCTGGCGCAGTACCGGAAGGATGGGGATTCGATGCCGCTTTTGGGTCGGGTACACCATACGTCGGATTAGACCGTAATGATGCCACTTCACTTGCCGCTCAGCTGGTTAAAGCCGGTCTTGAGCCTCCTGCTACGATATCGTTATACGGCGGGTTCTTAAAAATTTCGTGGACTCCGGCTAATCCGTCAATGGTTGGTGTATCTTTAAATTTAAGTCCTGCTGAAGCGAGTGTTGTGGGAGCGGCACAGAAGAATATGCTTATGCGCCAATCGCAATATATAATGACTCAACTTGTTTCGGCTGATAGACAGGAAAATGTGAAAAACGCGACTAAACATTTTGAGTATATGATGTCACAGTATGAAGAAACATTGAAAATGGTTCAGTGGCATGAGCAGGGAATTAAAGATGCCCAGAAAAATCTGCAAAGCGCAAATACTAATTTGGAAAAATCCAAACAGTTCCTTTATCAGAATGAACGTGAGTTGGAACTTGCGCAACGTAATATGAAAGAAAAACGCCAGAATTTATTTGATGCGAATGGAACCGTCGAAGATATAGAAAAAGCCGCCGCCGATACGATTACCAAAGATGAGGCAAAAGGTGCTATGACCGATCAGCTCAATCCGACTGTAATTTCAGATACCGATGATACTACTATCAAAGCGCCTGCAATGGATTTAGGCGTGCAATATGATCGAACAAAAGCGATAAATAAAGTTGTAGCGAGATTTATATACGGTGCGTTGGGATTTCTTGCGCTATCGTTCATTTCAGAAAGCGTTAGAGACAAAATGCGAAGGTTCTTCCTTGGAAAAGCAAAAAAACAGATAGCTAAAGAAAACGCTACTATGGAAGACCAACGTCCTGGTTTCCTTGGTAGAATAATAAAAGATATGGGATTAGAAGAAATAAATGTTTTACAGATAGAACCATTGAGCGGAAAACGTCATATTGACCTTGCGAAACGTAAAGACCAGTTTAAACGTTTGTTTAAAAATATGTCACGGTTCGGTATGGATAGATTTTCCGTAATAAGCAATGAGTTAAAAGAAGAAAGCCGGCTCGTTCAATCGGAACAGTTAGGGCTTAAAGGCCCGAAAGAAATAGGAAAAGAACGGCTTGATGCCATGTCCGGAGCGAGAAAAATATCATATTATACAAAACTATATTCGAGATTGTTGAGAGATGGTTACATAAAATTACTAAAAAGTACCGGATTTAAAATAGCCTGGGTTGCCGCGTCGATAGTAATAGGCACGTGGGTATTTCCTGTATTTGGCTTCCCGACATTACCATTTAAGTTATTGTCATTACTGCCTACTTTGTGGGGTGCCGACCCGATTATAAATCCGCTTTTGCTTATGGATCCAATGGTTTATCTGCCGGCATTTTTCTGGATACCGGTATTGCTTATCGCTCCTAAAATTCTGTATTTAATACCTATGACTGCATGGTTTGTATGGACAACGGCAAAAATCGCGATTTACAATTTCGGGTTTGGTATAGGGAAATATTTGTTTAATAAGGCAATGTTCCTGATAAAATTCCCTCTCCATCCGTTTGTTACGTTGACAAAGATGGCTATAAACAAGATAAAAGGCAAACCCGCTTTGGCAGTAAACGAGACGAGTTCTCAGGCAAAAGAGGAAAACGAATTTAAAGAAAAGAAATATGAGTATTCGGTTGAGTTTGCCAACAGGGCAATCGATAAAGCAAGGCAGTGGGCATTAGATAATAATCTCGGTGAACTTGAACAGATGTCGAAAGCTGACGCAAAACAGTTAGTAGACAGTTTCATTCTGGAAGAGGCTGTAAAAGATACGAAATACGTTCTTCTGCAGGATGAAGGTAATTTGTTGAGGGTCGATGTTCAGAAAGGAATTGACTCTATTGAAGAAACACCTGGCGCATATGCGTATTTACCCGCGATTTATGTACCTTTTTATGTCCCTGAGAAACGATTTTTTAACAAATGGTTCTGGGGAATAATTATACAGAACATAACGCAATCGATTCAGTATAGCGCTTCAATGGCAATGCGATCGTATCGCGGAATGGAAAG
>CAYVGJ010000004.1:127252-130151 GCA_964451165.1 uncultured bacterium
GATGTAAATATATCCGGTGTTGATGAACAGACAGCCGGAAGTATCAGAGAGACACTTGATAATGTCGTTTCAATGTCGGCTGGTTATTACAGGGCATATCCTGATGAAAAGAACCCTTATTACGGAAGTGGAAAGAATGCGACGCATAACAATAAGTTGCCGCAGGAAAAACCGATGGAAATAGGTGATATTCAGGGTATAGGCACTTTTGAGCCGACTCCGAATGTATTTTACAGCAGATCATATTATTATGGTACTTTAACGTATCTACCTGGTGGAGTCGATATTAATGGCGAGGATGGCAATTTGACTCTTGAACCTACAGGAAGAGTTGTCAAATACGACTATAATCTCGGTACTCCGGGAACAAAAGCAAGAAATATTAACGCGTTACTTCTTGTGCTACAGGGATTGACATTTATGAAACGCGAGGTTGTGCATGATGCTTCCGGTAAAGCCCAACTGAAAATCAGGTATCAGGATGTAGATAAGGAATATTTCCCTGAAGTTGCTGAAGCGGAAAAGAAAAACGAGGAAAAAATTCCGGAAAAAGTTTCCATATTCAAAAAGGCATGGAATCTTCTCATCCCTCATCATTTCAGACAAATTTACGATAACAGCACTCAGAGTTTTGTCCAGATAGATTTAGGTTTGAAAGAAGGGTTTAAACCTTATGATGGATTCAGAGGATTTTTGGCCAGATGGAAAGCCATGACTTTGGGTACATTAATAAGTATAGCGCCGGTATCGTTATTTGGATTTTTACAGGATCCTCTAAATGCCGCATTACAGGCGTATAGAGATCCGCATATGATAGAAGTGATATCAAAATTCAGAATAACCAAAGAAGCAAGGTTGTTCAATAAGTTCGAGGATACTTACCGTGGAAATAAAGATTATCTTGCCAATGCTTCAATTAAGGTTCAGGATTACGAATATGCTTTCCCCGGTGCCAGTAATCTTGCTAATAATACGGCCCGGTTGGAATTTGCTAATAAATTGAATGAATTGGCACAAAAAGCGGGAATTTATATTCCTTCCGATTTATTTGCAAAATACGCCGATTTGTTAACAAATTCATACTCATCGCTTCTTCCGTACTTTATAGCTGTGGAAAACGACAGGTTACAGCAAAAGAGAGATGCTGAAGGCGGTATTTTGCATACATGGGACAAAGGCCTTGCGGCATATGGTACGACTCTGGTAAATGTTCAGGATTATTTAAACAAACTGAGTAATCTGTTCCCGAAAGATTCATATCAGCAGAATTCGCTTGTATATCTTGCTTCTTCAATAGGAAATATAGATGGGCGGAGAATGAAGGTAACCATAGTGAATAATGGTGTTGAAGAAATCAGGGAATATGACGAGCGGACTGTATATATTGTCGGTATGTCCAATAGAGTTCTTGGCGAATATTCAGCGGCTTACAACAATATCGCAGGTCTTACTTATCATGGATCGCATGACCCGGATGTTCACAGATCAGGTGCGATAGAAAGACAGCTTGGTGATATTAACAGGGAACCGATCATCGCTTACGCACAGGATAAAAGTGATCTCAAAGGCGGAAGGTCGTGGTGTATGGTATCGGAAAAAGGGCCTGAGAAAATATATCACCTGACCGCGGCGCCGAAAACAGCTCGCAATTGGCAGATTAACCCGAAATTAGCCGATGCTTTAATGTATCTGATTGAAATGGCGAGTAAAAGCGGTACACCGATAGAGAGAGTATTGGTTCATGACGGTAATGGAAATTCGCCGGGCGAAAATCCTGATCAATGGAAAATTATTGTAGTAAGTGATTCTGGAAAAATAACATCGGTTAAAAATATCGCTGGCATGATTCAAAAATTACAGAAACAGTATCAGGGGCTTCCTATAAACGAGAAACAGTTTACTGTGATCGGCAAAGATGATTTCCGTGTTCTTGAAGATTTCAGAATATTAAATATGGAAGGTAAAGGACTTGATGATTATAAGGACAGAATTTTAAATTTGAGCCAGAAAGTAGAATCCAGGATAAAAAAGAATTTAAGAGGATTAGGACTGATAATAGCCAATATATTGAGCTGGCCGGCTAAAATACAAACAATGGCCAATAAACTTATAAAAGCCAATGTTCTGAATGATAATCAGAAACAGCTTGTTGACCGCTTGAATAAAATAAACAATTGGCGCAATAATATTATTGGCAAATTTATAGATAAACTATTGTTGGAAAAGAAAAGCGATATACTCAATTATGTTACGACATATCCGCTTCAATTTTTACTTAAAAACGGTGTTTTACCGTTAGCCGGATCGATAGCGGCACTGATCCTTACCACGGGAATACCGTTCTATATTGCTATTGGTGTGGGGATTATAAGTTTGCCACTGGCGATATCGAGTTTAGTATATTGGGCGACTAATTTGTATGTTGGTTTGCGTATTTCGTCTTTTGATATATCCGGGTTGTCGATTAACCAGAAAATCGGGTTGCTTGATGATGGGGATTTTGCCTCGTTGAAAAATTCTCTTGGTGTTGATAAAGGTGAAAACACTGAATTTATGCCGATGAGAACGGTGGTTAACGCACTGAAAGCCGGCAAACCTTTAATCACAGATGATATCGATACAATGTACGCTAATTCAGATATTATAAAGTCAGCTCTATCTGCGGGATTATCCATTGAACCGGTATCACTCGATGAAGAATATGTGACTCAGGGTAAAATGCCTGTCGAAGAAGACAGGGGGTTCCAGTGGTATTCATCCATGAAAACCGATCTTGAGCCGGCTGTAGAGGAAATAAATAAACAATTCGCCAAACAGGGAGCGCTCATTCTTGAGAATCTTATTAAAATGGCTGATGAGTATCCTGATGTATTGATGAATTCTATCAACGCTTATATTG
>CAYVGJ010000004.1:130251-179032 GCA_964451165.1 uncultured bacterium
AAAATGGCTGATGAGTATCCTGATGTATTGATGAATTCTATCAACGCTTATATTGAAAAACGCAGGATGCTTGAAGCTCCAAGAGGTACCGAGGATAATTTCGCGTATGTAACTCTGAAAGATATCAAAAATCTCGCAAAATTAAGCAATGATTTAAGAGATAACGGTTATCTTGTTCCGGGAAGCAAGGATATGGAAATAATCGGTAAGATCTTTGGAATGGATAAAAAATTAACATTGGATACGTTGAGTGGTTTCTGGAGTGAAGCAAAATGGCCTGTTACGATAGGTATACCGATGTTTCCGGGTACAACAAAAGGCAGAGTAAAAATACATACTCGTGGAGCTACAGTGGAAGACGCACGTCCGATACCTCTTATTGCGGCGTTGATGACTCTAGCCGAACCACCATGGTTGGCGCCTCTGTCCGGGTTTAATGTTATGGATTCTAATTCTGCTGAACCTGCCGAGGCTTTAGCTGAAGATACCTTGTTTGGTATAAAAGGTATATTTAATCCTGAAAACCAACCGGAGACACCGGCGATTGCGTTACATCTTAAAGATTATATTGAAAACCAATATGAAAGAAGGATATCTGGTGAAGAGAGCCTTCAGAGAGCGGTTTCATTCGGAAAAGGCATGAGTATGATGTACGGAATGAACAATATATTTGGTCATCCTGTATTTACTTATGGAGCTACGGGTGACGAGATTCAGAACTGGCAGAATCTTGTTCAGAATGTGTTTAATGCTAAAGCATTCAAAAGAGATGAGATAAGCTATGAGGGTATAGGTAAAGGAACCGGCTGGATAAACTATATTTTGTTCGGTTATACGTTATATGGCCATTTGGGCAGGAGAGTAGGCCCGTTTGCGCCTGGATTAGCTCAGGCTTATCAGACACTAAATATGTTGCGTGAACTCGATGATCAATGGAATGGAAGGCTATTTAAAATTATAAGATGGATTCAGCTGACTGGAGCAACACCTATAGCCAATGGTTTATCTAATGTGGATTATAGAGTTGCCGCATCGCTTGCCAAAGCATTTGGAAAGATACCAAACGGTGATAAAATTGTTGACGATATGCTTATGACCGCTGTGAAAAATTATATAAATAGTTTTTCCGACAGGCAAAAACATATTGCGGTGAAAACGCTTCAGATAGGCGATAAGCTTTTAGGGCAGAATACTATACCTTCGGATATCAATATCCAGGAACCTGTATTGGACGATAAGATAAATATTCCTGATACAGGTAATCTGGGATCTATTGAGGATCTTAATAAAGTCAAAGAATCATTGAAAGATATTTATTCCGATGAAGAAATATCGAGGCTTGAAGTTTCAATGACCAATTTGAGTACCGAAGATAAAATTGAGGCATTCAAGACGGTATTGAAGCGGACCAATCAACCTTTACAAAACAGGGAAATTATTTTCGGGTTATGGAAAAACAAATATAATGTTTCTATTCCATATAGAATAATCAGAACTCCGGCATTACAGGCTTTCCTTGAAAGAATCATAAAATTATCGGCTCCTGTGCTTGCTGTAATAACAAGCGGCTGGGGAGCGGCGTTATTGCCTTTAGTATTGCTTATTACAGAAGGATTAGGTATTTATAAAGGGTCTGCCATAAAGAAATGGAGCAGGCTCGCTGTAGGTGTTGTTTTTATATTTATATATGGGGCGATTAATCCGGTTACACTTGTAGCTCCTTCGATCATATTGTTGTTGTGGATGCTTATGGGTGGAGAACGAATGGCTAAACTCTCATTATATGTTATAGATATGTTGCCGAAAACATTTATGCGCGCAAGTAATTTGTTTGCGAACTTCCTGGATATTGTTTCCGGTTTAACATTTTATAACAAAGAGCTAAAACGCGAACATGCTACGTTCAATAAAGATCTTATCCTCAATATGGTAAGAGATATGGGCACTGAGTTTACCAATGCGAAAGATTTCAATAATTTATTTAATAAAAGATTTTTACTTACTCATTACAGAGAAAAATTCCTAAATAGATTAGGCGATATATTCCCTCAAGATGAAATTGCCAAGATCAAAAGTGGACTATCGAAATATGATTTAACCAGTCAATTGCAGATCTTGAGAAGAATTTATGAAAGAGCTAAATATCCGTATCCTGATTTGGCTAAATCTTTCAAATACGCAATGAAACCAAAACCGGGAGAAAAACTGGAATATAAAGGAAGGCTCATATCGTTCTTTAGCGAGAAAATGTCTCAGAAATCATTCGGCAAAATAATGACTGCTGTTTCTTTGATCGCTATCAATGCTGTTCATATTGCACTATTTGGAATTCCTTCAACGTTGAACGATTTTGGCTTGATGGCGTTTGAGTCGGGTGTTGCTCTTACATTTGGAACAAGTTCTTTTGTTGTTGCTCTGGGAAGTACTCTCGGTGTAATTATTCCTTTACTACACTATGGGTTAATTGGACTTTCGGCTTCTATATTCCCTGTACTTTTGATTTTTATCGGTTTTATAGCCGGATATTTAGGTGGTACTACAATGGGTATTGTAATATCTAATATACCGGAAATAATTCGAAATTCTTTTGGATATGCAAAGAGATTATTATCGTTCCCAATAAAACATATTGGTTTAGCTATAAGCGATACTGACCGCAAGAAAGAAATAATTATGGCATCGATATCGCCGTTACTCAGAGAATCCAATACTGCTCAGGAATTTATCGACAAATTTGAGTCGCTTTATGTGGAGACATTGGATAATTTGCGTGGTACTGATAATATTGATGATGCTTCACGCGAAGAAATCATTGATTATCTCTTTGGTAAAAAAGATGATGGCGATGATAAGGGACCTGATGCCGAAGGACCAACAGGTGTTGCTCCTACCGGACCTATCGCGCCGACTTCGCCTCAGGGAACAACAGACGTTACGCCGGAAGCAGAGGACGTAAATATTCAGCCGCAATCACCTGCTGTAAAGGATACCGCAGCAGATCTAAAAGATTTGAATAAAAATATAAGTAAAACGATGGTTGATTCAGGAATCAATGCCGCATACAGATTATATAATAGCGAGTATAAATCCGCTCTGGATTCATATATGCAAAATATCATAGGTGACAGGCAATTCATGATATTCCCGGAAAACCCGAAAACGGATTTGTGTTTTGAATCGATAATAAGAACTCTTGAATCAGAAGGAATATTAAAAATAGAGCGTAGAGATGATGGAAGTTTTGCAGGGTTTGAAGGTCCTATTGGGATATCTGTAAGCTCAACTCCAAAAACATTTGAATTAATTGTTTATCTCGATACAGACGGAATAAAATTGGGTTTATCAAAATTCACATTTGATATTGATTCTTTAAAATTGGAAAAAATAGATTCTTCCGATGAAATTAGCATGGCTGAACACAAGATTATTTTTGATTCGATTCTCGGTACAGTTCGTGAAGGTGTATTACCTCATCCCTCGTTAAAACAGCTATGGAATGTTGCTGATCTGGAAACAGCGCTTAATAAAAGCGCATCTGATGTGGCTGATCCTGATCACGATATTGCGTTGCGCCATATTGGCGATTTACGGTCTTACATGCTGGAATTTGCTTTAAATACCGGAATGGATTTGAATTTAGGAAACTTTATAAAGAATTACGGCGAAAATTATGAGAAATTATATAAGCAAATAAAAGATAAGTTGAAATCACCATCTGAGTTAAATTATGAATTAATGCAGGGCATTTATAAAAAATTTGAAGAGATGAAAAAACTTACGGTACGTCATGGAATTATAAAACTGACTGTTACAGGCAGAATAGACGATATTCATTTCAGCGCTAAAGATCAAAAAGGAAATGATTATACAGTAAGGATACTGGATTCAGATGCGATTCGCTTTATAAATCAATTACCGTCCGGGAAATGGGAAAGCGTACCTGAATTATCGTCTTTCCACATGATCGATAATGCTGGAATTGGTATTATAAAAGGAATTCTTGATGCGAATCAAATTACTCAGCTTAACGATTCTTTATCGATGGTAATCAATGGTAAACCGGCAGATGAGGGTAAAATAGCAGATGAGACTCCTGAACCCAAACAACAACCTGTCCAAACACCTGTTCAGGCAACGCCTGTTATTTTTACAAAAGATGTTGTTTTACCGTTGTATAGAAACACCGATCCATACTTTAACTCATATAATCATGTAAACCGCGTGACAAGGATTGCCCAGCTGGTTGGAAGTAAACTTGGAATCAGTCAGCAGGATATGGAAACATTAACCCAGGCAGCGTTGATCCATGATCTCGGTAAAGTTGACCTTGACGGGAAAACATTTGTACAGGCGAGAAAAATTATATCCAAGCTCAGCCCTAATATCTTCCTGCCGATTGAACAGCTTATTAATCTTCTTGAAACCGAGCGCGACAGGATTCTGGAGGCTATAGATAAAAATACACTTTTAACTGGTGATTTGAAATCAGAAGCACTTACGGCTATAAGAGATAAGTTCCAGGAATATATCGATTCATATAAAGATTTGTATAAGCATCATGAGGTTGGCGCGCAGAAACTGGAAGAGAAAACAGGAATTGTAATCGATCCTGAATCGGATATTAATATTATCGCAAGGCAACATGGAAGGCCGAAAAACGATATTGCTGATTCGCACAAGAGATTCCTCGCCGGAATACTCATTGTGGCAGATATTATCGACAGTACACAGAACGCGGCGTTGAATGATTATTATGGCAGAGAACCGAATCTCGATCATACAGTATTCGGCTTATTCCCGAGTTTGCAACGCGCTTACCAGATAGGAAGGATTGATAAAACTATATTTGATCTTGTTAATGATCTTATATTGGTTCAGGAAAACGATGAGTTGCTTGGATTAATTGCCGCCGCCAGATCTTCACAATTAGACGAGCAATCGATTACGCCTGAAGAACTTAATCGCCTTAAAGAAAATTTAAGGGAATATTTTAGAATAAACATCGTTGCTAAAAAGGAAACACCTGTTGCTCAAGAACCGGTACAAAAAGCTGAACCCGCAATTAGCGAGCAGAAACCGGTTGATTCATCTGAGGTTCAACCTGTAGTCGAACCTGTGGTGAAAAATGTTGTGGTTACGCCTATGGAAGGCCCGGAAGTGAAGATCGAAACAATACAGGAAGAAAAACCGCAAACACCTGTAATGTCGCAGGATGAAATTAATAGTATTTTTGAAAACTTTACACCGATGAATCCTCAACCATTGAAAGAGTATCTCGACTATCAGAATATAAATCCGAATTCTTTGCCGAATCCGATATCGATTTATAAGAACGATTTATTCAGGCCGTTGAGGCAGAACGGGCAATCGCCAAGAGACATATTTGTGGCGCTTTCGAATATTGCGCAATCAGCGACATTGAGTATTTTTCAGACAGCTCAACTGCAGTCGATTCTGGAAAAAACAAATTATGTGCGCAGGGTAACGGCGGATAAAGACGTAATCCTTCTTGATATTGATACTTTCGGGTTATCGACTCAGGAATCTTCAGCTAACGAAAGGTACAGAACGACTTTACTTCAGTATATAAACGAGTTAATGGCAAGGTATTCCGAGAACCAGAGAAATCTTAAGCTGGTTGTTTTTTCAGAAAAGATGAATTCATGGGAAGTAAAATCTATCATGGGTAATCTATTATCTGCTAAATTCGATCAGGTTTATGGAAGGGAAATGCTGGCTCCGTTTGCGACAATAACCGAACCGGAAATGAAATATGTCAATTTCATGATTTCATTATCGACATATTATGATGTAAACAGGGTTAATATGAAGGTATTTTCGAACAAATCGGAAATCATGGATACCGCAAAATCACTTGGGACGATTCTTGCGGATAGAGATGGTGATATTCTGGATGCTATTACAATATTTGCCAATATTCATCCGAAAAAATCCGCCAATTTATTTATAAAGAATACGGGAGACACATTAAGCGATCTTCTCAAAGCCAGAAATATGGGTTACTATTCCATGGCGGGTGAAGAGCTGACTTTGAAACGAAACGTACCCAAAATGAGAAATATCGATACGCAGTATTTGTTTGACAAAGCGGCTTGATCCATCTATAAAAGTAAATCAGCTATTGTTATTTATTATTTGTCCGCGCTATAATACCGATTCGCGTTATATATTATGCGGCGTATAATATTGGTTTAATCTGACTATAGTAGAATTTTTCTGTTTAATCGGTATTTTCACAAAGAGGTTTTTTTCTAATGAATAAATTTCCCGCAATATTATTTTTGTTTTTATCCTTTGCTATAGCCAATATCTCATGCGTTAGCGCGCCTGTAGCCAGGTATCCGGCAGAACCCAAAAAAGAAGTTTTAAAAACCGGCAGGGAATTTTGGGATCCGAGAAAGATGCCACGTTTGTGGGCTGAATATAGCCTTGATTACAGGCAGAAACTTGATTCACAAATACAAAACGCTTTACGTCAAACTAGGATAAACAATGAAAACCCGCAATATTTTCGTGATTTGGGCATGCTTTTATACCGCCGTTGCAGGTTGGAAGAAGCCGCTGAGGCATATGAAAACGCTTTGAAACTTGAACCGTCAAATCCAGATAATAATTATTTTCTCGGATGCATTTATTTTTTTTCAAAACGATATGATTTGTCTATAAATCATATAACTTCTGCTAAGAAACAAGGTTTTAAAATCAATCCGGAAATAAACAATTTTTTTCATTCTGTTTGTCCCCGGCAAGTCGATTTGGTTCGGGCGAAAATCAAATTAGATCTGGAAAAACCTTATTCAAAGAAGGGCCTTAGTATAACCGCTCTTGAGGATATGCTTAATTTGCCTGAAGATGAGATAGACATAGCGACATTCGCTTTGCTTGTATCAAAAGAAGCTTCGGAAAAAATGTACGGTAAATCTATAGATATAACCGGATACCGTGATAAATTGGATTCGATGGTCGAAGATATTTTGACTCAAATTGGTGGGGAAACAAGACCTGAATGGATAGTATCCTCGGTAAACAATTATTTGTTTACGGAAAAAAAATATTTCTCGCCGGTATCCGATCCGACAGATCAAATGATACCAAATTATAATCTTTTTAATTATGTTATTGATTATAAAAGAGGTATATGCATGAGCCTTGCGGTTTTATACCTGTCAATCGCCGAACGGATGCGGTTGCCGGTGTATGGAGTTGTAATACCGTCGCATTTCTTTGTTAGATATGACGATTTGATAAATACAATAAATATAGAAACCACAGCTTTTGGAAGGACATTCAGCAACGATTATTACAGAAAAGAATACCCTAATTTGAATCTTTCTGAATCATTATATTTCAAGAATTTAAACAAAAAAGAAGCAATTGGTTGTTATCTGAATAATTTCGCTTCATTTTATATCAGGCAAAAAAAAT
Organism: uncultured bacterium; assembly: GCA_964451165.1. Taxonomy (GTDB): domain Bacteria; phylum Auribacterota; class Auribacteria; order Auribacterales; family Auribacteraceae; genus CAYVGJ01. The sequence goes on from CAYVGJ010000004.1 coordinate 137,698, forward strand.
ATAATGATGCGGAACGTTTATTGAAACTCGCCATCAAGGTTGACTGTATGTTTTCTGAACCATATGCCAATCTCGGAAATGTATATTCACTTCAGAAAAAATATTCTCTTGCGATAGAAACCTATAATATCGGATTGAAATATAATCCGCGCAACAATATATTGTTGAAAAACCTCGGTAATGCTTATTTTATGAATGGTGAAATCGACAGGGCAATGGAAGAACTGAAAATGTCTTGTGCCGTAAACGATAAAGATGCCGAAGTTCACAGTTTATTGGGTTTAATTTATAGAAAAAAAGGTTATTATAATGAGGCGATATTGGAGCTAAAACGGGCGTTATCTTTTTATCCGGATAATCCTGAGTTGAATTACCAGCTGGCCCTTGCCTTTTATCAGGTTAAACAATACGATGAGGCCTGGAAACAGGTTAAGTTGCTGAGAAAACAGCAATACCATGTAGATCCGCAGTTTCTTGATCTTTTGACAAAAGCAAAAGTTGAACCGGTAAATTGATTTTATTTGCCGTAATCGTTGGGGTCAATATTCAGCGAAGAGAACGTACCTTTTTTTACCCATTCTACTCTACCGTCGCAATAGCCAACCGATAATCCGTCGATATGATTGAATACTGCTCGGTCCATGGTGTAATCTTCGTCGACTTTTTCCGAGTCCTGCATGCTTCTTATTTTCTGCGAATTGATATATATATGATGCCCGTCGCATAAAAGGATTGTACAAGAGGGTGACCGTTGCATTCTTGTTAGGTCGCCTCCGATTCTTCCGCCATATTTAGCGGTATTGCCACCGCCACCGGCATTATAAGTGTTGTAACGGTTGTCGATGCCGATCACGTCTTCATTTGCTGAATAAGAACACTGGGTAAATTTTGTTCTTTTTGATTTAGGGTAAGAATACCAATTGTCAGTATTGTAACTTGAACTTGACCCATGGCAATGAAAATTATAATTCTTGGGATTAACATCACTTGGGCAGATAAACATATTTTTATCATTGTTTATGTATGGCTGGAGCATATCCATCCATGCTTTGCCTATACCGTGGTTGCCGGCGCGTTTGCCATGTTTGCCGTCCTCGCAATACCATCCGCAAAGAGGTAATCTGCCGTTGTTTTCACTCGCGTATATCATAAATGCTTCAGAAATGTTTCTGACGTTATCCAAACAGACGATTCTTCTTCCTTTATCCCTGATATTTCTAAACATTGGTGTAATCATGCTAAATAGTATCGATATTGTAGCCATTACCATGATCAATTCAATTAGTGTGAATCCGGCTTTTTTATTTCTCATATTAATTTCTCCCTTTGTATATGAGATATTTAGTAAAGCAAAAGATGTACCATATATATATTTGCTTTATAAACAGATAATTATAAGATAATGAACGAAAAACGGACATATATAATGATCGATTTATTTACATCGAATTTATTGATAAGTGAAAGGAATTATTATTATTATTTTTTTTATATAAAAAATTAAATTATTTCTGAATTTGTTCGATATAAATAATGTATGGGTATGTTTATTCGGGGAAAAAAATGGAAAAATATTGTGGCATGAATCATAAACTTCATTCCGGTATGACAATGACCGAGCTTCTTGCGGCTGTGAGTATACTGATTGTATTGATTCTGATTTTGACTGGAGTGGTGAAATCGACATACAAGAAGGTAGAAGCTGTTCAATGCGCCAATAATTTAAAAGAACTCGGTATGGCTATTCAGCTTTATTCAAATGATTATGATTATCAGTTAGTACCTCCAGGACGTACAGGTTCTGTTACTTGGGCACGGAATCTGATAAATTGCGGATATGTTCCGGAAGGCAAAACAAAAATATTCTCATGTCCGTCTCTTATTGCTACAAAAACATACAGGTTAAACTCAGGAAATTTTGACGGTACATATTGGGAACACGCGGATGAAGGCGAAGGCGGACAGGCTGATTTTTCATCGATGGAAAAACCTGGTGAAACCATTCTGTTATCGGAATTTCAAAATACATCGATGAACACGGGAATTGATTCCAACGATAAGGACACTTATTCTGATTCAACCATGTGGTCGGGGAGTTATCCGACAAAATTGTGGGATGCGTTGCTTTATGTTCATCATGGCGGAAGCAATTACTTGTTTGCCGATTTTCATGTAGACTGGATAGATGGAGATGAAATAAAAAATGATCCGAACAATTATATCAAATATGATAAACCATAAATCTAACCGCGCTTTCAGCATGATAGAGCTTTTTGTGGTAATCGCGATAATATTTATGCTTGCCGGTTTATCCGTTGGAGCGTATCAGAAGGTCAGGTCGGAGGCGCTGAAAGCTCAATGTATGTCGAACCTGAAGACGATTTCATATAGTATGAGTATGTATTTGTCCGATCACGATGGCGTAATGTTGCCATATAAAAATATATCCGGAGATAAATGGACCACTATTCTTGTGGAAAACGGGTATCTGCACGAGGGTACATACTTTGAGCCCGCAGGAGCAACAAAAGGAAGCGCGCGGGAAGTCGGGCAGGAACCGCTTTTTTGTCCGGAGGATAATAGCGACAATAATATATTATTCTCGGTGAAATATGCCTGTGGCGGAAGCTATGCTATGAACAGGGATATCAGTTCATCCGAAACCGTCAATCGGAAATGGTCGCATATACAAAATGCTGATAAAAAAGTTCTTTTGTGTGATTATAATGAACTTGGAATTCAGGACGAAAAAAATTATCTTGTCAGCGGTGAGGTTAATTCAAATAACTGGCAAAACGGCGGTTCAGATGGTAATGGAACTGTCGGAAAAGCTCATTTCGGAGGTGCGAATTGCCTCTATGCCGATTGGCACGTATCTTTCAAAAATCAAAAAGAGTTTAAAACTGAAGATTTTACACTTGAATTGAATTTTCATTAATTTGATAACCTCGGATAAAAAATAAAAAGACTTTTTCTTTTTAAAAAAAGAAACAAAACTTTTTTTAGGATGCTTCGTATCCTGTTTTTTAAAATAAAAAAAACCGGATAACATCTTGTTATCCGGTATTTTTATTATTTATGGTCAAATATTATTTGAAAGATAATGTTTTTTCTTTAAAAATCTTGGGTTTGCGCATAAACCATCTGCGACCTTCTTTATCAAGAGAATCGATAACGGAATTGAGTTTCAATATATCAGCTTGGATTTCCGGGCTTAATTTTCCGTTATTTTTGTTATCTCTGATGAATTTCAAAAATGAAGCTATTTTTTCATTTTTTGGTTTTATAGCGACTTCAATTTTTTCAGTAGTTTTTATTGATTCAGGTAATACACCTCTGTAACAATACCGTTTTTTTATAGTTGAGTATGCTTTTTGTAGGGTCATAGGTATACAATTGGAATCACCGTAATGTAATTCTATTTCAAAATCCTCAGGTTGTGTTACCCATCCGATATTTATGTCGGCTTCAACAATAATGGGTTCAATCTCAATAATTTTTACATCTTCAACGAAAGTACCGATTTTATCATCAAGGTATCCTTGTGTCAGGCGAACAGAAAGATTTTTATCGTACTCTTCCAGTTTAGCTTTTAGAAATTGTTCACGCCATTTTTTCGCTATATTTTCCAATTTCTGGTCGCCGAAACTTTCCAAAATTTGTTTTCTTTTTCTTTTGGATATATGATCATATATATCACGTATGTATTCTGCCGCCATTCTATGGATATCCACTTCATAGGTGCGCAAAATAGCGTTTTTCATCATTGTTACCCACTGCGCGCCGTATTTTGGGTGTCCGTATTTTACGCCGGAATAGATTTTTGCGAGTTTACCGACTTTTCGGTATAATAGCCTGTACCATGGTTGCGGATTATAATCGTATAAATAATGCAAATCGGATGTAGAAAATGGATCCAGTGTCTCATACATAAGTGCGTGAAAATTTTCATCCGAGATTTTATCCGATCCCAGGATAGACTTTTCAAGAATATTTTTAATAGGAGATTCAATAAGGTAATCCGGCGGATTCTTTAAAAAATTATGCAGGTTCTCAACGGATAAATCCGATATGATATCATCAACAACAACAAAACGGTCTTTCTTCTCCATAACCGCTATTGGCGTATAGTTTTTTCCGTTATCGATGCAAACAACGGGTTTGCTGAAAAAACCATGTCTGCCGTTCCCTTCAACGGTATAAGGGGTAATGAATCTGAATCTGTTATCGGACTTATTGAAGATTCTGTATATAATAAGAGGTGTTATAAAAGCGCCGTTGGCTTTTTCATGATTGATATCCACATCAACAACATTTTCAATCATTGCCCCATCATAGGTGCTTACAACAAGAGTTGCGGCGCCAAGAGCTTTCTGGTGGCTGGTAGAAGAAGCTTCTTTTTTCTCTATAGGCTGCATAAGCCAGATATCTGATCCCCTGACCGCGTATTTTGCTATAGATACGTCATATTGGCAGATGAATGCCACATGAATATTCGGATGTTTCCAGTTTACCGCTTCGAGAATTTTTTTGAAAATAGCCTGAGCAGGCATATCTTTTCCGTGTGGAATACCTGAAAAAACAATATTTATTTCCTGATCGCCGAGTTCTTCCACAAGGATATCAATTTCCCTTATGATCAGATCGGTTCTTTTGTAAGTATTTATTCTTCTCATGATGGAAATTGTGAGAAATTCGGGTGAAAGCCTGCTTCCTGTACGTTTGTTTACCATTTCGATAAACTCTTCTTTTTCATGTCTCTTAACAGAAAGAAGGAGTTCCGCGGAAATATTGTTCAGGTCAAATCCCTGAAATTCAGGTGGTTGCCAATCCCTGATATTTACTCCGTTTGTGATTCCGGTAGTAGCTTGATTTGTTCTGCCATGACGGCATGGTGAATTTTTCGAGTTTTTTATAATCTCTGAGTTAGAAACCTGTTCATGGCGCAAGCTGACCGATGTGCTTCCGTCGCAGAGAGCGGCTGTCCCTTCGGTTAAATTTAAAACTATGTTGTCACCAGCAACCTTTTTAAATTCAGTGATAAAATGGTTCAGATTACCTGATTCAAGCAATGAGATCAGCAATTCTTTTTTATTAGAATCGAGCGTATCCCATGATTTATCCCCGAGATATGAAACGTAAAACATCATGAGAGTTATAGGATCTGAATTCAAAAGCCATGATAGATGAATTATATCGCTTGTGCCGAAACTCTGACTGTATATCATTGGAAGCCCGGCAGGTACTGGTGTATGGGTTGTGAATGCTGTACCGACGTTCTGCCAGATCTTCAGGTTATCGAGTTGGGGAAACATTTGTTTTCTTTGGACTTCGTCCAGAGCGCAATAACAATTGGCTTCATTAAGATGTATAATTCCGGGTTTTTTGTCGATTATGTTTAACCTGTATAGTTCTTCTATGGCTTTTATACCGCCTCTTCCAAGAAGCTGGTTTTGCTGTTCCCGCAGATGTGATGTTTCTTTTTCTCCGCCGTAAAGCATGTCTGTTATATCCGATGTTAGGTCTTCCAGAGCAAAAATTCTTGCCGGGCCTGCATTTATTTCCCATACTTTGGCTCTTACGGGAATACCCATTATGTTTTCTTCAATGATAATTCCGGTATCGAAAACAGGGAGTTTGTTGTAATCTATGAAAATTTCTTCTGTTGTGGAAATATTGTAAGGTGAAATCTTCTGTGCGATAGATTTTTTATAAAGAAGCGTTATCCCATATGTTTCTATTCCGATATCAGCTAATCCTTCGATATATTCACCCGCAAGGACACCCAGACCGCCTGAGAAAATTGATCTCGGGCCTCCGATAAGCTTCATTTCCGGAGAAAAATAAATTATGCTTTTCCCTTTATATTTTTTTACGACCAGTTCTACACGATTATAATTTCTTATTACGGGTTCCGGTTCAACGGTTGATAAGCCATCCATAGCTTTTTTAACTTTATCGATAAGATTTTTTCTCTCAACAATATCTGTATCGCGCAAAGAGGTGATTACTTGTTTAAATTCTTCTATTGCCTCATCGGTAATCTCAAGATATCCGTGATTTCTAAGTTTTGTGAGATATCTCGCGTCCATGTAAGAAGAAGACGCGGAATAAAAAATTATTTCAAGAACTTTATTGCGGTATCTTTCCGTAAGTTTTCCTGCGATAAAATCATCTATTAGTTGAGGAGAAAGAGGAGTGGAACTCTTAAACAGATCCATTATGGTTCCATTCGCTTCAAAAGAAAGTTTATTTATCGTAGATAACAAATCAAAAAAAGATTCTCCAAAGGTTTCTGTAACGGGAAAATTGTTCAGCTGATATAATACATTATTAATTAATCTGATAGCGTTTTTTTCCCTTGTAGTGTATGTTTTATTCACACTTTCCATCTATAATCCTTTCTGATGAAAATTATTGTATCAACCGATCATTATATCGGAAAAAATTTAAGGGACATTATAGCAAAAAACTAGCTGATTTAAATTTGATTCTGTGATAAGAGAAATGTTCATCCATCTTTATTCGCTTAAAAGTATATTATTTGTATCGGCAAAATATAATATTTATTTAAATTTCAGTCAATAAACCGGATGGCGAAAAAGGAATAAAGCCGATCGATTATAAGCATTTTGTGCTAAACATCTTCAATCAATTATATACATATATTCCAATAAAGCAAAAATAAAGTGAAAGATTACTTAATTAATGTTCCAAATACAATAATTTTTGGTCTTACTTTTTAGAGTATATTCACTATGCAGTATATGTATATAAAGTTAATCGATGGAATGGAGGTTGTTATGTTCAGGAGTATTAATAGTATATATGGTTTCAAATTACATGCAACCGATGGAATTGTAGGTAAAATTGAAAACTTTTTTATCGATAAGGATAAATGGGCGCTTAGATATCTTGTTGTGGATACAGGCAGTTGGCTGACAGGTAAACTTGTGCTTATATCTCCGCAAAGTTTCGCGGGTAAACCTGAATGGGGAGAAAAATCTTTTCCCGTGAACCTGACACGACAAATGGTGAAAAATTCACCGGACGTCGATACTGAAAAGCCGGTATCCCGCCAGAAAGAAATAGATGTATTAAAATATTATAAGTGGCCGATTTACTGGGAACCATACATTGGTGAGGCGGCAATACCAAGAATAACACCTGTTGCTCTTGCCGAAGAAATTTACGAGGAGGAAACATCGCATCTGCATGGAACAAAATATCTCAGCGGTTATCATATTCATGCCTCTGATGGTGAAATAGGACATGTTGATGATTTTTTAATTGATGATACAGATTGGGTTGTCAGATATATCGTTGTGCAGACACATAATTGGATACATGGCAAAAAAACCCTTATATCCCCGCAATGGATAACAAAAATTAATTGGGAATTATCAAACCTCAATATAAGATTCAGCCGGAATAAAATCAAAAACAGTCCGGAATATAATCCTGAAACAGAGATTACCAGGGATTACGAGAATAATCTATACGATTATTACGGAAAAGAGAAATATTGGGTTAAATAATACAAAAATATTATTTGTAGATAAAATTGCTAAAGGGAGATCGGTTTTATAGCGATCTCCCTCATTTTTGATTATTGAATCGTAATAGCGTTTACGGGGCATTGTTGTACCGCTTGTTCACATGAACTTTCATAATCATCAGGAACGGTTGTGGCAATTACGACAGCTTTATCTCCTTCCATGGCAAAAACCTCAGGACAGATCTGGGTACATAATGCACATCCTATGCAAGTATCGGAATCAATAATGGCTTTCATTTTATATTCTCCTGAATTAGCAAAAATGATTATCCTATGTTGATTCTTTTTGAGCTTTCCCATAATCCGTGAATGTTGCAATATGCAGATGTGTAAATAGTTCCGGTTTTTTCCGTTTTAAAAGAAATTATTGCGCAATGATGTGTATAAATTGTACTTGTATCAGGACCTTGTATTGATTCACCATGAGCGGTGAATTCAATTTTTCCTACTTGATATGGGAATTTTTCGCCATCGGGTTGAAAATAAATTGAAATCCAACGTATATGATGTTCCGTTTTATTCGGATGAGCGATTTCTTTGCCGATGGATACGGAAATATTAACAATCTCACCTTTTCTCGCGTTATCCGGGCATTCAATCACAGGAACATGTTTTTCAGTTTTCCAATCTGCTGTTTGAAATAGATCTCTCATTAAAAACTCCTTTGCATTACCGGCGCTTTTAAACCGAGCAATAACGTTAATTCCGTAATATGCTCTTGTTCATCAATAATTATATGCCGTAATTCATGCTCGATGGTCTCGAATTCATATTGCAGGCTTTCTTTGTTATCATATACTTTTCTGATAATGCTCTTGTAGAAGTCAATAGCGCTTTTCTCATTATTTAGATTGATTTCGAGAATTTCCTTCATTTCATTCGCTTTATTAGTTTTTTCCATTTCCATTGTCGGTTCTCCGCCAAGATATGATCCAATAAGGTTGCGGAATTTTTCCTCATGTTTAAGTTCATCGGATGCTATTTCTTTCAATCTTTCTATAATTCTTTCTGAATAGCTTCCGCTGATTAATTCTGCGTGCGCAAGATACTGAATGCGTGCCGCGTGTTCGAACCGCAACGCTTGATTAAGCATATCGATTAATTCTTCTTTAATACTCATCTGTCCATTCCTCCTATAAAATATGTTTCATTTTGATTTGAATTAAAAACTAATGCCAAATTTCAAGATGCTCGGAGTTCAGTGTCTGGAAATAAAATTCCTTTTAGTTATTTCTAAAGACAGAATATAAAATGAGCAGATAAATAAATTCATTGAATTGGTACAAAGATTTATAACGCTAAATGCCAATAAAAAGAATTACAAAATAGAAATAAAATAAATAAATAATATATAAATAAATAATAATAAAAAAATAAAATATGTCAATATAATAAAAATGAAAAGATAGTTTTATTATTGGTAAAATAACACTAAATATATAAATTAATATATATAATAATATCAATAATATGATATATGAAAATAAATATATAATTGAATAAATAAAATATTATGTTATTATAAAAAAAAGAAATAATGTAAAATATAAAATAATAAAGGAGAATAAAATGCCTTACAAAATACTCCTTGTGGATGATGATAAGGAATTCAGGGAAGAAATGATTGATTTTCTTGATGATTATAAGGTAATTGAAGCATCAAATGGAATGGAAGCCATACATATTTTGAATAATCCGAATGAAATTGATCTGGTGATCATTGATGTTGTATTGCCGGATTCAAAAGGCACAGATATTTTGAAAATGATTAAGAATCAGCATCCGGAAATAGGGACAATAATTCTTACCGGTCATAGTTCAAAGGAGATAGCGATAGAGTCTTTGCGCGGGCACGCTGACGATTATGTTGAGAAACCGGTTGATATAATCAGGATAAAGTCGATTATAAAAAAAATTATTGATTCAAAAGGGCTTGACGGTTTTATAAACGATATTGATATAAAAAGTAAAATAGAAAGAGTAAAACAATACGCCAAAAAGAATTTTCATAAAAAAATATCGCTAAAATGCGCGGCATCTGTTGTTTGTTTGAGCCCTAAATACTTGAGCCGTGTTTTTAAAGAGATAACAGGAGAAAGTTTTACGGAATATCGTCTTAATCTGAAATCACAACGGGCAAAAGAACTACTGAAAGAGAAAAGTCATAATATTGATCGGATCGCTTACGAGCTTGGTTATGAGAATACGGAATCGTTTGTGAGATTGTTTAAAAAGTCTACCGGGTGTACTCCAACTGAATATAGGAAATTATCCAGAGATGGGGAAAGAATTGTATTGTGATACTGTAGAATCTTTTTCGGCGGATCAATTGGAAAACGATGAAAATATAATAAAGTTTTCCAATGAGTCTGCTAATCTGCTGAAGAACATGAGATTTCCTGTCATAATATTTGATACGGAATTAATTTTGCTTTGTTTATCCGATGCCGCAAGAGAATTATCGGGGAATCACCTAAATAAATCCAACGCGATGTCCGAACTTAAAACATCCCTTAATATCAATGATTTGGAACAGATGATACTTGATTGTATAACATGTAACAGTGAAAAAGAAATCGATACAAAAATACACTCCGGAAAATGGTATAAAATACGGATTACGCCTTATTATAACGAATCCGGTGAAGTTGACGGAGCGATTTTGACTTTTTTCGATATACATAATATTAAAATCCACGATGATAGTTTAAGGGAATCGAAAATTTATGCAAAAGCCATAATAGAAACCATAAGAGAACCGTTGGTTTTACTCGACTGCAATTTGTGTGTAATTTCCGCCAACCGGCAATTTTATAAAATATTCAAGCTCGTAAAAGGTGAAGTGGAAAATAAAATTATTTATGATTTGAATAATGGGGAATGGGATATATCTGATCTAAGAAGGCTCCTTGAACAGATAATGACAAGAACAAGTTATTACAGCAATTTTGAGATGTCGTGCAATTTCTCACGGATTGGAGAAAAAACGTTACTGATTAACGCGCGCAAAATAGAATTCAATAATGAAAACAGGTATTCTATTTTGCTTGTGTTGGAAGATATTACTTATAGAGCTTATGTTGATAAGGTTTGTGAGAAACTAATAGAAAGAGACGATCAGTATCTTCTTGAAGTTCAACGAAGAACGGATGAGATTCATACGGTTTTATCTTCAATCGCTGAGCCGGTAATTATATATAATAAACATGGAGTTGTAATTAATGCCAACAGTGCCTCGGTAGAACTTCTTGGATTTGATCCGGTCAATATGGATCATGCAAAGATAGTATCCATGCTTGGTTCTGAGAGTATCGAAGGTGAGAAGATCAGTATTGAGGATCTAATCTCATCACGGGCTATTCAAGGTGAGACCATTAAAGATGCGTCATTCAAGTTTACAAATGCATGCGGGGAAGAAAAAACAGTAATATGTTCTGCCGCGCCGATTGTCAGCGGAGGAGAAAATATCGGTGTGGTTGTGGTATGGCATGATATCACTGAGCGCGCAAAAATGGATGATATTATGAAAATCGCTTATGTTGAACTTGAGGATAGAGTTGCCCAGCGGACATCTGATCTGTTGAAAGCCAACAAAAGGCTAAATCAGGAGATTTTAAAACACAGGGAAGCGAATGAACTTCTTGAGCGGGTTTTTTCCTGCACTAATTTTCTTATAGCGTATCTGGATACCAATTTCAATTTTATCAGGGTAAACAAAAGTTATGCTGAAGTAGAGCATAAACGCCCTGAATATTATGTGGGCAAAAACCATTTCGATTTGTTTCCAAATGATGAAAATAAGGAGATATTTACCAGAGTCGTTATGACTGGAGATACGTATACGACTTACGCGAAACCTTTTGTTTACGCAAATAGTCCTGAGCTGGGTGTAACATATTGGGATTTCAGTCTTCATCCGATAAAAAACACAAATAATCATGTTGAGGGGCTTGTTTTGTTTCTTGTAGATGTTACCAGAAGAAAACAGATCGAATGGGAGTTGATGAAAACTCAGAAAGAATTGTCTGACGCTAAGCGTTTATCCGATATAGGAACACTGGCGGCTACTGTGGCGCATGAACTTAGAAATCCGCTCGGAGTTATTCAGACAGCCACATACAACATCAGCAGAAAAAGATTAAATCCGCTTATCGATAAACATATTGCCAATATAGAAAAAAAGGTTATGGAAAGCAATCAGATCATTAACAATCTTTTAATTTATTCGAGAATAAAAAAGCCTCATTACGAATCGGTTGATTTATATAATCTCATTGAGGAATGTGTCAATACCATGAAAAGCAGGTATAAAAAATGGGCGATTACGGTTGAGAAAAAATATCTCTCAATTAAAGACATTAAAGTGGAAATAGATCCGCTTCATTTTAAAGAGATATTGAATAATATCCTGAATAATTCCTTTCAGGCAATGAAAGAAGGCAAAGGCAAAATTGATGTATCTACCGATATGAATGACGGTAAACAGATAAAAATTAGGATTAAAGACGATGGTATTGGAATTTCACAGGAAGATTTGCAACGGGTGTTTGAACCTTTTTTTACTAAGAAATCAAAAGGTACCGGTCTTGGGCTTGTTATATGTAAAGAACTTGTAAATCTTCATAATGGAGAAATTTATGTGGATAGCGAAGAAGGTACCGGTACTTCCGTATCGATTGTTTTTCCAGTTAAAAGGGATTTCAATGAAAAATAATAAAAAAGTATTGATTATTGATGATGATGAGGAACTATGCGAGGAAATGTCCGAGATATTATCCGATGAGGGATATCTTGTGTTTACAGAAAATGATGGATTACAGGGGTATCTCAAAGCACAATACAATCGGTACGATGTATTGCTTCTTGATCTAAAACTTCCCGGTATGAAAGGATATGATGTACTTAAAAATTTGAAAGAAAAAAGTTCCATAATGAAAATAATCGTATTAACCGGCCGTCCTTTAAACAACAAATTCCTTCCTGATGAAATAACCGATGAGTTTGGTGAGGAAAAAATTCTAAAAATGGCTGATGCAGTAATCAACAAACCATTCAATATTAATTTTGTGCTCAGCATGATCAAAAATTTTACATATCAAAGAATCTGATCTTTTGTTTGATATTCAAATCTTTTTTGCGAATAACCATATTTAGATTTTATACGATAATATAGCATAAATATAAAATAATGTAATATTGATATTATATTTATATAAGTGGAATTAAGTCAATAAAAAGTGGTTTTGCGCAATTCAATAATCAATGACACTATCATAGTATTAAACAGTATTTAAGATATGAGAGAAATAATCACAGAAAAAGAATATGAAAATGAAAAAAAATAGAATAATGGTGATTGATGATGACGAGTTGTTTCTTGAAGAAATCAATGAGGCGCTTAATCTAAGCGGTTTCACTGTATCGGTATTTAAAAACAGCTCCGATGCGTGCCGGGTAATAAATAAATTTAAACCCGATATAATTTTGCTTAATCTTAATTTATTAAATCACAATGAATTACGATTGGATGATGACATATGCCTTTCAGATGAGTTCTCACATACACCCATAATCGCAATGACTGTTTTTTTTATAGGAATAGAAGAGTTATTGCAGATGTGTTTTTTTTGTATCAAAAAAGTCATCATAAAACCTTTTGATCCGCAAATTGTAATAAGAGCTATTGAAGATATTGTGATAAAAAGCCATACAGATGGATTAAATTATGATTTAATCAATAATCACCCCGGATAGGAGGTTGTGATGCTGAAAGTAAAAGACATAATGACACGAGCAGTAGAATCGCTTAATCCTAACAACACCCTGCAGGATGCCATTGCTAAAATGAAAGGCATGTACGTGGGATTGTTACCTGTCTGCGACGAAAAAAAACTTATCGGTACCATAACTGCCCATGATATCGCCGTACAAATGCTTATAGGTGGAGATAATATAAAAAGCAAAACGAAAATTCATACTGTTATGAATACAAATTTCGAATTTTGTTTTGAAAATGAGAGGGTGGATGATGTTAAGGAGTATATGGAAAAAAATGAGTTTTTACATTTGCCGGTTGTGAATAAAAATAACGTTTTTGAAGGTATGATTTCTATGACGGATTTACTGCAATATGAAGAAAATTTTAAGTTTGCGCTAAAAATTAAATAATAGCCGGGAGCAAACCGGTTTTATGGAGGCTGATATGAAAAAGATAACTTTTATGGGTAACTCGATAACTACTGTCGGATATCCGATTCGAGAAAATATGACTGCTCCGAAGTTTATGGCTGTTGATAAAGAACTCAACGAAGTTACTCTTGATAATTTCAAGGATAAAATAAAAATTATTACATCTTTTATCTCTTTGGATACTCCCGTTTGTGATTTGCAGGTTAAAGAGTTCAATAAAAAAGCCGGACAGATGGCTGAGGATATAGTTATAATCGGTATCAGCGATGATTTGCCTTTCGCTCAAAATAAGTTCTGTGACGCTAACAACATAAACAATATAAAAATTTTATCTGATTATAAATTCTCTTCGTTTGGAGTGAATTACGGATTGCTCATAAAGGAACTAAATCTGCTCGCCAGATCAATTCTCATAATAGACAAAAATGATGTTATAAGGTATATTCAGATTGTTGACGAGATAACCTCGGCTCCGGATTATCAGCATGCTCTTGATAACCTTAATTCGGTGATCGAAAACCCGTCTGTTTCTCCAACCGCTGAAGTTCAGTTGCGATGCGTTTCGCTTAAGGATTTGGTATTGCTCTCAAAAGAGAGGATTGCTAATATGTTTACCCAGTATCCCGACTGGCAACTGAAAGAATCCTACATGATCACTAAAAAATTTGAATTCAGCGATTCGCTTGACGCAAAATATTTTCTCGACCTTATATATATAATTGCTCGTGATCAAAATCATTATCCGCAGATAAATTTGAGCTTTAACACCGTTGAGTTTATTTTATCCACTCAAAATTTAGGCGGATTGACTGAAAATGATTTTATTATGTCGAAAATTATCGATAGTTTGTATGCTGAATTCAGGGAACCATTATTGAAATAGCGATAAGTGTATTGATTATTTATTGTGTGTTTTTGGTAAAAAAGTTTTATATTTTTTATTTTGGCAAGATTCCAATGGTTTGTATCATATTCAAAGTTGAATAATTTTTTAAAATTAATTCTCCATGGATTTATGTTAAAAATCAATTCCATGTATTTTTATATCCTGTTTAAAATATTACATAATTAGGTTACGATAATAAAAGATAAATTGTTAAATACGCATTAAAATCCTTGTTTAAAAACCCAAATAATGTAATTATTAGTAATAATCCCGGCAAAATTATTTTAACTTTTTTCAGCTCTTTTATATCCAATTCATTAAAAGCAAAATACTAAAATCCGGTATATTAAAGTAGATGGAAATATTGAAAGTAATTGACTTATCTATAAGCCTGAATGGAAACAAAATACTGAATAATCTTTCCATAGATTTTTGGGATGGGCTTATACATGCTCTTGTTGGCCCAAATGGAGCAGGGAAATCTACATTTGCGGCGACAATCATGGGCTTGCGTGGTTACGAAAAAGCTCAGGGTGACATAATCTTTAAAAATTCATCGATAAAAAATTCCACAATAGAACAGCGTGCTAAAAAAGGAATTACGCTCGCCTGGCAGGAACCTGCACGATATGAAGGGTTGACTGTGCAACAATTTATATCCGCTTCAACATCAGGCAAGGATAATGAAGAGACTGCTCAGGCACTGAAAATAGTGGGGCTTGACCCTTCACGGTATCTGAAACGCGCTGTGGACAAAACGCTAAGCGGCGGTGAACGGAAAAAGATAGAACTCGCGTCAATAGTCGCGATGAAACCCGCTTTTGTAATGCTGGATGAACCCGATTCCGGAATAGATGTTTCTTCACTTGAAAAAATTTTTGATTCGATAAATATTCTCAAGGAAAATGGATCTACGGTTTTGCTTATAACTCATAGTCTTACGGTTCTAAACCATTCTGAACACGCGTTTCTAATGTGTTGTGGCAAGTTAATCGATAAAGGTCCGGTTGATAAAATCAGGCCTTATTTTGAAAATAAGTGTATACCTTGTGATCATACAAATAAACCTGTATTTGATTGAGGTGAATTTTATGAATGCGAATCGAAACGATATTGTTGAAGCGCTATATTCTCCTTCTGAACAGGATGTATCTATACTAAAAGATACATCGATTGCTCATCTTATTGTTCATCATAACAAAGTTCTGGGTGCGAATCTGGTTGACGGATTGAAAATCGATATTGATGAAACCAGCGATGGTATTGATGCGAGAATATCTGTTGAGGAGAATAAAATCATAATCAAGCCGGTTCATATATGTTTCGGAATGTTGCCGGAAGAGGGTATTCAAAAAATTGTTCTTGATATTGGGATTCGATCCGGCGCATCGGTTTCTATTCTTGCTCACTGTGTTTTCCCCAATGCGGTGAATGTTCAACATATAATGGATGCAAAAATCAGGGTTGGTGAAAATGCGAACTATTCTTATTTCGAGCGGCATGTTCATGGATTGTTCGGAGGGGTTAAGGTATATCCCCGTGCGAAAGTTAATCTTGAGCAGTACAGCAGGTTCAAGACGGAATTTGAGTTGCTCAAAGGCAGAGTCGGACTAATAGAGATAGATTACGAGACAACCTGCGAAAAATATTCCGTAATGGAAATGACTGCTCGCATTAATGGGAAAGGTGATGATTTGATAAAGATTCACGAAACAGGACATCTCATTGGAGAATACGCGCGAGGTGTCCTGACTTCAAGAATAGCTATAAGAGACCGGGCATCAGCGATGATTTTCAATAAACTTACCGCTCACGCGCCATTTGCGAGGGGACATGTGGACTGCAAAGAGATTGTTCAGGATAAAGCCAGCGCATCGGCGATTCCTGAAGTTGTGGTAACCGACCCGAAAGCTCATGTTACGCACGAAGCGGCTATAGGAAGCGTGGATAGCAAACAATTGGAAACTCTTATGTCACGCGGGTTATCGGAAGATGAAGCTGTTGAGTTAATCATAAATGGTTTATTGAGTTAAATAAATCAACATATGGAGAACAAAAATGAATGTGACCAAAATTATATGTACCTTAGGGCCGTCAAGTAAGAATCCAGTTGTGTTAAAGGAATTGGTTCGAAGCGGAATGGATGTTGCCCGCCTAAATTTTTCTCATGGTTCTCACAAGGAACATCTGGCTATGATAAAAACGATAAATGATTTGAACAAAAAAGATAAATTCGATCTGAAAATACTACAGGATCTTGAGGGGTACAGAATAAGAGTCGGAACCTTAAAAAATGAGAACAAATCCGTAAAAGTGGAAAAAGGTGACATTGTTTTGTTAACCAATAAAGAAAATCTTGGAGATGAGAATGTTATACCTTTCGATTACGACGGTTCCTTAAATGATATAGATATAGCAAGCAATATTTATATTGATGACGGTTATATTACGTTAAAAGTAAAAAGCAGGTCGGAAAGTTATCTCAAAGCAGAAGTAATTATGCCGGGAATTATTAAAGAGCATAAAGGAATCAATATACCGAACATAAAATTAAAATTTACAGGTTTAACCGGGAAAGATAAAGATGATTTGCGGTTTGGCTTGGAATCAGGAGTTGATTTTATCGCCCAATCGTTTGTGAGGACAAAAGAAGATATTCTGGATTTGCGTGAGTTTATTTCAGCACAGGAAGGGGATAAAAAGATTATAGCAAAAATTGAAAACAGGGAAGGATTGAAAAATATCGACGAGATCATAGATGTATCTGATGGTATAATGATTGCCCGCGGTGATCTCGGCGTTTCAATTCCTATATATGAAATCCCGATAATTCAGAAAATGATTATAAAAAAATGCAACGATAAAAACAAATTTGTTATTACGGCTACTCAAATGCTGGACAGCATGACTGAGAATATACGTCCTACTCGAGCCGAGGTAACCGATGTGGCAAACTCTATTATCGATGGTACCGACTATGTGATGCTTTCGGGAGAAACCGCTGTAGGAAAATATCCTGTGGAAACAATCAAGATGATGAGCGATATCATTGAGTTCACGGAAAGATTTATTGATAAGCGCCCTGTGATGGCAATATGAAATAAAGAATAGCGGAGCAGGGATTTGAACCCCGGACACGCGGATTATGATTCCGCTGCTCTAACCAACTGAGCTACTCCGCCCTATCAACTTATGGAGATTTGGTAGCGGGGGTTGGATTCGAACCAACGACCTCCGGGTTATGAGCCCGACGAGCTGCCAGACTGCTCCACCCCGCAATACCTTTTTTGTCGGAATTTCAAAAAAACACCAATATTAAAATCGAAATGTAATTTAATGTCAATACTAAATTGAATTTTTTTTTGATAATTAATGATTCTTTAAAATTAGAGAAAAATTTGTTTCAGTGGTTCATAAGTAAAAAATCAAAAAAAATAGAAATTCGTTATGTTCTCATAGATTGACATTTAAGCTTAAATTGGCTATAATAGGGTTATAAAAAATTTTTAATTGGGATAAACTCAATTTTTTCCTGAAATAAAAGAAGATTATTTACGAAAAAATATAATAAAAATTATATAAATTATAACACAGGAAAGGAGATTCAAATGATCCACAAACTCCAAAAAAAGAGCTGGTTCTTTAAAGCGATGTCGCTTTTGCTGTGCCAGATTATGGTAACCTCTCAATCTGTAACTGTGAATGCTAAAACATCCGGTGAGATAAGGGTTAACAGGAAATACGGAAAAGTGATTTCCTCAAAGAATATTGAAAAATCCAGAGCAAGGATTATACATATTCAGGATGCCCATTGCAATGAGGAGGCTCAGCTCAATATCTCAAATCTGCTAAATGATTTGGTGAAAAATTACGGGGTTAAACTGGTTGGTGTCGAAGGTGCCGCAGGTAAATTCGATACTGAGCGAATCTCAAGGTTTCCGGATAAAGAAGTATTGCAGAATGTTACAAAGTATTTTCTTAAAAATGGAAAAATATGTGGATCAGAATATTTTTCTATAAATAAAAATATGCCCGATGTTCTTTTAGGTGTTGAAGACAAAAATTTATATGCGGAGAATTATAACTTCTTTATGAAGTCTCTCAGTGTAAGGGATGCGGCACTGCAATATTTTAAGAACACGAAAAAAGAGATAAAACTTATTCAGGATAAATATTTAAGCGAAGATTCCAGAAAATTAAACGAGGAAGTAGTTAAATATAAGGAAAATAATGATTTTGCGGAATTTGTGAGAACACTGCATAAGTATAGTAGTGAAAATGGAATTGGAATTGATAAATATGATAATCTGAAAAAATTTGTTGTCACGATGGAGTTGGAACACAAAATTGATTTTGGCAAAATTAACTCCGAAAAGAACAGTATCATAGATAATTTAAGCGCTTCATTAAATAAAACCGATATTTCCGAATTACTCCAGAAAGATCTTTTCTTTAAAATCAACAGAATTAGTCCGGCTGAATATTATGAGTTTTTATCACAGAAAGCGGAAAAAGCAAAAATTGATCTTAACGCATATCCAAATTTTTCTTTATATACACAGTATTTAAATAGTTACGATTCAATTAATCAAAAATCCCTATTTGCTCAGGCTGATAGTCTTCTTGATGAGTTGCGGATGAAATTATCCAAGACACCCGACGATGTGCAGGTTGCTAAGCTGGCTGAAAACTGTGCTCTCCTTGAAAAATATATGACTCTGACAATGTCAACGGATGAACTTAAGAAATCCGATGCAAAGGCGATGATGTCTATCGATGAGTTCAACAATATAATGGAATCGTACTGCAGGAAAATGAGCCTTGATTGCGCAGATAATTCTGCTTTGCTTCAGGTTATGGGCTCATCAATGCCGATGTTGGAAAAGTTTTATGACGCCGCTAAAAAACGCGATTCGGCAATGGTTGACAACCTTCTTGCGGAAATGGATCTTGAGGGTATAAATACGGCGATATTGATTGCCGGCGGGTTTCATAGTGAGGGAATCATAAAATATTTTGAGGAAAAAGGCATAAGTTATGATCTTGTGATTCCTGAAATTACTAAAGAGCAGGAAAACAGCAATTATTTTTCTCTCATGTCGAATATAAAAACACCTTATGAACAGAAACTTGAGGAAAATACCCTTCAGCTGGCTTTAAAAACGGCAAAATTGAATCTTCTGGATCAGAATGATCAGGTAGTTTTCGCGAAAGAGCTTGATGCCGCGTTATCTGTTTTAGCCGCAGATACAAAAGCATCGCAGGCGATGAGCGAAGCTGAAATGATAGACCATATCAATAAAATAATGAATGAATATGGTAATCCATTTAACATTAATGTATTGGGGAGAGTTTCAGAAGCTGGTGCAAAGGGTTATCGCGGATACCTTGTTCAAATAGGAAAAGGTAAATTCACTTTCAAAGTACAGGATCCTGTACAGTATGATCCGTCTCAGTCTAAGGGGCTTGATAAAGCGGAAGTAGGCAATTCGGTTATAACTGTTATGCAAGAAGATGAATTTGCCGAGATGTTATGGCGGAGCCGCAATAGAAAAGTTGTCAGTCCGGAAACCTATCAGGTGGCATTATCTGCGGGATATAGAAAAGATCTGGCGAATCGTGTGATACAAAGTTTGCTTGAGACATTATTCAACATGGAAGAAATTACTCCTGCCGATATTAAAGCGGAGATCAGCAAAATTAATGTAGACGTAAATCCTGAGATAAAAGCCTTTTTTAGTTATTTTATCGATAAGGGGTTGTTGAAGTTTGCAGAAGGGCTTGAGGAAGGAGAGAAAGTATATACATGGCATTCAAAATACGGAAATCTGAATATATCTGAGATTCAGAGCCTGATTTCTGCGCCTAAAGGTGAAACTAATGGTGCGCTTCTTACTGCCAGAGAAGTAAGGTTTATGACATCATTAGAAAATGAAAAAAATAAGGATACTATTGGAAATATAAAATTATATTATCTTGAAAAGGATTTGCCTCTTGATATTCAGTTCAGAATATTGGCTGAATTATATGCCGGCGCAACCGGACTTTTCTCGACAGAAGGAACGAACAGTGTTGAATTTCCTTCCGTTAACGGTAATATATATGAAATAAGAGTTACTTACCGTCCGCAAGACAAAGGATATTTTGTAAGAGTTGGATTAAAAGAAGCTCCGGCTACTCCTCTTCCGACACTGGTTAACTCGAAAAAGGCTATGTTGGATTCACCTGTTGTAAGTCTTGAAAGAGAAGGTGTTAAAGTTGCCGCGACAAATCCGTTTGATTACCCGGTAGTAGGTGTACCGAAATTTTATATAGAGAAAAATACCGCAACCGGAGAATACGAAATAGTTGTTAAGGTTTTGCGTGTTGAAAAAAGTTCGCGTTCAGTTGTAGGTTTAGTTGATGATTTGGAAATAAGAACCGTTGTGAAAACCAAACAAGACGTGAACAATGCGTTTAGAAAATCTGTTGCCGAAATCCTTAATCAGGCGGAACAAAAACAAATAGGGCTTCTCAGGCCAATACTTGATGAAGCACTGGGTAGATTGATTCCATCGGATGTTGTTGACAGAAGTTTGATTGGTGTTGGAATTGATTACCAGGAAGCAAAACTGGGGTCTATCCGTTTTGATGGAAAAATTCCGCAAATACAAACCGAATCTTATTCACTTTTAAATAAACCTCAGGCTCTGGCAGACATGGTATATATTCTATACACTATGGCTGATAAGGCTATAGTCGATAGAAATCTTTTGGCTATGAATAAGACACAACTCATAAACATGTTTTATGATCATGCGATTCCCATGATCGTAAATGCTGTTGATCTTTTACGGCAGCAATACGGACTGCAGGAAAAACCGATTGTCGTGGATTTAAAACTTGCGCCCGGCGCTATTGCCGAATCCCATAAAACTCAGCCGGATATAACGAAATTAGTTATTAACGCTCACGCGTTGAGATCACCGGGATTATTGTTTGCTCAAATAGAGCATGAATTAAGGCATGAGTTTGTTAAAGATAGAGTAGTATCCATCATGAATAAACTAATGCCGACAGAGGCATCACCGCGAATAATTGATTTTATTACCGAACTTTATATAGCGTCAAAAGAGCTTGAAAGATACGATCAGTTCGGTCTTGAAGCTGAACTTGGGCTCCAGACACTTCGGGAAATAAAATCGCCTGATAATCCGATAGATGTTGATGGTGAATTTTATGAAATAACACAGAAAAAAGGAATAGACAGGTTTAACGGGCTTCTTAATATTGTTGCCGACAGATTTTTCCCGGGCGAGATAGATGCTTTGCCTGTACCATCAGTTATTCAGCAGGCGTTATCCGAATTGGAAGCCGGGTTAAGAGCAGAGAATTTAGCAGGAGATTTCAAAATATTCCTTAATCAGAAAGGAAGTTTCGCGTTACAGACCGATAGTTTGATTGACCAAACCAAACAGGTTACAACGAAACTGATAAACGAGAAAGCAGCTGTTATTCCAAATCCTGAAACTGTAGTGATTTCACCTTCGGCTAATATAGCCAATCTTGTACATATTGGGTCGGATGCAGTGATTTATGGCGCCAATATAAATATTGGCAGGAAAGTAGATATAGGCGCAGGCGCAAAGATAATTTCTGATGGTGGTGTTATTGAAATTGGTGAAGGAGTAAAAATTGATTCCGGCGTAATTATAAAGGCAAAAGTCGGTGAGGTAATTAAAATTAGTCCCGGTACGGTAATAATGAACGGCGCAATGATTCTTGGTAACGTAACCATAGGTGCAGGGGCAGTAATTGATAAGTCCACAATTAAAAACGCGACAATAGGTTCGACTCTTGAAAAGCCGACAGAAATAAGAAACACACTTGTATGGGGTGAAACATCCAAAAAAGATAATATGGTTGTTATAGAACCCGGAGTGAAGGTTTATTATTCTGAGCTGAAAACTATATCCGAGAAAAAGTCAACGGAGCTTGCACAGCGTCCGCCACATCCAATGTTCATGGAAATCATGCCTTCCGTAAAATATAATATTTATCCTCGTCAGACAATAGTAGCGTCGGGAACAGTGATAGAGAAAGCGAACATAGTCAATTCGGAAATCGGTGCTTCAAGCACTGTAAGAGAAAACGCCCAGGTTACGCATAGTATCATGAAAGATAAATCAGTCGCCAGAGTTAATGCGAGAATAAACCTTACTTATATGGGGCGGGCAACAGAACTGGGATCTACTGCTAACAGATGTTATTTTGGTGACGGTTCAAAATCGGAACATCAGGGTAGCCGTCTTGAAAATTTAGTTATGCCGAACGAATATATTATTCTCGATGAAAAAGGACAATATAAAAAGATACTGGTTCCAAATACCAGCAATATCGGTGCCGGGACAATTGTGGAAAACAATTCGGCGTTTCCTGTTGTGGGTTATAATCTGTTTACAGGTGTTAACTCTAAAATAACTACAAGAGATGAAAACACTACGGCTCTTCTTCCGTTCACACTCACAAAAGGTGAGATCGAAGGATTGATTCCTCCTTTTGCGTATTCACAGGAAAAGGGTAAAACTGAAAATATTTGGATGCTTTACAATTATACAGGCGCTTTAATAAATCATTACAAAAAAACCAAAGAACTCGTTGAGAAGTTGAAGTATCCGATGGAAGAATTTGATCAGTTGTTTGTCGGATCTTTAAGGCTCGCGCTGAAATTTGTGAACAATGAACTTGCAAAAGAAGAATCCAGGCTTAAAGATTTTCCTTCAAAAGAGCAACAGAAAATCGTAGATTCCCTGAAAAACGCTAAATTTGTTCTTCAGGTAAATCTTGCCAGTGGTGCGTGGGAAATGAAAAATGGCGAGTTTATCAATGGAATGTTTGAGTGGAGACAAGGGGATAAATGGACAACCCCTGCACTTGAGACTTTTGCGAAAATGACTCCACAGCAGTTGGATGATTTTATTCTTCTTACAAAGTATCTCGATAAAAACCTGAAAGTTCCTGTGGAGTATATTCCGGAGCAAATTTCAGGAAAAGCTGAAATGGGAACCGATGGATTACGCGGTGTGGCGCAGAATGCAAAGCTCATTGATGATTCACATATTACACCGTCTATTGGTTACAGGTTGGGATTAGTCGCGTCTTTATATGCGGCAAATCAGGGAAAAAATATTGTTTATGTTGGTGGCGATACCCGTGAGAGCAGGGAGTATTTGTTGCCGTCTGCTATTTGGGGTGCGAGAAGTATGGGAATGACTATAAAGCATCATGAAGGATTTATAGATCATACTCCGGCTGTTCAGTATAAAGTTATGGAAGATAACCTTGCTGGCGCAGGGATAATAGTAACAGCATCTCACAATCCAGCAAAAGATAACGGAATAAAGTTATTACGTGAAGATGGCTCGAAAATTCCAGAACTATGGGAAAAAATCGCTGACAGAATAATGAACGCCAAAGATTTGAGCAGGGAACTTGCTCTGGTAATTCAGGAACTCGGAGGAAGACAGCAATTCGCGCCTATATTTGAGGCTATGGAAAGGGGTGTTCAAGGAACAGTTCTTACCGGTGCCGATACTTTGTCGGAAACAAAATATATTGCCGATACGGTATCTGCTATGAAAGCATTGATGCCTGGAAGCGATACAATGAGAGTATTCCGTATTGATGCCGCTAATGGAGCGGGTGCAAGAATAATGGAAAAGATTGCTGAAAAAGTAAACACGACAATTCCTAATTTCAGAATTGAAATGGTAAATACACACGGAGTGATTAATGAGCGTGCCGGAGCGGAATATATTCACAAGAATTTGAGCAAAGATATCGCTTCAGGAAAAGCGCTTCCGCAATGGCTTGAAGATAACAAAGGTATTGAAATGGGTACCCTTGATGGTGACGCCGACAGAAACCTTATTTTCCGTCTTGATCCAAATAATAATCTCGAAGTAATTGATGGAGATAAATTTGCCGCTTTAAAAGTATTTGTTCTTGATAAATATTTAAAAGAACTCGGATTATCTGATAAATTTCAAGTCGGTGTAGCTCAAACAGTACTTGCGAATATGGGATCAGCCGGATTCTTCAAAAAAATCGGTGTAGCTGTTCAGGAAACAAAAGTCGGCGATAAATATGTGCGTGATGCCGCTGTGAAATGGGCGCTTGGAGATGAAACAATGAATTTGCCTGCTCATGGAGTTGCTGTGTATTATGAAGCCGCGGGACACGGTTCGATAATCATGTCGCAGGATTTTATTAATGCTGTTAAAGCCGCGCCTGAATCAAGGGCTAAAAATATCATTCAGGCAATAATAAAAATGCAGAATATGGCCGGAGGCGATGGAATTAGGAACCTGTTGCTATTCAGATCACTTATGGAACTGGAACATTTTGATTTCGCTAAATTAAATGATTCAAGGTATATGTATTCGGATGTACCTAAAATTGAGCTTGAGTTTAAAGTAAAGTATAAAAATAATGTTACATCAATAGGGAATCTTGGAAAAGAATTGACCGCTCCTGCTGATGTGAAGGAATATGTTGAACAGAGGCTGGCAAAATTAAGAGCAGATTTCCAGGCGAAAATAGATGCTGGATTGGTAGATCCGTCAACATTGCTTGTAAGCGATTTTCGCGCAATCGTGCGCGCTTCAGGTACATCGCCTAAAGTGAGAGTTCAGGTTGACGGGCCTGATAGTTCTCTTATAGAAGAAGCCGCTTATGAAATAGCTCAAAAAATATATGATAGTCCAAATATAATTGGAGACCAGGCAGAAACTCCACCAATAAAGAAACTGGCGGCAATTAAATCAAACAGGGAAAAAGAATCTATACAAAAACAGGTTGAAGAGTTCCAGAAAACGCAGTATCCAGCGATATTCGCGGCAGTTGACACATCGTTTGCCGAAAGCCCGAAATATGCTCCTGTAAAAGTTGATGGAAAAGCAGAAGTCGGTACGGACGGAATCAGAGGGAAAGCAAGCCCGGATATGGTTCTCAATAACAAGAGTATAACTCCGGTTGTAGCTTACAGGATGGGTATTGCGGCGGCATTACATGCTCTCGCACAGGGTAAATCAAAAGTGTATGTTTCTGGAGATACTCGTCCGAGTACGGATTATTTGATGGAAGCTTTTGTAAGTTCTGTACAGCAGTTAGGATTGACGGTTGTTCTTGGCGGGCCTGCAAATGTTGCCTCAACACCACAAGTTCAGTTATTTACGCGTCAGGATATTGAATCCGGTTCAGGCGGTATAATATCCGCTTCGCATAATCCTGCGGTTGATAATGGAATAAAGCTGATCGACCATAATGGCGGAAAATTCTCTGAGGAATGGGAAAAGATAACCAATGAGATCGTAAATAGCTCAAATTTAAAAGAAACGATAGCCTCAGTCATAAGCAGGTTTTCACGTCTTGGAACAGGTGATCAGGCTAATATTCAGTTTGCGCTCAATGCAATAGGCGCGGATCAGAAAACAGCTCCAATATCACGTCCAGATATACAGATTCAACCGGGTCCGAACGCTGAGACATCGTATGTTGACCGGGTTGTAAATGGAATGGTTGCCCTGCTTAATACCGCCGAAAAGAGACCTGAAGTTCAGACTTTTACGGTAGACGCCGCAAACGGAGCGGGAAGTTATACTGTTCAGCAGATTGCTAACCGGATAAACGCGCTTCAGGAAAAAGGCGAAATCAATTTCAGAATGGAAGTAATAAACACTTCCGGTGTAATAAATGAGGAAGTCGGCGCGGAATTCGTGCATAAAGAACTCTCGAAAGAAATAGCCGCGGGTAAACATATACCGGAATGGCTTGAATCGCGAAAAGGTGTAGAATTGGGTACGCTTGACGGTGATGCCGACAGGAACCTGTATTTCAGATTAAATGAAAATAATGAACTTGAAATTATCGACGGTGATAAATTCGCCGCTCTAAAAGTTATGGTATTGAATAAATACATAAATCAGCTCGGTTTACAGGATCAGTATAAAGTCGGTGTTGCACAAACTGTACTGGCAAATATGGGAGCGAGAGCGTTTTTTGACAAAATCGGTGTAGAAGTTCAGGAAACAAAAGTCGGTGACAAATATGTTCGCCAGGCGGCTTTGGACTGGACTTTTGGTAACCCGGAAAAGAATATGTCGCCAAATGGAGTTGGCGTGTATTATGAAGCCGCCGGACATGGTTCGATTCTGTTCAGCGACGACTTTATAAAATCTGTGAACGACGCACCTGACTCAAGAGCAAAAACGATACTTCAGAATATAGTAAAATTACAAAATGAAGCCGGCGGCGACGGCATTATGAACCTTATTCTGTTCAGGATGTTGATGGAAGTAGAGAATTTATCGTTCGATAGATTGCAGGATAATAATTTCCTGTATACTGATATGCCGAAACTGGAACTTGAACTCAGAGTAGAAAATAAAGATAAAGTAACTTCTGTGGGAAATCTCGGCAAAGAATTGACCGGGCCAGCGCAGATAGTTGAGTTTGTCGCCCAGACAAAGAAAAATCTTCAGGCGGAACTCGACAGGCGGTTGGCTTCCGGTGAACTGAAACCGGCTGATGTAGCCGCAAGAGATTTCCGTATTATTGTCAGGGCATCAGGAACTTCGCCTAAAATGAGGGTTCAGGTGGACGGCCCTGTATTTGATATGGTTGAAAAAGCGACTTACGAAATTATGCAGGCGATTTATGATGATCCGATCGTAAAAGGTGTAACATCAGAACCTCGTCCGATGGATAAGTATAATCAGATTGCTGATAACAGAAGAAATAAAATGATGTCCGAGTTGACTGTTAATGAAACAGATGGAGCGAAATATATTTTCGGATGGGATAAACTGACAAGTGAAGAAAAATTAAATATACTTCTTGATTTGTCGAAGAACGGGTTTACTTCGGATAAACTCGCCAAACTGGTCGATGTTCATAAAAAAGGTGGAGAGACCGCAGTTGAACCACCGAAAGAACAAGCTACTTATGAAACACCGAGTATGAAGGATATCTCCAGAGCGAATCAGCAGGATAGAAACGACGCTGTGCAGATCGGTTCGAGAAAAGATAATGTCGATAGGTCTGCTCTTGTAATAATTGCCGGTGGAGACGGTGGAAGATTGTTAAGCAATATGGGATTCACCGAGGAAGAAAAAACACAGTGGAGCAAACCAACAATACCGGTAACCGCGGTAACACAGAAACCTCCGCTACAACGTATACTGGAAACCATAGCGCGCATTAGGGACGACAAGAGCAGTGAAATACCTGTTGCTGTTGTTGTCGGTCCGAAAAGCAAAGGGCCGATAGAGACTTTCTTGCTAAACAATAATTATTTCGGAATGGAAAATATTATTGTTGTCGAACAGGGAAAAAATCCTGTTATGAAAGTTGTAAAAGATGGGGAAGAACCGAAAATCCTTCTAACTCCGGATAAAAAAGTTGAGTATAGCCCGGATGGTACGGGTGGAATTGTGGATATTATGGGAGTACCGGTTCAGGTAAAAGGCGAACAATTTAATTCAACTGTTGACTATTTGCAACAGGTAAACAGAGACAAAGTCATTTTCTGGCAAGGTGATGTTGCAGGATTGACAACAGAATTGTTTTATGGAATTCTCGGTGTAAGCAAAGGATTGACCGGAACGGAAGATATGGATGTTGTCGGGCTCGCGTATCCGAGTACAAATAAGGGATTAGGTTCAATGGTTCTTGTTAATGGACAGGTTGTTCTTACAATCGAATCCGTAGACAGAGCGAAATTTATGGGGTTGGAAGCCGCTGACGATACAACCGCAGGTAAAATGGGATTGCCTCGCAATAGCGGCGGTTATATGATGTCGCTGAAAGCTATTTCGCAGGTAATGGATAATTTCCCGGTTCATCTTCAAGTTAATAAAGATGTAAACGCAATTGACCTGCTTACCGGCAATGGTATAGCTAAAGCCGACAAATTTGAGAAATTTTTCCCGGATATTTTCCCGCTGGTAGGAAGAGATCTGACCAATAAAGTAATTATCGCGCTTGCTGATGAAAACGATATGGTCCCGCAGAAATCCATACCTCAGTTGCACCAGGCAAGTATAGAATTGGTAGATCAGGATAAGAATAAACTGCAATCCATGTTCCCGATGACTATGGATCCGTCATCTTTTGTGGAATTGTCGCCAATGTTTAAAGGAAGTTTTGGAACGGGAGTTGTGATCGGCCCGAAAGCGCAGTTATATGTTGGTGAAAACCTTGTTGTCGGCAACAATGTTATATTTGGGCAGAACGCTTCTATTCACGGTGAAAATATTCAGATCGGCAATAATGTAATAATTGGTGATGGTACGAGAATATCAATTGAAGGAACCGGAAAGCTAATTATTGAGGAGAATGCTCTTATTGATGGTAGCGTACAAATCGTTGTAAAAGACAACGAAGTAGTAACAATAGGTAAAAACGCGAAGATAATTCAAGGTTCGACAATAGCAGGTTATGTAACAATAGGTGAGGGCACTATTGTTAAATCCGCTCAGATTGTAAATGCACAGATAGGTATAGATGCTCTTATTGAAGACAGCATGATATCGGGTTTGGCTGCCAAACCGGTTATTATTGGAAATAATGTGAATGTTACTGAAAATTCAATATTAACCAATGTTGCCAAAGGCAAAAAATGGAGTTTTCTTGAGAAGACCGATATAAAAACCGATTTTACGCCGACGGACGAATTTATATTAAGAAGATATAAAGTAGAATCTCCCGGAACTGTTATCGGTAATAATGCTACAATAAGAAGCTCAAGGTTAATAAACACTTCTGTCGGTCTAAATGTAGAGATACATCCACATACATCAATAGAACATTCGGAAATAGGTGATGATTCGTCTATTCTTGCGGGAGCAAACATAACTACTTCGAGATTCGGCAAAAATAATATAATCGGAAGTGAAGTCAGCAAAAGTTATTTCGGAGATGGAATAATCACAAGAGACAGCTCATCATATATAAGCACTATAGCTCCGAACGAATTCATAATTGCCGATAAAGATGGAAATTTAAGTATTTTGCCTTTGCCCAATCCGACAGTAATAGGAAACAATATTGTTTTCGCGAATTACGGAGGTAAACCGTTACCGGATATGAGCGGTAGTTTAAAAGGCACTTCAATAATATATGCAGCGAACATAAATAATGCCAATGTTGTTAATCTGTATGATCATCCGGATATTCAGTTGACAGATTTATTAAAAGAGACCGGAGTAACTATTATATTGCCGTTTGCCAAAGTTCCCAACGGAGAAGTATGGGGAACAATATATCCATTTACGGAAGCCAATACATTAAGCCCGGCAAAACATAAGATAGGTTCCGTTCTTGAGACAGATCCGGGCATGATAGTCGATATGGTCAAGAGAATCAGAGAAGTTCTACCGGTCGATAAAAAAGATACGGCGAACAAAATTGTCGAGGGAAGTTTGTGGCTTGGCGTGAAAATGTTGAATGAGCAGATAGCTTTGCTCAAAACACAGCTTGAAAAGAAACCTGATGACCAGAAAGTGAAAACAAGGTTGGAGCAACTGCAGAAGGGACTTGATATTTATATGAAGCACCTTGACGGACGATGGGCACAACCGCATTTAGTAAATTATTCCGGTATTGCCATGAGCAATTTCGATCCGGCGAGGGATTCAATTGATTTTGTCCGTGTTTACGGTAACCCTGATGTAATTGCTATTGAAGATAAAATCATGGATGGAATTGTAAACGATAAGGAATCATTGAGTGAAATTCAGGCTATACTAAATGATATTCAACCTTTAATGAACATTGAAGAAAAGAAAGCGTTTGATCTCGCTTTTGGACCGCAGGGTACACCTATGCTTCAGGTGAAATTGTTTAATGATATCGCTCGTGACAGGTTAAAACAGGTAAGAGATATTCTTGCTTCCCAGTATTCTGGGATAGAAAACCTTACGTTTGTTATAGCTTTAGGAACCGAAAAGCTTGCCCAGAGAAATATAGGCGGTGACAGCCGAATAGTGATAAACGCCAATGCGTTGAGGTCACCTTATTTATTGTTCTCTCAGGCGGAACATGAGGTAATACATGAATTTATAGAGTCAGGCGTAAATAATCTTGTTGATAATAGTGCAATCAAACAAAAACAGGTAGTAGAAGCGATTTATCAACAAGATTTAAAAGCAGAAGGTATATCTCAGGCAGATTTACCTCAAATTGCCGAGGAAAAAGCTGCAGGATTTTATAATAAGTTAAAAGAGTTTGTTAAAGAAAAACTTATAATTTCCGAGGAATTAAACCGCATACTGGCGTTACCTGTTGATTCTCAGTCTAAGGTAACGGCCGTTCTGCGTGACCCTTCAAATCCGATCGATCTGGGCGGTAAATTCGCTGATTTGATTGAATTGTCAAGAGGTAAAGACGCTGATACAAAATATGATCTGGTACATAAATTCGTAATTGATAATTATGACGGAATGCAGATTGTTAATGATACTATCGGCAAACTGAAAGATTTTAAACAGGCGGTTTCATCCCAGGTTTTACCTGGTATAGCCGTTGAAGATTTTGATATTCTCACTCAAATTGAAAAGGGTATACCTTCATTGTTCGCAAATTTTGTTGCGTCGCTTAAAGTGAACGAGGATTTTGTAATTGATGTAAATGATGCCGGTGATCTGATTTCACATGATGTGACAACAAAAGAAGATCAGAATATCAAGCAGGCGGCATCAACTTCCAATTATGATATAGCTACTATTGATTTTGATGTGTTCGGAGACTCTAAAATCACCGATTCAAACAGCTTATATTTATCCGATTCACTTAATAAAATGAGGGAGAATTCATATAAGAGCGGTAAAACTCCAAAAATCGTAATATTTTCCTTAACTAAAGACACGAACACAATAAGGGAATTCCTTACTTTCCATAGAGTCGATATTTCGGATGTATCGATAATTGACCGCAACGATGTTGTTGCCATGGCGGATTCATTCGCGAAAGAAGACGAGAATTTCAGCAAAGTGTTCAATATTCTTAATGATGCCAGAAGGAAAAATGATTATTCGGCTTTGGAAAAAATCTACGCCAATATCGAAAAAGGCGAAAAAGACGCGGTCGGTTTTGGCGAAATGCTAATGAAGGTGTTGTTCCGTGGGGTTGGAACATCATTGAATTTGCTAGATATCGATTCTTCCGAAATAAAGTTTGTAGCAAATAAAGAGGGCCTTGTACAAATGGCGGTGGCAAATAATATGCGCGCTATCGAATGGTCTGCTTTTGGTTCGGAAATGGTAAAAGAAGGAGATATGATTGAGGCCGGTATAGATAACCTGCTTCTCCTGCAAGTTCTTGAACCGGGTAGCGAAGTTCCAAGAGAACTTATTATTACAACGGTAGCTAAGGATAAGATAATCAATGGTAAAAATGTCTATGATATCTTTGCTGAAGAAAAAGACAGGCGCCAGAAAGAAGGAAATACCGAGCCGATAACAATAGAATTTATGGTTAATGCTCTCGGTGTAAACTTTCTCACCAAAGAAGACATTAAAGGGATAGGAGTAAAAGCTCCAAAACGAAAAATCGACAAAGAATTCATGAATAATTTGCAGACACAGAGAATATTCGATCAATCTGCGTAATATGCTTAAGAAATTTTTGGTGTTATATATTGGGAAGAACTTTTATGGTTCTTCCCAATATTTGGTTTAATGCTGATTTTGAAATAGTTGTGTTTATGTGATTGAAATAATGGTGTTGGTACTATTAATATAATAGGAGCATATACAGGATCATAGTATCAGTAATACTGTCAAATTCTATAAATAAGCGATAATGTCTTAATGGTTATATAGTGAAAGTTTATAGAAGCCGATACATAATAGATAGAATAATTATAAAGATATTTTAAGTGATTTAATCATCGTTATAAGGTTACAAACTTTAGTTTCGAATAGAAAATATTCTTCAGTTATGTTATAATAATTTGCGTAAAATAAAGTTGGAAATTTAATTCAAAAATTTATTTATATATATCAAAACCAACAGGAGGAAAAAATGGTTAATTTCAGATTCGGAAAGACTCGGCAGTTGCTAAGGTTTGTATCTCTTATCCTAATTCAAATTTTTATCCTATCGCAGAGTACATTTAATTATGCGGCTGTACCAGATAAACTGCAGTTTAACGAAAAATATGGTCGAATCAGAGAATCATTTAAAGGCAAATCAGATAAAATGATTATTCACATCCAGGATGCGCACTGTATATACGAAGCCCAGAAAAACATCGTTGGATTGATAAGGGATTTGTATAAAAATCACAACGTAAAACTGGTAACTGTTGAAGGTGCAGACGCCTACTTTAACGCCGATTCTCTTTCAGCGTTTCCAATTCAGTCGGTAAAACAGGATGTGGCTGAATATTTTTTAAATAAGGGAAGGATATCTGGAGTAGAGTATCTTTTAATTCAGAATGATCTTCCTATTGCAGTAAGGGGTGCTGAAAATAGGGATCTTTATGTAGATAATTATAATTCATTTTTGAAATCATTGGCAAAACCCGATGATAAGGCTATAGCTTTGATTGATGATTTAGATATAGCTTTCACGATGCTTAAAGATAAAATGCTCAGTAAAGAACTAAAAGACCTTGATGCAAAAGATAGGCTTCAGGCATCAGGAGAAACCCAGTTTATCGATTATGCACTTGGAATGATAAAAACGGCAAATGATAATAATATATCCGTTGAAAATTATAAAAATGTAAAAACATTAATTTCAGCTCAGGAAATAGAAAAGAAAATAGATTTTGCAAAAATAAATGTAGAGTTGTCAAATTTAATAGATTCAATATCTGAGAAAATCAGCAAAGATGATTTAACTCAATTACTTAATAAAAACCTGTCGTATAAAATTGGTAAATTACAGCCTTATGATTTTTTTGATTACCTGAAAAATCTCTCTAAAGAGAATTCTTTTGATACAGCGTCTTACTCAAATCTGATGAAATATGCTGATTATTTGAATCTTTACCAGTCTATAGACGATGTTGAGATTGCTAAAGAGATAAGTAGTCTTAAAAGCGAATTAAAAGATAAGTTATATACGAATTCCGATCAGAAAGAGCTTATTAAGTTATCAAGTGATCTGATGGTTTTGAAAAAACTAATATCTTTGAAAGTATCCAAAACGGAATTCAGATATTATCAGGCCAACAAATCAGATTTTGCTGAAACAAGATTTATTGCGTTTTTGACACGTCATCTTCCTATTTACCAGATACCTTTTAATTTTGATAAGGATTACTCGATAATAAGCCAGAGACTTCCTCTTATCGATGAGTTTTATAAAGTGGCTGTGAAAAGAAATGAGGCTTTAATTGAAAATACAGTATCTGAGATGGAACTTGAGGATTCAAATATAGCTATATTGATTACCGGTGGTTTTCATACTCAGGGTATAACCGAATTATTAAAAGATCAGGGGATCTCATACAAAGTTATATCTCCGTCAATAACAGAACAGCCATCCTCAACTCCTTATCTTACACGAATGGTTGGCAATCCGACAGATGTTGAGGAAATGTTATCATCCAACAGGCTTCAGATTCCTCTGGTTCTTGCAGATCCTGCTATCATTCCTGATGCGGCGAAATCGGAAGCGTTTGTTGGTTCGTTTAAGGCATTATTGGAAACACATCCTGATGCTGTTGAACTTCAGAAAATACTTGCTGAGGCTCCAACAGGATATACTCCTGCGTTGACTTTTGTTGATTCATTCACAATCGGTGATAATAAATATCTATCTTTTAGCCTTGCCGGGAAAAAGTTCAATATGGCATTTGTTCCTGGTGATGCAAAACAGATTCAGGGAAGCATTAACGGGCAGGTATCAAAAATAGGAAATTATACATTCGCGTTTTTGAATGATGAAACATTCACAAATCTTGTTTTGCAGAATAGAGCGCAAGGTGGAAATATAGATACAAGGACAGGAATTGATTCAAGGCTCGAGCATGCTCTTATTCAGGGTTCAGTTGTTACCTTTGAAACCGTAGATCAGCCTGTTGTCGATCAAATGACAGCTAATAATTTCCTCGTTAAACAAACAGATGGCACATACAAACCGACATTCGGATATATGCTGAATTCGAAAGTAACCGCGCTTGTTGTACAGCCGAAAGTTGCCCAGGTATCCGGTCTTGATGCTGGTATAGAAAACATATTTAAAAATAATGGTATAAATAGAGTAGAAATATATTCAAATCAAGTTGGTATAACGCCTCAGGAAGCTTTGGAACTCAATCAGAAATTAGAAGATCTCCTGAAAAATAATAAAATAGAATTATCAACAGGCAAAAAAGTTTTCTCAACTGTAATTGATGGTGTTGCGCAAATTTACAGTATTACTCCTCAGGGCAATCTGAAACTTAAACCGCAACTTGTTATAAGCGATGCTGTATTTAACGCAATGTTGCCTGAAGCTCCTCAGGTTAAGGTTGCAACAGCTTCACAGTCTGATCGCCAGGGATTTATAGATCTGAATGTTACTGATAGAATGAGTATAACTCTCACTTTATATGAATTGGATGACAAAGGCGAAAGAAAAACAGTTGATAATCCAATATTCCTTTCACCGAACGTAACATCGGCGGAGATTTTACAGGGTATACTTAATTTAAGAAGATTGGCTGCGACAAACAATATAGGTCTTATAGGATATGGTAATCCGCAAGCGGGTATAGGTATATCATTTGACAATTTACCGGCTCTTCTCGATTCTGTGATGAATACTGATGCAGGTAAAGCGTTATCAAATATTTTTAAATTAATATCTGTTGCTCCTTCGTTTAAAGATATCGATTTAACAGGTATTGAAAATGCGCAACAGCTGAAAGATTATTTTCTTGGTTTCACCGATAAATCTTATGATGCGAAAATAACTTGTGCCGCCGCGGCGGGTGCTGTTATGCATGATAAGGTAAATGTGGCGGATAAGGCGTTTGATGTAACATTGCATGACAGGGCACAACTTTTTGCTCAGATGCTTCCTTTGATAGATCAGAGAATGAGAGGCGTAATTTCCACAAACAAATTCAATGAGCCACAATACAGTATTTATGCTATTGCACAGGCATACCAGTTTTTCGGACAAAATACACAGGCATTATCCGTACCTGTAGAAAATTTGCCGCAACTGCTTGATTCTCTGGCAAATGGGGAGTCGGTTGTAATTCGTGTAGAAATAGAACCTGGTGTCGGACATGCGGTAGCTTTCAAGAAAGATGTCGATGGGTTTTTTGTTAACGATATGGAATCCGGTCCGGATTTTACGGCATTATCAAACGATTTGCCTAAAATCGGTCTTCAGACAATAATTGATAACTATTCAGGAAAATTTACCGGCCAGGCAGTTGTTGGACAAAGGTTCGACCAGACAACAGCTAACATAAAGAAACTCATAGATGATAAAAAAGTGGCGATTCTTGATATTGATAAACAATTGGCTGATGATGCGTTAATGGCTTGCGGTACTATGATGATGTTTCCAATACAAATTGAAGCCGGATCGATTGAGCCTATAAGAAAAGCGTTAAAAAGTTTGGCGCGTATAGATTATAGAGGTTCGGATTCACATTCTTTACAGGTTACATATACAAAAGTTGAACAAGAACCAGGTACAACAAAAGCGGTTGAGAATTCATATGTGAGGACATTTAAAGTAGCTTATAGTTCGGTGCCTCCAAAAGTCGGATTGGAAATATTGGTAAAAGAAGTTGTAAACGATAAAGATGTGTTCTATATGAGATTAGCGCCGGACGGAACAATAGAGAGAGTTGCTGCTCCTTCATTTGATCAGTTACGCAAAGAAAGAAAAACGTTACCGCAATGGGAACGCGATTTTGCGACAAAATTCGCCAACGATCAGGTTGCCGATCAGTTTGGTATGGGATTACCGACAGATTCCGGTTTGTATGGACCGCAAATTCATGGTTTGACAGCAACAAACATCAAATCATATATGCCTACTTTGATAGAAAGGATAGTTACAACTTTCAATAGTGATTTTGATGCAAATAGTACAATCAGAAACGTAACTGGACAGGTAAGGTGGGCAACTCATGGTGAGTCGAATGTAATCGGAGCACATCCGCATACTGCAGGTCCAAACGAGGTTCGTTTCCCGACAAATGTAGGAACGGTATCGGTTGTTCATAATGGAGTGTTTTACGGGTATCAGGAACACAGAAACACACTTGAGGGACACAGATTCAAAACCGATGTTGATACGGAAGTATTAGCTCATTTGATATTCCAGGAAATTCATGATAATAAACCAGCTACATTAAAACAAGCTGTTAAGACTGTACTTGAAAAACTGGAATTCGATTCCGAACCGCCAACATATAGTTTGCAGATTACATCGACTGATTATCCTAACGAAGTGGTAACTGCGAAAAGAGTTAGCCCGATATACCTGGCGATAAGCGATGAAGTATCTGAAGATCAGCCTTTTGTATATTTTGCCTCTGATCCGAAAGCAACAATACCGCATACAAAATATTATTCAGATCTTATTGATGACGGTGTGGTGTTCTCATCATCAAAAGAAGGAATGACTGGTACAAGATTCCAGAAGAAAGACAAAACCATTGTTGAACAGCCCGTAGTTATAGTGTTGCCGGATGGCACATTCACTGATGGAAAATTTGTTGCTCCGGGGCAGGTAGAGTTTCAGAGAATTAATGTTCGAATAGTGAATAAAGAAACGAAAGAAGAAAAAGTTGTATCGAGTTTGGATGATATCCGTCCGGGTTTGACAGGCAACGATCTTGTTAATATGGTTAAACCTAAATCAAAATATCAGGATGGTAAATTCGCTATAAAAACAGAGAGTGGCGATATAGCGGCGTTTACACATATGAGAGTAGGTAAAGACAGGCCTGAAATATATGATCGTGGCGAATATGAGACTTATACTGAGAAAGAACTTGCTCAGATTTCCGATGCGATTATAAAAACTATTAACGGGAACACACAAAGAGTACCTGTTATGTATATTCCGGAAGGTTATAATAACGCATATCGTTTATCCAACCTTGTAGACGGAATGGAAGGAGCGAAAGGCGAATTGAGTGTAATGCTTAATGCTCAGGAAAGAGAAGAAATTGATGCCGGTAAAACAATAGTGAAAGATATCAATGGAAAACCAATGGGATTTGCAAGAGCTGTAGCGGGCGTTACCTATGATTTGGTGCCGACACAATATTTCTTTGATGCGAACAGTGGAAAAATATTAAGTCTTGGATCTATGGTTGATGGTTATGCTGGCAATAAAAGTGAGTTAGGGCCTGAATACCATAAACTCACGGATAAGGAAATATTGGATATATTGAGGGGAAAAACTATAGAAAAACAAATTGACGGAAGAATGATTAATGTTTCAAAAATTCCTTCCAATGAAGAAATGGTGAAATTAACTGCTGGTAAACTTGATTCTTTATTAAGAGTCGATTTCAAAACGGAAAAAGCAGATAAATGGATACCATCTCTGAATATATCTATTGATGATTTGAAAAATGTAGATAGAATCTGGTTATTTTCCACAGGAAGTTCATTTAACGCTGATCTTGCCGCTCAACAGCTGTTCAGGCTTCCGGGCGTAACAACTGACATTATAGACAACGATACTTTCCGAGATGCGCCGAATTTGGATTCAAGAGTTGGATCAAGCCAGAAAATACTTGCTGTGTTTACATCACAGTCAGGTACTACTCAGGTTGCGGTGATGAATGCCGAATTGTTGAATAAATATGCAAAAGATCCTCAAAGCCTTGGATATCAGAAGATTACGCTTTTGGCTGATACAAATACTCCCGGAAGTATGATTACTGAGAAAACAGATGGCCAGATAAACGAGCATGCCGGACCGGAAATAGCGGTTGCTTCACAGAAGGCGGTTCACGCTCAATTGACGAATAAATTCCTCCTTTCGGAATTATTGAAACGAGCTAAAGGAATAAGTGATCCTGTAACTGAAAGTATGGGGCTTCAAGGCCGTCTTAATGTCGCAAAAGCTCTTGGCGATCTGCTTGATCTGGAGAATATGGCAATCGATAATCAAATAAATGACTGGTCACAACGATTCGCAAGAATCCGTGCGATGTTTATCATATATAGAGGTGAAGAAGAAGCCGAAGGCGCCGCCAAAGAAACAGTATTGAAATTTCAGGAATTGGCCAGAGTTTTCAGTACACCTCTTCAGGCGGGATTATTCCTCCATGGTCCTGTGGCTCTTGTGGAAAAAGTTCAGAAAACAAGAGAAGCAAAATATGATCCGCAGGCAATATATGATCCAAGATCAGGCAAAATCGTATCAAATCCTGGTATTACAGATGTTACGACAAAAGAAGGAAAAGATTTGCTTAATACACCAATACTTGCTTTCTATATGCCAAAAGCTGATGGAGCTGAGGAGCAGGGAGCCAGGGCAAGGTTTGAAAGCAATTTACAGTCAATCAAAGCAAGAGGCGCAAATGTTTTTGTTATAACAACAAAAGAATATGGCGAAGCTCTTGTTAATGGAAATTATGTTGAGGAATATCTTCCTATAAACTCAATACACGATGCTATAGCTGTCGGTCAAAGGCTTGCTGTTAGGATTGCGAAGGCAAAAGTTGTTAATGTCGCTGATCCGTTGCAGGCTTACATCCGTGACATAAGAGCATTGATGGTCAACATAGATGATCCTTCAAAACTTAATGAAAGAAGAAATAATATTGATAAATTGGGTAATAAACTTCTTGATTTAGTAAAAG
Source organism: uncultured bacterium (assembly GCA_964451165.1). Classification (GTDB taxonomy): domain Bacteria; phylum Auribacterota; class Auribacteria; order Auribacterales; family Auribacteraceae; genus CAYVGJ01. The sequence continues at coordinate 177,154 of CAYVGJ010000004.1, forward strand.
AAATGGAAGTTCTCTCTGCAAGCGGTACGCTGAACGATCTTGTTCAACCCCAATTTACTTTTGTGGTAAGGTCATTTATCGATAAACTTTATAAAACAATATATGAAACACTGAATGTCGGTGTATCTGACCTGAATGCGCAGGTTGAACTCATTCAGCTTGAAGGACAGGAATTGATCAATAAACTGGATCAGTTAGTTAGGGCAATCGATGTTGACAAACCAAAAGATCTTGCTAAATCAGTTACGGTAGAAAACAGGTATTCCAATTTCTCATTAAACGAAATAAGAAAATCTCTTGATCTGATAAACCTCGAACAGGATGATATACGAGACTTAACACGCCAGGGTGCTTTTGAACTTGATGTAAACGGCAAGATCAATGCAGTACCTGAAAGATTGCTCGCTCTTATCGCCGCGATTCAAAAAACGGATCTGGCAAGCGTAGTGAATGAAGGTATGTATCATGAATTAGTAGAAAAAACATTGAGAGACTATACTGGACTGGATGTTGTTGCTGAAGTAGAGTCAAGATTGGAAAGCACGCTTAGCCCACAGGATTTAAATAATTTACAAATGGCGTTCGTAAAAGATTATAGTGGCGATTCAGGGTTCCAGAATTTTAATGATATGGTTCGTGAACTTATCGCAAAAACATTTACACAAAAGGTGGTTCCGGATCCGACATCGAAATTTTTCGCTGATCCGCAAAATATAGCGATAACAAACAAGATCGAGCAGATTGTGAAAGCTATTGCTCCTATGGTATTTGACGTGATAAATCCTTCACCGGTATCTGTAAAAGATAATATCGACAGGCTGGTAGACGGAATGAAAGCAAAATTGTCTATACCGGTAAGTGATGATTTCACAAAAGCGATTGTAGATCAAAAACAGCAGGCATTTATTAACAACATTTTGACTGTCGAACTTCTTTCAGCGATAAAACTTCTTAACCAAAGAGAAGGTGTGGAAGTAACTAAAGCGATTGAAGAGGCTAAAGCAATAAGCGATAGGGTAAAAGCTGATGTTGAATCTGCGAGAGAAAGAATGAATCAGGATCTTAGTTTGATGCCTAATGTTACCGCAATGAACGTAAGTTTCTTTGAGACGGAAGACGGAATGACCGATTCAAAAACAATCGGTATGGCTCAGAAAATTAAAGAGTTTGCCGCTGATCCGAAAAATGTGTTTGTTGTTTATTCGTTAACGAAAAATAGCAATGAAATAATACAAGCACTTGCTACAAAAGGTATAACCGATAAAGAAGTAATAGTTATCGGTCAGGATACCTTAAAAGCGTTCTTAGGTGAAAACTTTGCGCTGGAAAATCCTGAAATGAACATAATTTCGTTACCGGCTTATGTTCAGAAACAACTCAATATTGAGGGTATCAGGCTGGAAATGAAAGATTTCACCATAATTGAGAACGATAAGAAAGTCGCTGATCTTGCTCTGGATAATCTCGCTTCTGTTCTCGATGTACCGCAGGGATTCTTACCGGAAAACCTGCAGAATGGACAGGAAATCGAACTCGGTATAAGCGCGTTTGAACTCGCAAATATGCTTGAAGCGGGTGAAGATTTACCGGGCGATCTCATCATAACACAGGTATCCGCTCAGAATAAATTTGTTGCTCAGGCAATTGAATCAATAAAGGCGGAAAAAGGTGCTGATGCTGAAATATCTCTGGATGATTTAAGATCATACCTGGGATTGGAAAGATTGAATAAAGAAGATCTCCGCGGTATCAGGTTGAAAAGAAAACTAAAAATAACAGATTCTTTCATAAAGAATTTGAAAGCTCAAAGAGCTCTGGATATATCGGCATAATATTTTGCCTGATAGATATAAAAAAGCGCGGTATAATAAATACCGCG
>CAYVGJ010000005.1:0-164089 GCA_964451165.1 uncultured bacterium
CTCCCTCATTCACCACATACGGACCCCCGGCCCGCGATACCGGCGCCACATTACCTGCGCTTACCTGTATCGTCGTGCTGACCCAATCAGACCAATTATTTGATCCATCATCATCCCTAACCTGCAATCTTGCGGTGTAGGTACCATAGTGATTGTAACTATGCACAGTTGTCGCTCCACTGCCATATGCACTTCCATCGCCATAATCCCATCGCCACTCAACAATATTATATTTTCCGGGTATTGATGAAGTACTTTCTGAACTTCCGAAATTAACATCCTGATTACACGCCGGCACTAATGGATTTGCGCTTATTACCGCTTGTGGTTTATCTCCATAAATATTCAATGTAACTTGTTCATCATCAGTCAGATTACCTGTATCTTTCACCTGTAGTTTCACTACTTTTGCTATAGGATACGGACCTTCCGGCAATACATATGCCAGATCAACATCTATTTCCTTTGTCAAAGTAGTACCATCATTAAAACCACCAACTCCATCAACATCCCACGCATATGTAAGGGTATCACCGCATGCAGAGTTCGGATCGGTACTGGTCACGCCGGTCAAATTAACTACCCCACTTCTTTTTACGGTAACAATATTACCACTACCAACCACAGTAGGTGATACTCCGGTTATTACCGCCGTAGGAGCAACATTTGTTGGTTGCAGAACAGATATGCCTGTTATTGTAAAATAACTATATTGATTTATATCATCTTTCACCCTTAACACAGCTTTGTAGGTCCCTGCGGAATTATATTTATACACATATGGCGTTTGACCATCTGTTGTATCCAGGTCAGGTGTATTATTTTGGAAATAAGTGTCATACCCTGTCTCAGTCACATTCGATGGAACATTGCACATCCACGTATAGCGCGTTATCGTTCGCGCAGGATCAACTGTAAACGATCCATTATGATTAAACGTAACATCACCATTCGAACCGCCTGCACAACCGGCTACCACAGTCATCGGACTCGCCTCAGCGTAAGCAACAGGTTTAGCGACAAACACACTCGGAGTCAATACCAATACTCCAAACGCTGTTAACATTTCAGGGCCCAGATAATAATAGCCTATCCATGATTCCACGCGTGCATCAACCCAATGACCATCCGCATACTGATTATTTATGTAATATGTGGCAAACTCTTTATACCAATTATGACGTGTACCATTGCTCGGATCAACAACTTCTACAACCGAAGGATTTTCTAATGTCCGCAATCCTTTTTGAATAGAATAAATTGAATATGTCGCTCCATAAGAAGTTGGTGAAACACCCCATGTAGCCGGGCGGTTATACCAGTTTCCACTATACCACATACCATTAAATGCCGTCTCTCCTCCAATACTTTCCAACCAGCGAGTATTTGTGGAAACATAATTCATATAAGTAGTATAAAGCGCTTTACATTGGGCCGCCGTATATGTGGTATGCGGCGCATAAGGTGTGGAGCTATCATTTGGAAAAGAAGTCTGATTCCATCCAAGCCATCCTGCCGCAACAAGCGCGCCACCAGTAAGTTGATAATTTGAATCTCCTGAATTGCTTCTGTACCTTGCTCCACCGTCGGTAAATTTATTAATAAACAAATTATATGCTATCTTTGCTTTACATTTTTTAGTTATATAAACTTTGACATTACCCATAGCTTTTTCCGCCGCCTCAAGCCCAATATAAGACCATTGCGCGGCCGATGCATCGGCACTATCTGTGTTCAATGATCCATTCGCCGGAGTGTAAATCCACGATCCCATACCACCGCCACTGTCAATCTGAGCATACATTATATGGTCAACAACCTGCTGTACAATATATTCCATATTTTTTCCGTTAACATAAGTGGCAATTCCCACTTTTGCGGGTTTACCCGCATGTCCTGTCAATGCTAAAGCTCCTGCGATTAAACCCATATCATACGCGATATTAGTATCGCATTGTAACGCTTTGGTATCGGAAGTCCCATCAACTCGTAAAGCGGTACTTTCCCCATCAGAAGTATTATACTCGTCACTGGTCGGAATAGTTACCACCGCCAACCTTGCAAGTACAAAATTCATCATTCGGCAGACCGTTTCAGAATACGGGTCGTTTTCCCAGTATTGCTGATTCTGAGTCGGAACATCTGGTGTACCCGGAGGATACGCAGGCAAATGCCCGTTTATTTCAAATGCCCACATACAGGCTGAATTTGAACCGGTAGTTCGACCCGCCTCATGTGTTGAATTTTTTGGGATATAACCTGTAATTGTTCCAAGGCTTCCCGATTTTCCGGTCATCGTTTTATGTATATACCATAACCCATCGTCAATAGCCACATCACGCATTATCGCTAACTGATCATCAGTAGCATTTATCGTTGTCCCGCTATTAGGTACTGCCGGAACATTAGCGTAAATATAAACCGGATAACTCGCGTATACCCATGGACCGCTCGCTGAAGTATTACTGGCGCGTACCATAGCTGATATTCGCTTGTCTTTTGTCTGGGTTGGATATGTTGATATCGCTTCCAAATTGTATGGGTTTGTAGTGGTTTTTACAGCTTCACCGGTATCGTCATAATCGCCATCACCATTAAAATCCCACTGATACCATATTGTACCGCTTACCCCTGGAGGAGTTGCCGCAGTATTATTCCTGCAGATAGCTTTAAATGTTGTGGGATGCCCATTATACGCCGGGTGCGGCAGGGTAGGCTTTAATGGGTTTTTTGGTACCGTTATAACTACAAAGTCCGCAAAAACCGAGCCACACAGAATTGAGAATAATGAGAAAATACTCAATAAACCTTTCAGACAAGATTTATTCATTAAAATCCCCCCCTTTTTCAGGTTTTTTTTATTTATGTTCCTCTTTTATTTTAAAAACAAGATTTTTACAATTTGCACAATATCTCCATATTATTATTATAGAACATATTTTTTTATTATTCAATATAACATTTAATTATTTTTTTGTTGTATAGTAATATATATTTTTCTATATATTAATAGATTATTCATGATATTTATTATTTTCCGTTACTTTTCTTTATTAATTGATTATACTGAACTTATTATATTTAAAATAATTTTGCAGTAGAACTCAAAAATATACTACACTGGATTACCATGGTTTACAACAGAATACATATTTTACAAGTTTTGCATACATTAGAAATCGGCGGCGCTGAAAAATTAGCTTACGATATTTCCAAAAATTTTGATCCATCATTTAAGTTTTCTTTCTGTTGCCTGGATTCTTTGGGTTATATAAGCAAATTAATACAAGATGAAGGCGGTGAAGTATTTTGTCTAAACCGAAAAGAAGGTATTGATTTCGAGTTATCGAAAAATTTTGCCAAACTCATATCTGATAAGAAAATAGATGTAATACACGCTCATCAATACACACCATATTTTTATTCAGCAATGGCTAAAATGTTAAGTAAAAACAAACCTGGTATTGTTTTTACTGAACATGGCCGGCATCAACCGGATAAAGTACGATGGAAAAGGGTGGTTTTTAATAAGATATTCCAGTTTTGGACAAATTATTATACCGGCGTCTCAAAATTTAGCAAAGACAGTCTTGTAAAATATGAAAAAATCCCTGAATCGCGAATAGAAGTAGTTTATAATGGAATAGATATAACAAGATTTCCGAAATATTATAATCAAAACGATATCCGTGACAAATTAGGGTTCCCAAAAGATAAAAAAATCGTCGCAATTATTGCCAGGCTTGACCCGATTAAAGACCACAAAACACTTATTGACGCTATAAATACTGTAAAAGATAAAATAAGCAATACACTATTATACATTGTTGGCGATGGTCCGGTTAAATCTGATCTCGTGAAACAAGTCAACGAATTAAACCTTGATAAATTTGTAAAGTTTCTGGGCACAAGAACCGATGTTCCTGAAATACTTATGGGTATCGATTTATTTGTTCTTCCTTCCATTATGGAAGCCACATCCGTAACTTTACTTGAAGCGATGGGCGCTTCAAAACCATCGGTCGCCACGGATGTCGGAGGCAACAGAGAAATCGTTATACCAAACATAACCGGTAAATTGGTACCGGTAAGTAATAGTGGTATTCTTGCCGATAATATTATCGATCTATTATCCGATGAAAGAAAAATGAAAGAGTATGGAACAAACGCGAGGCAACGAATAGAAGATAACTTTACATTTGATAAAATGGTTGAAAATTACCGCAGAATTTATCTTGAGATAATGCCGGGAAAGAGATGAAATCATTTATAAAAAATTCATTTAACATTTTATGTTTCATTTTGGTTTTTCCATTTTTTTTAATCTATAAAATAGAAAAGATTTTTATCACGTCCGAACAACCTTTTCAGGGAATGAGCCAATTTTTCGCATTGTTCCCCGGGTTAATCGGCAATTATTTGCGCAGGGCATTTTATTTTCTCGTATTTAACAAATGCTCACTTGATTGCTATATAGGATTCGGAACCATATTTTCCAGTGAAAAAGCTTCTATCGGCAAAAAAGTTTATATCGGCACATATTGCACTATTGGCGATGTTGATTTGGGAGACGATATTTTAATTGGAAGCAATGTTGACATCATAAATGGCGCAAAACAACATTATATTGATCGAATCGATATCCCCATAAGGGAACAGGGAGGCGAATACCCGAAAATAATCATCGGTGAAGATACATGGATCGGAAACGGCGCGCTTGTTATGGCTAATGTGGGGAAAAAATGCGTTATCGGCGCCGCAAGCAATGTAACAAAAGAAATTGAGGATTATTCCATCGCTGTCGGGAATCCCGCTAAAATCATTCATAAGAGGATTTAAGTTATGTGCGGAATCACTGGAATTTTCAATATTGACCGTGAAAATGTCTGCGCCGAAACATTGAAAAAAATGAATTCCACCATGATACACAGAGGGCCTGATGCCGAAGGTTATTATACCGATCGATTCGTCGGCCTCGCCCACCGCAGATTAAGCATTATCGACCTCGAAGGAGGCAAACAACCTTTATCTAATGAAAACGAAACCATATGGATCGTTTTCAATGGAGAAATATATAATTTTCTGGAATTAAAAAAATTACTCGAAAATAAAGGTCACGTATTCACAACCCATTCCGATACTGAAACAATCGTTCACCTGTACGAGGAATACGGCGAAAAATCCGTCGAAATGCTCCAGGGAATGTTTGCTTTTGCTATCTGGGATAAAAACAGATCAACTATGTTCATCGCTCGCGATAGATTGGGAATCAAACCTCTTTATTATTTTTTTGACGGCAAAAAGTTAGTTTTCGGTTCGGAAATAAAACCTATACTCGAATATGGTTCGTATATCAATAAAGAACTTGATTATCAGGCAATATATGATTACCTCACATATGCTTTCATTCCTGCGCCAAAAACAATATTCAGCAACATAAAGAAACTTGATGCCGCTCATTATATGGTTTTCAATCTCAACAATCCCGGGCTTAAGATAGAACAGTACTGGGATATATCTTTCGCCGATAAAATAAATCAATCCGAACAATATTTTAAAGAACAAATAATCGAACAGCTAACCGAATCCGTATCTTCGCACCTGATAAGCGATGTGCCTTTAGGCGCGTTCCTCAGTGGCGGGATAGACTCAAGCGCTATTGTCGCCACTATGGCTAAATTAAATAAAGAACCCATAAAAACATGCTCAATAGGGTTTGAGAATAAAAATTTTTCGGAATTGCCGTATGCTGAATTAACCGCCCGCCTATTTAATACCGACCACGCAGAATATATTGTCAAACCTGATGCCATAGAAATAATGGATAAATTGCTTTATTTTTACGATGAGCCTTTTGCCGATTCTTCTGCGCTTCCCAGTTACTATTTATGCAAAATGACAAGAAATAAAGTCACAGTAGCACTATCCGGAGATGGCGGTGATGAGAATTTCGCGGGATATCGAAGATACATTTTTGATAACATCGAAAATCAGATAAGATTATTTATACCATCTTTTATTAGAAAACCTCTTTTTTCAACAATGGGAGCATTTTACCCAAAAGCCGACTGGCTCCCCAGAATGTTCAGGGCAAAAACATTATTCAACAACCTTGCAAAAGATCCGTTTGAAGGATATTTCAACACTATTTCCGTCAACAGTGAAAAACTTCTCACGGATATCTTTGATAATGATTTCAGGAACAAAGTCAACGGATACTCGCCAAAAACATTGATGATGAATCATTATAATAATGCTGACTCCAGCAATTATCTCGATAAAGTATTATATACTGAAATTAAAACATTTTTGCCCGATGATTATCTTGTAAAAGTAGACAGGGCAAGCATGGCTAATTCTCTTGAAGTGCGAGTTCCTCTACTTGACCATAAATTTATGGAATTCACGGCAAAAATTCCCGCTAACCTTAAATTGAAAAAATTATGTACAAAATACATCTTTAAAAAATCTTTGGAAAACATTATTCCTGATGAAATACTGTACCGCAAAAAACAAGGTTTCGAAATCCCTGTAAGCTCTTGGCTCAGATCTGACCTGAAAAATGTTTTTCATGAAACTATTCTTTCAAAGAACTCTTTCCTGTCTTCTATAATAAAAAGAGATTATATGGAAAAATTATGGAATCAGCACCAGATGGGCATAAAAGATTACGGAAATAATTTATGGCTGTTTTTTATACTCGAAATGTGGCATAAAAAATATATCCGCAATTAATTTAATTTGACATATTTTTTATTTTTATATATTAATTATTTAATAAGTCATTACGATTTGTTTTATCGGGTTTTATACATAACTCTCAGAAAAGGAGAAATCAGCATGAAATTATTTATCAAAGTTACAGCTGTATGTTTTGTTTTTGCTATCGCATTATCTGTTTTCTGCATAAATGCTTACAGCCAGGCAGGAGATCATTCTGCAAAAGGGACTATTGAATCAATAGAAAATGATTCTTTAACCGTCAAAATGCCGGATGATACAACACTAACTTTATTAACTCCTGATTACGTTTCTTATACTGTTGACGGACAACAATCTACGAAAGATCAACTAAAAGCAGGTATGAAAACCAATGTCCAATATTACGCGTTTCCTGATAAAAACACATTGACACATATTACCGCTACATCAAATACTCAAGAGTAATATTTTTTATTTATAAAAGGCCGTATTATCTGTTTTTATACTTTAATACGGCCTTTTTTACATTTATATTCTTACAACTCAAGCAAAATTTTGAGAGAATCTTTCTCTTCAGCCCTTTCAAACGCTATTTCCCAGTTATTAATATTATACTTAGCCGTAATCATATCGCTTAAATCAATTTTTTTTGCGGATAACATATTCAACGCCGGCATAAACCTTCCGCATCTGGATCCTATAAGGTTTATCTCGTTAATTACTATCGGAGCAAGATTGAAATTTGACAATCCGGCGATAGTGCTTTTCAAAATCAACGTCCCTTGTGGTTTCAATAAATTAAGAGCTTGTTCAAATCCGGTTTGCGATCCGGTTGCCTCAACAATATAGTCATAAGATTGAAATTGATTTTCATGTACGGTAAGAAATTTTTCAGTATTTTGATCTTTGATTAAATCAAGTTTGCTTTTATGATGCCCAAATATCGAGAATTTATAAAATCCACTGGACTGTAAAACCATGGCAATTAATAAAGCAAGTTTACCATCGCCCAATATTCCTATTCGAGTGTTCGGCCTGATTTTGACCTGGTCAAATATTCTTATGACCGCCGCAAGAGGTTCTACAAAAACCGATTCTTCATCAGATACACTATCGGGAACAATAAAAAGATTTTCTAATGGTAATGTTATATATTGCGCAAATACACCATTTTTATTGAATATTCCCAACACAGATCTATCGGTACAATGTTCTTTATTCCCCGATAAACAAAATCCGCATTTTCCGCAACCGATATTTATCTCGCCCACAACTCTTTTCCCAAGAAAAGATTCATCGGGTGATTCCTCAACCACACCGACAAACTCATGCCCCGCAATCCCTGAAAAATTCATGTATCCTTTAATAATCTCAAGATCAGTATTGCATATCCCCGCAAGTTTTACTTTTATAAGGCATTCCCCTTTATCAGGTTTAGGCACCTCAACATTTTGTAAAGACATCTTTAAATTAGATAAAACCAGTGCTTTCATAAAAAAAATACCCCGTTTTTTCAAACGGGGTTAATCCTTTATTTATTATATACTTTATCGGGATCGAATACTTTTTCTCCCACAATAGTAACATTACCATCGGATTCAACTTTCGAGTAAAAACACGATCTGTATCCGGTATGACATGCTCCTCCATGCTGTTTCACTTTTATTAAAAGAGTATCGCCGTCACAATCGTAATAAATTTCCTGTACGTCCTGTGTATGCCCTGATGATTCTCCTTTAATCCAATATTTTTGCCTTGATCTGCTCCAGAAATTTGTTTTTCCGGTATTAATGGTGGCAATAAGAGCATCTTTATTCATGTAAGCCATCATTAAAACCGTGCCGTCTTCAATATCCTGGATTATCGCCGGGACAAGCCCGTTTTGGTCAAATTTAATATTTTCTATAAAATTCATAATCTTACTGGAACTCCTTTCGAAGCAAGGTATTCTTTACATTGCCTTATGTTATATTTCCCGAAATGAAAAATCGAAGCCGCAAGCACCGCGTCAGCATTACCAAGTTCAAGCGCTTCATATAGATGAACCAGCTCACCAGCACCACCCGATGCTATAACAGGTATTTTTAGTGTGTCTGATATAGCTCGTGTAATTTCTATATCATAACCCTTTTTTGTACCATCAGCATCCATACTTGTGAGAAGTATTTCTCCCGCTCCGAATTTTTCTACTTTTTTTGCCCATTTTATTGCTTCAAGACCGGTGGGGGTTCGCCCACCGTGGATAAACACCTCGTATTGTTCTCCAACTTTTTTTACATCGATCGCCACAACAATACATTGCGACCCAAACTTTTTCGCGGACTGTTTGACAAGATCGACATTTTGTACAGCCGCCGTATTTATTGATACTTTATCCGCACCGGCGTTAAGAAGGTTTCTTATATCTTTTAAATCCCTAATACCTCCACCTACAGTAAGAGGTATAAACAATTTTTCCGCTGTTTTTTCGACAACATGTATCATTATATCCCTATCATCGGATGACGCTGTTATATCGAGAAACACCAGTTCATCGGCGCCCATCTCGTCATATTTGCAAGCCGCTTCAACCGGATCACCAGCATCAGTCAGATTCAGGAAATTTACACCCTTAACAACCCGCCCATTATTCACGTCAAGACATGGTATTATTCTTTTTGCCAGCATCTTATCACCTCTTTTAAGTCGATATCGCCTGTATATAATGCTTTACCGATAATTACGCCTCCAAGGCCTTCTTTTTTTAATGGAACCAATCTCCGGATATCATCAACTGAACTTATTCCTCCAGAGGATATTACCGGTATATTCACAAAACCTAATATTTTCTTAAGGCTATCTATATTCGGGCCTTGCAACATACCATCACACATGATATCCGTAAAAATAATCTCACTGATTCCCATGTTTTGCATATTTACAGCAAGGTCAACAGCTTTAAGCTCTGTGGTTTCAACCCATCCTTTTATGGCAACCATACCGTTTTTGGCGTCAATTCCAGCTATAAATATTTTCCCGAACTGATCCAGACATTTTTTTACAAAAGTTTCCGATTGATAAGCCATAGTTCCAAGAACTATTCTATCAATACCTATATCTCTTAATTTCTTTATATCTTCTTCGGTCCTGACTCCTCCGCCAAACTCTATAATGCCTTCAAAATGTTTTCTGATGCATTTCAGCCCATCAAGATTTTTTGGTGATCCCTCAAAAGCGCCATCAAGATCAACCACATGCAACCGTGACGCGCCACAATCATGCCATTTTAAAGCTATTTCACCCGGATTGTTACTGAAAACAGTAACATCGTCGGCTTTGCCCTGAACAAGACGCACACACTTTCCATCTTTAAGATCTATTGCAGGAATGATCATACCGGATAACACCTTTCATTCGAATAATTCACAGAAATTTTTCAGCAAAGCAAGACCAGCTTTCTGACTCTTCTCCGGATGAAACTGGACAGAAAACAATTTTGCACCATCCCATATCATAGATGTAAAATTTATACCGTAATCAGTTCTCGCGGCAACAATTCTGCTATCTATCGGTTCAGTATAATAGGAATGTACGAAGTAAAAAGATTCACCATCCTCTATACCTTTTAAAATTGGACATTTTTTCCGGTATATTTTTATCTGGTTCCATCCGATATGTGGAACTTTTAGGTTTTGAACGAATTTTCTTACTGTTCCGGGGAATATTCCCAATCCTGTCTGATTCTTCCGGCTTTCTTCATTAGCCTCAAATAATATTTGATGTCCAAGACAAATGCCTAAATACGGCCTGCCTTTAAAAATATGTTTTCTTATAGCGGTATCAAGATTTTTCTTTTTTAGATTAGCCATGCAATCGTCAAAAGCACCAACTCCCGGAACTATAAGTGAATGCGCTTTTTCAACCTGAGAACTGCTTGAAGTCAGTTCAACCTGAGCTCCAACATATTCCAGCGCTTTTACAACACTTTTTATATTCCCCATACCATAATCTACAACAGTGATCATAAGACTCCTTTAGTTGATGGAACAATTCCTATCATTCTCTGATCAAAAATACAAGCCTGGTCTAAAGATCTCGCAAAACTTTTAAACATTGATTCCACTATGTGATGAGGATTAACCCCATAAATATATCTTATATGAATATTCATTTTCGCCGTTACTGCGAATGCCCTGAAAAACTCCTCAAATAATTGAACAGGTATATCCTTTATGCATTTATCCAGATGCTGGACATCATAAATTATATAGGGTCTTCCTCCGATATCTATGGCAATTTCAATTCGCGCCTCATCCATGGGAACCGTGGCAAAACCATATCTGTGAATGCCTTCTCTACCCGCGAGAGCTTTATCGAAAGCTATACCAAGTGTTATGCCGGCGTCTTCAACTGTATGGTGATAATCCACATCTATATCACCTTTTGCCGTCAGCTCAATATCAAAAAGGCCGTGTTTTGAAAATAAAACCAGCATATGGTCAAAAAATGGGATTCCCGTGTTAATTTTGCTCAAACCAGTTCCATCAATATTTATTTTTGCAAAAATATCTGTCTCTTTTGTTACTCTTTTTATTTCTGCTTCACGCTTATTCATTTTGTCAAATATATCTCCAGAATCTCTTCTATATTTTTCACAAGATAACTCATTTCCTCTTCAGTACCTATTGTTATCCGCAAATAATCGTTAACCCTTGGTTGATTGAAAAACCTGACAAGTATTTTTCTCTCCCATAATTTCTCATATAAATATTTTGATTCAACACAAGGTGGTTTAACAAATAAAAAATTGGTCTGCGACGGTAAAACCTGAAATTGCATTTTTCTCAAAATATCGGAATATCTGTCTCTGCGATGTTTTATAACCGATATCTGATCTTTTATTACGGCAATATCGTCCAAAGCAGTTTCAGCGGCAATTGCGCTTAGGCGGTTGACATTATATGAATCTTTAATTTTCATTATATTTTTTATTATCTCTTTTGAGGATATCGCAAACCCAATTCTCATCCCCGCAAGAGAAAATGATTTTGAAAAACTACGAGTTATAATTATATTATCATGTTTCTTAAGCAAATCTATCGAATCTTCTTCCGCGAAATCCACATAAGCTTCATCAATAACCAGTATTCCTTTTATATTAAAAGCAATTCTTTCAAGTTCATTTTTACTTACAAGATTACCCGCCGGTACGTTCGGATTAGGAACATAACACAGTTTACATTTTTGCGCGAAAAATGGTTCCGGAATCTGAAAATTCTCATCAAGTTCATATTCAAGAATTTTAGCATTGGCTTCTTTTGCAAGAACATGATACAAAGTATATGTCGGATAAAGGAGCAAAACATCATCGTTTGGGTCAACGATAGACCTCATTATCAAAGTAAGTATTTCGTCGGACCCGTTTCCGACAATAATCTGATCCATATCAACATTGCAAACAGAACCGATCTTTTCCCGCAGGTTATCGCATAAAGGATCTGGATATAAACGTAATTTTCCGTTTATTCCTTTAATTAGCGTTTCTATCACTTTGCTCGTAGGCGGATATGGGTTCTCATTTGTGTTTAATTTTATCACACCGGACTCTTTAGGTTGAATTCCGGGTACATATGAATCCATTGTAAATATATTGTTTCTAAAATATTGTGTCATTCTTTCTTTGTCCTAATCTCAACAGATTTTAAATGCGCATCCAAACCTTCACATTTCGAAATGTTTATTATATGCCTGGCTACGCTGTCTAATTTTTCTTTCGTGTATGATATATAGCTCATTTTCTTGAGAAAATGATATATCGATAATCCATAAAAGAATTTCGCTTTACCTCCAGTAGGAAGTACATGCGACGGCCCGGCGATATAATCGCCAACCGCTTCGGGAGTATAACTTCCAATAAAGACAACTCCGGCATTTGTTATTTTGTCGATGACTGTTTTCGGCTCCTGAAGCATTATTTCCAGATGTTCAGGGCCAATATGATTAACAAGATCAATCATTCGGTTTACTTTATCAACTTTAACAAATACTATTCCTTTATCAACTGAAACCTTCAATATTTCTTTTCTGGACAATTTCTTTGTTTGTTTATCTATTTCAGTTTCGATTTTTTCCAGGACTTTTTTGTTTGTGGATATACATATCCCTTTGCTGTCACGTCCATGCTCAACCTGAGACAATAAATCCAAGGCAGCGTATTCTGAATTAGTATTTTCATCAGCGAGAACCAGCACTTCACTTGGCCCGGCTATCATATCAAGCCCGACAACTCCGTATAACTGGCGTTTCGCCTCTGTCACATATGGATTTCCGGGACCTACAATAATATCGACTTTTGGTATGGATTGCGTACCGAAGGCCATAGCTGATATTGCTTGGGCTCCTCCAATTTTATAAACTCCATCAACTTCGCACATCGCACATGCCGCTAAAATACCTTCATTGATATTTCCGTCTTTTTGCGGCGGCGTTACAACAATTATTTCCTTAACCCCAGCGACTTTCGCGGGCAAAACAGACATTAGCACACTCGAAACCAAAGGAGCCGTACCTCCCGGAACATATACACCGACTCTATTTACAGGAACACTTACTTCTCTGATAAACGATCCGTAACCAATCTCAAATTGCCAATTCGGGCGTTTCTGGTGTTCATGGTAACGCACGATATTTGTTTTCGCGACTTTTAGTGATTCTACAAGCTCCGGATCAAGTTTATCTAAAGAATTTTTTAATTCTTTTTCATCCACTTTAAATCCACTTGCAGACAAATCCACTGAATCCAGTTCACGCGTCAGTTCAAATAAAGCGTTATCACCAGACTTTTTTACTTTTTCTATTATTCCTGCTACTTTTGCTGAAACATCCGATTCGCGGATTTCGTCACTTAAAAACTCGTCTATTTCACCATAAGTTGGATTATCAAAAAATTTCATAATTAACTTTCTGTCGTTTCAATTCCATAAAATTTCTTTTTCATGGAAACAAATTTTTCTGTTTCGCTATTTATATCGTTTAGTGCGATACTGGCATCATTTAAATCTATCTGATTCTTTCGTATCGCTTCACTTAATTTTTTTATTTTACCAGATATAATTTCCACTTTGCTTATATCATCGATAAAACATTCTCTCATTTTGGCGGAAGTCTGGTTCAAGTCTTCAGCGATATCGTTAAGCAGATCATTCTTGCGCAATTTAGTCCGTATGGACAAATCGCCTTCCTTCATACCTTGTAAATGTTTGCGGAACCGATAAATAGGCCCGGCTATCTTATGGGTTGAGAATATCCCTATGTATGTAATGACAAGGGCATTAATTACCATTCCAACAATAATGGTTATTCCTTGCATTCTATCGTTTTTTTCAAGTTTTTCTTTCAGTTTCGGGTTATCTTCCAAATTAACAAGCAATAATTTTGTACCTGTTTTATAATTTGTATAAAACGAGTACCCCAAACTTGAAGAATAAACTACTATAAGAATCAATAGAAGCAAGGTATATCTTAACTGAACCGCCTTATCAATCAGTATTTTACGTCTTCGATTTTTCTTGGGATTTTCTTCAGCCATAGGATACTCCACTTTTTTAAAATTAAATTAAACTATATATCTGCTCTAAAGCACTATCAAGCTTTTCAACATCTTTGGCTCCAGCCTGAGCCATATCCGGCCGCCCACCTCCATTACCTCCAGCAGCTTGAGCTATTTGCTTTATAATATTTCCAGCATGATACCCCTGTTTTACCAAATCTTGCGTAACCATTACCAGAAAAATTATTTGATCTCCGCTTTTTGCACCCAAACAAATAACCGCGCTCGACAACTTGTTTTTAAGCGAATCGCCCAAACTACGCAAATATTCTTTATCACAATCTCCGCAATTTTTTACAAGTAAATTTATTCCATTAACAGTTTTTATTTCGCAGAGAATTTCGTCAATCGATTCTTTCCCTTTTTTTGTTTTAAGATTTTGTATATCTTTTTCCAATTTTTTCTTATCTTCAGATAATTTTTCAACCTTATCTTTTATCTCTTCAGGTGAAGTCCGCAAATAACCGCACAATTCTTTTATTATGCTATCTCTATTCAAATAATAATCCCGTGCGGATTTACCGCATACCGCCTCTATACGCCTCACTCCGGAAGCGATAGACGATTCACCACAAACAGCCATAAAACCTATTTCCCCAGTCGATTTAACATGTGTACCACCGCACAATTCTTTACTGATATCCCCAAAACTTACTACACGGACATTCTCAGCGTATTTTTCCCCGAATAACGCCATCGCACCTTCTTCCCGAGCCTGTTTAATATCTTTCAGTTCGGTTTTTTGACCTATATTTTTTTGTATCAGATCATTCACCAACTTAATGATTTCCCCGGTTTCCTGATCTGTCAACGACTTGAAATGCGTAAAATCAAACCGGAACCTGTCGGGTTCTACAAGAGACCCTGCCTGACGTACATGTTCACCCAACACCGTTCTAAGCGCATAATGCAGTAAATGAGTGGCTGAATGGTGTTTTCTGATTTCTTCCCTTCTATTTTTATCAATAATTGCCGTCACTTTTTCATCAACACTTAGTTTCCCTTTGATTATTTTCGCGCTATGCACAACCAAACCGGAAACCGGTGAAAATGTATTTATTACCTCAATCTCGGAATTATCGGATATTATTTTGCCTGTATCCCCAACTTGTCCGCCCGATTCAGCATAAAAGGGTGTGCGTTGCAATATTATGTTTACCTTGTCTCCTTCGCCTGCTGAAGCGGATTTTTCACCGTTTTTAATGATGTATATCACTTTTGTTGTGAGCTCTTCAGTTTCATATCCCTCAAAAAGAACAGGTGATTTGATCTCTTTCATCAAATCAACATATACCTCATCCTTTTTTGCTCCGGTTGTGTCCTTTTGAGCGGATTTAGCCATAGTCCTTTGCCTCTCCATATTTTCCTCAAAAGTAGACATATCCAGGTTCAGGCGTTCTTCTCTCGCAACATCCTCAATAATATCCATTGGGATACCGTATGTATCGTACAATTTAAATATCTGATCGCCGGGAATAACTTTTAGATTTTTGTCTTTTACAGCGCCAATAACTTCATTAATTCGTTTCATTCCATCAGATAAAGTTTCCTGGAATCTGAGTTCTTCGTTATATATTATTCCCTCAATTTCTTTTTGTTTTTTTACTATTTCCGGATAAGCGTATCCCATTACATCAGAGACTTTGCTTACGAGTTTGCTGATAAACGGTTCCTCAAGGCCCACTTTCAATCCAAAACGCGCCCCTCGCCTGAGTATTTTGCGCAAAACATAGCCTCTTCCTTCGTTTGATGGATACGCACCATCCGCTAAAGCGAAAGCCAAACACCGTGCATGATCGGCAATAACCCTGAATGGAGCTCCATTCTGATCGATTGTATGTTTTTTACCGGATATTTCCTCAATCGCATTAATTATGGGTAAAATCAAATCCGTTTCAAAATTTGAGTTTACTCCCTGAAGAATCGCTGTTATTCTCTCCAATCCCATACCTGTATCTATGCTTGGTTTTGGTAACGGTGATATTCCACCATCCTCACTTCGGTTAAACTGCATAAAAACAAGGTTCCATAGTTCAAGAAACCTGTCGCAATCACAAGAACCGATACCGCAATCAGGCCCACAACTTAAATTAGCTCCCTGATCAATCAATATTTCCGAACACGGACCGCATGGCCCTGTTTCTCCCATACTCCAGAAATTATCTTTCGTTCCCAGTTTCACAATCCGTGATTCCGGCAATCCACTGATCCGTTTCCATATTGTGATCGCTTCATCATCGTCTTTAAATACAGTAACCCACAACCTGTCTTTCGGGAGTTTCATTATGTTGTGCATCAAATCCCAGCAGAAATATATAGCTTCCTCTTTAAAATAATCACCAAAAGAAAAGTTACCAAGCATTTCAAAAAAAGTGTGATGTCGTGCCGTAAAACCTACATTGTCGAGATCATTATGTTTTCCGCCTGCCCTGATGCATTTCTGAGAACTCACAGCTCTTTTATACTCACGTTCCTCTTTACCGAGAAACACATCTTTGAATTGATTCATTCCCGCATTTGTGAATAATAAAGTCGGATCAGCCATAGGTACCACAGGTGAACTTGCCACATGCTGATGCCCATTATCACTAAAATATTTAATAAACAAATCCCTTATTTCTTTTGATCGCATAAAGTTTATTTATTTCTCCTTCAACAGGTTTCGGTATCTATTATCTTATCGGCAACATCTTCACAAATTTTTTCTGAAAATCCTCTGCTCATCAAATGATTAACCAAGGTTGACCTTATTTTATACCTATTTTCATTCATTTCAATGAATTTTCTCTTTAACCGCCTGAATTTTTCATTTGCGGTTTTTCCAGCAAGAAAATATTCATACTCATCATCCTTAAAAACAGATAATACTGCTTCCCGCGCAATCTCTTGCGGATATTGTTTATCGGAAAGAAATTTTGTGATATATTCCGGTCCGTAAAAACCTTTACGTGCTTTTCCTTCAGCAAGTTCAATAGCGGATTTTGTCTCGTTATACCACTTTTTCAAAATCAGGTAATCAATCGTCTCATCGATAATTTGATGAGCAAACCCTTTTTTAAGCAAAAATTCCTTTATTTCAAATTTACTGAACTCACGACGGCCGATTACTTTAACAGCCTCTTTTATAGATTTTTCCAGTTCAGTATCCATTTATTCCCTGATAATAATATATCCATGATTATATGTATGAATAAGTATATCACCTTTAATACCTGAGGTTATTGAAACAAAATCATTGGTATTCCTGACAGGTTTTCTGTTTATTTCATCTATCACATCGCCGACTTTTAAACCCGACATTTCCGCAGGGGAACCCGGCTGAATTTCCACAATTAAAATTCCTTCTTTTTCCTCAAGTTCAAATTGTTTCCTAAATTCAGGCGTTAAATCGGCAACCTGCATACCTCTCCATGAAGTCGCAACGGATTGTTGCGGTACTTGTTCCTGTTCTTCCTGCCCGCTTTGCGCCGAATTGCTTTCCCCAATAAGCAAAGGCAACGATAGAAGTTTTCCGTTTCGAATCAGTTCGACATTTGTTTGTTTACCGATTTCCATCTGGCTGACAGTATAAATTAAATCATCAACTGAACCTATTTTCTTGCCGTTTACTTTTGTTATGATGTCGCCTCGCCGAATACCTGCTTTATCAGCGGGTGCGCCCTGCATTACTCTGCCGACAAGCGCACCTTCTTTAGTTTTCAGATTAAATGTTTTGATTAACTCCGGCGAAAGATCCTGAACAGCAACACCGATCCATCCGTATTTTATGCTTTTGCCGGCAATCAGTTTATTTAGAATTCTTTTTGCCTGGTTTACAGGAAGCGCAAAACCGATACCCGCGCTCTCCCCCGTACGGCTTAATATTGCCACATTGATCCCGATTACTTTACCATTTATATCAAGCAACGGCCCACCGCTGTTACCCGGATTGATCGCCGCATCCGTTTGGATCAGGTCTCCATAATACCTGTTACCCATATCGGATGTAGGGAAACTCCTGTGAACCGCACTCACAATCCCTAACGTCATCGTAGGTTGTGGATTATTCTCAAATATAGCGAACGGATTCCCCACAGCTACTGCCCACTGACCTGTTTTTACTTTATCGGAATCACCCATTTCGATGAAACTCAGATTCTCCGCATCAATTTTTATTACAGCAAGATCCGATTTCACATCCGCTCCGGTCAACTTACCCTTAAATTTTCTGCCATCCGGAAGAATTATCTCTATATCGTCCGCTTGATGGATAACGTGTTCGTTAGTTAAAATATATCCTCGTTTATCAACTATGAATCCGGATCCCATCCCTCTCTGGCGGTATTGCCTTTCCGGCAAACCAAAGAAAAACCTGAAAAAATCATCCTGATATGGAGTGGGTAGATACATGCCTCTTACAACAGACGATACAGAAATCCCTACAACGGCTTTGCTCGTCTCTTCCGCGATATTGATAAATTTATCTTGCAACTCATATATATCAGCAGATAAACCATTTTGATTCCTGCCCGACTTAAAAAGATCAGCGATATTATTTAAGTGTGAACCTATTATTATCCCTAAAAGAAGTAAAATGGTAATTTTGTATAACGCGGATCTTGATTTCATTTTCATTCCTCCTTAACATCCATTTCATGTAAATTTTCTGATAAGGTATCCGATTTACGTTTTTTAAGTTCACCAAGAAGTTTGGCGAATAACTCAGGATTTTTCTTAAATTCAATTTTTGCGGATTCTTTACCCTGTCCTAATCTGACATCACCGAAACTTAACCAGGCGCCTTTCTTATCGATAACTTTTCTTTCAATAGCAACTTCAATAACTGAACCTTCGTATGATATCCCTTCATTGAAAATAATATCAAAACTGGCCGTACAAAACGGTGGAGCGACTTTATTTTTAACTACCTTCGCATTAACATGGTCACCGACAATCTGGCCCTGAGTGTCTTTTATGCTCCCTGCTTTTCTGACTTCCACCCTGATCGATGCGTAAAATTTCAAGGCACGCCCACCGGTTGTTGTTTCCGGGTTTCCATACACAATGCCGATTTTTTCACGAACCTGATTTATAAAAATACAGCATGTTTTTGATTTGCTCACAATAGAAGTAATTTTGCGCAAAGCCTGTGACATTAGACGTGCTTGAAGCCCCATAAACGAATCTCCGATTTCGCCTTCGATTTCAGCTCGCGGAACAAGAGCGGCTACGGAATCTATCACGATTACATCGATGGAATTACTTTTTATCAGCATCTCAACTATATTAAGGGCGTCCTCGCCACAATCCGGTTGGGAAATCAATAAATTATCGATATCCACACCTATTTTCCGTGAATAAGCCGGATCTACCGCATGTTCAGCATCAATATATGCCGCCATACCACCGGCTCGCTGAGCATTCGCGACAATATGAAGAGCCAATGTTGTTTTACCTGAAGATTCTGGTCCGTAAATTTCTACTATTCTTCCTCTTGGTACTCCGCCAACACCAAGAGCCTCATCAAGCGTATAGGCACCTGTCTTTATAATCGGGATATCCTCAATAGGATTGTCACCCAAACGCATTATGGCTCCTTTACCGAATTGTTTTTCGATTTGAGCCATTGTATTTTCAATAATTTTGTCTTTGCCTAATTCTTTAACAATTTCTTTTTCTTCAAGCTTTGCCATCCGTTTGCTCCTTTAAATGAATTTATGCCTTTTCCGTTTATGTCAAAATAATATAATTTATTCATTGTTATCAAGTCAAAACTAAAACTTAACCTAAGATTGATTTAAAAAGAGTCGTATAAACCGGTCCGTCCGGAGTCAACACACTTTTTATGAGCGAAATATTCTTCAGCGTAAACTCTCCGAAAAATTTGTCACTATCTTCCTGTAAATATTTTTGAAAAGGTTGCGTCAATTTTCTTGTTCTATCTTTTAACCGGCTTATAGTTACATGGGGAGTAAACTCTCGTTCTTCTTTTTCAAACCCGTAATTAACGAGATTATCTTCAATTGAGCAAGCTATTCTCTTTAATGAATCCACACCTTTTAAAGCGCCAATCCATATTACCCTCGCTCTCTTTGTGTTTGGAAAACAACCTATCCCCTGTAAAGAATATATAAAAGGTTTCTCTTTATGAGAAACCCGTGTCAATATTTCTTTCAAATCAGCTACTTTTTCAAACTCGACACTACCGAGAAACCTGAGTGTAAGATGTAAATTTCCAAAAGACGTCCATTTAAGGTTATCCGGCAACTCTTTATATCTGGCAATACATTCAACAATGTTATGCCGTATAAATTCCGGTATTTCAACAGCATAAAACAATCTAAGATATTCTTTTTGCGAACTCATTACTTAACATAATTATCGGTTACGAATTTATATATAAGATTCAGAGCTTCTGTGGAAGTCTGATATTTAATTTCCTGCCGTGACCCGCTGAATAAAAACCGTTCACAAACCGCATTGGATTTTGATTCCACAGCTATGTAAACCAAACCGACAGGTTTATTTTCTGTTCCCCCTTCAGGGCCAGCAATTCCTGTTACCGAACATGATATATCGGTCTCGAATTTTTCTAACGCGCCTTTTGCCATCTGATTTGCAACCTGCGCGCTGACAGCGCCATATTTTTCTATAACCGTATCGTGAACTCCGAGTATTTTCACTTTTATTTCATTACTATATGCGATAACGCCACCCTTGAAATAATTTGAAGATCCTGGAATCTGTGTTATTCTATGCGATATAAGCCCGCCTGAACACGATTCCGCAATAGATAATGTCAGACCAAATTTTCCAAGAATATTTCCCAAGTCATATGAGATCTGGTCATACTGATTCTCTTTATAATCGGTCATTGATCAATCCTCCCAGTTTTTTGTCAGGGCATAACAAATCTATATTCCGGATGTTTTACAGTCAATACAGGGCACGGCGCTTTCCGAACAACTTTCTCGGCTGTACTTCCAAAAATAACATGGTTTAATCCAGATCTGCCGTGAGTCCCCATGGCTA
Source organism: uncultured bacterium (assembly GCA_964451165.1). Classification (GTDB taxonomy): domain Bacteria; phylum Auribacterota; class Auribacteria; order Auribacterales; family Auribacteraceae; genus CAYVGJ01. Next base: position 21,302 of record CAYVGJ010000005.1, read on the forward strand.
TCAATCCAATTTCTTTCTCCTTAGCTGTCTTTATAATTTCAAGGAAAGGTTTGCCGATTACAATTATTGTTTCTAGATCGATCCCGCTAAATTCATCACGTGATTTAAGTTCGTGGATATTTCGTTTGGTTTCTTTCTCGAAATCATCATAAATTTTACTTATATCGCTGTAAATTCCAAGATAATCCGGATCCGGCAAAAAAACTTCAATCACATGCATCATATACAGTTTCGATTTGTATTTTTTGGCTAACGAAACCACATAAGGTATAACTACCTCGGAATATTTTGAGAAATCCGTAGGGAATAAAATTTTTTCAAATTCCATAACCATTCCTCCTTAAATATCAAAAAGTATCTTGGCTGTAATATTACCGTTTTCTTCTTTTATATTTAAATTATGATATGTTGTGGCTTTTATTTCTCCACCGGAATCTCCATTACGGCGCTTTATACCTTTTAGTGTCGCACAAATCTCTTTTTCATTAATTTTTGATATATCCATTCCTAAAAACAAAGATCTATTTTCTTCCATCTGAAATATTACTTCATTTAAAAATACTACAAGAAGATCGTCTATACCGGATTCAGTTATTTTTACATCACAACTGATCTCTCCTTTAAAATTCCTTTCGTTAAACTTATATTCATCTGAATAAAAATATGTTATTGCCATAACAGCACCGCAAAACAGTTCTTCCAGGTTTCTCCCGGTAACTTTAACGTAATAATCGGATGTATGTTCAAGCATTTCCAGTTTAGGATATTCCACAACCCAATGCCTTCTTTGCCTGAATTAAGACTTTTGAAACCGCTTCGTCAATTGAACAGAATAATGTCGCTCCGGCCGCCCTTGCATGGCCTCCACCACCGAAACTTGAAGCCAGCTTCTGTACATCAACAAAATTCTTTGACCGAAAAGTAGCTCTAACTTTATCAGCCTCTATTTCCCTGAACATTATACTTATCTCAACACCATCTATGGTCCTTAACATATCCACAAACCCCTCGCTGTCTTCATGTGACCCTCGTGTACGAGCAAGCATATCTTTCGTAATCTGAATAAACGCTATTTTACCGCCCGCTTCTCTTTTTAATGTTCCCAATGCTTTATGAAGAACCCTGAACCTGCTCCATGAATTGTGTTCATAAATACACTGGCAAATATTTGAATGGTCAATCCCCTTTTCAAGTAATTCCGCCGCAACCCGATACGCTTCCGGATTCGTATTCGAATATTTGAAATTTCCCGTATCCGTTAATATTGAAGTATATATATTAGTCGCTATAACAGTATCGATTAATTCTTCCGAATAACATTTAATTAGATTATAAATTAATATGCCGGTTGAAGAAGCCTGAGCGTTTATAACAGCATAATCACCAAGAGGCTGGTCAGACCGATGATGATCGATGCAATATACAGGTTTTGCGGAATTCTTTATCAGAAACGCCGAATTCCCCAAATGATCCCAATTACTAACATCAACCACAAAAACCGCGTCGCAATTATTGATTGCCGATTCCGATTCACTATTGTCAGCACGCAATATTTTATCGCCGTTTAATAAAAAATGTAGATACTTGGGTATATCGTCATGATTGATTATCACAGTTTCCTTTCCGCACTTGCGAAGAAAGTTAGATAACGCAACTTCCGAACCGACAGCATCTCCCTCAAGATTTACATGCGATACTATCGCGAACTTATTATATTTTTCGATAACCTTTATAATATAAGACCAATCCATTTTATCTCCTTCTTTGTTTCATATAATAATAGATAAAAAAATATCCAAACGATACCAAAATCACAATTAAAAATTTATATTCAACACTAAGATTGAATTTTTCAAATATCAATAATCTCAAAAAAATTAATATGATCATCATCGGAAACATCATACGGATTATTTTAGTCAAATTTGAAGACCCGTCTTGCTCCACATTCCTTTCTTCCTCATTTAATTCGATATCAATTTTTGAATTAATTAATTTTATTTTATGTTTTAACGGAATAAAATCCGGTTCCTGCCCGATCAAAACCTGTTTCTCCTCAAAATCAGCGTATACATTATACATAAGAACCCTATTCTGCGTAACTACGCTTTCTATTGTAAGCGACTTCAAATTAACCAACAAATATGTTGTGTCTTTCATCAAAAGATTTCTTACTGTAATAGTTCCACGTTCAAAATCTACAACCGATTTGCCTATATTAAAATATCTTCTTGCTATAATGATACATATAAAAACAAATATACCTATAACGAATATTGTAATCGGAAAGATTTTTTCTTTCTCAAGAGAGAAAAAAACCATGGCGCAACCTGTAATAAACATAATCAGGGAAAAATAAAGGAAAAATTTGAGAATAATTAATCCCAAATTAAGGCTAAATTGGATTCGGAGTTCGTCGGATTTGTCCATCTATAATATTTTTTAAATTAAGTCTTCTACCAGTGAAACAATATCATCTATCTTGAAAGGTTTTCTAAGAATAGCATGAACGGGTGGTTTTAGTAAATCTTTATCTATTGTTTTTTCCTGACAACCTGTAATAATTATTATTTTCGGTTTTCTGGTAGTCTGGTTTATTTTATTAATCAGTTCCTGAGCGGTTGTTCCGGGTAAGAGATAATCGCAAATAACGATTTTATAATTCTTTTTCATAAACATATCAAAACCGTCTTTTATGCTTAGAGCATAATCAATTTCATATTCCTCATCATCAAATATGGATAATACTAAATCACAGATCAATTTCTCATCGTCTATCACCAGTATACTGGATGTCTTCTTTTGATCTTTTATGCATTTATCAGGCGGTTTGCAAACCATAGATGAAGACGTGTTTCTTTCTATACCAATAAATAAACTTACCGGCAAATTTAAGCTCAATTCGTAATACTGAGAATTAACATCCTTTTTTTCCGCCGTTATTCCAATATGATTCACACCTATCCTCTCCAGATATGTATTGCACGCTTCAAGATGAATATTTAACCGGCGCGCCATTGGCGAATCAAATCCTATCAATTTATTGCTTGAATCAATTTTTAAATGGGAGTTAAAACACTCTCTTGTCATCTTGAAATTCAAACAATCGGATGTCTCGTTTGCTATAACCTTTATTTTGCTTTCGGCTGATGATATCTCCAAAAGATAAAACATCATTGTTATAAAAACATAATTGACAAATGTTAGAGGAATCCCAAATTTATACGGCAAATCAACATATACCTCACAAGGTATATTTTTTTCGCTGATTTTATGCCGGAACAGATTTATTATATTGTTTATAAGATTTGTTATCTGGCTTGAATTGCCATTTATATCCCTGTTCATTATGTAAAGGAAATTTCTTGTATTATGATTTGTCTCAAGAATCTTATCAAACACTTTTATAAGGCGGGTAGAATCCGCTTCCAGGCCATCGCTGAAAAGATGAATTTCCTTGTAATTATCCACTATCCCCATCATGTTATTTAAATCGTGGATAAAACCCGGAGAAAGATCCATTAAAAGATGCATCATAGATTTTTCTATTTCATCCAAATCAAGCATATTTTTATATTCCGATAAATCTATAAACATTGCTATCGATTCATTGCCACCCGTTATATTCAAGGCGGTATTCTCCATATTTTATTTTAAAATTTTTATTTAAATACTTTTGAATCTTTTTTATAGATCTAATATATATATATATTATAACAAATTCTGAAATTTTATTACTAATATTTTATAATTCAAATATTTATAGATCATGATATACTTCTGCATTTTCACAATTGCATTATTTTATAATATCAATTTCAATATCGGAGCCATACAATGAATAAGAAATTCGTTTTTTATATTTCCGGGCACGGTTTCGGTCATTCAACAAGAATGAACGCTTTAATTAAAGAATTATACAATTATTACCCCGAAATTGAAATATTCATTCGATCAAACGCGCCTGAATGGATTTTCCGCGATTCTCTAAAATTTGATTTCAAATATCATTATCTTTTAGCCGATACCGGCACATATCAACTCGATTTTATTCACCTTGATAAAAAAGAATCATTTTTAAAATATGACGGGCTTATAAAACAAAGAAATTCGTATTTGCCTGATGAAATAAAGTTTATAAAAGATAACCATATCGATATTATTGTCGGCGATATACCACCATCGGCTTTTTTCATTGCCCACAGTTGCGGTGTAAAAAGTATCGCTGTTTCCAATTTTTCCTGGGATTGGATTTTTTCACCATACTTAGATGAATACCCTCAATTTAAGTACATTATAGAAGATATGCAGAAAGGTTATTCATATGCGGATACACTATTAATGCTACCATTCTCCGGTGATTTTCCCGCTTTTAAACAAATTATAAATATACCCCTTATTGTCCGTTTTCCGGAGAAAGAGCCCGATATATTAAGACATAGTCTTAAGATTGAAAATGAATTAAGGCCAATAATATTATGTTCATTCGGAGGATTTAAAATAAATAACTTTGATTTTTTATCGATGTCAAAAAAAAATACAGACTTTTTTTTCATTAGTTTCGGAAACGAATTCATAAGAGACTCTAATTTTCTGATTCTCCCATTCAGGAGTGAATACGACCATCCAAGCCTTGTTCAACTTGCAGATATTGTTGTCTCTAAACTCGGTTATGGTACTGTCGCTGAATGTGTATCCACTTCCACACCTCTGATGTATATATCTAGGGACGATTTCAGGGAATACCCTGTTCTCCAAGAAGGAATAAAGAAAAATATCCCTTCATATCTTATACAAAAAGAAGATTTTTTTTCCGGCAATTGGAATACTCATTTATCTAATTTTATTGGGCAAATACCAAAAAAGAATCTTTATTCCGCCATGGATTGTAGCGGAAGTTCAAAAGCAGCAAAAATTATATATGAATTTTAACAACAATAATCTTGACTTTATGATCAAATATATTAAATTGGAACAATAAATTTTTACAGAACTGACAAACTATGAGATTAATATTCACTATTTTTTGTTTTTCTTACTTTTTTACCATCATGGGATGTGCTCAGAGTAAAGAATCTAAAATTGAGAAATCACAAATTATTGCTCCGGAAAAGATTTTTCAACTTGAAAAGGAAGTATCCGGCAATCCTGATAACACATCATTGCGAAATAATCTTATAGTGAGCTATATAAAAAATGGGAATTATGAAAAAGCAAGAAATCTTCTCTCGAAAACCATTTCTTATAACCCTAATGATGTCAACGCAAATTACCTGCTGGGCCTCATATGCATGCGGCAAGGTATACCTGAAGAAGCCGAAACATATTATGAAAAAGTAATCAAACTTAATCCTTATCATAGCGAGGCAATTTTTAATCTCGCTTCCATTGCTCAACACAATAACAATTATGAAAAAGCAAAAAAACTATACCAGAAAGTACTTGAAATAAACCCTAACGACGGAGATGCCCACTATAACCTGGCGCTTATATACGATAAAAGATTTTTTGAATATGAAAACGCAATATATCATTATAAAAGATGTATTGATTTATATAAGACAAATAATTTAAAACAAGACTTAGTCGTTTTAATCAAAAATAGAATAGACGAATTAAAAAATCTAAAAAAATTGGGTTAGTATGAAATTCAGTAAATATCTTATATTAATGTTAATGATTTTTTTCTTAATTATACCTGTAAATAAATGTTTTTCTTATTCGGGTATTAAAAAAAGTTCTTTTTTTAATTTGTCAGGATTAAGAAGAATTCCCGTAGGATTTTTAGGTTTTTTTAATCGTGATAATATGAAAAAAAAATATGGAGTTTTACTGGTAAATCCCGATTGGAAGAAACGTTACCAGGCAATAAAAGACATTGGTTCGGAAAAAAACAATTTGAGGTTTACATATCTTATAGAAGCTCTATCGGATGATCATGTTCTAGTATCACTCATGGCTGATCGACAGTTATCGTTATCTGACAGAAAAAATGTTATGCCATATCTTCTTAAATCACTTGATTCAAGGGATCCCTGGACACGAAAATTATGTGTTGAGCTTTTGTCTAATTATAAGACCCCTGATGAAGTAACCAGACAACTTGTTTTTATGGCTAATGACAATGACAGAGGTGTTAAACTCGCCGCCATAACATCGCTTGAGAAAATATCAGGTGAAACATTGCTATTCGATTATTTCCCTATGGGAGAGAAAGCCAATGCGTCTGAAAATATCTTAAGCTGGTGGTATGTGCGGGGAAAGACAATTAAAAAATCCGGCAACAGTAAATAGATCCCATATGGACAATTTTCAGGAACTTATTGAAATAATAAACTATAAATTTAAGAATATTGAGATTCTTGATCAGGCAATGACTCACCGCTCATACTCTTTTGAATTTTCTAATGGAGCCGGAGACAATGAAAGGCTTGAGTTTCTCGGAGACTCAATTATTGGATTATGTATATCCAATGAAATATATCACCGATACCCTGATTACCCTGAAGGAAAACTGACTTTAATAAAATCATATCTCGCCAGCAAAAAATTTCTTGCTGAATTAGCAAATACGATTCAGCTTGGCAAGTTCATAAAACTTGGTACCGGTGAAGAAAAAACCGGCGGAAGAAATAGAATTACCCTTTTAGCTAATGCGTTCGAAGCATTAACAGGCGCAATTTTTATTGATGGAGGATATAGCTGTTCATGCGAATTTCTCAATCAGTTTCTCCAACCGAAACTTGATAATATTGGAGACCATGTTAATTTTCAAAACTTTAAAAACCTGCTGCAGATTCATTTTCAAAAAGAATACGGCAAACTACCTCATTACATTATTCAGGAAGAATCAGGACCTCAACATGAAAAAATATATACTATAGCTGTATTATTTGATGATAATATTCTCGGAACCGGTAGCGATTCAAGTAAAAAGAAAGCCAGTCAGAAAGCCGCTGAAAACGCGTTAAATAATCTCGATATACTCTGAATTCGTTTTTAAAATCGGATAATATTAAATAAAGTAAGATTTTGCACCGAATATGCCGTAAAAAAATATAAGGTTTATTTTAGGATATTAATCAAATGAAGAAAAAAATTGTTGTCGCAAACAGAAGATATTTCAAATCATACGGACCGGAAAGATACATGCTCAACATAATGAGTTTACTTCAATCCGACGGTTTTGAGGCTATTCCTTTTACGGTAAAAAGAAAACAAAATATCCCATCGGAATATGAACAATATTTTGTTAAACCTATGTATGATGAAAATACTGTTTTTTTCAATGAATCACGCACCGGAATTATGCAAAAAATAAAAATTTTCTCCAATTGCGTCTATTCATTTGAAGCAAAAAAACAGATGGAATCGCTTATAAAAAATAAAAATGTTGATCTCGTATACCTTCTCGGAATCGCAAACGATATATCTCCCAGTGTAATCAGCGCATGCAAAAAAGCAGGTATTCCAGTAATAATGAGGCTTTCCGATTTTAACTTGATTTGCGGCAACTATCATTTCCTTAGAGAAAACAAACTGTGCGATTCATGCGTAAAAGAAGGCAATATCCAATGTATTAAACATAAATGCGTTAAGAATAAATTTCTCCCCAGCTTCACAAGAACTTTCGCGATGACTATACATAATTTAATCAAAATATATGATTATGTAGACGCGTTTATATGCCCTTGCTCTTTTATGAAAAAATCTATGATCGATGCCGGATATCCTGAAGAGAAGTTATACCAAATCAATACTTTTGTTGATCCGGACGAATATAAACCTTCTTATGAAAATGATGGTTACATTCTTTATTTCAGCAGATTGTCCCACGAAAAAGGAGTGGAATATTTGCTCAAAGCAAAAAAACTTATTAAATCCAAGATGCCCATTTATCTTGTTGGTGATTCAAACGATCCGGTATATTTTCAATCTTTAAAAGATTATATCAACTCGGAAAATCTCAAGGATATCCATTTTATCGGTTTTAAAGCAGGCGATGAGCTTAAAGATTATATCCGTAGATCAAAATTTGTTGTAATACCATCGATCTGCCCCGATAACAGCCCCATAACAGGATTAGAAGCAATGGCATGCGGAAAACCTGTAATTGGAAGCGATATAGGAGGAATTACCGATCAGATTACTGAAGACACGGGGTATCTTGTGAAACCAGCGGATCCAGCTGATCTGGCAAAAAAGATAGAAATTTTATGGAATGACGATCAAAAGATTATTCAGATGGGCAAAAACGCGAGATTAAGGATTGAACAACATTTTTCACCATCACAACATTTTGAAAAATTAAATAATATTTTCATTAACTGCATTAATAAATCGGATAAATAAAATGGCTAAAAATTTTAAAGCTATAGAATCCAAGAAAGATTTTATTATTGAATCCATAAAAATTTTAAAATCTCATAAATTCCTTTTGATAATATTCTGTTTTATATCGATAGCGACTACCACATTTTTTTGCGCAATTCAGGATCCTGTTTACACCGCGTCAACAAAAATAAGCATTTTGCCACGGGTAAGGTCGCTCAATGTTACTCAATTCGTAAAATATTCTCCACTGTTTCTCAAACATTTTTATTACAACCAATATATAATAATGCATAGCAGAAATATCATTATCCAGGTAATCAAAGATCTCGATCTACGCAGGAGAATGTCACCATACAAGAATTTTATCCTTCCTGAAGACGTTACAATCTCATGGTTGATAGCCGCGCTTAGAATTAATTTTTTTGAAGAAGTAAATATAATGGAAATAACGTTTTCCATGAAAGACAGATTCCTTGCGACAGAAATCGCCAATCAATATGTTGAAGTCTATAAAAACCAGCGGTTTGAGGAGAAAAAAAGACGTATCGGCCAAACTCTCGATGAATTACAGGTAAAACTTAACGAAGCAAAAATAAAACTTGAAAAATCAGAAGACACTCTCGATAAAATTAAACGCGATAAAAATCTTATTTATTTCCGAGGCAATAATATAGATAAAGATAAACTGCTTATTTTCAATAAAGATTACCTCGATATGCAAATCGAACGGATAACCAGAGAGATAGAACTCAACAAACTCCATCAGCTTACAGATGAGGAAAGCAAAGCAAATTTACTTTTGCTGGATGAAAAATATATTAACCTGATAAAACTAAAAAAACAAAATGCTGAAGAGGAAATCAATCTTGCTTATCTCCAATCTTCTTTCGGTCCTAAATACCCCGATTTATTGGAATCAAAAAGAAAACTCGAAATGATTAACAAAAATATTAATTCTGAAATACATGGATTAATCACCGGACTGGAAATCCAGTACGATGTAATTAAAGAAAAAGAAAAGTCGCTCGAAAAAATTCTCAATGAAGAAAAAGATAAGATAAAAGATCAGGAATCGATTGAAATAAATTACGCTCAGGCAGAACGTGAGATGCTTCTCAATCAGGAAATATATATTATGCTTAAAAAAGAATACATCAAACAAATTTCGATATACGATTTGCCGGAAAGGACAGTAGAAATCATTTCCAAAGCCACACCACCTCTTGAGGACGATTATGTCAGTCCAAATTACATTAAGAATTTATCTATAAGCGCCTTTTCCAGTTTTTTTATCGGTATAATTTTTATTCTCATCTACGGTTTCTTTGAAGTTTACTTTTATAATCAGGCTCGCGCGAGAGCTTATTCGGTTCTCAGCGTAATTCCTACTGAAGTTGAGGGAATTGTCAGCGGTAAAGAACACAATAATCCCCAATACGAAGCGTTTAAAGTTCTCGCCACCGATATTATTCACCGCAAAAACATTTATAAATCGATTCTCATCACCAGCGGTTGCGCAGGCGAAGGGAAAACCACCGTCCTGGCAAACCTTGCGGTAACACTTGGGAGTATGAATAAACGAATTCTTGTTGTGGACGCCAACCTAAAAAAACCGGATCTTAACGATTTTCTCGGTATTCAAGAACCAGAGTTAGGCCTGAAAGATATTGATAGATTTAAGGATAATTTCAAACAGATGATCGTTCCCATGGTATACCCGAATGTAGATTTACTTCCGGCAGGCATTTATGATAATAATTATACTGGCGGTATTATTGATTTCGCTAATATTCGTTTACTGGTACAAACTTCTAAACCTTTTTACGACTTTATCCTGTTCGACAGCCCACCCGTAATCGGTTTTTCCGATAGCATTTTGCTGGCAAACATTGTAGATGGAGTAATAATAGTCGAAGGGTATAAAATGTATCCTAATGAATCACCCGGATTCATCGAAGATCATCTTAAATTATCCGGCGCTAAAGTAATCGGAACAGTACTTAACAATGTTGTTATTTCTGATAAGACATACAAACCCTATTATCAGGTTATGGAATACAAATAAAATATTTTTGCCTAATAAAAGCAGACGTATTATCCGATATATTATATTAAAAGGATCTTTTTATGGATAATATGCCGGAAATATTCCATTCAAAAAATACATTTATTCGATGGCAACCAAAAGTTTTTAAAACCGACGGCTCAATAATGTTTATTTATAACATACCTCCTGAAGACCAGAGCACAGCTTTTTTAACTATTTCCGATATTAATTTAGCATTATCAAAACGAATCACGAATATAGGAAGAAATCATAATAATAACTTCTGTATTCGCGGAGACATGTATATATCAAATTTTCACGCAAAAATCATATGCAAAGACAACCATTACTACATACTTGATGAAGCATCGACAAACGGAACATTCATAAATAGAAACCCTGTATTCAAAGGTAAAGTAAAAGAACTTGAGAATGGAGATTCAATCCAGTTCGGTGTAAATACTGTGGGGTTATTTACGCTATTCTCTGTATAATTCGGACTTGCATAATCATATTTTTATCCGGGAATCAAGTGTTTAGACTTATATATAATTTACAATTTTAAAATTTGGTAAAGATTACATTTGAATCAAAAACATTCTTTTGTGTTTCTTTAAAATTTTCCTTTTTTAAAATAATTTGATTATCTTCCTTAATATATAGTTTTACTGCATCAAATTCAAAATCTCCATGTCCTAATAGAATTACCCGTATTTTTCCTAATGCAAAAATAGGAAACTGAAAATAATATGTATGAATATTGCTGTCTCCGAAAACGTAATTTGAACAACATATAGTAGAATAAAACGGTATTATAGAATCAAGTTGAACTTTTATTAGACATTTGGGTATATTACATTTCAGATCTATCGTACAATCTAAAATCGGATTTTTAACAACTGCAAAATTATTCAATGAAATCATTTTTTCTATTTTGCAGAGCTCAATTATATATTCAATTATCCCAAAGATATTTAGGAACTCTTCCAATAATCCGTAAAATGTTTTATCTATATTATCCAGCTGCCCTGCTTCCGGATTATATTCTTTTAGTAAAGAATCATAACATTCAATCAAATCTAAAATATATCTGATATTTAAAACATAATCATCAAGGAATTTTCTGATTGTTGAATAAGCCCATTTTTTCCTTTTAGCTAAATCTGTAAGATGCTCTGAAAACTCATTTATATTTGAATCAAAAGGGGTACAAAACATATCCCCAACTATTTTTAAATCCTCAAGATACTTACTTAATTTAGACGAAATAGTATCTTTTATTTTCATACTCTTTTTTTTGGGATTTGGATATGGAGTATACGATAATGTTCTGTCCGCCAGATTTTTTCTCAAAACAAAAAGATTTTTTGATATTCTATTGATAGTATGAATCATCGATTCGAAATGTGAAAAAATCGTATTGGAATCCATTTTTAAAACTTCCGCATACGCTTCAAGAAATAAGAGTTTTATATTCTCTGTAAAAAAACGCCCTGCTTCATTATTCAACGATAAAAATCTATCTTCATTACTGTCATGAATAATATTATCTTTGTCCTGTAATATTTGTTTCAATCTATAGAAAACAAATTCCGGCCTGTTCCCGAATTTGATTGATTCTGACGTGTGTAATATTAAATTATGATAAAGTTCACTTTGCAAAAATGATTGAGTTTTGGTTATAAACCCGTTATTCAATAAATAATCTTTAAGACGAACAGCCGCCAGATGATTACTATAACCTGATAAATGTGAATCGACTTCACTGACAACAAGCGTTTTCCCTTCACATTCATCATCTTTAGTACTGGAAATATTCACCACATTTATATTATACTGTTCACATAATTCTTTTATAATATTCCATGCTTTCAGGTGAATATCCATTTTGATATTTGAAAAATAAGCAATAACAAGCGGTATATTATGTTCTTTTAAATAATCATGTATATCGCTGATCATCAATTTAAAATAAAGAAGATGTACGCTGTCATCATTCCAGAATGTATAAAATTGATTTTCACCGGGAATCCTATATAATTCAACATCATTAGAAGATAAAGTAATTACAACCATATCCGGTTGTAATGTTTTTCCCCACCTCAAATATTCAAGCCATTCATCATAAAGAGCATATCCTGAGTATCCTAAATTAACGGTTTCTATATTTTTATCATAAATCTCACTATTTAAATATTGTTCCAACTTATAAGGCATTGTTTCGAAATGTGAAATTCCCGGTCCGATTGCAATTGAATCACCAAGAAAAAGGATACGATAGGTTCCTTCAACTTTTTCCTTTATCGACCAATAATATCGATTTAAAAAATATCTCATTTTAAAAATTCCTTTTCATTGGAATAATATTAATAAAACCAAAAAAATATTAGCAGGAAAAAAATTATAGACAGAATAATATCAAATATATCAAATATTTTTTTCAAGAATTCTTTTTACATCTTCAAGACTGACAAAATCAAATCCTTTAAAGAGACTTTTATCAATATTTTCTTTTTCAATAAGTTCCAATGCGGATTTTGAAAAGGTTATATTGTCAAAATCTTCTTCTTGATTTTCCGTTTCAGGAGATGGTTTATTTGCTTCAATTTCTTTATCGAAAGAATCATATATTTCTATTAGTGTATTGCCTGTCGCGATATCCTCCTCTGCTTTACAGAAATACTTAACAAAACCATCGCAATCCGCTTCAATAACATTAACTGCTTTGGAAGTTTCATATTCAAGTAAGGTATCGCCTTTATTAACCCTGTCGCCTGATTTAAAAAATATTTTTGTTATAGTGATAAATTCTTCCTGAGCGGTTTCCCGCGGGGCGTCAATTTTCTGTAATAAAATCATTTTGAGATCCCTTTTTCGATTAATTATTATCGTTGCGTTTATATATCCTGTAATATCTGACATCGGAAATAAACAAAGGTATATTATTCAAAAGAAGAATCCGGTATTTTTTAATCAAGGTTATAACTATTACGACTGTCAATCATTAAGGGTAACTAAAAGGGTAACTATTTTATACAACAAACACGCTATATTAGATTACAGTAAAAAATAAAAAACCGCCTAATAAATGTTAAAAATATCAGGCGGTTTTGAGATCAATATTTAAGTGCCGAGGGCCGGACTTGAACCGGCACGGTATTAAATACCGAGGGATTTTAAGTCCCTTGCGTCTGCCTATTTCGCCACCCCGGCACTGAAATAACAATTTAATTCAAGGCGGCGATCGGAATTGAACCGATGAATAAAGGTTTTGCAGACCTCTCCCTTACCACTTGGGTACGCCGCCATATATATAAGAACATTACCCGGAATTATGCGGGCAATGAAATGATAGCCTATATTATCTTTATCAAGGTTCTTTTAGTCAAGTATAAAAACATAATTTTATATTGTATTTTATTATTTTTTATCTTTCAATATTTGAAGTTTTTCTTGTATCCGTTTGTCCAGCGGATTAACCCTTAAATAATCTGTATAAATCCGATACGTCGAATCATTATTACCCAACTTCAAATAACATTCACCAAGCGTCAATACTGTTTTTGCGTTATCAGGCTGTACTTTATATGCCATCTCAAGATAAGATTTCGCCTTGAAATAATTCCCCGCTGAAATCAGATTCGCGGCAAGCATATGATATAATTCCACTGCCTTTTCACGCATCTGATCCGCCTTTGTTTTATCTCCAAGTTTATAATAACAATATGACATATTCAAATAACAATCCGGATCATAAGGATTTAATGCCATATGAATAGAATATTCGGCTATCGCGTTTGAATAATCATTAAGCTTCAAATAACAGGTTCCCAGATTTTTCCTCACATATGCGTAATAAGGCGCGAGATATGTAATTTTACGGTATGTCTTTATTGCCAAATCCACCCTTCCTATTGAATCATACGCAAAACCAGTATAATACATTAAACTCAAATTTAAAGGTTCATAATAAAGCGCTTTTTCATAATTATTTACTGATTCAGCCCAATTACTTATATTTTTCGAGTTTATTCCTTTTTGAAAATATATCTCAGCACAAACAGATCGGATTATAAAATTCCATATTAGATAAACTGAAAACCCCAAGAACAAAACATAAACCGGATATTTGGACCAATTTTTTCTAAAACTTAAACCAAATCGATTATCCTGCTCAACAGCTGAAGCTATAAGCCCAAGCTGAACCCAAAATATAACAGCCATTGTGGTATATCGCATATTTACATCCACCATATTATGCACAAATATAGTGATTGTAGATAGAATCACAACTACAAGAAATTTATCCATATGTTTACTTTTTATAATCCTTACCACCCGATACCCAAGAAAGAAGAATATTGCAATCAGGCTCATAAACCCAAACGATCCGGTTTCTGCCCAAACCTGAAGCCATTCGTTATGCGCATCACGCGTTATATCCGTCGCGTTAGCGGATAAAAAATATTCGTGTGGGCGATATTTCGGATACTCTATAAAAAAATTACCCGTACCTACTCCCAATACAGCATTATTTGAAATTAAATTCACTGTTCCATTCCAAATGTACGGCCTGACATCCTGCAGTAACTCATATTTTATATTTGATATAATATATGGTTTATAAAATAAAACGGCTATCGCCCAAATCATCACCGATAAAATCAGTATATTTATAACCCGTTTTCGCATAGATATTAAAAAAATGATTGTTATAATTAAAAGAATCAGATTAGCCGCTCGTGATTTTGCCTGAATCAGATTAAATATTGATAGGCAAATAAGAATGAATTCAAATAAGCTCGATTTGTTTACAAAATTACCTGCTTTTATTTTTTTTATCATTGAATATACTATATATGGTAACCCGCATATTATAAACCCACCGTAAAAATTCCTATTTCCAAGCATAGCGGCAACTTCTTCTCCCGAAAACCATTGATATAAACCGTAAATTCCCGTTATTGAAAGCGATATTTCCCATATCAGAATAATATTTTTTTCATTCATATATTCTTTTTTATGGGAAATATATATAAAAATCTGCGTATATATAAATGTCATAAGGATGGTTTGGTTACTAAAATATTTTCCGGATATCAGCCATGAAATAACAGAGAAAAGCAGATACAAAACACATAGTTTATCTGTGTTTTTTATATAAATCTCTTTGGAATAATAAATCTTCTTGAGAAATTCCCATGATAAGTAGATCGAAAGAATAATAAGAATATAGTTTTTTATCAGATACTCGTTTTTGAAAGGGCCAAGTATATTTTCCGGATAAACAATTACTGGAATAATCAATAAGAGGATATATAATAAAATCATAATTTTATCTTTTTTTTAGTATATTACCCGAATTATAATTATTTTAGAAATAAAAAAAACCGCCGGTTTTGTTCCGGCGGTCTTTTTTTATATTGGATTGGCTGATTAGTCTATAACAACTGTTCCAGCCGCAAATCCTGTTTCTTTGTATACATCGTTTGGAGCATTTTGATCAACATATCTCTGTCCGCCTGTACCCGCTCCGTTTGTTGAAATCCATGTTACGTGGCCATCAACAAACCCGAAGTTACCGCCATCGGCTCTGTGGTTTGATTGAGTATCAGAAAATACGATCTGTCCACTGGCAACTGTTACGCTTACAGGTTCATCACATAACATAAACGAATCAGCAGGATCAGATTCTTTCAAGCCTGACACAAATGCATAATCACAAGCCGCATCGTTGATAGTCGCGTTTGGTGTCGTATTCATGCTTGGGCATAAGAACATCGTATAATCTTCAGTATAATCAGGATAAAGTTCAACCGACCAGTTGGCGATTGTATTTCCCGATGGGAACACTTCACGATGATCAGCCGCATAAAGATGTGACGCCACGGAAATCTGGCGGATATTATTTAAGCATTTCACTCTTCTCGCTGATTCACGAGCACGGTTTAATGCCGGCAACAACATACCTGCCAAAATAGCGATGATAGCAATAACTACCAACAATTCAATCAACGTAAAACCTTTTTTGTTTTTCATAACCAATCCTCCCTTGTTTTAGGTTTAACCGAATTAACTTGCCATATTAAGTTGATCTATAGAAGCATCATTTATACCACATATTATAAAACGTCATTTTCAGGAACTTATTAAGTTTAAAATACATGTTTTTTTATTATTTATTTATCCATTATGCGTGAAAATCATCAAAACTGCGTGTTTTTCACGCATTAACCTTTTTTATTCCGAGTTTCTCTATCTGATAACGCAGCGAATGCCTTGTTATTCCAAGTATCTTTGCCGCCCGGCTTATACTGCCGGTAGACTTTTTAAGCGCGTTTTCTATTAAATCTTTCTCAAATTGGCTTTTTGCCGATTGAAAACCGGTACCATCCGTTACCGATAACGACAATGGTGATATATGATCAGGAAAACTCTGTGGATGAAGCAATTCCGAAGTAGATAATATCATTGCCCGTTCTATAGCGTTTTCCAATTCCCTGATATTTCCGGGCCAATCATATTTTAAAATTATATTCATCGCTTCATCACTGACACCTATTATATTTTTGCAAAAAGCTGAATTGAATTTTTCAATAAAATAATTTATCAGCAAACCTATATCATCTTTTCGTTCCCTTAACGGCGGGACTTTTAGATTTATAACGTTGATCCTGTAAAATAAATCTTCACGGAACTCACCATTGGCTACAGCTTCTCTTAAATTTTTATTTGTTGCCGCAATTACCCGTACATCAATTTTATCAACCGATTCACCGCCAACGGGCGATATTTCTTTTTCCTGCAAAACTCTTAGAATTTTCGCCTGCAGGGATATTTCCATATCCCCTATTTCATCCAGATAAATTGTTCCGCCATCAGCAAGCTCAAATTTCCCTTTTTTATCTTTAAAAGCGCCGGTGAACGATCCTTTCATATGGCCAAACAATTCACTTTCCATCAACGATGACGGAATCGCCGCGCAATTAACCTTGATAAACGGTCTGTCTTTTCTTTTGCTGTTATAATGAATCGCATTGGCAACCAGTTCTTTACCTGTACCACTTTCGCCTTCTATTAATACTGTTGAATTCGTTGGCGCCACAGTCATTATCAACCTGAAAACATCTTTCATTCGTTCATTATCGCCGATAATTGTTGACTGGAAACCGGAAAGATCAATTTCTGCAATATCTTCTTTTTCAGTTTTTCGATCAAGAATACCGTTTATCACAAAAATCAGGTCATCGGGATTAAACGGTTTGGTAATATAATCTTCAGCACCAAATTTTATTGCCTCAACAGCTTGTTTCACGGTAGCAAACGCGGTAATCAATAAAATCGATGTATCCGGATAATTGTTTTTTACCGATTTAAGGAGATCTATCCCATGAACTCTCGGCATTTTTACATCCGATATGACAATATCGAATCTGCTTGATTTCATGAATTCCAGAGCCTGAGCTCCATCCTCACTCACGGTACAGGCGAATCCGGAATCGCTTAAAATTTCCTTTAGCGATTCACGCATATTCGGTTCGTCATCAACAATTAATATTTTCGCTTCACCGTTCATTTATATACTCCGCAATTTCTTTATCTGCTAACGTCTGTACAGGAAAAAATAATTTCGCGCTGATTCCTTTCGGTTTTACATTGATGATCTTTAGTTTTCCGCCATATGTTTCAGTAATATTTTTAACAATGCTTAATCCTAATCCCACATGATTCGGTTTTGTTGTATAAAACGGAGCAAATATTTTATCGATCGTTTCTTCAGGGATACCTGTTCCGTTATCTGTTATCTCAAGTTCAATAAATTCATCCTCATCAAAAGAGGTTTTTATTTTTATTTTAATTTCATCCTGCCCAAAACAACTTTCTGTAGCGTTTATCAGAAGATGATTCAAAACATGAAACAATTGATTCTTGTCGATAAAAAGAGTGGGGATATCATTGTCCTGAATAAAAGTGATCTGTTTATTAATTTGCAGATATTTGAAATTATTTTCAATAAACTCATATATCGATTTATTTAAATCTACTCGCACGACTTTACCTTCGACAAGAGAAGAATAATCAAGAAGTTCCGATATTATTTTATCGGACCGCATAACTTCCTGCTGTATTATTTCCGCATTTCTGATAATCTTTTCGACATCACTATTAGCGTTCTTTTTTATAAGGTAGACAGCATTATTGATAATTCCAAGCGGATTTTTCAGCTCATGCGCCACCTGAGCTGCAAGCCTTGCGGCAAGATGCAACTTTTCAGACCGGATAGTTTTTTCCTGAATTTCCTTAACACGCGTATTATTGCGCTGGATAAGAAAATAAATTCCCCAACAACAAAAACTCGTCAATATAAGCATTGTTATGCGAAGTATAAAGATTTCATTCGTTAAAAAATGCAGGTTGCCTTCATCCTGGTAAATCGCACCGAAATAAAAAAATAAAAGGGTCAGATTAATTGTCTGCTGGTATTTTATCTCGGGAAAATTAATCGCGTTTCTTATGAATAAACCGGGATAAATTAAATACAATTCACTCCCGAGACCGCCCGTGAAATAAATCATAAAACTTAAATACAGATTATCGATCATACTGAGAAAAAAAGCCGCGATCTTTATTACATTTGATCTGAACCTGCTACCTCGTATACCGGCAATAGCCATCAGAAAAACCAAATTAGCAATAACATAAAGACGAAGTTGTGAAAAATAATAATTCGTTTCTTTGGATTGATCAAGTGTAGTGAGGAAATAAAACGAAAACGCAACCACAATGATTTTGAGCGGTACCATTATATACTGCTCAAGAATTGTTATACGGCGTATATTGTTTTTTCTTGAAGAAATTAACGCGTAATTACCAGACAACTTTCCTTTTTCTCCCGATATACTCCACAATATAATCAATCAAAAAATTCGCGATATCTCTTTTGGGCGTCAACGGTATGTCGACTCTATCATTTTTATCGGAAAAAATAGACACAGCATTAGTTTCCGACGCAAACCCCGCCCCCTTTTTAGAGATATCGTTCGCGACGATTAAATTGAGTTTTTTTCTGTGGAGTTTATCAAGAGCGTATTCGATCAACTTCTCAGTTTCCGCGGCAAACCCTACTTTTACTCCTTCATAACCTGCTTTTTCAACTTCTTGCAGGATATCCGGGTTTCGTTCTAAAACAATTGTCAGATCTTTCTCGCTTTTCTTTATTTTATCCTTGCAGAAAATCGCGGGGCGATAATCACTCACTGCCGCCGCCATAACAAGCACATCATAATCTTTGACATTTTCAAGTACAGCATCGCGCATTTCTATCGCAGATATTACGGATATTTTTTTTATATTTTTTTCAGGCAATTTTAAAGACGTTGGCCCGCTTATAAGCAATACCTCAAAACCTTTCTCATAAGCGGCGGACACAATTTCATAACCCATTTTTCCAGAGGATGGATTAGATATAAACCGGAACGGGTCAATAAATTCACGTGTCGGACCGGCAGTTACCAGAAACGATAGTTTTTTCATTGGATTTGTGTTTCAAGAACAGTCTTTATTTTATTTATTATTGCTTCAACATCAGCCATTTTTCCACGAGCAACAGTACCGCAGGCAAGCCTTCCCACTGCAGGCTCGACAAATACAAAACCCCGGTCTTTTAATACGGATATATTTTCCTGTACGGCAGGATTATTATACATAACATCATTCATAGCCGGAGCAATAATCACAGGTTTATCAAAAGCGCATAAAATACAGCTTAAAATCTCATCGCATATCCCTGTTCTAAGTTTACCGATTATATTTGCCGTCGCCGGGGCTATTACAGCACAACAAACACTCTGCGCCAAAGATACGTGAACGGTCCGTCGATAATGTTTCGTTCTTTTCCATAGATCAGTTATGGCAGGTTCACCCGTAAGCGACTCGAAAGATATTGGAGATATAAATTTCCGTGCCGATTTTGTCATAGCAACTTTTGGAAAAGCTCCTCTATCTATCAACCTGCTCACAAGATCACATGCCTTGTACGCCGCCACAGAACCCGTAACACCGACCAAAATGTTTTTATCTTTAAAAACATCCATTCTCACACCAAATATTTTTCTAAAACATCCTGATTTCTGGATATCAACAATTTTTCTGAGTTTATTATAGCCTGAAAACTATCTACCGCTTTATCGACTTCATCATTTATTATAAAATACTTATAATTTTTTGCCTCGTTAATTTCTTCTTTTACTTTTGATAACCTGAAATCGATTACCTCATCTGCATCTTTTCCTCTATCCCGCAGTCGTTTCTCAAGAATTTCTATCGATGGAGGCAAAATAAAAATTTGTACGGATTCGGGATAAATTTTTCGGATACTTTCAGCGCCTTGCGTATCGACATCGACAAGCACGTCCAGGCCACAATCAACTTTTTCCATTACTTCGCGTTTTGATGTTCCGTAAAAATGGTTATATACCTTAGCATACTCCAAAAAAGCATCGTCATCTATCATTTTTTTAAATTTATCTATATCTGTGAAATAATAATCGATCCCGTCTTTTTCGCCATCGCGCGGCAGGCGGGTAGTTGTAGAAACCGCATAGTTCATATGCGGATTTTTTTCAAGAAAATCTCTGCAAATGGTTGTCTTACCTGCCCCTGACGGAGCCGATATAACTATCAATAAACCCTTTTTCATTCGATATTCTGCACCTGTTCCCTGATTTTCTCAAGTTCTGTCCGTATGCGAATAGTCGCATGCGATATATCAGTATTATTGCATTTTGCGGCTATTGTTGTAGATTCCCTGAACATTTCCTGAATAATAAAATCAAGCATCTTCCCCACAGCTCCGGCCCGCTCTATAGTCAACTGGAAATTATCAATATGACTGCGCAATCTAACTATTTCTTCAGATACATCAATTTTATCAGCGTAAACAGCTATTTCTTTCACAATAAGCGTTTCATCAACAATAATCTCGGCTTTAATTTCCTTTATCCGCTCAATCAATTTATCTTTGTACTTTATTAATGTTTCCGGCGCGATCGACTCAATGAAATTTACTTCCTGAGTAATCCGTTTTATTCTGTTTACGATATCTTCAATCAGTTTTTCGCCTTCTCTTTCCTTTTCTATGGATAAATTGGTCAGGCAATCGTAAAGGACACTGAATATACTGTCTTTGATAAAGTTTTCATCGGGATCTATCTGTTCTCCGACAAGAATATCTCTATTTCCCTGAAAAACATTAATATCTATATCACCGACAAGCGATAATTTTTCTTTAATTTTTATTAGAGCGTCTATGTAAGCCTTAGCATAATTAAAATCCGGCATGAGATTGACCAGATTCTTTTTCGCATCCGTATCGAGAAATATATTAACATCAACTTTACCGCGCGTTATAGAAGAAGATACCTTTTTACGTATATCTTCTTCGACAAAATTAAGCATTTTCGGAACATTTACCTGAATCTCACAATATTTTCTGTTAACTGACTTTATTTCAGCAGTAACTTTGCCTAAATCTGTTTCCGCAGTTATTTTACTATAACCAGTCATGCTCTTTACGCTCATTATTTCAATCCTCTGCTACCGGGTTTTACAGCCTGAATACCCTTTTTGCACAACGGGCAATTACCCGGTTCGTATGTATCTATTTTGATTTCCACCAAACCCGTTACAGGATATCCGATATTGGCGTTTCCCTCACTTCGATCGACTATTGAGGCTACTCCAGCTATAGTAGCGCCATATTGATTAATTACTGAAATCAATTCTTTCACCGATTTGCCTGTAGTAATAACATCTTCAACAACAAGAATATTGTCTGTTTCGGATATGTTAAAACCTCTTCTAAAACACATAGTTCCGTTTTCCCGCTCGCCGAAAATCGTCTTTACACCGAGAGCTTCAGCCACGGTATAAGCGATAATAACACCGCCCATCGCAGGCCCCGCAACACAAGTTATACCTTTATCTTTAAATTTCTCCGCGATTTTCTCACCGGCAATTTTAGCTATATGCGGATACTGAAGCAATAGAGCGCACTGCATATATTTTTCACTATGCAACCCTGAACTTAAAATAAAATGCCCTTCAAGCATTGCGCCTGTTTCTTTAAAATAATTTAAAATATCGTTGCACATGGTTATCATATTCCTTTTAGTTCAGAGATTATTTTTTCAGCGGCTAATTTCGGGTTTTCCGCCGCAATTATCGGCCTTCCGATAACGAGAAAATCAGCGCCTGCCTTAACAGCTTCCAGCGGAGTCATAACCCTTTTCTGATCTCCGGTATCCGACCATGAAGGCCTTACTCCCGGAGTTATTATGGTAATATCGCGCGAAAAATTCTCACGTATCATCACTATCTCCTGCGGTGAAGCAACAACCCCGTTTCCTCCCGCATTTACCACTACGGAAACCAATCTTTTCACGATATTTTCCGGTGTTTCGCTAATGCCAAAATCATTATAAACATCATTCTGACTAAAACTTGTCAACATAGTTACCGCTATTGCTTTTGGCGGGTTCACTTTCTTGTATGCAGCCATTTTGTTCGCTGTCTGGATGGCGGATGAAATCATTTTGCTTCCACCGCTTGCATGTAGTGTAAACATTTCCACACCCAATTCCACACAGTTTTCAACCGCTCCCGATACAGTATTAGGTATATCATGGTATTTCAGGTCGAGAAAAATTTTCTTGCCCATTTTTTTAAGCTCTCTAACAGCTTCCGGGCCTTCTTTCGTAAACAACACACTACCGATTTTATACCACTGAACATTATCACCTAAAACTTGCGCAAGTTGAACAGCTTCATTTAAATTATTATAATCAAGAGCGACTATAATTTCCCCTTTTTTATCCATTATACTGCCTCCAAGTATATCCTGAGATTTCAGAAACTGAAGAAAATCCATTATCCTGCATATATTTGATCAAACCGCAATTTATTTTGTGCGCTATACCCGGATCAACAAAATGCCATGTTCCCACCGATACCGCGTCAGCGCCCGCAAGCATAAATTCAACCGCATCTTGCCATGAACTTATACCGCCCATGCCGATTATCGGCAGATTTGTGGCTGATCTCACTTCCCATACTTGATTTATAGCCATCGGTTTTACAGCAGGACCGCTAAATCCTCCGCGCAGGTTTCCAAGAACAGGTTTTTTTTTGTTAATATCGATCACCATAGCCGGATATGTATTTATCAGGCTGAAAATATCTATACCACTATCTTCTGCGGCGTAAACCAAAGGTTTTATATCTGTAACCTGTGGAGTTAGTTTAAGTATAGCAGGGATAGAAGTTCTTTTTTTTACTCCTTTTACTATCGAGGCAACCGATTCAGGTTTTTTGCCGAAGACAACACCACCGTCTTTGATATTCGGACATGATACGTTTATTTCTATATAATCGATTGGCGAACCATCGAGTTTCTCGGCAATCAGAAAATAATCTTCTTCTTTGATTCCGTTAATATTGGCTATAATTGCCGTATCATATTTCTGCAGAGGGACAACTTTCTTCTCGACAAAATCATCCACACCATCGTTTTGAAGCCCGATGGAATTCACTATTCCGCCAGGCACCTCAATCAATCGTGGAGTCTCATTGCCAGAACGTGGTTTTAAGGTTATCCCTTTTAATGTTAATGCTCCATAATGTTCGGGATGAGCAATATCCTTAAGTTCAACACCATACCCGAATGTTCCTGAAGCGGAAACTACAGGATTATTGAGTTTCAGTTTTCCTTTATTTACATTTAATAGCGGATCTTTAATAAATTCCATTATTATTCTTTTGTTTCGAAATATTTTTTATCAATAATCTTACTGTCGACAACCGGTCCGTCAGAACATACCCTGAACATTGATTGCCCGGCATTATTATAGTTCCTTGCAGGTACTACACAGCTCAAACACACTCCAGATCCACACCCCATATACGATTCGAGTGACACCTGACAGGGAATATGTTCGTCCTCAGCAAATTCCACAATCTCTTTAAGCATCGCCTTAGGACCGCATGATATAATCAGATCATTATCATTAGGGCCATAAGTCAAATAATATCGTTTCAGCTCCTCGGATACCATTCCCATTTCTCCGAGTGTTCCGTCTTCGGTAACAAAAATACATTTATCGGTCAATTCAAAAAGCTCGTTCTGAAAAAATACCTTGTTTTTACTTCTCGCACCATAAAAAAGTATTTTTTGCGCCGGATGGTTTCTGTAATATTTTAAAAAATAATAAATTGGAGCAATACCGGTACCCCCCGCGATAACGATTATCCTTTTTGCGTCACCCGGATTGAATACACCTTTTCCAAGCGGCCCGATAATATCAAGTTTATCACCCGGACGACGGTTGGAAATCCATGTTGTTCCTTTACCAATCCTTTTAAAAAAGAATTTTATTATTTTTCCTTCAATATCAAATATACCAAAAGGCCTTCTTAATAAAACGCCTGAAGAATCAGCTATCCGTATATTGACAAAATTACCAGGAACAGGAAGCGATGATATTTCCGGACATTCCGCTTCGACAAAAAAATAATCTTCACCAAGGTCTGTGATGGTTATAATAGAAGCTTCGGTGGAAATCAAATTCAACTCCTTGACTCAATAGCGGTTTTGTTCATCCGATGGAAATCCTGAATAGGTGTTACCGTCAACCCTTTCTTCATAAGCGATTCTATGCCGTTGATAACAGCATAAGCTCCGGAAATTGTGGTTATACAAGGTATATTTAAGCTCACGGCGGTAGACCTTATTTTGACTTCGTCTTCACGGGTAATTTTTCCTGCAGGTGTATTGATAATAAGAGCGACTTCTCTGTTTATCATAAGGTCTATAATGTTGGGCCTTCCTTCATTAATCTTGTATAATTGCGTAACATCAATGCCATTATTTCGTAACACTTTTGCTGTACCTTCGGTAGAGACGATTGTAAATCCAAAATCCGCGAGTTTTTTCGCTATAAAAGCGATTGTTCTTTTATCTTTATTTTTCACGCTGACAAAAACTTTTCCGGACAACGGCAAAGTCTGATTAAATCCCATCTGCGTTTTAGCGAAAGCAACACCGTAATCGGTTGATATTCCCATTACTTCACCTGTCGAACGCATTTCAGGACCAAGTAGAATATCAACACCAGGAAACCTTGCGAACGGCAAAATAGCCTCTTTTACAGAGAAATATTTAGGCTGAATTGTTTGAGTAAACTTCAATTCAGCAAGAGATTTTCCCGCCATCACCCTCGATGCAATCTTCGCTAACGGTACACCTATTGTTTTACTTACAAAGGGTACTGTTCTTGAAGCGCGCGGATTTACTTCAAGTACATACAACACATCATTTTTTATAGCATACTGAATATTTATCAGTCCTTTAACTTTCAATTCTTTCGCGAACTGCAAAGTAGCGTCGTGAATCTTTTGAATCATGCCATTGTCTATTGAAAACGGAGGGATAACACAAGCGCTGTCACCCGAATGTATACCCGCTTCCTCGATATGCTCCATTATAGCTCCGACTACCACATCTTTTCCATCCGATATGGCATCGACATCAACTTCTATAGCGTCTTCGAGAAACTTATCTACCAGAATAGGCCTGTCGGGAGATGCTTCAACAGCGACTTTCATATAATTGTTTAGCGATAGTTCATCGTAAACAATCTCCATCGCTCTTCCGCCCAGAACATAAGAAGGCCTTACAAGAACCGGATACCCGATTCTTCGAGCGATATCCTTAGCTTCTTCCGGGCTGCGCGCTATTCCGTTATCCGGCTGGCTGATTCCGAGTTTTTCAACCAGCTTCTGAAACCTTTCACGGTCCTCGGCAATATCTATCGAATCAGTAGATGTACCTATTATTTTTACGCCCTCTTTTTCAAGTTTAGCGGCGAGGTTTAATGGTGTCTGTCCACCGAATTGAACGATAACTCCATCACATTTTTCCCTATGATATATGTTTAACACATCTTCTGTCGTTAAAGGCTCAAAATAGAGTTTATCGGATGTATCATAATCCGTACTTACGGTTTCCGGATTGCTGTTAACCATAATTGTCTCATAACCATCTTCTTTCAAAGCGAATGCCGCGTGAACACAGCAATAATCAAACTCTATTCCCTGTCCGATACGGTTTGGACCACCGCCAAGAATCATAATTTTTTTACGCGAACTGACATTCACTTCGTCAAGTGTCTCATATGAAGAATAGTAATACGGAGTATAAGCCTCAAATTCACCGGCGCATGTATCCACAAGTTGGAACGTGGCATTGATATTATTCTCAAGCCTTTTTTTCCTGAATTCGACTTCAGGCATATCGAGCAAATATCCCATTTGATAATCTGAAAATCCCATTCGTTTCGCCTGATATACAATTTGCTCGTAATTAAAATCTTTTATAATATTTTCTTTATTTTTCTTAATTATTCGCTCAAAATCAATTATGTCTCTTATATTATCAATGAACCACGGATCGATTTTTGTAAGATTACATATTTCATCATTATCCATACCGTTTATCATTGCGGAGCGAATGGCGAATATTCTATCTGGATTCGGCACAATAAGTTTTCTTCTGATTTCGTCGTAACTCCAGTTTTTGTCTTTGCCGTCTGCGCCGAGTCCAAACCTTCCGATCTCAAGAGACCTTAAAGCTTTCTGGAGCGATTCTTTAAACGTTCTGCCGATTGCCATAACCTCACCCACCGATTTCATCTGGGTAGTCAATACAGGTTCCGATCCCGGAAACTTTTCAAATGCCCAGCGTGGTATTTTGGTAACTACATAATCTATTGTCGGTTCAAAACAAGCTGGAGTTTTTTGTGTAATATCATTTGAAATTTCATCCAAAGTATATCCGATAGCAAGTTTTGCGGCAATTTTCGCTATCGGAAACCCTGTCGCCTTAGATGCCAGCGCAGAGCTTCTCGATACTCTCGGGTTCATTTCTATTATGACCATTCTTCCATCTTCAGGATTAATCCCGAATTGAATATTCGAACCGCCTGTTTCAACACCAATCTCTCGAATGATATCTATAGCAGCGTTACGCATAAGCTGATATTCTTTATCGGTAAGTGTCTGGGCAGGGGCAACGGTTATGCTGTCACCGGTATGAACACCCATTGGATCAAAATTTTCTATAGAACAGATTATAACCACATTATCGTTTTTATCGCGCATTACTTCAAGTTCATATTCTTTCCATCCGATAACCGATTCTTCGATCATTATCTCACTTATGGGACTGTAATAGATACCTTTTTTAGCCGCTGCCTCAAATTCAGTTATATTATAAGCTATACCGCCACCGGTTCCACCGAGTGTAAAACTCGGGCGAATAATTAGCGGGAATGTGCCGATTTCTGCGGCAATATCCATCGCTTCCTGAATGTTGCGAGCAAAACCCGATTTGGGTATTTGCAGACCGATTTTTGACATCGCGGCCTTAAATAGTTCTCTATCTTCAGCTTTCTTGATCACATCGGGTGTAGCGCCAATCATCTCAACACCATATTTTTCGAGTATACCCATATCCGCTACTTCAACAGCGACATTCAGACCTGTTTGTCCGCCAAGAGTAGGCAAAATCGCGTCCGGACGTTCCCGTTCGATAATTTTCTCAACTACCGAAGCAGTAATCGGCTCAATATAAGTCGCGTCCGCAAACTCCGGATCAGTCATTATTGTGGCGGGATTGCTGTTAAGCAAAACCACGCTGTAACCTTCTTCACGAAGCGCTTTGCATGCCTGTGTCCCGGAATAATCGAATTCGCATGCCTGACCGATTACTATCGGACCGGAACCAATCAGAAATATTTTTTTGAGATCTTTCCTTTTCGGCACTTAAACAAAGTTCCTTTCTTTTTTTTGCTTACTCATTAATTCAATAAATTGATTGAACAGATTCCTTGAATCGTGTGGCCCTGCCGATGATTCAGGATGGTACTGTACAGTAAACAGAGGATGTTTTTTATGGCGTAATCCTTCTACTGTATTATCATTTAAATTTATATGCGTTAACTCCACTTCAGGATCTTTTATGGAATCTATATCTACGGCAAACCCATGGTTTTGTGATGTAATTTCAACTTTTCCGGTAATTAAATTTTTTACCGGTTGATTTATACCACGATGCCCGAACTTAAGTTTATATGTTTTCCCTCCGAGCGCCAATCCGGTAAGCTGATGCCCAAGGCAAATCCCAAAAATCGGATATTCCCCAATCAGCGATTTTATGGTATCTATGGCATAAGTTACCGCTTCAGGATCGCCAGGCCCGTTGGATAAAAATACTCCATCAGGATTGATAGCATCCACGTCTTTTTTGACTGCCGACGCCGGCAAAACAGTAACCTTACACCCCAGTCTGTCCAAAATTCGCAACATATTATACTTGATTCCATAATCAAAAGCTACGACTTTATATTTTTTTTCATCACTTTTTTTAACAAGAGGTTCGTATATTTCTCCCTCAATTTCAGTCCAGACACCATCACCGTTCCATTCATGGATTTTATTACAACTTACTTTTTTAACCAGATCCTGCCCCACAAGTCCCGGATACTCGCGAACTTTCCTGAGAAGCGCGTCAACATCAAAACATGAAGTAGACAATATGCCTTTCATAGCGCCGATTTTCCTTATATGCAAGGTAATCGCCCGCGTATCCATATCGGTTACAAGCATAATATTATTGCGTTTAAGATACTCAAGCAATCCTTCCTCAGACCTGAAATTACTCGGCTGTGTACAGAGTTCTCTAACTATAAATCCTTCGACCATTGGTTTTTGTGATTCTCCATCGACTTTATTTACACCGTAATTGCCTATCATTGGATAAGTCATAGTTACAATCTGTCCATTGTATGATGGATCGGTAAGAACTTCCTGATATCCGGTCATACCTGTATTAAAAACAACTTCACCCAACCGCTCCTGTCCTTCAAAGAATCCTTTACCCCAAAATACCTTACCATCTTCAAGGACTAATATCGCTTTATTCATAAATTCACTCTCTTCTTTTGTAAAAAGTTGCCATTGTGATAAATATATGATCCATTAACAAATACATCCGTAACCTGGCCGAATACTTTCCATCCATGAAACGGAGTATTGGAACTTTTGGAAAATAAATGTTTTTTTTCTATTACATATTCTTTATTTAAATCAATAATAACTATATCAGCATCGCTTCCATCGAATAAATTGCCTTTATTTCTCAAATTAAATATCTTTGCCGGATTCTGACTCATTTTTGATATCAAAGCGGTTAATGAAATCGATCCGGTCATTACAAGATTTGTGTAAAGAAGAGAAAAAGCTGTTTCCAATCCGATCATTCCAAAAGGAGCGTTCATAAACCCCGCTTCTTTTTCTGATGTGGAATGAGGTGCGTGATCTGTAGCAATAACATCGATCAACCCGTTTTTTAATCCATCAATCAAAGATAATCTGTCTTTCCTCGATCTAAGAGGCGGATTAACTTTATAATCAGCGTTATCTTTATCTATCATCTCTTCATCAAGCAACAGATGATGTGGAGTTACCTCACATGTTATATCCACTCCACGATTTTTCGCACCAGCCACCAGCTCCATAGATTCCATTAAACTTAAATGAGCCACATGAAGTTTCGCACCAAATAACGAGCATATGGATATATCACGATATACCGCAACAGATTCCGACTCGGATGGTATACCCGGCATCCCGAATTTTTTCGATACGGTACCGAAATTTATTACTCCGTCTCCAGCAATTCCTTTATCTTCACAATGCTGAATTATTCTTATGCCTGACTCGGAAGAAAACCTCATCGCTTCCATCATGACAGATGAATCCGATATCCATTTTCCGTCATCGGAAAATGTTATGGCGCCGGCATTGATCAACTCACGGAAATTTACTACTTCATTACCGGCTGAACCAACAGAAATTGAAGCGATAGGAAACACATTTGTGAAAGATTCATTTTTTGATTTTTCGATTATATAACGGATTGTTTCAGGATTATCTGCAACAGGAACAGTGTTGGGCATAGAAAATATTGTCGTCATTCCACCGGCTATAGCGGATTTTGAGCCTGATATAATATCTTCTTTATATTCGAATCCAGGATCTCTTAAATGAACATGAACGTCTATAAACCCGGGCGATATGATTTTTCCTTCACAATCAATAATTTCAAAAGAATTTAATACGGTATCGTTATTATACCTGTATACTTTCCCGTCTTTAACAACAAGATCTATTCTCTCACAGACATTATTCGCGGGATCAATAATAGCTAAGCCATTTTTTAGAACATAATTCATCATCAATTGTTATCGGACTCAATTATTTTTCCAGGTTTTACTGTTTTTGCCTCGTTATTTGCTTCGATTTCCTGTTGACCGGTTATTTTTGCTTCATTATCAGATTCGGGTCTCTTGAATTTATGGGTTTCAACAGGTTGATCTTTATATGCAGTTACATCTATTTTTCCATTATGAATTTTTAATTTAACCTCTTTAAAAATATTACCTTCTGTTTTCTGAAACTGCATTTCTATTACATCTTTCATCGAGCCTACTGAAGAGGTAACCAATTTATAACCGGCTTGATTTGCGTTTTTTATATACCATTCTTTGATCTTTTCTTCCATCCCGCTGTTATATTTATGAGCAAAAGTTACCAGTTCCCTCAAATACATAAATTTCAATGCATCATTATAACCGGTTATCTGTGCATTCCTTATATCTTTCATTTTTATATTTTTGCGCATCTCTGGCAGATAACCAAATTTATGATAAAATACCTCTTCTGTATATAATGGGAAATCCTGTGCGTAATGTTCAGGCATTTTCCATACTTCATAATAAAGATAAGATTCTTTGTCCGGAGGTTGAGGTTTCATTCTGGAAGCTTCAGTTTCCTCAGACTGAGCAAACGCCTTAAGGCTAATCACAAACACAAAGATTACTGCAATGCAGGCCTTGAAGTGCATAACATTTCTCCTTCGATAAACTTACCGTTTTCAAAAACACTTTCGCGAAGCCACAAATCATCTCTTCGTTCAGGATAATCAATATTGTAATGCAAACCTCTTGATTCTTTTCTATATAATGAAAAATCTATTATCAATTCCGCAACAGTAGCTATATTTCTCAATTCTATAAGATCGTTTGTAATCACAAAATCCCAATAATATTGATGTATTTCTTCTTTAAGCAACGCGATTCTTCTTTTTGCCCGTTCAAGACTTTTGTTAGATCGGACAATACCAACGTAATTCCACATAAACCTTCTGATCTCATCCCAGTTATTTGAAACAACAACCGTTTCATAACTGTCTACCGCTGTACCCGGATTCCATTCCGGAATACGTATATTAGCCGGATATTCGTTTCTTATTATTTCTTTTGACGATTCTGCCGCGTTACATGCAAAAACCAATGCCTCAAGCAATGAATTGCTCGCTAATCTATTTGCGCCATGCAATCCTGTGCACGATACCTCACCACAGACATACAAACGATCAAGGTTTGTTCTTCCAAACCAATCGCTCTCCACTCCACCGCAGAAATAATGTGCCGCAGGTACAACCGGTATCATATCTTTTGTTATATCTATACCAAAATCAAGACATTTTCCATA
This sequence comes from uncultured bacterium, assembly GCA_964451165.1. Classification (GTDB taxonomy): domain Bacteria; phylum Auribacterota; class Auribacteria; order Auribacterales; family Auribacteraceae; genus CAYVGJ01. The sequence continues at coordinate 53,352 of CAYVGJ010000005.1, forward strand.
AATATTCGGAAATCTTTTCTTTATAAAATCTTTGCTTTTATGCGTAATATCAAGATAAACGAAATCATCACCTGTTTTTTTCAATTCCGAATCAATAGCCTGAGCTACAATATCGCGTGGAGCAAGACTTTCCATAAGATGATACTTTTTCATGAATTCCGTACCGTTTTTCAGCCTGAGAACAGCTCCTTCGCCACGAACCGCTTCGGATATAAGAAATGATTTGGCAGACGGATGATACAGGCATGTAGGATGAAACTGGACAAACTCAAGGTTCTTAACCCGCGCGCCAGCTCGATAAGCCATGGCAATTCCATCACCTGTAGCGATATCAGGGTTGCTGGTATACAAATATACTTTTCCAGCTCCTCCCGATGCCAACACAGTAACTTTGGATTTAACTGTTATCACTCGTTTATTGTTTATATCCAGGGCATAAGCCCCTATAACACTGTTTTCGCCATCAATCCCAAGTTTTTTTGTGGTAACAAGATCTATTGCGGTATGATTCTCAAGAATCTCTACATTCTTATTTTGGCTTATGGCTTCAATCAAAACCTTTTTTACTTCTTTCCCGGTTATATCTCCGGCGTGTATAATCCGTCTATGAGAATGCCCGCCTTCTTTACCGAGATCCAACTCACCGTTTTCTTTATCGCTAAACGTAAACCTGACACCGTAATTCATTAAATCACGAATAGCAGTCGGGCCAAGCCGAATGGTTTTCTCAACAATATCACGCCTGCACAATCCGCCACCGGCGGCAAGCGTATCTTTCACATGATCCGCAAATGAATCCGTATGGCTCATTACTGAAGCTATACCGCCCTGGGCATAATTCGAATTCGATTCGTAACGGTCACGTTTGGTCAATATCAATACATTACCGTATTTTGACGCTTTCAGAGCAAACATCAAACCAGCAATTCCACTTCCTATTACTAAAAAATCTACTTCTTTCGTAATCATTTTATTTATATATCTCTATAAATTTTTTAAAGGACCGGTCATACGTAACCTCGGCACTATCTGGGAAACAGCACGCCGGCAATTGTTTTTGACTTAAATGATAATGTAAACATTCACAACAAATACCTTTTCGCGAACATGGATCGTAACTACAGTTACATTTTTTCATGTTTATATTTTTTTTGCATTCCATCTGGTATTAACCTCCAATCGCATATATTTCACAAAAAATAATCAGAATCTGTCTCAAATGCGTTTTTTATAATCTCAATATTTGTCTTGCACCCATTATTCATTTCTATAGATACCGCATCAAACCTGTATATCGAAAATTGATATTTTTTTTGTCCGAGATAAAAAAGAGCGCTTTTTGTCAGATTTGTTTTCTTCTTGGCGGTAATTGAATCAAGCGGATTACCGCAGGTATTTGTCCTTCTTGTTTTTACTTCTATAAAAGCGATAGCATCACCTTCTAAAGCAATTATATCCAACTCTCCGAAAGGAGTCCTGTAATTCTTTTCAAGAATCCTGTATCCATTTTTTTCTAAAAAAATCTCGGCGAGAGATTCACCATTACCGCCGAGTATTTTTAAAAACCGTTTCATGGGAATTTATCCCTTTTATTTTAACCTGCCGGAACAAAACTTCTTCTATGTATGAAGGAAATTCCTTTTTCCTTTATCGCCTGTATATGTTCCCTGGTTCCATACCCTTTATTTTTTGTTAAATTGTACCCCGGGTAAATAACCTCATACTCACCCATCAGAGCATCCCGCACAACTTTTGCTATTATAGAAGCCGAAGCTATTGACATGCTCCTGTTGTCGCCTTTTATTATCTTTGTCTGCGACACATCCAATTCGTCAAGGAAAAGACCATCGATCAAAAGATGATCCGGTTTTACAGGCAAATTCAGCACAGCCTCTTTCATCGCGATTTTCGTCGCATTCAGGATATTTATTGAATCGATTATCCGCTCCGATACAATCCCTAACCCGAAATTAATGCCGGGATATTCGATCAGCTTATTAAATAAACCGAATCTTTCCTTTTCAGGTATTTTTTTTGAATCGTTTATTCCTTTTATATCAAATTTTTCAGGAAGAACCACTGCGCACGCTACTACAGGCCCGGCAAAAGGCCCTCTCCCCACTTCGTCAATACCGGCTATGCACTTTTTTCCTTGTAAGCGAAAATGGTTCTCGAATTTAAGCATCACTACTTTTTCAATTCTTTTACTTTGGCCTTTTTACCAACTTTACCTTTGAGATAATACAGTTTCGCTCTTCTGACTTTGCCTTTTCTCACAACCTCTATCTTATCAATCCGGGGCGAATGAATAAGAAAAACTCTTTCCACGCCTTCTCCATAAACCACTCTTCTCACAGTGAAACTTTCGTTATTTCTGTTCCCTGAACGAGAGATAACGGTTCCCGTAAAAATCTGAATTCGTTCCCTGTCGCCTTCAATAATTTTAGTATGGACGTTTACCGTATCGCCTATACTAAAATCCGTTATTTCGCTCTTTACTCTTTCCTGTTCGATTTTAGCGATGATATCCATTTTTTCTCCTTATATGTTAAATTTTATATTTTTTCCTATATATTTTTCCCACAAATCAGGACGGTTTTTTTCAGTAGTATTTTCAGCCTCTCTTAATCTCCAGTTTTTTATCGCATCATGGTTTCCCGACAACAATACATCAGGTACCTTTAAATCCATAAACACCGCCGGACGTGTATAACTTGGATAATCGAGCAACCCATGGTAGAATGAATCATATTTAACCGATTCATCACAACCAAGAACACCCGGAATCTGCCTCACAACCGCATCGAGAGTAACCATCGTCGCCAACGCACCGCTGGTAATTACATAATCTCCAATGGATATCTCCCTCAGCGGAAATAATTTTGTTATTCTATCATCAATACCCTCGTAATGTCCACAAATAAAAAACAAGTGGCTTTCACATAGTAAATCATCGATTACAGGCTGAGACAACATTTCTCCACGAGGAGATGGATATATAATGGTACAATTATCTTTTCGTATATCCGTTATCGCTTTATACAGCGGTTCCGGTTTAAAAACCATTCCAGGACCGCCCCCATAAGGCCTGTCGTCAACTGTTCTATGGGCATCAACGGTATAATCTCTCAGGTTATGGTATGTTATATCAATAAATCCATTATCCTGAGCTTTTTTTATTATGCTTTCCCGTAACGGAGCGAAATATGAGTCACAAAAAATCGAGAGAATATCGATTTTCATTTTGAGCGATTAACTACGATTCCCTCATGTTTCAATAGATTTTTTACTGTAACAGTAGGGATAGCGCCTACACTCAACCAATGCATTACTTTTTCGCGATCTATTTTAACAACAGCATTCTCTTTTTTCGGATCGTAATACCCTATAATATCGATGGATTTTCCATCGCGCGGGGATTTTGAATCTGCCGCTACTATTCTGTAAAAAGAAACTTTACTTGTACCCATTTTTTTCAATCTCAACATTACCGCCATAATTTCCCTCCCATTTTGGTAAATTTATTTTTTTGTTTCATGATATCTTTCATCATTTTTTTCATCATAAAAAATTTATTTAAAAGCTGATTCACTTCCTGCACGGAAGTACCGCTTCCCTTTGCTATTCTTTTTTTCCTGCTGGCATCAATAATTTCGGGTTTCAGCCTTTCTTTTATCGTCATTGATAAAATAATAGCTTCTATATACAGAATCTGCTTTTCATCAAGATTTAATCCTTTAAGATTATTCATTCCCGGAATCATTTCAAGTATTTTTTCAAGCGGGCCGAGTTTTCGGAATTGTTTCAGCTGATTTAGAAAATCAACAAGGTTAATTTCATTCTTTTTTATTTTCTGTTCGAAATCAACCATCTGCTGTTCATCAAACTGATTCTGCGCCCTTTCCACAAGGCTTATCACATCACCCATACCGAGAATCCGTGATGCCATCCTGTCTCCATGGAACAACTCGAAATCCTGAATCTTCTCACCAACTCCGATAAACACAATCGGAGTACCTGTCGTAGCACGGATAGATAACGCCGCTCCGCCTCTCGCGTCGCCATCGAGTTTGGTTAACACAACCCCCGTCAACGATAATTTTTCATTGAAAGAAACAACACTGTTTACCGCATCCTGGCCTGTCATGGAATCCGCTACCAGATATATCGCCTGCGGTTGTATTATTTTTTTCAATTCCAACAATTCATCCATTAATTCCTGATCTATATGAAGCCTGCCCGCGGTATCGAAAATAATCAATGAATTTTCTGTTTTCCATGCCGCTTCCATAGCTTTCTGAGCTATTTTAACAACATTTTTTTCCTGTCCAACCGGATGAACCGGAATATTTAATTGTTTTCCTAAAAAAACAAGTTGCTCAACAGCGGCAGGCCTTCGTATATCAAGAGGAACAAGATATGGATTATATCCTTTCTTTCTATAATATTCCGCCATTTTCGCTGTTGTAGTTGTTTTTCCTGATCCTTGTAAACCAACGAGCATAATCCGGTTGTTGTTCTTTTTCGTTTCCGGAACAAATGGTTTGTCACCGCCCATTAAAACAACCATCTCATCATATACTATTTTCACAACCTGCTGTCCGGGAGTAATGCTGTCTAAAACATCCTTACCTATGGCTTTATCTTTTATGGAATCAATAAAATCCTTAACGACTTTATAATTTACATCCGCTTCAAGCAACGCGAGTTTAATCTCGCGCAAAGCGTCTTTTATATTGGTTTCACTTAACCTGCCGAACCCGCGCAAGTCACGAAATACTTTATTTAATTTTTGAGATAAAGAATCAAACATAACTAAAATTTATTCCAATATGATTATTTCTTCTTTTCCTGCTCGGCTTTTTCTCTTGCCCTGCGGATTTCAGCATCCCGCTCAGCATGATACGAGTCTATAACCGCCTGTCCCTGTTTTATAAGATCCTGCCCTCTCTTAATATTTGCCTCCGCTATAGACCGTACCTTCTTTTGCCATTCAGGGTCATTGAACTGGGTGTTATATTTTAACTGCTTTTCACCCAGATTTGCAAGAATTTTTCCTTCCTCAATCATTTGATTTGCTTGCGCAACCGAATCCAACCGGTTAAAACGGTCTTTTGTTGATTTGGAAAAATTTAAATCAGATAGGTAATCCAGGACTTTATCTTTCATTTCCGGTTTTACAAGAAGAAGATTATCGAACTCTTCAACTGCCGCATCCCACTCTTCACGCGAAATATAATATACAGCAAGATCATATATCGCTGTAGGATCCGTATCTTCACATATTTTGTCAACATCTGATCGAGATATTGTTATCTCACCGTATGTAATTTTTACTTTAAGCTGATCTTTAGATTTACCGACAACCTTTCCTTTCAGGATTCCGCCTCCTTTGATATAAATAATGTCACCATATAAATTTGTATTAAGCATTATTAAAGAAAAAAACACTGACAAGATAAATTTATTCTTCAGGTACCCGTTCAATTTCAGCTCCTAATGCCTGTAATTTTCTTTCCATTTGATAATAACCACGATCCAAATGATATACTCTATGAACTTCAGTTTCACCATTTGCGACAAGGCCGGCAAGAATCAAAGCCGCACTCGCTCTTAAATCGGATGCCATAACAGGCGCCCCGCTAAGTTGTTTTCCGCCTTTTATTATTGCCGTAGCGTTTTCAAGAGATATCTCGGATGCCATTCGATTTAATTCAGCCACATGCATAAAACGTTCAGGAAAAATTTTTTCGGTAATTACACTTATACCTTCGATAGTGGTCATGAGCGCCATCATCTGAGCCTGTAGATCCGTAGGAAACCCCGGATACGGCAATGTTGTTATATCCACCGGTATCAACTTGCCGTTTGACGCATCAACTTGAATAGAACTATCTTCAAAATATGTTTTTACTCCGCAATCATCAAGTTTATCTATAAGAGCCCACAAATGATCTTTTATCACATTTTTCACAGTAATACGCGATCGGGTTATCGCGCCTGCAAGCATATATGTTCCAGCTTCAATTCGATCTGGAATAACTGTGTAATCCACACCTTTAAGAGTCTTTACGCCTTTTATTTTTATTGAGTGGCTTCCGGCATTTGAAATATTCGCTCCCATTGAATTCAACATATTTGCCAGATCAACAAGTTCCGGTTCACTCGCAGCGCTTTCTATAACGGTTGTTCCTTCGGCAAGAGTCGCGGCAATCATTACATTAGCTGTTGCTAACACACTTGATCCAAACCTGCCTCCAAGAAAAACACTGTTTCCTTTCAGTTTGTCTGTCTTCGCCTCGACATAACCATGTGAGACATTTATATCCACATTCAAAGACCGCAACCCTTTTATATGCAGATCGATCGGCCTTTGCCCTATTACACATCCACCGGGAAAAGACACTTCCGCTTTGCCAAACCTTCCCAATAGAGGACCCATAACACATATTGAGGCCCTCATTTTCCTTACCATATCATAAGGTGCAACTATATTATTTACATTGGAAGGATCAATTCGAACCAATTTGGATTCACTATCATATTCGCACACCGCTCCCAGCGATTCAAGAATAGTCAACATGGTTCTTACATCAGCAAGATCAGGTACGTTTCTTATTATCGATGGTGATTCTGCAATAATCGTCGCCGCAAGTATTGGCAATGCCGCATTCTTGGAACCTTCGACCTCTACCGCGCCATTAAGCTGACACCCACCGGTAATTTTAATCTTATCCATATCTATTTTATCCCATATTATTTTTTTTACTTGTTCTAACAGCATTTATCACTCTCGGAATGTTGTGGTAATCGTTTTTTATGTTTATTTCTTTAAAACCTGATGTTTCAAGCATATTATTAACTTTTTCAGCCTGATTAATGCCCAGCTCCATAAATATTTTTCCGCCAGGTTTAAGCCAATTCCCGAAATAACTTATAATTCGATCATAATATTCAGTTCCATCTTCACCGGCAAATAAAGCTTCGGCAGGTTCGTAATCAGTTACTTCTTTTGATACTGCCTCTTTTTCTTTATAAGAAATATATGGAGGATTAGATACTATATAATCAAATTCCAACTCCGATTTTCTAATCCAGTTCTCCATAATATCGGCTCTGAAAAAACTTATTTTTTCCGCGACCTTATTCAACTCGGCATTTTTTTTTGCGGTTTCCAAAGCTCTTTCAGATTTATCAAAAGCATATAACCGGCACTTCGCAATTTGTTTTGCTAAAGCGATAGCTATATTCCCGGATCCCGTTCCAATATCTAAAACCACCGGTTCCCAATCGATATCAGATTTAAACACATCTTGTATCAATAAGTCAACCATTATTTCAGTCTCAGGACGCGGTATTAATACCGATTCATTTACCTTTATCAGTGTATTGTAAAATTCAACTTCACCAATTATGTATTGAATCGGCTTTCCTTCCGCCCTTTGTCGCACAAACACTTTTATATCCGCCAATTCACTTTCCTGAAGCGGTTTATCAAATTGCATATATAAATCTATTCTTTTACATTCTAAAACTTTTGTCAGAATCAATTCAATATTCAGCCGAGGAGATTCGATCCTGCTCTGTTCGAAATAGGAAGTTCCCCAATTTATAATATCTATTACACTCCATACTTTATTTGTAATATTTGTTTTCATTTTAACTATTGTATATCTCTTGCATGGTTTGATTATAATCATGCTTCATTAATTCACCGATTAAGGTATCGAGATTTCCCTCAAGAACATTTTCCAGATCGTAAATGGTCAAACCTATTCTATGATCGGTTATCCTGTTTTGCGGAAAATTATAGGTTCTTATTTTTGCGCTTCTATCTCCTGTAGATACCTGTGCTTTTCTTGCTTCGGCCCGTTCCTTGTTTTTTTCCGTTTCCATTCGTTCAAGAAGCCTTGCTCTAAGAACCCTCATCGCTTTTTGTTTATTTCGCAACTGCGATTTTTCATCCTGACACTGCACAATAATTTTTGTTGGAAAATGTGTAATCCTTACAGCCGAATCCATCGTATTTACGCTCTGCCCGCCAGGGCCTGACGACCTGAACACATCAACACGAATATCTTTTGGATCAATTTCAACCTCAACTGGTTCCGCTTCAGGCAAAACTGCAACCGTAACAGCCGACGTGTGAATCCTTCCGCTGGATTCGGTAACCGGAACACGCTGGACCCTGTGAACACCACTCTCATATCGAAATTTACGATAAACCGAGCTACCATCTATCGAAAAAATTATTTCTTTTATTCCGCCGAGATCCGTCGGGTTTGTGTCCATTGTTTCCAATTTCCAGCCCTGTTTTTCCGCATACTTCGAATACATTCTGAATAATTCCGACGCGAATAGAGCCGCTTCCTCTCCACCAGTCCCTGCCCGTATTTCAACAATTGTGTTTCTATCGTCATTCTTATCTTTTGGAAGAAGAAGTTCTGATATCTTAAGTTCCAAACTGTTTTTTTCGTCTTCGAGTTTAGCGGTTTCCGATTCGACAAGTTCACGAAAATCCGAATCCTGGTTTTCCGCACCGATCAATTCTTTATTCACATCTATTTCCGACAATACTTTATCATATCTATCAAAAGCAAATGTAATTTCCTCAAGATAAGAATATTCCTTTGTCAACTCCTGATACTTTTTCAAATCAGAAAGAATAGAAGGATCAGACAACAACTGTTCCACAATTTTTTTTCTGTCGAATAATTTCTCTTTCGCTTCAAGAAACATCTATGCTAAAACCTCACAAACCAATATAAGACAACCGCCTCATGATAAAGAAATAGGGGGAGCAATCCGTAAATTATTACTCCCCCTTATTATTTAAATATATATTTATCTATTCGATACTGAAACGTTTTTTAAATTTCTCCACTCTACCCGCCGCATCAACAAATTTTTGTTTCCCTGTAAAAAAAGGATGGCAATTGGAACAGATACCAACTCTAATATCTTTTTTTGTCGATCTTGTTTTTACAACGTATCCGCAAGCACATGTTATTGTCGCATCAACGTATTCAGGATGAATTCCTTTTTTCATTAAACATTTCTCCTTATACTAAATTAACAATTTAATTTATATATTTCTGCTATATTTAATTAGTCTATTTTGTCTCAGATAAGTTTAAATGTAATAAAATATCACAATAAATATTTTTTTACAATATATTTTTATAATCATAAATTAACAGATATTTTATTAATAGATTATGATGGAAGAAATACTCTCGCGCAACCATTAAACTTACCTGGAATTGCGAATACCTCTTTTGCGCCATCGACTTTTTCATTGCCAAAGCACACAAATAACTTATTTTCAGTATTCACAGAACCTCGCTTCGCATTTATATAAGCATCAACCCACTGTTGTTGTGTCGGAGGGCGTAACTGCCGCCCATTCAAAGCATTACTCGATTTTGAAGGGCTTCCTGCTTCTCTTATAAAAACCAAACGGTAATCTTTATATTGAGAATTTAAAAACCAGCTTAATATCGATTCAAATTGATGAGTTTTTTCTTTCTCGGATAAAATCGGATTGGCTAATTTTGATATTACAGGTATCCTGATGCCATTATTCAAAACTAAAATAATGGTTATAATCGAAATAGCAATAAAAAATCCAATTTTTGGATTAATTATTACTTTTAATTTATCATCCAGCTGTTCATTATTAATGGAAGCCGCAATCCCGCATACCATAAGAGCCAGAAATGTGTAAGTTGGACTTCCTAATCCTGTGATAAGAGGGAACAGCCCGGCTCCCGCGATTAATAAAAATATAGACCATTTCCTCATAACCAACATTTTAATCATGCAAACAACAACCCAAACCATTAACACAGGAACAGAAAATTTTACCAGCAATACAACCGATACACATAAACATAAAAATATACTCAACAACCTCGCAAAAACCGGCAACTGTATACTAAACACTGTAATTATCACGAGCAAAAGCGAAAACATCGATGATATCTTATTTATTTCCACCATTTTATAAGATACAAACAAACCTTTTACGGAATCAGCAAAAGGTATTCCTACTTTAGCTGAAGCAAGTAACTTGATAAATATAAAGGCAATGCCTATTATTATCACAGCCCCAATAAATTTAGTTCTGCTCAAATCTTTATATTTCTCTATAATAAGGCCTGTAGTATACGCGATAAAAAGAGGCATTGAGTAAGGATGATATAAAGCTAATACAATAACCGCTAATGCCATCACCGCTAATTTAGGCAAATCAAGTAACCTGGAGCCAAGCATAAACATTACAGCTACAACCATTGGCAAAAAACTATAACATACTCCATGCAAATGAAATAAATAAATATAGCATGTAAAAAAAATTCCACCCAGAATAAGAAAAATAAAGGTGAACACTCTTTTTTCTTTTATGGAGAAATAAACAATTATCCATGAAATTGAAAGAACAAGATAATTGAATATCTGGATAGGACCAAGGTTTCCAGATAACCTGTAACTCAACCATGCCGTAGCTAATGCCAAAGGCCTGTACGTTGTATCAGGCTGGATTCTGTTTACAAAAACATCAAGGAAACTGTATTTATCAAATTGCCATACCCAGCTTAATGATTCATTGTGATTCGCGAAAGGAAACCCTATAAAAAACCATAAAGACAAACCCAATAAAGGTATAAGTGAAAGCAGGATGTTTTTGAATGATAATTTACATTCATTACAGTTTTTCACAAATACCTCCATCAGTTTATATTTCAAATAATACCATTACTGGTTCATGGACATTAAAAATTCAGCGTTACTTGATGTCTTTTTCAGCTTCTCAACAATAAGTTCCATCGACTCAACAGGGTTCATGTTAGACAACGCTTTTCTGAGAAGCCATATACGTTTTAACTCATCCGGATGTAAAAGCAACTCTTCTTTTCTTGTGCCGGATTTCTCAATATCAATAGCAGGGAATATTCTTTTATCAACAAGGCGCCTGTCAAGATGCAATTCCATATTTCCCGTACCTTTGAATTCTTCAAAAATAACTTCATCCATTCGGCTTCCGGTATCAACCAGCGATGTCGCTATGATAGTCAGGCTTCCGCCGTTCTCAATATTACGAGCGGCGCCAAAGAATCGTTTCGGTTTATGAAGCGCGTTTGAATCAACACCACCCGACAAAATTTTTCCGCTATGCGGCTGGACAGTATTATACGCTCGGGCAAGCCTTGTAATACTATCAAGCAATATAACTACATCATGCCCGTATTCAACAAGGCGTTTGGATTTCTCAAGCACCATTTCAGCTACCTGAATATGTCTTTCCGGCGGTTCATCGAATGTGGAACTAATCACTTCGCCTTTTACTGAACGTTCCATGTCGGTAACTTCTTCCGGACGTTCGTCTATCAACAATACAATCAATTTAGATTCAGGCGAATTTGTGGAAATACTGTTGGCTATTTTTTGCAGAAGAACGGTTTTACCTGTTCTTGGAGGAGCTACAATCAAACCGCGTTGTCCACGGCCTATCGGTGTTAGCAAATCCATTACTCTTGTTGAAGTATCCTCTGCCGTTATCTCAAGCATAAACCGTTTATCTGGATACAATGGAGTTAAGTTCTCAAAAAGGAATTTATCCTTTTTCCTATCCGGATCGCAGAAATTTATCGCCTCGACTTTCAGTAAAGCAAAATAACGTTCTTTATCTTTCGGAGGCCTTATCTGTCCGGATACGGTATCGCCTGTCTGCAAATTGAACTTGCGTATTTGCGATGGAGAAACATAAATATCTTCAGGGCAAGGTAAATAATTATAATTCGGAGACCGTAAAAATCCAAACCCGTCAGGCAGGATTTCCAATACTCCCTCACCAAACATCAACCCGTTTTTCTCAGCTTGAGATTTTAATATCTCAAAAATGAGTTCATGTTTGCGCAGATTGCTGACTCCCTGCAATCCAAGTTCTTTTGAAAGATCGTTTAATTCAGATACAGTCATTTTTTGTAATTTTACAATATCCATTTCCGCAAAATCTCCTTAGAAAATAATATGGAAGGTAATAAGTTTGTTATTGTTTTATTTTATAATATATTTTTTCAGTTTGTTTTTCCGTTTCCTCAACGGAATTGTTATTATCCACTACAAAATCAGCATATTTTACTTTTTCCTCATCAGGAAGTTGAAATTGTAACCGCGATTTTATCTGCGTTACAGTCAAACCGCTTCTTTTTGCGCACCTATTTAGCCTCAGATCCTCATCTGCAACGACGAGTATGACTTTATCGAAATCATCCTGCATACCCGATTCAACCAATTGAGGTACCATAACCGCCACACAACCGTTATAATTTTCCATTTCAAGTTTATCGAACAAAGCAAATACTTCTTTTTTTACAAGAGGATGCACAATATCTGTCAATCTTTTTAAATTATTTGTATCTTTAAACACTATTTCAGACAGTTTATTTCTCGATATAATGCCGTTGTCATCGAGCACTTGTTTCCCAAACAAGGTTATTATATCTCTTTTTAATGCCTTATTATTCTCATATAACGCATGTACTATTTCATCGGTATCTACTATTTCACATCCAAGCCGGCTTAATTTTCGGGCAACCAGATTTTTACCGCTCCCCATACCACCGGTAATGGCGATTGTTACAAATTTGCGCATATATTGATAATTTAATCCTTAATTAATAGACTCGTTTCTATGAAACATCCCTGTATTCCACTCCCGATGAGCTTCATTTTTCCTGCCGAGATACCATAGAACAGTACCGAGCTTCATTCGTGCTTCTCTATAATTCGGGTATATTTCAAGTGATCTCCGATAAAACGATTCAGACTTTAAATAATCGGATTGTATAAAATATTCATCGCCTTTTTTGAAAAATTGTTTAGCTTCCGCAACTTTCTGATTGGAAACAACCTTAAATATCCTGTACTGGTTATTCTCAAAAACGGGATAAAACTTATCCAAACTATTGAAATCGCCCTCAAACTTTGCGGCAAGTGTATTTTTAACCTCGTTTTGACTCAATCCCACAAAGTAAACCGGCGAGTATATTGAATTATTCCACGAAGTACCCTTTTGATAAACAAAATATTTCGCGCCATGTTCTTCGGTAAAGTTATAAAAGGGTTTCTCTATTTCAGAAAACAATGCGATTATAAATTTCTTATATTTGTCACGGGCATTTTTCTTCTCATATTTCGGCTGTAAAATTACAGGTCTATCTGCATAATTTATTATTGGCCCGGCCAAATTCATTGATGCCAGAATAGGTTCATCCGGCTTGGTATTCTTTTGTATCCATTGAATTAGTGATGATAAAGATCGGTAATCTTCTCCCCGCCCCATGTACTCTTGATATGAAAGTGTCCTATCGTATTCGCCCGCACATAGCAAAATCAACGCTATATTTGCTAATATTCGTACATATACCTTTTCTATTTTGTTCAGGAACAGTATCGTCATTACAGCAAAAAAAGCAGTGTATACATGGACCCTGACAAAAAACAAGTATAATACAAAAAATATAAAAAAACAAATTAAAATATATTTTTCCCAGCTTAATAACGGATTTTTTCTGGAAAAACGCAAAAATATTGATATCATACCAGTAATCAAAATGCAACTAAAATATTTTTTAACCTGATATAATGTCGCCGAATGCAAAGCCGGAGCCCATAAAACACGTATGTCAAACGTAAGTTTCGCCGGATCTAAAGGTTTCACATTAAAGAATTTTATTTTTGAAATCAATAATTCCCAGAAATGACTGTAATCCGAACCATACCCCGTACAACTTACACACAAAAAAACCAGTAAAAATAATAATGTCTTTATAAATACTCCATTTTTTCTTATATTAAAGCCGGTCTTAGATAAAATCCAGTTATATAACGAAATAACCGCAAGATATACTACAGGTACCGACAACCACGAATAATGCGCTCTCAAATATGGATCCGAGACAGAAACAATCGCCAGGGGTATTGCGAAAATCAGAATGTTCATGGATTTATTCTCAGTTAAAGATAGAAAAACAGCAAATATATATATGTATAAATTAGTCATATCCCAAAATACCCATCCCGCCGCAAGAAAAATTGAACTGACAACAAGGAAAATCCTTTTGCCTGTTTTTAATCCGGCAAGATACATTGCCGCATGAACAAATATAAGTGGAAGCGCGAAATTTTCGCCCATAAATTCCTGCCCTGTACTTCTTATTACAGAAGGTATGTAGACGCCAAACCAAAACGCCATAACAAGCGCCAGAAAACTTCCGCTGTAAATCCTGCCTATGATAAATACCGATATAACAGAAAATAAAACAAAATAGGCCGGCATAAAGTATCTATGAAAAACATCGAGTTCAACTTTTGAACCGGTAATAAGCTGGAAAAATTTATAAATTCTCGCGATAAAAATGTTTCCGGAAAGAGAAAATGTATCGAAACTTTTTATTCCATCAGGAAACTCTATCTTTTTATCGTAAACGGGAACCTTATTATCAACCGCCAGACGTGCGTAACGCAACAATAAAGCGCTTTCAAGAGTATAGATGAAATCATTACCCCACTTTTGCTCTTCCTTTTTCCATGTTTTGACCCTTATATCAAATGAAATAAATATAATTGCCGCCAAACATGAATAAACCACAATTAATCTGATTACAAATTTAGCCATAGATTTGTTTCGACAAAGAATGTATTTTTATAACAAATTTATAAGTAAATGACAGGCCATGAAATCTGTGCAAAGACATAGTTTTATCAAATAGATAATATCTTTGAAGGAATGAATTTTAGATTTTAAGATACCTATGTAATTATAAAGGTTCATTCCCTAAAGTTCTTTTTTTCTTCTTCTTTTGCGGCCAGTTTTTTATATTCCGTACCTGTGGGCGCAATAATTTTACATGTTACAAAAACCAATAGATTTGTTTTCTGGCTCTGTTCATATTCGGACCTGAATGCTCTTCCCACATATGGGACATCGCCTAAAACAGGTATTTTATCTTTAACTTTTGTTACTTCTTCTTTCATTAAACCGCCCATAACAACAGTTTCGCCATCATTTATTATAACTGTGGAAACTACGTTTTCGGATTCAAAATGCGGAACCCTCATTGGTGCTTCAGCACTACCGAAATTAACCCAGTTCTGAACTTCACTCACTTCAGGCATAACGGTAAGAGTTATTGTTTTGTTATCAGTACCCACGCTTGGCGTAACACTTAGAATTATACCAACTTTTCGCGTTTGAAAATCCCCCACTGTAACTATTGTAGGCGTAACAGCAGTACCGTTATCATTGTAAGTCGCCTGAGTTAACGTAAACTCTAAAGGATAGATAACCTCAGTCACATTTTTGATTATACCCTGCTGTCCATTAATCACTGTAATTTTTGGAGCGGAAATAATATCAGTTATTTTATTCTGGCTCAATGCGTGCAATATAACGCTGAACTGCGGTTCTGTAAGAACACCGGACAACCTGAACACACTGCTATTATATCCGCTGTAACGAAGACCGCGGGTAAAACCGTATTTACTGGCATCGGTTGAATATTGTCCGTAATTAGGATCCGTAGTATCTGACAGAATTCGCAAGCTGTTGGGATCGCCACCATCGGATAGAAAATCTTTCGTCAGGAAAAA
Source organism: uncultured bacterium (assembly GCA_964451165.1). Lineage (GTDB taxonomy): Bacteria > Auribacterota > Auribacteria > Auribacterales > Auribacteraceae > CAYVGJ01. The sequence goes on from CAYVGJ010000005.1 coordinate 69,009, forward strand.
CTCCAGTCCGAGTTCATTTGCGTCATCTTCCTTTATTTTAACGAATTTTGCTTCTATCTGAACCTGAATAGGAGGTCTGCTTAGATTCTTGAGAACTTCCTCAATTAGTGAATGATTCGCGATTGTATTGGTTATAATCAAAGTGCTAGTACGAGGATCGAGAAAAATTTTAGAATTTGGAGGGAACGGAACCGCTTCTTTAAGAAGTTGAGTAATATCCCCTCCGGTTTCTATCGATGAACCGCCGGATATTTCATCCTGCTTGGTTTCTCCTTCATATTTCACCAAACGCTGAACACCGGTACCGGACGGCAACTGATAAGTTCGCGTAACCATTTCCACATCATCGACATTTTTAGCGATCCATATGGCATGGTCCTCAATTCTGAATTTCATTCCTTTTGTAATGAGAATATATTTAAGAGCCTCAAGCAATGGAATATTTTTTAATGTTATTGTAACCCTGTCATCTTCCGGAGTAGCTGTCGTTGCCTCTTCCGACTCTAAAACAGATTCGTCCAATATGATATTTACACCGCTTATACGCGACAAATACTGGATAACATCTCTCAAATGCGCGTTAGTAAAATTTATTTCCGGTATTATTCTATTTGATTTCGCGAGAAGTTCCTGTTTTTCCGGCGAGATTATCGGTGTTTCGACACTTTCCTTTTCTTCTTTTTCCGGTTCGGTTTTTTCCTGCGGAGGCAACCACGCTTCAGTGACCTGCAATGATCTGTTTCTCTCAACTATCTCGGAATCGTATTCGGCATATTTTCTCATATCCGCAAGCAACTCATTTATTTTTAATTTCGCCATGACATTACCTGGATCAACATCAATCATTTTCTTGCACAAATGAGTCGACTCGGAATATTTTCCATGATCCCACAGATCTTTTACCGCTTCCATCATTGATACTATTTTCTCTTCTTTTTCTTTATCATATTCATCCGGCCTGCGGTATAATTCAATAAATTGATCATCGAGAGTCGCCAATACTTTATTCATATTTCTTTTCTTTTGAGCGATCTTTTTCGCTATCGCTACAGCATCTTTTTTCTTTTCGCACAAATCTATTAGTTTCTGTGCATCAGAATGATCCGGATTTATTCTAAGAACGTTTTCACAGATATTTATCGCATCATTATATTTTCCTTGTTTGTAAAATAGCATCGCTTCTTTCATTTGCTCATCTATTTTTTTGTATTCGCCGGCTTTTTTTGATGCGATTTTTTCTGCGATTATTTTTGCATTTTCCGATCCAATTAGATTTGAACCAGGCAACACTATCATTCCGGCGACAATAACAAGCAATGCTCCAAATCTATTTATTCTCTTATAAAATTCAAATGCCCTCATTATCTTATCTCCTTATCATCAACTTCAGAGCTAACGGTTTTCATTTCTTCTTTGAGCGTATTGCCACCAGGGGTAATTATATGAGCGGTTACGAAAATCAACAGGTTGATTTTCGTATCTTCTTCTGTTTCGCTCCTAAAAGCTCTTCCTAAATATGGAATATCCCCAAGTACCGGAATTTTATCGTGCTGTTTGGTTTTTTCTATTCTCACCGTACCGCCGAGAACAATAGTATTACCGTCGCTTATTACAACGCTTGTAGCTACATTATCGCTTGCGAACACTGGCACCAATTGAGGAGCATCTTCCACTCCGAAATCCATCCATGTTACAAACTTGCTCACTTCAGGTATTAGTGTCAGATTGATTGTTTTCCTGTTAGCACCGACATCTGGAGTAACATTCAGCAATACTCCTATATCCCTGCGAATAAAATCACTTGCCTGAACCGCCGCCGGAGCGACTTCCGTAGTTGTACCATCCGCCGCCACACTGAGAACAGGTGGTATCGCCTCAAATTCCTGCGGATACCAGAATTCTGTGACTAACTTTATTTCAGCCTGATGACAATTTAATGTGGTAACTTTCGGAGCATTCATCACATCGGTATTTTTTCTCTGGCTTAAGGCATGAAGCACCATCTTAAACTGTTCTTCATTGAGAATACCGCCCACAGCAAGTATATTTCCGCGCGGAACAGTATTATTGTTTATTGTTTCGGTTAAAAACCTCAACCCAGATGTAAATCCTTCCTTTCCTGCCTTTCCGACATTTCCATTCGGATACTGCCGTCCATAAGTTGGATCGGTAGTATCACTGTCTATCTGTACATCTCCACCCTTAAAATCTATACCATTCGGATCGGCGACAAAAAATTCCAAACCGAGTTCATCAGCATCTTCCTGATTTATTTCCACAAATTTGGCTTCTATTTCTACCTGCACGGGAGGCACGCTTAATTTTTCTACCAGTTCAGCAACCAAATCCAGATTTTCTTTTGTGTTTGTTATAACAAGCGTATTTGTCCTTTCATCAAGATATATTTTGCTTTCCGGCGGAAATGGGACGATTTCCTGAATCATATCCTTTATATTCATTACTTCATCAACTTTCGCACCTGGAGAAGGCTCGCCTTCTGTTTTCGGTTTATCGAAACTGAGTTTGTTAATCGATAATTTCCCGCTCAGAAGTTTGTAGGATCTGGTTAACATTTCAGGCGCGCTCACATCTTTGGAAATCCAGACGGCATAATCATCTATTCTGTACCTTAATTTCTTTGTGCGTAAAATATATTTCAATGCCTCGATTAACGGGATATTCTGTAAAGATATAGTAACCCGGTCAGTTACTTTGCCCACGTTTTCTGATACGGAAGGAGCTTGTTTTTGCTCGATTGTCTCACCTGTATTTTCATTCTCCTCAATCACCTCTTTATAATTTTCCGAAACATTTATCTCAGAAGGTATTTCATTAGCTGGCTCTTGTGCAATAATTCCATCATTTGACGACTCGAAAATCTCCTCATCTATAATTATATTTACATCACCGACATTATGCAGGTATTGGATAACATCACGCAGATGAGCATTGGTGAAATTTATCTCCGGTATAATTTTACTCAGCTTTTTCTCAAGTTCTATTCTTCTCGCTGTCTTCTGCCGTTCCTGCTGGCGGTTCCTGTACTTTTCCATTATTTTCTGGAGAGTATCTTTCTTCTTTTCATGGATAAGCCTTTCAGTATCAAGCATTCTTTTTTCAACAGCGTTTTCCCGCTCGAGATTAGCAAGTTTGGTTTTTTCATCAAGAACTGTCTGGATAGCGATGCGCGCGCCAAGATGATTCGGCTTTAGTTCCGTTACTTTTGTGAATTTCGATATGGCATCGTCATATTTCCCTTCCAGAAACAGCTCTCTTCCTTCAAGGAGAAGTTCCCTGACCTTTTTCTTCATTTCCTTGCTTTCTTTTGTCTCCGGTTTTGCCGAATAGACGGGAACAGAACTTATTATTATCCCGCCCATGACAATAAAAACCATGACGCATATCATTTTCCTGAGGATAACATCAATCACATTCAACCCCTGTTTCATTCCATACTCCTTCTATATTTAAGATTATATTTTTCTCCTTTTTCATCTATTAACGATATTTCATCTTCAGTCACAGATTTAATTTTAAAATTCCCGAACGAAGCTCCCTCACGCAACTCAACCGTTTTATTGTTTTCAATATCCTCAATTTGAGCCCACAATTCTTTTTTCGTGGCAACCTGATGATATGTAAGATTGAGTTTATCACCATTCTTTGTCTCGAGAGTGAGCATGGATTTGTCTTCGGTTACTTCAACACCCATGCGGTTTTCTTTAACGATATTTTTTTGGAAATTTATAATTTTATATTCTTTTATAGTATCGCCAATCTTTTTGAAATTAGTTGAATCCTCAAGATTTATAACAAAACTATATGTTCCGTCCGGAAGTTTCATATACCCATCGAAAAGTAATTCCAATGGTTTTTTGTAAATTTTTATCAACCTGAATTTACCGAGCGGATTATATTCTTCCGGTTTATTTGCTGGGTCAGCCGGATTCGTAGAGGCGTTATATTCATCAATATTTGTATAATTGTCACCATCTTTATCTAAGTAAGCATCCTGCGGATCAGCTGGATTAAGCGCATATTTTTTTTCCCATTCATTGGGCATACCGTCACCATCGGTATCAAACTTGAATGAGCAAAACGGGCAGACATCAAGGTTTTTTGCTACAGGTTTACCGCATGAAGGGCAATCTAACTGCTCTATTAATGGCGAAAAAACGTCTCTTGAAAAATTTTTAAAGTAATCTTCAGGTTTTACCAATACTTTTTGCAATTCCTCATACGGCCTCAAATCAGTTTTTTGAATATTTGAAGCTGAAGCTGTCCTTACAATCTTTTGTTCAATTACGGAAACTTTAAAATATGGCAAATTGAAAATTAACACTGTGGATCCGATACAAATACACACAAACAACATAAAGAAAATCCATTTTTCAATGTTCTTTTTCAAATAATTGCGAAAAATATTCTTTAGCATAATACACTAATCTTTCTTTTAAAGTTCGATGTATGATACATCCAATGATATTTCCAGAAGATATCCCATTTTATTTTCCATCCTGAATTTATCAAGCGGGATAGTATTTATATTAAGGTTTTCCACCACAAATATCGCCTGTTGCGACTGGATAAAATTCAGTAGTTTAACCAGCCCTTGTGTTTCAGACTTAAAATTAAAACTGAACATCAGTTTTGTTTTGCATCGCGGGTCTTTGATATAATCACGTTTAATTATTGTTTCAACCCTCTCTACACCAGATTCTATAAATGTATCCATAAACATTGAAATCAAATCCAATTGGAGGCTCAATAGAGGGATTGACGATTCAGCCGGTATTTTGTCCCCCATTAATTCCTTAAAACCAAGATCAAGAGGAATAAACATACCTTTGGATTTCGCTTTTTCCTGAAATTCTTTCTGGGTTAATATCAATTTTTGTTTATATCCTAAAGCGGAAATTGAAGTATCTGCCTGTTTCCTTGTTTTTGAGAAACTTTTATATATTTCATCATATATTTTCTGAAGTTCTACGGCATGAGATTCATATTCATTAATCAATTTATTTGATGGAAGTTCTTTCTGTTTGATCATGAACCTGTTGTAATCTTCTCTCGCTTTTATCATCTTGTCATATGCTTCATTATGTGCATACCACTGCGAAATAAAATTAACCGCGAGATAAATCACAGCAAGGCTTAATATTCCTACTATAATAATTAAAAATATGTTACCTTTCCATTCTTCTATAAACTTTAGGATTTTCAAGGTTGTTTCTCCTTAAGATCGATTTTGGATACAAGATCACCTATCATTTCAAACCGTCGTATATCTTTGCCTTCAATACCCAACGCATTCAGATCATCCGCAGATTTGATTTTCAGATTTTCAAAAAATGGCGATTTTTCAAGTATATCTTTTATTTTTGGTATTTCACCAAGCGGAGCGGTTGTCTCTCCTGAAATTCTTACTGATTTGGAATTATTAGTATTATTTTTGATAACAAGAAAATTCTTCAGCCAGCAATTTTTAGGCATAATTATCTGCAATTCATCCAGCAACTTCACCCAATAAACCCTGTCTGCCTGTAATTCCTGAAGACGATTAAAATTGTTATTGATTTCCTGTATTTGTTTTTTTGCCTGATCAATTTTCATGCTCTGAGATTTTATCTGGCGTAAATCCTGATTTAAATTTTGAGCAATATTTTCATCATATTGAATCCATTGTTTAAAATAAAAAATGCCCGCAATTAATGCCAGTCCGATAAGTAAAAAACAACCTATAATATAGCTTTTCTTTTTTGCTATATCCTGTTGTGTAGCTATACTTTTGGGGAGAAGGTTTATTTCCATGGCACATTGAGTAGCCTGACGAAGGGCAAGCCCAACAGCACATCCGATAACATAATCCGAACCGTTAATTTTGTTTTCTACATGAGGAAGAACATCAAGGTTTCGAGTCGTTTCTAATTTTCTCACATTCAGATTGAATTTAGATTTAAAAAATTCCTCTATATTCTCTATTTTGGATGATCCACCACATATAAATATGTTTTTTATGCCTCCGCCACCTGAATATGTCCGGTAAAACCCTATTGATCTCGATACCTCAGCAATCAATCTCGCCATAACCCCTGTTACCGCCCTTGAGATACGAAGCCGTTCCGCCGGTTCCCCAACCATTGGCCCTTTTCCGCAAAGAATTACTGACGAATCTTTTTTCAGCTGTTCAGCTTCCTCAAAACTAATTTTGAATTCACTGGCAATTGCCTGTGTTATGGCAAATCCGGCTATCGGTATACTTCTTAACCAAACATTATCTTTTTCTATTACAAGCATATCTGTTGATTTTGCGCCGATATCAAGAACCAGAGCACATCCTTCCATATCCGGTTCGTTAAATTTTATACAATTATATAATGCGAAAGGAGCCGTATCGATATACTCAATATCAATCTTCAACTTGGAAAAACGCGATATGAGATTGTCTATAATATCTTTTTTACTCGCGACAAGAACCACATTAGCTTCATCGATTTCATCCAGTTCCGCCCAATCACCGACAAAATGATAATCCCATATCACTTCATCTATGGGGAAAGGAACCTGCTGTTGCGCTTCATATTGGACAATCTGGTCGATTTTACTTCTATCAAGAGTAGGCAGTTTCACAAAGCGTGTAAATACCGATTGCCCGGAAATAGATACAACTATCGAAGACGGACGTATCTTGTTTTCTCTGAAAATATTCTCTATTTGCTCAAGGACTTTATCATCCGTTATTTCCTTAATATCCCTGATATTACATGGTTCGACGAAATAATTCGTAACGTAAAGCCCACCTTTATCTCTACGTAACTCTATCAGTTTTAAGGAATCGAAACCTATATCTAATCCAAAAAAAGTATTAGCCATAATACCTCTTATTTAAATAACGCTTTTATATTGATGTTTTCCTCATAAATGTCTTTATCTTGTGCAAAAGGTGTAAAATATTTCACTTTCAGGTCACCTTCCAAAGGCCTGTATTTCACCCACCATTCTTCCTTATTTCCCTTAGGTATCATATGCCGGCATATCCGTACACCCTGATACCATATTTCACACATAACCTTTTCAGGCTTCCCATATCTCTGTATTGTTCGCGGATGAATGAAAACTAAAGAATTTAAATTGCTTGAACGTGGCACACTGTTATATTCCACATCCCCAACAAGAAGAGTCGATCTCTGTGAATTTTTTTCCCTCATCAAGACATAATACTTGAATATAACTCCATCCGCCCAAACAAACTGTGAATTATAAGTTACTTCTATCCGATACCAGAACATATCGTATTTGGCCGGAGTTACAGCAGATGAACCAGAACCGCTTTTAGTGGCTTCTTTTATTTTTTTTATCTTAATATCCGTTATATCAAACTGTTTGGACAAATTTGAATAATCAGGCTGAATTTTATAATACTGAGCATATCCATTTCCTGATAAAATAAAGATAAAAATCAGCAGAGTCCATCTGCGAACAAATGAAAGAAATAATTTCATCACTATTACCCCCTGAATAAAAATCATTTCAAAAATTTTTTATTGATCGAGCTAATATTATGGTAAAGAGACTATAAAATATTGTAATGCGGCATACAGTTATTTTTTAATTTACTACCAGCAGTGTTGTTCAGATAAAAACTAAAGACTCGGGAAAAATACTATGCTGACAAAACCATTTGAAGTTTAAAGCAAAATCTGTACCTTATCGCGAAATTTATTATGTATTATTTTAAATCCAGATGTTTTTCGAAAGGTTACCCTGAGTTAATGAATATAACGGCATTTTTGTGGATCATTTAAGATTTTTTATCATTTTATTTCAAATCACTTTTAAATGGACACAAATGAGGATTTTTCATACATGTAAGCGTGTTTTATTTATATTCTTTATGTTATCAACTTTACACTGTATTATTCAAAACATATCACAAAAAATATTATCTATTATCTATAAAGAATTTCTTTTAAGTCTTTTATGGATTCTTTAGCCGCATTTTCACCCTCAGATACGACAGGATAAAAATTCTTAAAATTAAGAAAATCGAATTTTTCTATGGCAGGTTTTATTTCATAATGAGTAAATTGCGCTCCCGCTTTTGACATTTGTGTATTTGTTATATTCAGAGACCTGTTTATAATCTGTAATACACTTGGTTCTTCCAGTAAATCCCTCAATACAGGTATCTTTTTTGATAAATTCATAAAAAAAGATTTATTTTTCGCTTTTTTCTCCATAAATTCTTCTCTGTCCGGAGTAACATTTACGGAAACAATAAGGTCGGTTTTTAATTTATGCAGAATATTCGCAGGTACTTTATTTATTACTGACCCATCCACAAGATATTTATCTTTCCACCTGACAGGCTTGAAAATTCCCGGTATCGCACTGCTTGCCTGTACAGCAATTTTTATAGGGCCATCGCTGATAACGACTTCCTGCCCGGTAATAAGATCAACGCAAACCACATAAAATGGAACGACCATATCCGAAAACTTTAAATCTTTAAAAATGTTTTCCGATATTTTTTTTATCCGGTTACCTTTAAGAAATGAATTTACAGGTATTGTAAAATCAAAGATATTTCCATGATCCGCCAGTTCACTTTTCAATATTTTCTCTGTTTCGACAGCGGATCCGGTCATGCAATATACTGCCCCTATCAGGGCACCCATACTGCTACCGGAAATTAAGTCTATTGGAAACCCTATACTCTCCAGCACTTTCAGAACACCAATATGGGCGTACCCCCTTGCTCCACCACCGCCTAAAGCCAAACCGACTGTTTTGCCGGTTATTTCTCTGGCAAACCTGCTTATTCTTTTAAATATCTGCTTCTCAAGCAAATCTCTGGGTGAAGTAACATCCAATTTTTCAAATGTATCTTTCCCCATAGATAAATTCGATATTCCTATTGATTTTGTATTAAATATATTGTTCAAATCGGCAAACGAGATAACCTCATGTTTCTTTACGGCAAACAATCCGATTTTTGTATTATTTATTTTAATATCCTCTTGATCTGATAGATTATGTAATGTTTTACTCAAACTATACAAACTCTCTTTATTCTTTTCCGAGAACAATATTGCCATATCCGATTGCGACAATGCTTTTGAATTCAATATTACCGATTCGGAATTTATGTTTAGAAGAACAACATCATATATCTGTGCAACAAGACCAAGTAAAGGAGGTATTTGTTCTTTTAATATTGATTTATCGTCTATACCTCTCATCTGCAATATATACAAACCAGGCAAATATTCATATTTGTCGCCTGCGGAATCCGAATATGGTTGCCTTGTACGATTAACTTTTCTTCGTACACCAAACAAAATATTATTTATGAATTCATATTCCAATAAGTTTCCCTTAACATTACGTAAATCGGTTCCTATATCATGGGTTGTTATAAACGATTCCAGTTTTTCTTTTGCCGGAACAAATCCAAATTCAGTAAGTAATGTGTTTTCAATACCTTTTAAATCAATGATCAAAACCCGGTCCAATCCTTCATTAAATAACGCCAGCCCAAGAAGAAAACAAATCCTTGCGGATATACGGTCATTAAATTCGCATAAGACACTTACTTTTTCTGATAACAAATTTGTTTGTTTTATGATATTTCGTTCTCTAAGCCTTTTGCTTAATATCATGCTTATATTGTAAGTAAACTTTGAATATTTTTTTAAAACTGATGTAAATGTTTCTCTATCAAGTACAAGAAACTCACAGTCAAGAGATGTTTTTACAGTAGCCGATATCGGTTCGCCGGTAAGTAACGACATTTCACCAAAGTAATTGCCCGGCCCCAACGTAGCAAGGATCTCTTCGGTATTATCCAATTCATTGGGAACAACAATTTTTACCTGACCATATTTTATTATATACAGATATTTTCCTTGTTCATTTATGTTGAGCACAACTTTGTCTTTACTCAATTTCACAAGAGAAAAGTTCGATGAAATTTCATCAACTTCTTCCATAGAAAAATCAGAAAACAAAGGGACTTTTTTTAATGTTGAACTGAACTCATGCATATCGTCTCGCTATTATTATGCTTTCTTCCCAAGTTTATTATACATATATGTAATTATTCTTCCCAAATGTATCTTCCACTGACCGCAATTCTCACAAATATAAATAAAATTTTCAGGTAATGACAGTTCCTGTTCCATCATTTTGTACATATCTCTCTCAAGAGAAAGAGTAAACTTTTTATCATGTTTACATTTTAAACAGTTTACTGAAAAATCAACCTTCTTTATTATATCTTTTCGTTCCAAAAGTTTTTCTATTTCTTCAGGAGATTTGTATTTTATCCTCGGAGACGGTGGGAAAACAACCTCAAATTCCATTTCCGCGAGAATAATTTCGTTTGGAAAATCAATTACCTGAACACGATATATTCCAGTAACCTCACATTGAAGCCTGTCTATTTTGAAAACAAAATCAACTCCGGGCAATCTGTTTTCCGAATTATGCTCAAATTGGACCGCCTGTTTTATATCAAGAATAATCTTATTATCCGGCGATATTATTTTTAACTGGGAATAAAGCTCTTCCTTGATCTGAGCGCTTGGATAATTGAGCTTGAATCCGGCAACAACAAAAAAACCGCCTACAACTATCGGCAACGATTCAATTCCAAAACTATTTTTTACATTTATAAACGACATCGCTCCGGTCTGAAAATCTTTTATCACATTCTCGCATATAAAAAAATATTTCTTCTCAATGCTTTTGCTCAATTTACAATCCTCTTTTAGTAAACAATACCTTATTTCAGTTAAAATTTACTTTAGTAACTAAATATGATAAAATATATTGCGTTAATAATAATAGAAAATGAATTCTAAATCATAAGTTATTTCACCGCAAGTTTAATATTTAAAGGATATTCAATAAATGAACTCTTACTTATTTAGTTTAACCAGCAGATTATTGGTTTTATTTTTAATTTTATTTTTTTCAAATCCGGTTTTTTGCATTGATGAAAAAGAGAAATTAAACCAGCAAATCATTGCCCCGGCAGGGAAAATTGAGGATAATTTCAGCTCGAAAAACGATTTATGGATTGTTCATATCAAAGACGCGCACTGCAACTTCGAAGCACAAATTAACTCCGCAAAAATAATACAAAAACTAATCGACGATTTCGGTTTTTCTCTTGTTTGCATGGAAGGGTGTGCTTCCCCTATTGATGTATCAGATTTGTCATCGTTTCCTGATAAAACAATAAAAGATGATGTAACCATGAGTTTTCTAAAAAAAGGAAATATAAACGGCGTTGAATATTTATCAATAATTGATCACGGAAAACTTGTTGTGGAAGGTATAGAAAATAAAAACCTTTATACAAAAAATTTTAACGCTTTCTACAAATCTCTATCTTTTAGAAAAAAAGCAGGCAAATTAATAGATGATATCAAAAGTTACTTAAATGAATCCAAAAACACCTATTTTTCCGATAAACTGATCGAATTGGATTCCATTTATAGACAATATCAAAATGCCGAAACTGACGTATTTAACCTTTTCGATATATTGAAAAATTTTGCATCCTCTTTTCAGGTATCTTATAAAAACCTTAACAATATAAAGTTACTTGATGAAGCAATAGTATTGAATAAAACTATCGATTTTAAGAAAGTTGAGGAAGAAAAAGACGCGATTATAAAAGTGTTTCTCAAATATTCTCCCAAAGAAGATCAGCAAAATATAATTAACACAAATATCAAATACAAATTTCATCAGATCTCAATACGCGATTATCATGCTTTCATTTTAAAAAAATGCGACGAATACCTCATCGAACCTGATGATTACCCTAATTTTAACCGATATATAATGTATTCGGAAATTCTTGATAAAATCGATCAGAGATCATTAGGAAACGAACTCGATATACTTACATTTGATATAAAAAAGCGACTGTTTACAAACAAAGAATCAGAATTTATTGATTCTTTCTACTGGAAATGCCTTATGATAAATCAGGCATTCAATCTCACGATGTTACCTTCCGGAGCGGAAAAACTTGCGCAAATATCGGATAATTTTATCGCGGATAATTTATTCAATTCTCTTTGTTCATTAAACGTTAGCAAAAAGAACCATCTCACATTGGAGGACCTTCGTTTTATAAAAACAGTATTATCGTATGTCAGTGAATTCTATATTACCGCAGAAAAACGAAATAGCGAAATAATCAACAATACTTTGAGAATAATGAAAAAACGAAATGTCAAAAAATGCATCCTCTATACCGGTGGTTTTCATACTGAAGGGATAAAACATCTTCTGAAAGAAAAAAATATTTCTTATTCCGTTGTATCTCCAAAAATTGGAAACGTAACCGATGACGATCCTTATTTTTATCTTCTTACCAATTCCAAGGATCCGTTTATAAGTTCTCTTGAGCGTAACCTTATACAGAATATCGGCTCGCTGGCTCTTGAATCAAAACTGGTACCAGTATCTGAAGTGATGATCGACCAAAGTGGAGCGAAAGCTTTCAGGGATCAGTTAAAAACATTTTATTTCGCCGGTGGGATAAGAAAAGCCATATCTGATCTCGATTCCAAAATATTACAGGCCATAATGGAAGCAAACGAGAATGAACTTATTAAACTATCATCGCGTATAAAAGATTTGTATAACTGGAAAAACAAAAATTTCGCTTCACTGGAAAACTTTTCAATAACACGAAACAACGAATCCGGACTTGACCTGAAGGTAAAAATAAATGGTGAGGATTTCTATATTTACAATATAGTTAATCAAGAACAGAGAAAATCATTTTATATGAATAAATATAATATTGATTCTCCAGAAAGATTAACCACTTTAAGAATTAACGGAGAGCCACTTAGTATTTATCAATCTCCTTCAGCTACAAATGGGTTTCAGATAAATGACAAAATCAATGAAAGTCAATTGGTAACAGTATTAACCGCATTCAACGGAAATAATACAATATCCGAAGATGATTTATCTTCAAAAACAAAACTTAATTCTGTTGATTTGAGCAATATATTGAATTATGCCGTTTCAAACGGAATTATAACTAAAAATCCGGATAAAACATATAGCCTGACTTCTAATAGATCACAGGCTGTAATTGCGGCGTCTACTCTTTTCCTGCAAAAATCAGAGACATGGAAATCAATAACAGAAATCGACAATACTATTTTTCCCGCTGATTTCAGGAATTTTTTAAAGAAACACAATATAATTGAAATCGAATTATCACCATCGTTAAGTTTTCCGGCATTATTGTACATGATAGAAGGGTTACCGCCAAAATTTGAAAATAAATCTGTTTATCCAAAAAATGAGTCGGACAATTTTGTATTCAGAAAAGACAGCCTTATCGGCAAAGATGGTTTCAGGTTATCTGTTTCCATTGAAAAAAATGATCTTGATATCATCCGGCGTGAACGAGATATTCTTATGGGCCCGGATTACGATAATATACTCGATACACAATTATTCGGCTCACTACCATCTCAATTTCCCCAGGTATTGCTTGAATCCGATGTAGAATCACCAGTATTGGTTCTCAATAATCCGGGTACTTCGCAAAAAGACACAAAACAAACAGGAAAATCGATCGTATGGGCCAATCCTGAAATAACGGAACATTTCTGGCGCGAAATAAATAATGTTTCCATAGACTACGCTCAGGATCAATTTACCGTTACAGGCGGATTGATTTTCGGCAGGCAAATCGCAGACCAATATCTTGTAACAAACATAATACCTTTAAATAATGATGATTACGAATATCAATCGGAAGACAATTTCACCGCTAAAGAAAATACAATCAGAGATTTAATTGATACTTACGCGATAGATGGCATTAAATTGATCGGCATTTATAAAAATCATTCTGTAAAGCGCCTTTTTCAGCTTGCTCAACCAGGCGCCGACAGACGCGATACATTTGAAGGTTTTCCTTTCGATGGAACAACAGATAAAGTTGTCGATAATCCTCTTGGAATAGTATTCGAACCGCATGTTTCGCCAAAGGCAATAGCCGATTTTAATAAAATGGATAAAGTTTTACCAACTATGGTTATCGATCCTGATTCCGTGCAGACTTACTTTTATAATATTGAGAATGATTTACCCGTAATCATTCACCAGGAATCCGCTGTAAACATTGTAAACCCTGGAGAAAAAATTCTTTCCGGTACTGGAAGAAATTTATTCTTAAGAAGATTGAAAGATAAACATCCACAACAGGAAACCGATATTGTCACATTTAAAAGGTTACCACAAAACAGAGGGTTTGCGGTTATAGCCAACCAGTCAATTTCAAAAGATGAACTGCAATATTTCGTTCAATTCTTCAGATCTATCCGAAAAGAAATTGAGAATTATACATACATTAACGAAATAAAAATAAAATCCGGAATGAAAAATAGCGCACATTCAAATAAACAAGACAATATTATCGAATTCAATGTAAATATTTTAGAGTACCCTGCCTTGTGCAAATATCTTGCCATTCCTCACGAATGGAACCACTTTCAGCTTAAGCTGGATGAAGGAACTGAAGAATTGATTACCATAATGCTTGACTTAAACAGAATAAGTGAACTTTCCATTATGGATTCCGATTCCACATTACAATTTATTGAGGAACTCGAAAAGTTTGAGGAACCACATAACGGAAAACAACTTTTCTTTGAAACTATAAAGAGAGTAATCTGGCAAACACAAAATGCCAATAGAAAACTTTCAACAAAAGAAATATTCACACTGGCAACTGAATTTATTAAATCTGATCCTGAACTAAATACAATGATCTCAGGGGTCCTGAACCAAAAAAGAGACACCTATTTTATGGATTTATTCTCAAACTTTATAACCTCAACACAAACCGAATTACCTTCAATCTTGCCTGGTGAATCGGACTATGTTGTTTTCGATGAAGATATTTTCGGTTCCCAGCAACCTTCAGGTAATATTATCGATTTTATGATGATAAACGTACGTTATCTCAACTCTGATTCGTTTAACCTAAAATCAACGGTATTAGATAAATTCCCGGAGATAAATTTCTCCGATAGCACAGGCTATTTTGATCCGGCAAAAAAAGAAATCGGCATCAATATGACCGATCCTTATCATCTTAACGATGACGGATCCGTTAATCCCGATGCAATTTTATCCACAATCATACATCAAAGAACCCATCATTTCATTCACCAGAACAAAAATATGTTGAATACCATATTGAATAAAGCTTTCAAAGATACCAAAACACGAAATGAAATTATCAGGTTGTTTTATATGTTCAAAAAGGGTCAAAATATATCAACGATTACTCAAACTCAACTTAACGAACTAGCTACAGATCCTGTTTTCGGATCACAAAACGCTGTTAATATGGAAAAAATTTTAACTGAACTTATCTGCTGTATAAACGGTTATAATGCAATACCAACAGTCTTGAATAAATTTAATGACATAAAAGAAAAATTAGAAAAAGATAAAATGACTGTGCCCCTTTCACTTGAAACAAGAATAAAAAATTTGAACGACTACATTTTATCTTTTGATAGACTAAATGTTTATTCTTCTTCCGAAGAAGCCGAAAAATATATTCTCGGACTTGATGAAAATATTGCCCCGGCTTTCAGCATTCCGAATTTATCTACGCTTCATATATATTTACTTGATGATAAATCGCAAGTCGCCGATATAGAAAATTTAGCCACACCATTTAGTGTTCCTGATATAGAAATTCCGGTAACCGGACAAGGCAAACAAAATTTTATCACTCTTACTCAAAATCATATTGAAATTGAAAAACTAAATACTTTTCTACATGCAATGCGGTTAAATTTACCTAATTTACCCTCAAGCGCCACAACTTATACACGGGAAATCGCTTACCAGAACGCTCAGGAATTTTACGACTTTTTAAGAAATAAATATATGGAATCAAAAGATACATCTCTCCCTGCGGAAATAAATATTGTGGATTTATATCTTGGCTCCCCTGAATTCGCAAAGGATTTTCTTGATAAGTTCAGGGAAATCGATATTAACAGGCTATTTTACAGACGTCTTCGATATAATATAACCAGTCATTCTCAAACTTCAAAAACTATGCTCAATGAGTTGGAAAAATCCGGATTTCTTAAAGACCATAACTTAATTGTAAGGTTCAATCCATATTCCTCATTAAAAGATATAAAATTCGCAAATCCTCTATTAGTCAGAGCATTCGGGGATACTACCAATATTGATAATGTTCTTTTATTGGAGAAAAAGAATAACGACTTTTATCAAATTGCCCTTCAACCGCTTGCTGATTCCTCTAAAGTTAACCCCCAGGATATCGAGAAACTTAAAACGTTACTTGAAACCCCTGATTCAGTTAAACCCAAAGCTTTATCAGATTTGCCGGTAAATATTCTCGACAATTTATCATTTTCAGAAGTTTCAGCTCCTGTGAATATTGATTCTATTCCTTTTGGTTTGTTTTTAAAATCTTTTGCTGAAAGTAAACCAACCGGTAAATTCATATATCACCCGCAACTTTTAAGTTTTGTTCAGGAAACTTTGTCCAATATGTCTTTAAAATTCGGCGGATATATTCAATTTTTCGGAACAAGCCTTAATTCTCTGGATCCATCGATTCAAAAAGAACAAAACGGTTTAACCGAACTGGACAGCCTGTTTATCTCAGCAATGATGAACAAGCAGGGCGGATTTATATCTGAAAGCCAGCATAATTACTTGACACGCAGAATAAAGAATACGCCTGTATCTACACTCTCAGATGGACTCAGGGATTTACCCGCACAAGAACTGGCTCAAGTTTTGCCATCTGTTTCGTTTGCTGATATTGCAAATGCAGCGAGAATATTTAATCTTAGACAAGACGCTTCTTACAAAACAACAGATAATTTCACTTTCCAGAGATTCGTACGTGATATCAAACAAAAAGCATTATTCCCTCAGAATATTATGCCTCAATTAATAAAAGATCCTGCAGGAAAAGATGATTTTATCTACAGTCTCAATGAAGCGGCAAAAGGTATATCTACTCTGCATATCGCCGAATCCGTGCTTAACACACTCAAAAATACGCAATTAACTAATGAAGTAGAAATCCTTGGGGATTTGAAAAACCAATCTTTTATAAAAACCAACATGATTTCAAACGATTATTTAAAAAGAGTTCTAACGGTTTTATATACACTGGTCAAAGACCAAAAGAATTTTCATATTCGCGCTGAAGTTATCGCTCCACAAAAAGAAGCGATCCTAACAGATCCCAACCAAAAGGTAAACCCCGAAAATCAATCCGTATTAGTTCGTAGATTAACAACACAGCAGTTCCAAGCATATATCGAAGAAATAAAACGTGATAATCCATATATAGATTTCGGTGACCCACGCGGTATCGCCAATCCAATTACAGGAGAAATAGTCATTAATAAAGACCACCCGGCACATAAAGACAAAAATGGTATCGTCAATGTAGCTGAAATTCGACAGACACTTATCCATGAAAAATCTCATATGCTGATTTTCGCCAACTGGAATTTACTTACACAAATCGCTAATGACTTAAAAGGAAAAGAATATGAAAAAGATGAAATATTAAAATTATTCTACGAATTCTATTTCGATGAAAAAATCGAAAAGATTTCACGCGAGCATAAAGACCGCCTGAAAGTAGATCCTCTTTGGAGCGAAAACGGCGAAATCTCATATGAAAGAATTTTAAGCGAACTTCTCGCCATCATAAACCAATATCAGATGCTCCCATCCATAATGAAACGTCTTTCCTCTGTTCAGACAAAATTCATTATCAGGAACAAAGCTGTACCGGATACTATAAAACTTGCTGTTGAGCATTTGACAGAAATGTTTAAGAATAAAAGGACACTAATCGCATCAACAGTTACAGCACGCACAAAACTTAAGGCAATAGATCCACGGATATCGCAAAACTTCATTTTTAATGCTGTTCAGCTGAAAACTCCACTCAATATGATCGATATAGAAAGAAACTCTCTTCCTCTGCCAAGTACACCCATAAAAACCGTCTTCAGTTTCGACGAATTGGAATCCAAAGTCACGGCTATGTGGGAACAATTAGGCAATGGCGACATAAACACTGGTAAAAGCAAAACAATATTAACAGCATTTCAAATTAATGAATTTACCGCCACAATCGACAAACTAAAACAAATATCATCAAAATCCGATTCTGAAACCCAGGATAAATTGAATAAAATAATTGAGTTCTGGACCAATTCTCTTGATGAAAATAGAATTCACATTTACCCGACATCGCCTGAAAGCTACACAATTACCGGAACTCATTTTATTCATACGACCAAAAATAAAGATATAATTTTACCGTCAGGATTCTATAATTACCTCAAGAATAAAGAATATCTCGCTAATGCTCTTGTTATGCTCGGCGCAAAAGAATTATCTATTAATACAGATGGATTTATAAATCTTTTTGGTGGCGATTCAATCGCCAAAATTGAGGAAAATCTCTATAACCAATACCTGAAAAATAGAGATTATCTACCTGTTATAGAAGCAATTTTAAAACTATACGGCATTACCATAAATGAACTTTCCCAGAATGCGTTACTTGAAATTGTTGACAAATATGAGGATATATTAAAAATACCCGGTGCGGCACAACATCTTCAGAAAGTCAAAGATATCATTACAAACAATACTATTTTGGATTATAAACAATCCCCCATAGCAGAAGCATTTGAAATTTATGCATCCGCATCACTATCACCAAACGAAGTGAATACATTGAAAAATACAGCTATTGAAATAAGTGCGCTTATATCGAGAGAAACATCTCCTCCTGTTATTTTTTTAATCGACAGTAATGCAATATCAGGGCCTGTTTCTCCTCAGAATTTTGCCATCCGTGAAACACTTGGAAGAATAAGGAACGAAATCGAATCTATCGGGCAAAGAAACACTATCATTATTGCCGTTGATTTGAATGGAAAAACAGCCGGAGAAATACGCACTAATCTGGATTCCAGTTTATTGCGTAAAGGCGGTTCATCCGATGATTTCGATTATGTTGCTTCTTTCAAATCGTCGGTCGAACTTATGAACGCTCTCAAAGAAGAGTATCCGAACTTCACTGAGAATATTTTGAAAGCAAATATAAAAGTACTCGCTGTTGAAAATGACCTTCTTATAGATCTCGCTAAAGAAAATGGAATTCAATACAGGGAAATAAATGAGAGTTATTCCGCAACAAAAGTTGCCGGAGGTGAAGGTCTTTTCCTTATAGATTACCTGCGGTCTCTTGGATTAAACAATTTTTTAACCGCCGATGACAAATCCGATATGGCTGTTGAATTAAGAAACTCCATTTATGTCATGGATATCCCGGACACAATAGATTTAACCGGCATACCTGAAACATTGAAACCGCTGATCGGTAAATTTGTAGAAAAAGTCAAATCGGCAAAATCCGATTCCTCATTCACACATATCCGCGACAATTTTATTGCCGAACAAAAGATTGAAACATCCGATATTGATTTTCTCAATCCATTATTTGAAGAACAATTTCAACTAACAAAAATAAATATGTTATTTGATACATTATATTCTGAAAAAAATGACAATATCGATATGATTATTAATATATTTCAAAAACTTCAGCAAGCTTTCGCAGAAAACGATTCTCCTCAGTTTCAAAACGTTGTAGAAAAATTTTATATTAAGCTCAACGACAAGGAATCAGACTTTCTATATGAACATAATAAAGTGATCAATGAACTTATCCGCGAAGGTAAAGCATCCGAATCAATTTCGCAAAATGATCTGGCGACATTATATATATCAAAACTGATAAATCGTGACAATCTTTCAGAATCGGAACTATTTTCTGTCGAAAGCAGGATAATTAAAGGACTTAGCCATAATCCTATCCAATTTGGTAAACTAATGGATAGAATCGATCAGGCAGATATTGCCATTTCACCACAAATTAATAGATACTTTATTGTTGATACAGCTCCAAGAAAAATTCAGAAAGAATTGCGAACACTCATAACAACACAAAAGCTGTTTGATGAATCCGCATAATTATTTTACAAGTTTTCTAAGTTCGGTCAAGAATCCTATAATTGTGTTAGCTTCGGATTGAGTTAGTTGCCGTTTATCTAAAATTTTCCTGATAGAATTTGCCCAGCTTTGATGGCCTTTAGCGATTGTAATTTTAATTTCATTAAACGTATCTTCCATATAAGAATATAAATACGCATTTTCCGCAATGGAAACCATCTTAAATCCATCTTCACCCTTTTCATTGGAACCCAAATAAGTGAACAATTCATAAAGGACAATCATCACAGCCTGCGCGAGATTTATTGACGGGAATAATTCCGAAGCTGGAATTTTAACCCACATCTGGCATAGCTCAAGTTCCGCATTCGATAACCCCGTATCTTCAGCACCAAAGATAACAGCTAGTTTCTGATTTTTTAAAATGTCTGAAATCGATGGAATTATATCGCTTAGAACAACGCATTTATCCATGTTTTTTCTTTTTCGAGTAGTAAATCCAATTGAATAAGCGGTACTTTCTATCGCTTCACTTAAATTGTTGTAAACACACATCGAATGAAGTATATCATCTGCATGTACAGCATATAGCTTCAGTTCTTTCGGGTCATATGGAGAGGGATTAACCAATTTCAGGCTTGTAAATCCCATATTTTTTATCGCGCGGGCAACAAAACCAATGTTCTGGGGATATTTTGTTGAAACTAAAATAACTTCAAGATTTGAATACATCTATATCGCGATATTTTTATTTATTGATTCGTTAATTGCCTTTAAAATATCGTCTTTCCCTGAAGCTGATATGGCTGAGAAGAGAACGCAGTCATTTTCCTGTAGATTAAACATTTTCATCACCTTCATACGCATATTGATTGCTTTGTTTCTTGAAACTTTGTCGGATTTAGTCAGAACGATAAGCAAAGGTAGATGATAACTGGTTGCCCACTCGAAAAAAACAATATCTTTTTCCGTAGGGTCATGGCGGACATCGATTATAAAAATTATTTTTCGAATATTTATCGCATCTTTAAAATATGTTTCTATAAGTTTTCGCCATTCTTCCTGCATATTTTTGGATATTTTCGCATATCCGTAACCGGGAAGATCAACAAAATAAAACGATCCATTAACAATATAATAGTTTATTGATTGGGTTACACCGGGAGTAGCGCCAACCCTGATTAATTTCTTCTGATTAGTTAATGTCCTGATCAGTGACGATTTACCCACATTCGACCTGCCTGCAAAAACTACTTGAGGTAAATCATAACAGAAATGATCGGGATGTTTGGCTATTTTATGGAGCTGTATGGATTTAATCTTCATATTAATCAATAAGATGTTATCACATCTTCCAATCCGAACAATTTTATCAGTAATGCCGCTCTTATCCACATACCGTTTCTCTCTTGTCTCCAGTACATTGCCCGGTGATCGTTATCGATACGTACATCTATTTCATTTCTCCGAGGAAGAGGATGCATTATTATTGCCGATTCTTTCAGAGATTTCAGATGCCTTTCATGCAGATGATATTTATTGAAATCTACGTTCTTTGATTCGCCGTTGACATCATGTTCATCCTGAATACGAGTCATATAAACCGCATCAACAACAGGTAGGACAGATTCAAGATCATCGCATTCGTAATATGAAATATTCTTTTTATCAAGAAATAATTTAATATCGTCTTTCATTTTAAATTGTGGAGGCGCGACATAATAAATCTTAACATCAGAAAAGTTGCCGAGCAAATAACTCAATGACCGCACAGTTCGTCCTCTGGCAAGATCACCAACCATGGCAATTGATTTTCCGTCAATACCTCCGGTAGCTTCGAAAGATCTCTGAAGCGTATATATATCCAGTAACGCCTGAGTCGGATGCTGGTCTTTGCCTGACCCGGCGTTAACTATAGGAACAGGGCGGTCGGAATTATTTAAAACCCATGCCGCTCTTTCTGCAAACCCTTCCTGTGGATGACGCATAATTATCACATCCACATAACTTGAAAAAGTCCGTATGGTATCTTCAGGTGTTTCACCTTTAACCTCTGACGATGTAGATGGATCCCTCACTTCGGATAATTTTATGCCCAAAATATGGCATGCATTCATAAAAGATAGAAACGTACGGGTAGAAGGTTGAATAAAATATAGCATTGCCCTCTTATGTGAAAGCAATGTTTGAAGCCAATCCATACCACCTTTTTGTTTTGCTATTTTGCGGATAGAATTTGCGATATTATAAAACGCATCCAGCAAAGCACGATCAAACTGTTGCGATATCAAAACATCGAATATCCGCCCGTTTTTACTGAAGAATTCCACCTTCTTTTCGGTATTAAACGTCAGAAGTTCTTCCCACTCAATTCTTTCGGATTTAATTTCAATAGCACCCATATTATTTCTCCATAATAGAGTTAAAATTGCAGGGCAACAAAATAATTAATTAACTTTATCCCCAAAATGTGAAAATTCCATATTAAAAGTGCCTCTTCCCTCAGTAAGAGAACGTAAAGAAGTACTGTAACCGAATAAAGACGATAACGGAGCCAAAGCATGAATACATTTCAGAGTCTCCATCGATACTCCCGACGATTCCTCGTAAAACAAGGCTATTTCCTGAACCTGCCCGCCTCTCGAACTTATATCGCCGATTACCGGCCCCATATATTTTTCAGGAACAACGACTTCTATTTTCATAAACGGCTCCAGCAATTTCGGATCACCTTTTCGAAGCGAATCGCTAAGCCCCATTCTTGCGGCGGCACGAAATCCTATTTCGCTAAAATCAGCCTGATTATATTGAATATCCACAAGTTTCACTTTAACGTCAGCAACAGGATAACCGAAAATAACACCGGATTGTGAAGCGTCAAGTATTGTTTGTTTTATCCATTCAGGTATAATCGCAGGTATATTCGCGTCTTTATTCAAATGGTCTTCATAGAAAAATCCTGAATTCCTGCTCATCGGTTCCAATTCAAGTTTTACACCCGCAAAATGTGGTTTATCACCTATTATCTTATTAAATATTGTCTCATGTACAACTGATTTCGTAATAGTTTCGCGGTAAACAACTTGGGGCCTGCCGGTATTTACCGATACGTTGAAATCCTCAAGCAATCTACTGACAATTATTTCAAGATGAAGTTCTCCCATGCCTGAAATTACTTTCTGACCTGTATCAGGATCTATTTTATAATGTAATGTAGGATCATCGTTACATATTTTTTCCAGACTATCCAGAAACTTTTCTTCATCAATCTTTCGTTTAGGCTCAATTGCCAGCGATATTACAGGTTCAGGGAATATTATTTTTTCGAGAATAATTTTCGAGGTTTCGTCACACAATGTATCACCTGTAACAGCAAACCGCAATCCGGTAAGAGCCACTATTTCTCCGGGATAAGCCTCATCGACCCTTTCTCTTTTATTCGCGTGCATATGAAATATCCGGGCAACCTTCTCGCTCTTAAGGCATGTGGAATTAAATACACTCATTCCCTTTATTAATTTCCCCGAATAAACTCTAAAAAACACAAGGCGGGTATCCTTATCGGTTACTACTTTAAAAACAAGGCCACAAAATGGTTCTTCCAGTTTTGGGTGCCGCTCAATTATCTCATTTGTATCAAGTGTTTCGCCTTCTACTGGAGGAACATCAAGCGGTGAAGGAAGATAATCCACAATGGCATCTATAAGCGGCTGTACTCCCTTATTGCGCAATGCCGCACCACATAATACAGGAACTATTTTATTTTTTATCGTGGCTTTTCTTAAAACCGTTTTTATTTCTTTTTCAGTTATCAGCTCAGAATGAACATATTTTTCAAATAATTTATCATCATGTTCCGCAAGTGACTCTAACATTTTATCATGATATATTTTTGCTTCATCTAACATTGATGCGGGTATATCTTCAACTATAACTTCATTTCCTTCGCTTTCTTCGTTATTATACAAAGCTTTCATCCTGATTAAATCGATAGATCCTTCGAAAGCATCTTCTTTTCCTATGGGAATCTGAATAGGGACTGGATTCGCGTTCAATCTTATCTGCATTTGCTTCAAACAATTCTGGAAACTTGCTCCAAGCCTGTCCATTTTATTTACAAAGGCGAGTCGAGGCACTTTATATCTTTCAGCCTGTCTCCATACTGTCTCGGACTGTGGTTCAACTCCACCTCTGGCGCAAAATATAACCACTACTCCATCAAGAATCCTTAACGCTCTCTCAACTTCTATTGTAAAATCCACGTGACCGGGAGTATCAATAATATTTATTCGCTTATCGTTCCAATAAACTGTGGTAGCGGCGGAAGTAATGGTTATTCCCCTTTTACGCTCGTCGGGAAGATAATCCATCACTGTAGTTCCTTCGTCAATTTCGCCTATTTTGTGTATTTTATGGGTATAATACAACACTCGCTCGGTAACAGTAGTTTTACCGGCATCAATGTGGGCAATAAATCCAATATTTCTTATTTTTTTAAGGCTTTCCATCTTACCTGAATTATTTAAATATGAAGTTTGTCGAAGTATAATACCACTCAAACACTTTTTTTTCAATATATTATTATTAAAAAGAATTTAAGTGGTATTAAATATGTTTGATGAGAAAAACGCTATAAATCAAATGATAACTTATCGAAATTATTTATTTTGTGCTGATTTATATTATTTATGAATTATGCAGCAATATCATTTTCCGATATCGACAATTTCGCGCAATTTACAAGAGAAACCGAACTCTCTCTATGCGCTTTTCTGACACCGATTAATACCATTGGAGCCGATAGTACGGCGAAAATATCGGCTATATTTATCGCGTAATTGAGTTCAAAAGAATTGTAGAAAAATGAACTCCCGAACCAGTCAATTACATATCCCCTGAAAATAATATCCAGTGCGTTGCCGAACAAAGCTCCGACAAGAAAACCAAGTCCAAGATAAACAAGTTTGCTCTTGAGCTGATGTTTTATCAGGTAATAAGCAACATAACACCCAATCATAGGTAGAATAAACATTCTCAACAACAGTTGAGAAATATCAAAATAATGCCTGACATTTATAAGAAAAAAATGAGCTCCAGCCATTTGATATATTTTCTCAAAAAATGTTATTATATAATATTGGTTTACTTCCGGATCACTCAATTGAATTCCTGTGGCAAAATATTTTGTTACCTGATCAATACTCAAAGCCGCTATCATCGCTGTTAGGCAAATCCAATGTTTTTTGAGAAATAAAATCATATTATCCGCTCTCCCTTAGGTTTATTTTGCTCTTTAACAACATTATAACATATAGATAGATATTATCAAATTTATATTGAAATATTTTTGGATTTTATTCTGATAATATATCTGATAATATTCTCGAGAACAATTAAATCATATAAGGTGAAAAAATGCATATAAAAGCAGGTAAAACTATCTTTGAAATACTGGAGGCTAATTTCTCAACAATTAAAGCGGATTGCCTCATTTTTCCCACAAACAATTATCTTTGGATGGGGAACGAAATCACAACCAATATAAAAAAATTAGCCGGTGGCAAAGTTGAGCAAGAAGCTCTTCAACAAGCTCCGGCAAATACAGGTACCGCGATAGTAACATCAGGCGGATCACTCCCCTTTGAGTTTCTTATTCACGCTGTTTGCATGGAACAGGACTGTAAAATCAATGATCTGAATCTGAAACAATCCGTACTTTCATCTTTGAACATAATGGTAGAAAAAAAATGCACAAAAGCGGTTTTGATTCCATTTTTTCTCGCAAACTCAGGGTTATCTATTTTTAAAACCGCAGAAATAATTATCGATAACTGCATAGATTTTTGTTTATCAGACAAAAACATTGAAAAAATTTCAATTGTCGATTCTGATCCGCAAACAATTACCGTTTTCACAAATTACATGGCAAACAAATTCAGCATAAAAAAGAAATGATCATTGGTATATTGTAGGATCAGGAACACCGGCCTCAGAAAAACCTTTTTTTCTAAGTAAACAGCTATCGCATTTTGCACATGCCCTGCCGTATTCATCAGGCTGGTAACAACTTATGGTTAAACTATAATCACAGCCCAATTCAATCCCCTTTTTTATTATCTCACTTTTTTTCAGGTTAATCAGCGGTGTGTGTATCTTAAAATTATTTCCTTCAACTCCCGCTTTTGTCGCAAGATTCGCCATTTTCTCAAATGCCGATATGAATTTCGGCCTGCAATCAGGATATCCGCTGTAATCCAAAGCATTTACACCAATAAATATATCTTTGGAAGGCAATACCTCAGCCCAGGCAAGAGCATTCGACAGGAAAATAGTGTTACGAGCAGGAACATATGTTACAGGTATATCGGTTTCCATTTCTTTCTGTGTTCTATTCTCCGGCACATCTATATTTGAAGTAAGAGCCGATTTACCAATGAATTTAAAGATATCAAGATCAAGTATCAGGTGATCTTTAGCACCGATCGCCGATACAATTTTTTTTGCATATTCTATTTCCAGTTTATGTCGCTGATTATAAAATACACTCATCGCGTACAATTCAAATCCCTGTGATTTTGCTATCACCGCACAAGTATATGAATCAAGCCCTCCACTTAACAACACAATCGCATTACGCATATTTATACACCTTTTCTATCCGGTCCCCAGATAATCTTGTGGAGCTGAACTTGTAATCGCACATGATTGAGGTTATCCTTCAACATAAGCAATGCCAACTCCTCAAAATCAACTTTTTCCCAAACCGGAGAAAAAATCAGGTTCGGGTATCCAATCAAATCATTTTTCTCAATAAAATCCTTCGCCCAGTTATAATCATTCAATTCCGCCAGAACAAATTTCAGATTATCTTTATTCTGTATATATTCTAAATTTTTTTTTAGGAAAGACTGTTCTTCACCGCTCCCCGGGCATTTCACATCAATAATAAATACTGCATTACGGTTATATAAGCTGATATCCTGGGATCCGTTTGTTTCAATCAGAATTTTATAATTTTCATTTATCAAAAGGTCGATCAAATAGCCTATATCAGGCTGTAATAACGGTTCGCCACCGGTAAACTCAATTAATTCGCACCCGATTTTTTTTATCTCTTTTATAATTTCATCCGATCGCCAATATTTCCCCTCATCAAAAGCATATTTAGTATCACAATAAATACACCGCAGGTTACAACCGGAAAAACGCACTATCGTACAGGGATAGCCGGCATAATTGGATTCGCCTTGAATAGTGTATATGATTTCATTTATTTTGTATTTTTTCACAGATTAAAAACCGGAATATAATTGAGGTTAATCCGCTATATTTTTGCGTTCAATATTTGACCGATATTTATCAAACCTCGATTTTCTGCGGGATGGACCAATATCACCAGGAGTCTGGTTTTCTGAATCAGGCTGATTTTCATCTTCGGATACCGCAAAATCAATATTATCCGGTAAAGGTTCGTCTTCAGGATAAATATAGTCAAAAAGTTCGTCAGCTTTTTTCTCATCAAGCTTTTTCAGCTCCCGGTACTCTTCGATTGCTTTTATTTTGTCTCCGGCATTTAAATATAATAATCCAAGACAATATCGTGTATGAATATCACCCGGCATCATCACTTTCACTCTTTCAAAAGTAGTAACGGCTTCGTTAAAATCTTCGCAATAATAGTATGCCCACCCAAGTTCTCTTAGTAATTCCGGGTCATACGTGTTTATAGAAGATAGTTTTTCATACATTTCCTTAAGTTTGCTATATTCTTTCAAATGTTTATAAATATCTGCAAGCGATAAATAAGCTTCCACATTATCAGGCTCTATGGATAAGGCTTCGTTATACCACTTTTCAGCATTCACAAAATCACGAAGACGGAAAAAATTATCCCCCATTTCGCAACACATCTCGGCAGTTTTATCACCACCGGACATATAAAATTCAATCCGTTTTATTTCTTTCTGGATAAATCTCTTTGCTAAAAATTTTTTAAGCCAGATAACTAAAAAAATCAGGAGCAGGACAACTATTAAGGCAATCGACCCATAGATTATTAGGTCTTTGTAAAGTGATAAATACATTCTCACAATAGACAGCTCCTTCAGAATTTTAATCTTGATTTAATTCTGCCAAACAAGTTTTATAAGTCTTTTTGAGTTTACACATAGATCTAACTTTTAACACCATTACCTTTATATCAAATAAAACACTTTCTCTGCGTAAAGTCAAAACAAACATAAATCTTTTTCAGCACTCTCAATTTATATCGAACAAATTCATTCATAACATTATGAAATTTAATCTAAACGAAAAAAAAGTTCAAGTTTTCTTTTTTTTTGAGAGGCAATGTTGATTGTGTTATTCGAAGGATTCTGAGCGGAAAGGCATCGATTTTTCCGCAGGATCAGAAGTGTATTTTATTTCAACGTCGCGTTTGTTTATATCATATACTTCAAGAAGCGACTCAAAATCACTGGAAGAGAGTTCATTATTACGTTTTGTCGAACCATCTGGAGAAAATATCATCTTTTCATTCTCGTTAACATAATACCGTTCTGTTTTTACTTTGCTTCTAAAAACGACTTCCTGTGTTACCTCTACTTTACCGTCAAGGACAGCCACCTCTACATTATTTCCTTGATTTTCAGGTAACACATTAACCATAAACTGAGTACCTCGTACTCGCACGTTAACTGTATTTGTACGAATTCTAAAATCTGTCTTCACTCCGCGATTATTTACATCGGCAAGAAATTTTCCCTGCCGCAAAGTACATAAAAATTTATACTGGTTTTGCTGTTCAATTATTTCATCGAACTTCACTTCAGTTTTTTCACCGATACTAACCTTAAACCTGTTTTGCATAACAATATCTATTTTACCATAATTACCGGTAGATATAGTTTTCCCAGCCATTGAGAACATCTTTGGATATGCTTTCTCAATTACCGCGTTATCATTCATAATAGATACTTCGCCTTTAACATAAGTTATTTTTGGGGAGGATATATCTGATGGCCTGTTCCCCAAGAAAAAAGACAAACCGGCTAAAAAAATAAACATCGCCGCAACCGCGGGAATAACAAACTTAAATATACTGTTTCCCAGATAGGAAAACTTTTTCATATGATGTTGCGCAGACTCATTCATAAAAACTAAATTTTCCTCAAATGATGAATAATAATCGCGCGAAGGTTCCACTTCCGGTAATTGTTTAAATAACTCCGATAGTTTGCTCAATAAAATATAATCCTTCTTACATTCAGCACACTGCGCAATATGCCCCGAAATCTTTTCTCTCAACTCCGG
Organism: uncultured bacterium; assembly: GCA_964451165.1. GTDB lineage: Bacteria > Auribacterota > Auribacteria > Auribacterales > Auribacteraceae > CAYVGJ01. The sequence continues at coordinate 98,424 of CAYVGJ010000005.1, forward strand.
AGTACATTCACCATCAATGTAATAAGATATTAATTTATTGGTTTCTTTACAATTCATCTTTCAGCCTTTTAAAACAAAATTAAATCTACTATAAATAGAAATTTTTACATTCAATAATATATAAAACAAATATTTTTTAAGAAAATTACAAATTTTTCTCAATTTTTTAATTTTTTTTATTTTTATTTATGTAAGGGTCTATCTGTTCTTTGGTTATGTAACCAGAACTTTGCAGTTGCATTATTTGATCTATCACCACTAAATCGTCAGGGTTTCTATCCAAAATCTTCTTATATTCCTCAAATGCCCTTTCAGGATAACCGTGTAATTTCAAAAATTCAGCGAATTCTTTGATCAGTTCCATATTATCAGGCTCAATTAAACAAAGATTTTTATACTCAACCACTGCCATATTTATATTATCCATTCGCAAATAAAGATAAATTATATTTCTTTGAAGGTTAACCGCCTCCTTTTTATCAGCCTGAGTATCAGCTAAAATCAATTTTACAGCTTTTTTATAATAGTTCAGCGCCTCTCTTCTTTTACCGAGAAGTTGCCCCACATTCCCAGCCTCCATAAGTAAATTTACATTTTCATTATCCAATTCAATAGCTTTTACCGCATTTTCCCATTTTATTTTATAATGATTCTGCATTTTCTGATATTTTGATGAATCATTATCGGAATCCGATTTTTTCCCGGCACTGTTTTCAAACGAATCAGGTTTTTTACCTGCTTTTTCCACCTGTTCGGAATCACTCTGTGCATAAACTCCTGGAATAATCATCGCTAAACACAGAACCAAATTTATTGTAAAAAATATCTTTCCTTTACTCATTAATCGCTCCTTTATCGCTTATTTAGACATTATTTATGACGGTGTAGATATTAAAATATTCCTTTTATTTTTTCAAATTTATAATATAGATTTTTGCCTGACATAATTCTCAGCACATTTATTTTAGGAACAAATTATGCTTAATAATCTTATCGGCCTGATAATAAACAAATTTAACTCTCCGGGAGGATAAAATGGACGGCTTTCAAGTTAACCAATTTCCTGTAAATATACCATTGGTGCAAAACTGGCAGCAAATTCCCAACAATGTTCAAGGTAATGCTTTGCCTGCACAATCGTTTCAGGAAAATCTGGAAAAAGCCCAACAGGAAAAATTTTCCTCTTACGACGAAACCCGAGAAACTAATTTTCCCTCTTCGCAACCATATCAGGAACAGTATAATTATCAATACCCCGAAAGCGATTCAGATTATAATATCGAGGAAAAAAACAACAGTAGCCCCCATAACAACGGCCGGAATTACATAAACTATACACCATCTCCTGTTTACTCAACAAATCAAGACACTATACAAGATTATCAAGCCAATAGTTATACACAATCAGAGGAATACCCGAAAAATATTAAAGCCGCCCAGCAGAACAACTTTTCATCGGATTATAATTCAGACTACAATAATTCAACAGCTGTAACTGATCTGGAACCAAAACAAATACAACAATCCATACCCGCAGTAATTAAAAAAGATAATATCGCCAATAACTCATTTAACAACTCAGTTCAAACAAATGATAATCCCGGAATAATCGAACAAATCAGAATGTATAAGGAAGATCAGCTTATGGCTAACCCGGGTGGCGATTATTATACAGAGAATGAAAACGGACAGATTCAATACAATCCGAATTTTGACAACTCAAATTTCGCAAACAGAGTCGGCAAAGACATATCTGATTCAGCCTCAAACATAAAAAACGCCGTTGCCAATTTGGCGGCAGGTGCAAAATACAGCTACATTGATAGCGAAGGCAAAATTCAAACAGCACAAAAGACCGGACTGCTTAAAACAATGGGAAATTTCGCAAAACATTTTTTTGATGCTATAACTTTCGGCTCTTTTAATAAAGAGACACCACAAAATCAGAATATTATTCAAAAAGCCGGATATTCCGCGAAAAAACTTCTGGTTGATGGTGTAGTAAAAGATGTTTTAATCGGCATTCCCCACAGTATGATTAACGCCGGAGAAAATGTTCTTCTTGCCACAATGAATGCCATGGAAGTTGTACCTGACGCAACAATCGGTAACATGAAAGCCGGTGAGAAAATAACCACTTCCCTTTTCGATAACGGACAAGTCGCTGTAAACTATATTTCCGATATAATGCCTACTGGTGAAGCATGGATGAGAGTTAACGCTCCAGGCTCAACCGATTCAGGTTTGAAACTACCTATTTTATATAATTTAAAAACTCCTCAACAGGGATTGGAAGACATGCGATGGGCATCCGTAAGAAATACACCGTTCAGAAAAGCTATTGAAACAGTCGGAAGCTTATTGAGTCAAATAGTAACTATGGCCGCACCATAATATCCTATTGTATAACACAAAGATTTAAATCATATACTTATTTGCTTGAATAAATTTCTTTCATGTATATAATATTTTCGTTTTTATTTGAATTATTTTCTTATTTATATTTGTTTTGAATTAAACTATAGAATTGAGAGGTATATTTTTATGATCAAAGCTTCAGATTTAAGAAGAGGCACGGCTTTTCTGCTTAATAATGAAATCCATGTCGTAACAGAAACTCAACACAGAACACCAGGAAATTTGAGGGCTTTTATACAGCTTTCATACAAAAATTTAAATACCGGAAAAATTTATTCCAACAGATACCGCCCTACAGATGAATTTGACCAGGTCGAACTCGTTTCAAAACCGGTTCAGTATTTATATAAGGAAACAGAGAACTACTATTTTATGAAACTTGACGATTACGAAACAATATTTCTTACTGCCGACTATATCGGAGACGACTGCAGGTTCCTTAAAGAGAATATGGAATTATCTATTATGTTCTGCAAAGAAAAACCCATTCAACTTGAACTACCTACAAGTGTGGCGCTAAAAGTCATAACGACTATACCTGGCATTAAAGGCGATACAGTCACAAACGTGACAAAACCAGCCACTTTGGAAAGCGGTTATGAAATCGGCGTACCTTTATTCATCAAAGAAGGCGATGTTATAAAAATTGATACAAGAACCGGCGATTATTTGGGCAAAGCCTGATATTTTTTAGGTTTATTTATTTCACAGGCAATCATTCTTCTATATGATTGCCTTTTTTTTGTTTTGAATTGCGAGTCTATCCTAAATCTAAAAATAATTTTGCCGATATATAAAAAATAACGGAGGAAATTACTTTGGACAAAAAAATTGACAATAATTCAGCGATAAATTCGGCAACAAGCGCATATCAAGATAATAATAAAAATAAAGCTGAATTCGTAATCAACGAATCAAATACAACAAAAAAAGCTCTTTGCGAAGTAAAATGCCAGCAATGCGGTGAAAAAACAAAAATCGCATGGATGCCGGGAATGCCATGTCCTGTTTGCGGTTCGAAATCATTTCTTCCCATAATAAAAGTTGATCACATTGAAAGAGAAAAAAATAACGTAAATGTTATCAAAATTGAAAAAATTGAAAAAAAGGTAAATTATAAACAAAAAATAAAAAAACTGGCATCGAGAAAAAATATTGCCATTCTCACAATTACCATCCTCGCCCTGATATGGATAAAAATAGGCTTGTTTTTACTAAATGATAGATTAAATAAATCTGTTCCTCCAGCTAATCTGGTTTGGGAATATTACTGTTCCAAATGTGATCATGAATTTTACGATAAACCCCAGATTCCGCCTCTGGTATGTCCTTTATGCGGTAAAAAACAGGCTAATATGGTCTTTTACTGTCTTGATTGCAAAACAAAATTCCCGCTATCGGATAAAGAAAAGACACCAAGATGTCCAAAATGCACTTCAAATAAAATAATCGCATACCGTCCTGATATAAATAAGAAATAATTACGATTACTTTTTCATAGGGGCAAGTATAATATCATAAATCCATTGCGCCGCGCGGGATATCTCTTCCACAAGTACGTATTCGTCATTGGTATGAGGCTCCCATGAACCGGTACCAAGAACAACGGCCGGAATCCCATTTTGATTAAATACATTAGCATCGCTTCCACCAAAGGAAGATTGAATCACCAATGGTTGTGATGAAGCCGTTTGTGCAAACCGAATTATTTCTGAATCCGGTTCGATATAAAAACCTTGATAATCTTTTTGCCCGGTAAATTCAACCCGTCCGTTATCAACTTCGGTTTGTTTGCTGAATACAGATTGGATTTTTGACCATTGTTTATCAATATTTCGATCGTGATATGAACGGATTTCACCTTTTATCGTAACATTTTCCGGTACAATATTTGTGGCTTTACCGCCTTCAATAAAACCGATATTCAAAGTTGTTTCCGGATTGATTTTGCCTTGAGGAATTTTCGTGATAGCTTTCGAGGCTATTGAAATAGCGTTGATCCCATTTTCAGGAGCTATACCTGCGTGAGCCGCCTTACCGATAACATCAATACTGAATCGCATTGCTGATGGAGATTGGTTTATTAAAGTCCCTTCGGTTGTATTTCCACTATCCAAAACATAGGCATATTTACCTTTAAGCTGAGAAAAATCAAAACATTTTATGCCGAGTAATCCAATCTCTTCACAAATTGAAAACACGACTTCAATATTGCCGAATTTTTCTTTGTTTTCCTGTAAACTGCGCAATACTTCACAAATTATCGCTACACCTAATCTATTGTCCGCGCCAAGTATTGTATTACCGTCAGAGGTAATTTTACCATTGGAACAAATCGGTTCCAGATTTTTTGTCGATGATATGGTATCCATATGTGCAGATAAAATTACCGTCGGTACCGATTGGTTGGTACCCCGTATTTTCATGATTAAGTTACCGCAATTACCATATACCAGATCACCGGAATTATCTTCGTGGATAGTTAGAACATAATCTTTGAAATGATCAAAAATAAAATTTTTAACTTCTTTTTCACAACGGGAAGTACCATCGATTTTTACAAGCTGTAAAAAAGTAGAGACCAATCTTTCCGGAGATATCTTCATAAAGAACCTTTCTCTTAAAGATTTTTCTCTATATATTATATATCATTCAAAAATTTTGCAAATCAATTTCAACCAGGACGGTAAATTTTTGTTCATTAAAATGATGGCGTTGATATAAACAGACAATCCGAAAAAGGTTAATGATAAAATTACTATTATTGTAGTAAAAAGTGAGGATTCTTCTACATATTTTGAGGCATAACAGTTTTTTACTATTTCTTTTGCCTCATCAATATCCATCTTTACGGATTCATTAGGCTGGTTATCTATTTTCAGCCGGTCTCTTGTAGAAACAGGTATTTTAATTTCTTCTTTGATATTATACTGTGCTGAATCATCCTGAATATCCTGTCTCTGAACCGGCATTGAAATATCGGCAGCTATTTCCGGTAATTCCTGATTAACTTCCTCAACCTCTTTTAATTTAATATTTTCTGTATTTTCAGGTTCAGGTTTATTTTGAACTGATGATTCTACAGCAGGTTCTTTTATTGCTTCTTCTTTCTCATTTTTTATTTTTCTGGCGATTCTCGTTTTACCTTTTTCAGCAGGTTCTATTGTTATAGCAGAAGATTCCATTAATTTTTTATCGTTTTTCTTATCTTTTTCTTTATCAGTAGATATTTTTATTCGTTCCGATGCGGGTATCGAAATTTTACCATCCACCACAGGTTCAGTTGTAACCTTTTCATTTTTATTCGGTTCAGGCTCCGTTTTGGTGGTTTTCGCGTTCAAATTTATCTTTATTTTTTTTGAATCCAAAGCTTCGGCCTGTTTTATAGTTTCTTTTATTTCTGTTTCTATCTTTTCCGTCGATTCCCGTAAATTCTCTATTTGTTTTACTATATCAACCTGTTGATCCAAAACCTGATTTCTATACTCTATTCCCCATTTCTCAAACGAACCGTTTTCAAGAGCGTCTTTCACTTCTTCTTTCTGCTGAGAGGACAATTCTTTTGATGATGAAACATTATATTTCCAACAGATTATCGGGCGGGCATCACGCTCGTATTCATATCCTTTTTCATTGAGCAATTCTACTATTCTTTGAACTATTTTTTCTTCTTTATTCACGGTAACATTTTCTGTTGAGACTTTAGTTGTATCAGGCATTTAATAGATCCTTTTAAAAAATTAATTCTAAACATTTAATCTTATTTCAAACGATATTCGGATAATCTAATAATAAGCTGCTTTTTTCACAATCGGGAAATTACCCTCAATCCCTATTTATATATATTCGGTATTAATCCGAATACATTTAATTTTTTTTGAACAGTTCTTCTTTCTCTTTCAATAGACATTTGTAGACGTCATCGAGCGCCTGGGGAATAACTTTTGTATCGGATATAACCGGCATAAAATTGGTATCTCCATCCCATCTTGGAACTATATGTAAATGAACGTGATCAAGCACTCCGGCTCCAGCAACACGGCCAAGATTTATCCCGACATTGAATCCATGTGGATTCATGACTTTCGCTATAATTTTCTGGCAATCTTTGACCATATTCATCATTTCACCAAGAATTTCCTGAGATACAGGGAACAAATCGCCCATATGGGCGTTTGGCGCAACCATTATATGTCCGTTATTATAAGGATATTTATTCAGCAACGCAAAACAATTCGCGCCTCTGAGTAATACATGATGCTTGGCGTCATCAGTTGATTTTAAAGCTTGACAAAAAAAACACCCTGGATCTTTATCTACGGTTTTTATATATTCAATTCGCCATGGAGCCCAAAGACTATGCATAAAAAATCCTTTCGTCAAATAGTAAATATTTCCGCTTCAATATTTTTCTCTTCCGTTATAAACAACATCCCGAACGATTGCCGGCTCATATAAACCTTATCAGCGGCGGACCCGGGATTAAACATCAAAACACCGTTTATTATATTCTTTTCCGCCGTATGAGTATGTCCGTATACCACACAATCGACATTATCATTCTTAAATAACCTCAGTATTCTTTTTTTTATACCGATAGGTGAACCTGCCCCATGGGTTATACCTATACGCACACCCGCTATTTCAATAACCATCTTCCCCGGTAAAACAGATTTTATCTCGTCACTATCCATATTACCCGCAACCGCATGCACAGGCGCTATTTGCTGTAACTCTTCGATTACCCGCATTTCAACAATGTCACCGGCATGTATGATACAATCCACCTTTTCAAAAGCACTTAGTATTTCGCTCGCTATATCATCTGATCTGGCTGGAATATGAGTATCTGAAATTACACCTATAGTGACCAACTTTTTTAACCCTCCACAATCTGATTGTATAATTTTTCAAAGCTGTTTATCATTTTCACCGAAGAAAAATATTTTTTTATTTTTTTTCTCGCGCTGGAACCTATCCGTTCCATAAAATCTCTATCATTAATCAATCTTAATATAGAATTAGTTATCTGATCAACATTTTTAGGTTCAACAATCAGTCCGTCTTCCTCATTTTTAATCAATTCTTTCACATCGCCGACATCTGAGGCTATACAAGCTACCCCGCAAGCCATGGCCTCCATCAGAGCTACAGGCAACCCTTCCCACAATGACGGTAAAACAAAAATATCAGCATTTTGTAGATACGATGTGATATTATCGGAATAACCTTCAAAAAATATTTTATCATCAAGACCCAGTTCTTTTGATTTATATCTCAGATAATTTTCGAGTTTTCCCTTTCCGATAAGATATAATTTGAAATCAACGCCGGATTGAGCCAACTTCGAAATAGCATCGAATAAATATTTATGCCCTTTTTTTTCAGTAAGGCTTGCAATATTAATAATATTTAAAATTCCAATATTTTTCTCCCGAACAGGATATTTTTCCACATCCAGTCCATTATGTATAACAACAACCTTATCTTCCTTTATACCTGCTTGTTCTACAAGATACTTTTTACCGGCAATTGAATTTGACACTATAACAGAACATAATGACGACGTCATTTTATCAATATAATTATGATACCATTTGCGCCACAAATCCACATTGCGTTGAGAAGATATTATATATTTGTATCCAATAAGTTTACCGATAATTCTCCCCAAAATATTTGAATGAAACAGATATGTATGCAGTATATCGCCTTTATTTTTGCGCAGATAATAAACCAATCTTATCAGCGCTCCAAAATCTGTTTTTGATTTGAAACAAGGAGTAAAAAAAGGTATATTGTTTTTTTCGCACATCTCGCCAAGGGGTCCCCCGGGCATAAGAGAGATAACAACCGATTCAAATCTGTCTTTGTTTAATCCGCAGGCGGTTTGCAGTATCATCCGTTCCGTACCACCGATGGCGGAATCAGTTGTAAGATGGATTATTCTCAATTTATTGCGATTATTCATTGTATTCCATTCTGATTTGCCCAAACCTGCCATGTTATAAGATTCCAGATTTGGCGGGTATGATCCTGTTTTCCACTCCGATGTTCCAGAACAAGATTACTTACGTATTTTTCATTAAGAAAATTACTCTTCGATAACTTTTCTTTTCCAAGATATTTTGTAACTATTGAGCCGGTATCGTGTTTTATCCAATCTCTTACCGGAAAAGTAAACCCATGTTTTTCCCTTTTTAAAATCTCTTGCGGCAAAAAACCTTCAAACATTTTCTTTTGCAGAACTTTTTTATTGCCACCCTCGATTTTTAAACCGATTGGAATTGAAAACACCGTTTTAATCAATTCAATGTCAAGATAAGGTACCCTCGCTTCCAAGCCATTAGCCATACTGAGTTTATCGACTTTCATCAACAAATTTTCGGGAAGATAATTCAGCAAATCCCATAAAATCATTTTTTCTATAAAAGAATAACTTTTTTTCGGATTAAAGATTTCATTCAAATTTATTTCAGCGAAATTTTGTTTTTTTATCAATCCGCTATACTCATTTTTTAAAAATACCCTGTCCCATAAAACAATTTTTTCAATAGAATCTATTGAAAAAAACAGGCTCGCGATTTTTTTTATCTTCCTTGAACCCGGAACTAAAGTTTCTATCAGATCAGGTGAAAAACAACCTGAATACTTAAGAAAACGCAAGTAATTATACTTGTTATAACCACAAAATAGTTCATCTGCGCCCTCACCTGAAAGTATAACTTTCACATCCTGAGACGCTTTCTCAAATATAAGATATGTCGGGATCAAGGCTCTATCAGCCACAGGCTCATCCATATGGTATAAAACTCGCTCAATCAACTCAAGGTATCCGGACTCAACATTTAATACCGTATGATTCGTATTAAAATGCTGAGCAATCATTTTGCTGTATTTTTCCTCGCTGTAATCAGGATATTTGTTAAAAACCACAGAGAATGTCGGTATATCTAAAGCGCCAAGTTCAGCTAAAGCCGCGACAATTGAGCTTGAATCGATACCTCCACTCAAAAGGACACCAAGAGGTACATCGCTCATCAACCTTTTTTTCACAGCATTAAAAAATTTATCCCTTAAATTTTCTATCATCGCTTTTTCGTTCACGATAGTTTCCGTATTGAAAAAATCCTGCAATACCCAATATGAATGGAGATGAAGTTTTCCTTTTTCTAAAACCAGTATCGATCCGGCAGGAAGTTTGAATATATTCTTATATATTGTTTTAGGAGCAGGAACATAATTCAGCGTCATATAGAGAGCAACAGATTCCTCATCAATATTTTTGCTGACGGAAGGATGTTCAAACAAAGCTTTTATTTCCGACCCAAAAACAAAACCATTTTGGTCATGGAAATAATAAAGAGGTTTTTTTCCCATTCTGTCCCGAGCGAGAATAAGTTGATTTAACTTTTTGTTCCATAGACATATGGCAAACATCCCATCAAGCCGGTTAACAAAATCTAATCCATACTGTTCATACAAATGAATGATTACTTCTGAATCACAATTTGATTCAAACACATGTCCTTTTTTTATTAATTCTCCGCGCAACTCAATATAATTATAAATTTCTCCATTGAAAACGAGCACAAGTGACTTATTTTCATTAAAAATAGGTTGGTGCCCGCCCTGGATGTCTATTATACTCAATCTCCTGAAACCAAGCTCAACATAATCATCCGAATAAGAACCTTCATCATCCGGGCCCCGATGTTTAATCGAATCAATCATCTTTCCCAGGATTTCATTATCTTCCAAAGGGTTTCTATTTTTATATTTATAATATCCGGCTATTCCACACATTATTATTGAGCCACTTTCTTATAAATCTCTAATGTTTTTCTTGCGGTATCTTTCCATGAAAAATTTTTTATATGTTCCAATCCGGATTTTATCAATTTATCCGCAAGCTCTTTATCATTCAGTAAACATAATATTTTTTCAGCTATATCTTCCGCATTTTTGGGATCCGCAAACAAAGCGTTTCCGCCGGTTATCTCGTGCCCCCATTCCATATCGCTTACAACAACCGGAACACCGCACGACATCGCTTCCAGAACAGTCAATCCGAACCCCTCATATAACGAAGGTAATACAAACACCGATGCGTTGTTGTATAATTCTATCAGTTTTCTTTTATCCGTAAAACCGGTAAAAAAGACAAACTCTTTTATTTTATCATCAGATATTATATCCGACTCCGTCAGATATGACATTCCCTTAATTTGTTTATATTCCCCAACAATTACAAGTTTAACATCCATATTCCGCTTGTTTCTGATTATATTTATCGCTTCTACAAGCTTTATTATATTCTTTCTCCGGTCAATTCCTCCAACATAGAGAACAAAACCTTTTCCGATCCCCAATTCAACGTTATTTCTTATTTCAGGATCAATCCTGAAGTCCTCGTCATATGAAAGTGGAATATGGTTCACTTTGTCATATTTTAAGCAAAAATAGCGGTCTATATCTTTTTTTGAGGATAATGAATCGGTAATAATTATTCTGGTGTTGATTCTTATTAAAAAATATATGAATCTGATCAGAAAAAGCATCCAACTCGAAACGAGTTTATTCTCTTTACATAAAACCGGGCTTATATCATGCAAAGTTACTACCGTTTTAACAAACGGAAACAACCAGACAGAATTATCCGGAAAATGAAACACATCTATTTTATCTCTAATAACATGAAACGGGAGCTGAAAATTTTTCCATATAAAATTATTTAGTTTTCGGGCAATAATTCTCTGAGTTATTTTGCTATTTGATTCAATGTTATCAATCTGTTTATCCGTATATAGATATATATGGAAATCCTCATCAATTTCAATCAGCGATTCAAGAAGTTGGCGAAGGTATATCTCAAACCCTCTTCTATTTTTATTTAGAATGATTCCTGAAATTCCTATATTAATTCCCATTTAGTTTTCTTGATTCAGGTTTAAAATTCGACGATAAATTTTTTCCACATTTTCACCATAACTTTGTGCTGAAAAAACATCTCTTGCCCGCCCCCAGGCCGCCTCAGATAAACGCCGACGTAACATCGGTTCTTCAGACATCAGAACAATTGATTCCGCAAGTTTCTGGTAATCATCAGGTTTAAACAGAACTCCTGTTTTCCCGTCTATGATAATTTCCGGTATTGCACCAGAATTCGAACCGATTACAGGAATTCCTTCGGACATAGCTTCTATTATAACTCTGCCGAACGGTTCGGATATTGAAGTAATCGCCAAAACATCGAGATCTTTCATTAACTCTGCGGAATCTGTCCGGTACCCTAAGAATTTTACTTGTTTTTCCAGATGCCATCGTTTAAGCAGATCGTACAACCATTCTTTATACTGTATATCCACTTGCATCTGTTTTGGATTCGACGTAACACAATCGCCTATAATCACTCCATAGATATTGTTTCGCGTTTTTGAGACAAGTTTAAACGCTTCAAGAAACGTTTCCATTCTTTTGAAAGCTGTAATTCGTCCCAACATACCCACAATAAAACAGGGATTTTTTATATCCATCGCCCGTATCAGCTTATCTGATTTATAAGATACTCTTTGAAATGGTTTAACGCTCACACCATTATAAACAACATTTATTTTTTCAGGATTGCGCTTAAACGATCGATAAAACGGTTTTGCGACCTCATTGGATATACATATAACGGCATCTACCATTTTATAAACTAATCCTCCCGTCAGACCAAACTTGCTATTATAATTTCTCACATGCCATACTACCGGACGCCCGGAAAAAGTAGCCAACGCGATACAATGAAAAACCGATGTGGTTTTATTCGCATGTATAATTTTTATTTTATTCTTTTTTACCCATCTCGCTTTAAAAAAACCGAATAAAAATAAGTTCAATATCCAGTACAAAAACTTAAATGGATTATATGAACGATAAATTATCGGCATCCAACATACTTTTACACTTGCTCCCAAAGATATCAGTTCATCATGAAATATTCCCTTATTCGGCAAAACGCAGAATACTTTACAACCTGTTTGTATAAAATACTTTACAAGTTCATACATTGATTTTTCGCCACCACCTGGCTCGCCACCATGATCTGAAATAAAAAGAATTCGTTGATCCGTCATTTAATTCTCATCCTGACTTTTACTTTTTATATTTGAATTGAAATATTGACAAAAGATAAAATAATCCGACAATAAAAATTAAATTTTTAAAGCCTACCACCATCCCTGAATATTCCATAACACCGCCAATCATGGATCCAAGGAGATTTGCACCCATCGCGGCGGATTTTTGAGGCGAATCTGAGAATTTTTTTATGAAAATTATTCCTGAAAAAAATATTGGAAGACCTATCAATATTCCAGCCATTAAAGATTTAAGAAAAAGTCCGTAATACAATATCATTTTCAGCGGGAAAAAATAATTTACCGCCAGAGAAATAAACAGCAACAAATAATAGATTCTTATATTTTGAACCTTAAATAATGAATAATACAAATTCCCGATCAAAATAGTTATAAATATGGCGGTGAAAACCATAGAGTTCACTATCCACGTGGAACCAAACAGCAATGACATCTGCGTAATAGATTTTGTCTCAAAAAGAAGAAAACCGGCACCAAGAAAAAAGAATGTCGGCTGAAACCTATTTATTACATCTGTTCCGGTAACTGTAATTCCCGCTATGGAGATTATCAGGATAGACACTATCACAATAAAGTAATCGAATGGTATTTTTTTATCTTTCAGATAAAAAAACGGCCAGTTATCGGTAGTCGGTTTTATCTCATCGGTTCCGAATATAGACGGATCAACTTTGTCATATCCTTTAAGATCGTCGGTTTTCAAACCATAGACATAAGTCCATCCATTAGGTTCTTTGCCTGAGCTCAAAATCAATGGAGGTTCGCCTGTACCTTTTTTCATGATCTGATACAGCCTGTTTCCAATCCAATCTTTGGTCACACAAAAAGTCAAAGCTATAATTCCGCCGGGTTTTAGAAGTGCTTTCGCCTCTTTTATACTTTGAACAGTATAAACATAATTATCAAGCCTCAAATCAGACATACTTGAGAACAACTGATGCGAATCAAGAAATCCAAATACAATAATATCGTATTTTCTATCGGTTTTTCTAAAAAAAGATCTCGCATCGTCAACATATCTGTGAACCCGTAAATCAGAATACGGTTTTTCCGGATGCTTTTTCGCCCCGATTTTTAATATCAGTGGATCTATATCAACAGCGTCTATTCGTTTAACCCCCATCCTGAGAGCGGCAGAAACATCGTTTCCCGTACCTGCGCCAACAACCAAAACATCCGATGCGTATGAATGAATCCGATATGGAAGTTCATATAACCTTGCCCATTCCTGCCATGACTGCCTGTTGACACTGATCTTGTTTATGGTTTCCGTGGATAAATCCATCGCCATTTGATGATAATCGTTATTTACCGTTAATGTAAACCCTTTTGCCTCTTTATGATTAAGCCTGTCGATTTCTATTTTATAATATGGCGACCAAAAAGAAAATTTGTCTATCTGATAGACCCACACAAGAACCACACAGAAAATTACCACTGTAATAATACATAGTAATTTCGATGCTTGCGTTAAAAAAAAATATGTATACAACGCAAGAAATATCGCGAACAACCATATAGGAGGCATTAAGTTATACGATAACAGCGAATAAAGTAAAATTCCCGTCACGCTTCCTAAAATATTAACCGTATATCCATAAACTGGCGGAAGTTTATCGAATAATCTGCCTGACTGCTGACCGATTGGAATAAAAAGAAAAGATATCAGCACAAAGAAAAACGGCAAAAACCATTTCAGCTGGATTTTCGCCAATGGTGTCATTATGGTTTGCCAGAAATAAACCTGTGAACCATACTCAACTTCTATCGAGTGTTTTGAAAATATATAACAGACAGTAATATTTAAAAGTAAAACAAAAGGAAATGTGTATAACAACTTTTTCTTTATTGGAGCGAGCATATATCCCAGTCCCCAGCCGAAAAAGGCCGCAAGCAGAACTATATTGGTGTAATACGCAAGAACCCTAACCTGAGCAGGTATCCATCTAATGCAAGCCATTTCCAGAAATAACCCAAGCAAACTAACTAAAAACAATTCTACTGCAAGTCGAAAGTTTTCTTTAGGCATTTTTCACTCCATAATTTTATTTTACATTCGTTTTATATTGATTTATTTTATCCGCGGCTTTATGCCCATAACTTCCGGAATTCAAAACCATTTGCCAGCTTTGCACCGCTTTTTCAATATTACCGAGATTCTCATAACACAACCCTTTATAATACCAGATATATTCTTCGGCAGGATACAATTTATTGGCTCTTTCCCAGAACTTTAATGCCTTATGATAATCATGTTGCCTGAAAAATAAAGACGCTATTTTATCTAAAGTCTCAAGATTCTTATTATCCAATGACAATGCCTCGTAATAATATTCCCGCGATCTATCAAACTGTTTAAGAGCATCATAACAATCACCCAGTTTTATATATCCCCTGATCTCTTTCGGATCATACGCAATAAGATCCTGCGCCGCAGATATCGCTTTTGCTATATCATTGCGATTTATATATATCCTTATTAAAGCATGATATATCGATGATTTACGATCAACCTGTGAAAGCCCGGTTATACAGGTTGATATAGCCTTATCATACATCCCTTTTTTCATATATGTGAGAGCAAGGTTACTGTATCCATCCTCCACTTCTGGATTAGTTTTCAATAATATTGTATACTGATATATTGCCTGATCATAATCACCCAGTTCATCATAAATATACCCCAGAAATTTTCGTGTTTCCGCATGATCCGGTTTATTCCTTAACGACCTGCGCAATACTTCAATGGCTTTTTTCTTATACCCTTTTTCCCAAAAAGAGTAAGCGAGATTATAATAAGCGGAATAACTATAGGGAATATCTTTTATTGTGGTTTTCCAGAAAATAATTCCATTTTTCCATTCGGCGTTTCTCTTTAACGTCCCAATCCCCATAAGAATAAAAACGGTCGCAAAAAAAGCGCATAGTACTCTCTTATACGTTGTCAAAGAAATAGTTTTAAAGGAAAAATCAGAAAACTTAGTTGAGGCTATAACAAATAAGGCACAATACCCGATGGACGGCAAATATAGAAATCGTTCCGCCATTATATCGCCAATTAAAATTATATTCGATACCGGCAACAGGCAAACCAATATAAATAGACTTAGAAATTGCCACAATTTGCGCTCTTTAAAAAATAAAAACGTTATCCACAACCAGATAATGACAATACTCATCGATAACAGAACTCTCCAATCAAAAAAAGTAGTGGATATATCCCATTGCCGATATACGCATACCAAATCGGTCGGCAATATGAGCAGTTTCAGGTACCATGCGAACACCCGCAACATAGTCAGAAATATAGAATATACTGGTGTACTATGAAAAAATTGCTCCGTTCCGGCAGGCCCGACGGAACCTATCACCTGCCATCTTATCGCCATATACACCGAAAACATCAATCCATATGGAATGAAGAGCACAAGCGATTTTGTTATTTTCTTTAAACATACAGCAGATTCAAAATAAATTATTGTCATTAGAACAATAATCGGGAAAATGAAACTGTTTTCCTTTGTACATAATGCTAATAAATATGATAATGAACTTATTATCATATATTTATCTATTATTTTAATATTCTCTACATTATAGTCGACTTTTTTGTAAACTTTAAAAAAGGAAAACCAGGATATACAGAAAAACATTGTTGTAATAACTTCCGCTCTCCCAACAATGCCTGTTACGGCTTCAGTATGAACAGGATGAACAGCAAACAAAACCGAAGCTAAGAAAGCACTTTCCTCTTTGATTTTCAATTCTCTTAATATCAAGAATACAAAAAAACAAACCAATATATGGGCAATAATATTTATAAAATGATAACCGACAGGATTTTTACCCCAGAAATAGTAATCAACAGCATAAGTAATAAACACAAAAGGACGGTATAATCCCGCGTTTGCTTTATCATGCCAGTAATTGGTTGTAAGAATGGATTTCAGATCGCATATATTTTGAATCGCTTTGTTGTTCAGGATGATATCCGGATCGTCAAATACAAATTCATTTTTGTAGATATTGCTGAAAAATAATAAACATGTGATAATTATAAAAACCAGCCTCAAGTGGAATCTCATAAATAATCCTGATTAAATTTTAAAAACGAGTATGATATAATATCAGTAGTAAACTAAATTTGTCCAAAAAAATCAAATATATTTGCAATGAGGTAAACTGTCATGAAAACCGGAATATATATTCATTTTCCTTTCTGTTTACAAAAATGCAGATATTGCGCTTTCTATTCTATTAATTTCAATCCGGATTTATCGGAGAAATATATCGAATGTTTAATAGAAGAGATCGATCTACAATCACGATACACGGAAATGTTTCCAATAGAATCCATATATTTCGGAGGAGGAACACCTTCTCTTCTTGAGTCGAAAAACATATTAAGGATTATATCAAAAATCGATAAAAAATTCTATATATCTTCCGATGCGGAAATCACTATTGAGGCAAATCCTGCTACAATAAATAAGAAAAAGGCATTGGAATTAAAAAATTCATCCGTTAACAGGATTAGCCTTGGGTTTCAATCGTTTGACCCAAACATTCTCTCTTTTTTAGGCAGAGTACACCACGTTAAGGATAATTATAAAACGTATGGCATACTGAAAGAATCCGGTTTCGATAATATCAGTGTGGACCTGATGTTTGCCATTCCCGGACAGACAATGGCTCAATGGGAACATTCTCTGTGTGAAGCAATTAAACTTAACCCGCAACATATATCTCTTTACTGTTTCAGCTTCGATCCAGGTACAGAACTAACCGATCTTCGTAAATTAGGCAAAATTTTTCCGGCAAAAGAAGATATAGAACTATCTATGTTCAAAAAAGGTATCGACTTTTTGACCGATAATGGATATGCCCATTATGAGATCTCAAATTTCGCATTGCCGAAATATGAAGCAAAACATAATAAACTTTACTGGAATAATTATTCATATATTGGGCTTGGAACAGCTGCATTCAGTTATATTAACAGGAAAAGGTTCAGCTGTCTTTCAGACGTAAACAAATATATTTTAAATATAAAATCACGGAAAACGATATATGGTAAACCGGAAGAATTATCAGATGAGAAATCTCTTAGAGAAACATCCGCTCTTAATATACGGCTTTTAAAAGAAGGAATTAATTTTAAAAAACTTGAAATGTTATATCCAAAACTTAACCCAAGAAAAATATTGCGCGATACGATAGACGGTTTACTAAAAGATGGTTTACTGGTACAGACCGACGATGAAATATTTTGTTTGACTTCAAAAGGAATTTATTTGTCTGATTATGTTGCATCACAAATAGTATGACGATTCCTTTTAAATTTTGATTATACCAATGGATTAAATTTAAAATTTGGATCCAGCTCCGTCAATTCTTTAGCGAGAGAATTGATTTTCTCTTTTTCGATATCGCTTTTGGTATGCATCCATGAATTATACGCATCCAAAAACTCGTCTTGCTTGCTTTTCAGATGTAATTCTTTCTCAAAAGCATTCAGATGATCAAAAAATTGTTTTAAATCATTTGCCGACAGATCATTCATTTTGCACCTCAATTGAAAAACTTTTCCCCATATCTTTTTTTTCTATAGATTATATATCGTCTACGCAAAAAATTTTCTTTAATCAAAATATTAAAATTCGACTCAATTTTTATTTTAATGTTGAACGTTAAAGAAAAAATATTACAGCAGAATTAGTTTTGAGTTTTAATTACTCAAGGTATGGATGTTGCGGATAGAATTTCCTTTATTTTCGGCATCGCTTCTATTGCCGCCGTTTCACCATGTTTTATAATATTTGGAGCTTTATTAAACTCAAACATGGATATATGCCCAAAATCAGGAGATAAAAGAATATCTATTTTAGTATCGTAAAGTTGAGAAGCGGCTATTCTCTCCTCAGCTATATAGACTGTTTGCAACAAAACATCAATTATATTTGGAGTCCAATGGTTCTTTTTTTGCTTAAACAGGTTAAACGGGAAAAACCCAATGCTTGATCTATCAAACATTTTGTAAAATAAAGGGTTATCCTGTGATTCATTTTTATCTGATTTTTCTACAATACCCTCTTTTTTATTTCTCATAAATTGAGTATAATTTTTTACGTTTCTCGTTACATTAACCGCAATTACTATATCCGCTCCCATATTACGAACTATGTTTGCCGGAACCGGATTAACCAATCCGCCATCCACAAGAAACCTGTTATTATACTTAACCGGCACAAATAACCCCGGAAACGATGCACTTGCACGCATCGCTTTGCGCAATAAGCCCTCTCTGATTATCACTTCTTCACCAGTACATATATCTGAACAAACAACACTTAACGGTATTTTTAAATCCGAAAAGGTAATGTCTCCGACAATTTTTTTCATAATTCGCTCCATACTATTGCCGCCAAACAAGCCGGACATTGAAAACGATGGATTTGCGATTCGCATAATTTTTTTCAATGGAAAATCAAGCGCAATTTTCTCCATTTCGTCCGATGTTTTTCCGCTGGCATACGCTCCACCCACAATAGCGCCCATACTCGAACCGGCGATACAATCTATATTTATATTTTCTCTCTCAAGAACTTTAATAACACCAATATGAGCCAATCCTCTTGAAGTTCCGCAACCTAAGGCCAGACCTATTTTAGGGCGGAACTTATTGATTAAACCGTTTTTTTCCATTTCATCATTCCAAAATTGTTTTTTGTTGACATTTTTTTGCTTTATGCCGATAAAATATATAATTCTATTAATTTTTATAAGGATTTAATAATTATGAGTAATTCTATTTCAAACAAAAACACAGACAAAGCCGTTAAATTATATGAAAAAGCTAAAGACGCTTTCAAGAGAAATAATCTCGATTACGCTATTAATCTTCTTTTCACAGTCATAGAATTATCTCCTCAATTCGTTCAAGCACGACATCTTATGCATCTAATTCAAATGAAAAAACTGAAAAAATCAAAAATAATTATTATTACGCGAATCATCGGCAATATTTTGAGTATACCTGATTACATATGCGGTTTCATCTTATATTCCCAGAGCAAATTTGATAAAGCTATGTTAAAATTAGAAAAAGTTTTATCCAGAGATCCATCGAACTGCATTATTTTAAAAACAATTGCGGACTGTGCCTTAAAACTTGATATGAACGAAACAGCAATAGATATATTCGAGACAATACAATCTATCGATCCAAGAGATTTTAAAAATCTCGAAACGCTCGGATACCTTTATATACGCGAAATTAATAATCTCGATAAAGCGAAAGAATGCTTCTCGACAATATTACAGTATGACAAAACCAACTCTATCGCAAGAAAAGGTTTAAGCGATGTTGCCGCGTTACAAACCATAAAAGTCGGTAGTTATGATGATCTTTCAACATCGTTTCTCACAAAAGTAAAAGATCCGGAATACGCGGATATTACCGAGAAAAAATTAAGAGCAGTTAAATCCGACGAAGACCTGCAGATTCTCATTAAAGAGACTCTCGACGCACATCAAAAAGATCAGAAAAATGTAAAACTAATAATTGAGCTTGCCAATTATTATCTCCAGGGAAAAGATTATAATCTGGCTATACGATATTATCAGAAAGCACGAAACCTGACTCCCGAAGATTATACCCTCACAAAAATGATTATGGAAGCCGAAACAATGAAACTTGACGAAACAATACTTAAACTAATCAAGCATAAAGATATCGATCCCGAATCCGAACAACTCATCGGTGAACTCCAGGAACTGCGTTCCCAGACAGTTCTAAAATATTTGCGTGAAATGATAGCCGAGCGCCCAACAGACAGAGAACTCCATTACCAACTGGGAAGAGTTTATTTTGAGACATATCAGTTAGACGAAGCATTAAAAGAATTCCAGGTCGCCGTGAATGAACCTCGGCTCAGGCTCAGATCGTATAATTATCTCGGTTTATGTTTTAATGAAAAGAAAATGTTTGATATCGCAGAAGTACAATTTAATACGGCTCTTAAAGAACTGGTTCGAACCGGTATTATGGATCAATTCACAAAAGAAGTTATGTATAATTTAGCTACCGTATATGAAAATATGGGACAATTCGGCCTTGCCGTAGAAAAATTCAAAGAAATCTACAAAGTCGATATTGGTTTTAAAGACGTCGCTCAAAAGATAAATAAAACATACAATAGATAATTTACCACATATAATAGGGATCAACATCCACACCTATTTTGATCCCGTACAATTTATCGCATTTGCTCATCGCCAATCTGATACATTTATTGATATCATAAATATTTTCGGATTTAATCATTATATTCCAGTAATAACTCTCATTTTTTTTGTGCACAACAGCCGGAAAAGGCCCTTTTATGTCACATGATACAGGTTTTGTTCTCTGAATCAATTTTGCCAGCTGAACTCCAGTCCATTCTCCCTTTTTCTTATCTTTACCAGAGATGATTATATTTATAAACCTGCAATATGGCGGATACCTGAGACTTTTTCTCGCGGATAGCTCACCTGTTACAAAAAGATGATAATCCTGTTTTACCGCGCAAGTTACAGACGGATGAGACTGCATGAAAGTCTGAATAACCACCTCACCCGGCAACTCGCCTCTACCCGCTCTTCCCGATACCTGAGTCAATATCTGAAATGTGAGTTCAGATGCCCTGAAATCAGGCAGTTTCAACGAGGATTCGGCAAGAATAACACCGACAAGTGTAACTCTCGGGAAATCAAGGCCTTTAGCAATCATCTGTGTGCCGATCAATATATCCGCTTTACCCCTTTTGAATTGATTAAGTAGCTCAAAATGAGAATTTTTCTGTGTCGTTGTATCCGAATCCATACGTAATACTCTTGCTTCAGGAAATGACGATTTTAATATCCGCTCCACTTTCTGTGTCCCCATACCGGTATATTTCAACTCGGTACTTCCGCATTTTACGCAGAAAACCGGGCGCGGTATCATATATCCGCAAAAATGGCATGTTAATTTTTCTATACTTTTGTGATATGTCAGCGATAAAGAACAACTCGGACATTCATACACATATCCGCAATGCTGGCACATCGCCATTGATGAAAATCCTCTCCGGTTTAAGAAAAGGATGATCTGTTCTCCTTTTTCCAATCTATCCCGTATTTTTTCGCGCAAGGGATATGTCAACACAACCCATTGTTTTTCTTCTTTTACTTCTTTTGCCAGATCAACAACATGAATCAAAGGCATCGGACGATTATCTACGCGTGACGGCAATTCCAGCAAATTGTATTTACCCGCTTGATAATTATGGATTGATTCCAAAGAAGGTGTCGCGCTACCTAAAATTACAGGTATTTTTGCCATCTTAGCCCTCACAACAGACACATCACGTGCATTATAGCGCGGTGATTCTTCCTGTTTGTAACTGCGTTCATGTTCTTCATCCACAACTATCAATCCCAGATTTTTAAACGGAGCGAAAACCGCCGAGCGCGCGCCAACAACAAGTTTCGCTTCACCCGACCTCATCTTTCTCCATTCCTTTTCGCGCTCTATATCTGATAACCTGCTGTGAAAAACAGCTACACAATCTCCAAACCGTTTACGAAACCTTTCCTCGGTTTGCGGAGTCAACGAAATTTCTGGAATCAGCATTATCGCCTGTTTACCGTCGTTTATGGTTTTTTCTATCGCTCGTAAATAAATTTCCGTCTTTCCGCTCCCAGTGACTCCATGAAGCAAAATACTTGAAAATATATTTGATTTGATAATATCGTAGATCGAATTAAGAACAGATGCCTGATCATCCGTTAAATTAGGAACCTTAAGCTGGTCAACATACTTATATTTGCTTGTCTGAATATCTCTCTTTTTCAATTCGGTCTCAGTGAATATTTCCAAATAACCTTTTGTTTTCAAAGATTCCAGAACTTTGCGGTCGGTTTTTACTGATTCTTTAATTTCATCAAACGGTATATAGACTTCACTGCGCCTCATTAGATGAGTCATCAGATCAGCCTGTTTTGTTGCTTTACCCTTAATTAAATCTATAAATTTTATATTCTCTTCCCTGTTCTTTGTAAGAGACAAAAAAATTGAATCGGTATTTCGTCTCTTTTTTCCATATTCTTTCAAATAAGAAGGATATACAGCTTTTAAAACCAAACCGAGTGGGCATATATAATATTCGCTCATCCATTTTGCCAGATCAAATAAATGTGTCTCAAGCAAAACCTGTTCGCCGGATACTTCAATCAATTCTTTCAATTTTTCTATGTTTGACTGGTTGGTAAGCTCGATGACATATCCGTCGAGAACCTTTTCTCCAAAAGGAGCTTTTACTATGCTTCCGGGGAAAATTTTGTCCTGCAGATGAGAAGGAATTATATAATCGAAAGATTTATCAAGCGCGATTTCAAAAACTACTTTCGCATATTTATTATTCTGTTCAATTGATTGAGGCATAATGATAATTCTTTATTTATAGATTAAGCTTGAAGAGCTTTCTTGATTTCAAGCATATCTTTCCAGACTTCGCGTTTCATGTTCGGGCTTCTTAAAAGAAAAGAAGGATGATAAGTCGGTATTAAAATACATCCTCTATATTCAAGCCGTTTGCCACGCACAGAAGAAATGTTTTTATCGCTTCCAAGCAAAGTTTTTGCGGCAAAAGCACCTAATGCACAAATTACTTTCGGCTGAATTATATCAATCTGCCTGAATAGATATGGACTGCAACTCTCAATTTCATCCGGTAAGGGATTCCTATTATCCGGCGGCCTGCATTTAAGAACATTGGCTATATATACCTGTGATCTCTTTAACCCTATCGACTCAATAATTTTTGTTAATAACTGACCTGCTTTTCCGACAAATGGAATACCCTGAATATCTTCATCCCGTCCCGGAGCTTCACCAACAAACAGAAGATCTGCATCGGGGTTTCCTATACCAAATACGATATGCGTTCTATTATCCGCAAGCTGTAAACATCGCCTGCATTTCCCATCACCATTATTGATCTGCGCATAAAGAGAATCGAGCAATTCTTGTTTATTCTCGACTGAAAGTTTTGTTTCAGAATCAAGTTTTGTTTCCCGATCGATTTGTTTCATTTCATCATCGAAATTAGAATCTGAATCGCCTAAAAACATTTGTGATTCATGCAAAACAGCAGGCAAAATATATGGTCTACCGTTCGATTTTGCCTGATTGAAATAAAGTTTCAGTCTATTAATTAAATCCGATACAGTTTCACCCATTTTGATTCTTGTACCAGTTCACAGTTAGCTGAAGACCTTCCTTCATCATAATTTCCGGTGAAAAGTTCAGGATTTCTTTCGCTTTTTGTATGCCGGCAAGAGAATGTTTTATATCACCCGCTCTAACAGGAAGATATGTAGGTTTTACGTTTTTCCCTAATATCTCATTTATCATATCGACAAGAGAATTCAGCGAAATACTGTCGTTACATGCTATATTAACTACCTCACCAAAATATCCATCAAGTTTGGATTCCGCGGCAAGAATATTTGCCTTAACCACATTAATCACATAAGTAAAATCCCTGGTTTGTTCACCATCACCAAATATAGTTGGGTTTTGATCGTTCAGAATCATTTTGATAAATTTTGGAATTACTGCCGCATATTCGGATGCCGGATCCTGATTAGGTCCGAATACGTTGAAGTAACGCAAGGAAATCGTCTCCAAACCGTATAACTGAAAAAATACCTTACTGTAATATTCTCCGGTCAACTTGTGTATCCCATAAGGAGATATCGGATTCGGAATCATCGTTTCTACTTTCGGCATTACCGGTGAATCACCATAAATTGATGAAGATGACGTAAAAACAACTCTTTTGACCTTGGCGTCTCTTGCGGCAATCAATAAATTCAGTGTTCCGTTTATGTTTACATCATTTGTTAAATCAGGCAATAACACCGATCTTGGAACAGAAGGTATCGCGGCAAGATGGAGTATATAATCAATTCCATCTACCGCTTTTTTCAACGTTTTTATATTTCTTATATCGCCTTGAATAAACTCGATTTTATCCATCAGTGTATTTAGGTTAATCATTCTGCCTGAAGACAAATCGTCAATCACTCTTACTTTGTCTAATCCCCTGTTAACCAAAAACCTGACGATATTCGAACCGATAAATCCAGCGCCGCCGGTAACAAGATAGTTTGCCATTAAGTCATGCCTCCTCAAAGTAATATTACGTTTTGTTTTTCCAGGTTTATTTTTTCAGTAACGTTTTTTGCGTCAAGAATTAAAGATGCATTCTTTACAATCAGCTCGAAATCGATATTAGAATGATCCATAAGTATTACCACGATATCAACCCAGCTTATCATTTCCGAAGTCAACTCTATCGAGCTCAATGGAAATCCTTTATTGACAAGTTCAATATCAGGCACAAAATTATCGTGGTAATAAATATTTGCGCCTTTATCCAGCAAAATGTTTATTATTTCTACCGATTGAGCCTCATTCCATTCACTTATATCTCTTTTATTAGCTACTCCCACAATCAATATATTTGAGCCGTTCACACATTTTTTTCGTGAATTCAACGAATCAGTTATTCTGTTTATTATATAATCACGAGTTATAAGAGTGTTTATTTCGATTGAAAAATCGATTATGTCGTTTTTTAATTCGGTAAAATCTTTTTTCCACGTTAGTGAAAACGGTTCGGTATTATATTTTGAATAAGACCCGTAACCAGGATTTGGAAGAAACCTGAAATACTCGAACGGATTTGATTTAACTGCTTTTATTACTTCCCAAACATTTACGCCAAGAGTGTTGCACATAATCATAAACTGGTTTACTAACGCAAGGTTGACCCATTTATGTGAGTTTTCCAGATATTTTACCATCTCAGCTGTAGTGGTTGATGATACTTCCACTATTTGTTTCAAAATTTGAGAAAACAACACTTGAGCAAGAATTTTACTCTCTGATGTCATACCGGAAATAACACGGGGAATAAGAGATAATTTGACATTTTTATTTCCCGGATCAATCCGTTCAGGCGCGACAGATAAATAATAATCCCGGTTTATTTTGCGGTTCTGCTCTTCAAATAATGGGAAAACTACCTCTGCGCAAGTACCTGGAGCCATCGCGTTATCCATAATAATAAGCTGAGTTTTCTTCATGCCACTTATTATATTTTCTATTACCGCCATAAGAAAAGACACATCTTTATTCTTCGGATAAGTAGTCGGTATCTGATCGCTTATTATTACGACATCATTTTCTGAAAGAATATTTAAATCATACGCGGCAAAGAATTTATCATTGGATATTACTTTTTTCAAATCATCATCAGTAACATTTTCTATATATGATTCTCCGGAATTGAGTTTTTTTACTTTTTTCCTGTCAAATTCGATTCCCGTCACCGTATATCCAGCGTTGGCAAAAGCGACAGCAAGCTGCAATCCGGAATATCCCAACCCAACAATTCCAATTGATAAATTTTTTGATTCGATCAATCTTTTAAATTTATCGAATTCAACAACTGTAGAAACCGGTTCAGACTCTTTGCGCAGATTTATAAATAACTTATCGTCCGATACTTTTATATATGAATCCATGTTCTACCATTTTAGCGGGTGAATACAAGTTTCTTCCGTCGATTATTATAGGATGAACCATTAAATTTCTGACTTTTTCCATATCCATATCGGCAAACTCTTGCCATTCCGTTACAAGAATAATTGCTTCTGCGTCTTTCGCGACCTCGTACGGGCTTGAGCAATATTGAACATTTTCAATAATTTTCTTTGCGTTTTCCATTGCCTGAGGGTCATACACTTTTATAACAGCGCCTTCTTTTTGCAGAGTTTTTATTATCTCAATCGCCGGAGCGTTTCGCATATCATCAGTATTAGGTTTAAAGGCTAATCCAAGTATACCTATTACTTTATCTTTAATTACCCATAAAGTCTCTTCGATCTTTTTTATAAAATGCTGAACCTGCTCTCTATTAATGTCCTCGACAACCTTTAAAATTCTAAAATCATATCCAAGCTCTTCCGCTATTCTTATGAACGCCGATACATCTTTCGGAAAACATGAACCACCGTATCCAATACCAGCATTGAGAAAACTTCTTCCTATTCTTTTATCCAACCCCATTCCTAATGCTACTTCTTCAACATTCGCGCCTGATTTTTCGCAAATATTAGCAATTGAATTAATAAATGATATTTTTGTAGCGAGAAACGCGTTTGATGCATGTTTTATAAGTTCAGCGCTTTTTATATCCGTAACAATAACCGGGGCGTTGAACGGCGCGTATATCTCGCGCATAATTTTTTCCGCTCTCTTGTTATCAACACCTATCACTATACGATCCATTTTCAGAGTATCTTCAACAGCGGATCCTTCACGTAAAAATTCAGGATTCGATACGACATCAAAATCAATTTTTTTCTTGTTATATCGTTGAATCGTTTCAGCAACCTTTTCACCCGTTTTTACCGGAACCGTACTTTTATCGACTATAACCTTATATGATGTCATTAATGAAGCTATTTCCCTGGCGACTTTCTCCACATATGTAAGATCGGCTTGTCCGTTTGATTTTGGCGGTGTATTTACGCATACAAATATCACGGAACTTTCTTCCACAGCTTCTTTTATATCAGATGAAAAACGCAGTCTTCCCTCTTCAATGTTTTTTCTCATTAATTCTTCAAGCCCCGGTTCATATATCGGCACGATATTCTGTTTGAGCTTTTTTAATTTTTCTTCATCATTGTCAATGCACAATACATTATGGCCTACTTCAGATAGACAAACACCCGTCACAAGACCGACATAACCAGTGCCAATAATGGAAATCTTCATCAACTATCTCCCTTCTAAATATCAATTGCCCACTTTTAATTTTATATCTGGAAAATCTTTTAAATAAAACATAACATAAAATGTTCTGTCTACTTCCTTTTCAACCCTTACATATCTCCTGTCACTATATGAGAACGCCAGTTCCCACTCATGAAGGTCTTTTATTATCGTATAACGCTGGTAGTCCAAAATACTTCCATCGCTGGATGGTTTGTTGAAATCTATTATATGTGATATTTGTATTCTCCAATCCTGATTTATCCTGTAATTGAATGTATGAGATAGCTGAGTACTTCCACCTATATAGAACGATGTATACACATCCCAGCTGACTTTATCAGTATTGAAGAAACTTAATCCCCATGTAACTTCCGATATCTGCCGTTTATATGGATCGTATCGTGTAATCAAACTTGTGGCAAGCCAATCAAATGGCTCAAATTTAAGATCAAACAAAAGATCGGAAAGATATTTATCTTTTGTACTGCTAAGCAATGGGGATCCCTGCACAATATTTCGTAGAAAAAAGAAATCAAGAGCGCTCAAATTTCGATAACTCGGATTCAAATGGCCTATCGGGTAAGTAGTTCTATCTGCTCCTGACGGAAAGAAATCAAACATCACCGCAAAATCAATTAAATCGGTTGTGACTTCCTCTATTCCTTTATGCCTGATTTTCTGATCCCGATCAACAGTTTTGGGTGATATCTCGACTCTTTCTTTCCATCTATTTGTCTGCAACAAATTTCTAAAATTGAAAGAGAATACTGCATCATCGTTATAACCATCTATCAAATCGAATTGATGGATTTTATCCGGATCTACATTCGTTTTTAAAATTTTAAAGTTTATCGAAGGTTCAAAAACATGCCTGATTTGATGAATATTCCAATTTTTGCTTTCAACAGGGAAAATTTTAGATACCTTCATATCTGTGTTTACACCAAATTCACCGACAAGTCTCGGTTCTTTTCTTCCACTGCGAAAATCCGAATAAGTTACTGTTCTCCCAGCAACATAAGGATCCACATTAAGGCAATCCCAGAAAAACATCGGAATAGAAGCTTTCGCAAACGATGTCAACCTTGTAGAATCAAAATCACGGTTTTCATCGTCGAATAAGAAATTTAGCCGAGCCGCCCGGGAATCTGTTTCCACAAAAAGAGGTGTATCAAATAATTTTGCGTTTTTTGTGGTAAAACTGAATTCAGGTAACCTTTCAAGAACATCAAAAAAGCTATTAAACCGTGGTGATATATATGCCTCGAATTGATATTTTTCTGTTGCTTTTGTCAAATCGACGAAGTTTACTCGCTGTATCTGCTCTTCAAACTCTCTTTGGAAGAAGTCATCAATAATCTGTTTATCACTTTGGAAATTCAATTCGCCCAATAGCCTTGTATCTTCAGAAATTCTCTGCGCATGCTCAAGGGTAACGCGATACCTGTTCTTCGATCTTCTTTTTATACTCTGAACCTCATCCGGTGATTCTTCATATTTTTCAAATGCTTTATCGCGCAAAGCATAACTTTTAAACATACCTTTGATTTTTTCCTGAAAATTATACTGCGCATCAATACCGGGAGCCACACCGCGTTTTGACATCATGTCAAGAATAAGCTGTATCTTCAGGTTTTCAGAACGATATACCTGAAGCGAATTCAAAAGATAAGCGCCCCATTTTTTTGAGTATCCGGGAACCATTGAAAATGGTACATCTTTATCCAATAATGGATAATACCAATATGGAACCCAGAATACGGGAACTTTCCCTATGGAAAAAACTATATTTTTCAGTATAATTTTATCCTGAGGATATATATCAACAGTCTTCGCTTTTATCCTGTAATCCGGTAGACGGTAATCGGATGTAGTTATATAACCGTTTTTTATGTGATACTCGGCCTTTTTCTCCGGTTTGTCAACATATTCTCCATACAGGAAAAACGGTTTGAAGTGCCCTTTAGTATTCTCAAATTTCCCTTTTTCCAAAGCAAAATTGTAATACGCGTGTTCAGCAGTATATAACCGATCACCTTGATAAATACGCACATTACCATCGGCATAAGCGTCTTTTGTCATAAGATTAACAGTTATTTTATCAGCCGATAACTGAACCCCTTTAAAATTAATAACAACATTTCCGGTTCCTTTTACAAGCTGTTCTTCCTTAACATACTCAACATTATCCGCATTCACCTCGATAGGAAGGTCTTCCTTAATTTTCTGTATATTATCCGCGTTGTCAGGTTCAGCAGGCTCGGCATTCTCAGGTTCAACTTGTGATTCTTTCACAGCAGGAACACCTTCTATTGTTTTGATTTCCTCTATAGTTCCCGGTTTGAGTTCTTGCTGCTGAATAAAATTTTGTTCATTGTCAATTTCGGATTTTTTACCGTCATTAAAATCAACATCAGTAGTTTCTTCTATAGGCAACCCTCTTTTTATTTTGTTGATAAATTGCTCATTATCAAATTCATGTTGATTTTTTACATTGAATTCAGCATTATCCTTTTTTTCTAAAATCGAGCCTTCATTATTAAATTCAACCGGATTTGAATTCTGGGCAAACAAATTTTGATTTATCAAAAATAGACAAATTAGAAATGATACTTTGAATTTTGAAAATTCAAAATTTTTAACCACAGCAATACCTTTCATTTATTTTTTTAAAGGGAATTTTTTTATAAGTTTTATTGATAGAACCGGCTAAAAAATACTATCAAAATATTTTTTAAAACCCAAACAATTTTTACATTTGTATAATTATTATTTTTTCAGAAGCCAGTTGGCAAACTTTTCTATTCCTTCTTTAATACTTGTTTTCGGATCGTATCCTAAAACCGACCTGGATTTTGTGATATCAGCGTATGTAATAGGAACATCTCCTTGTTGCATGGGCAATCTTTTTAAAACAGCTTTTTTCCCGAGTGTTACCTCGAGCAATTCAACCAGTTCCGCCAGAGAAGTGGTTTTTGAATTTCCAAGATTAAATACATCATATTCAAAATTCTTCTCTATAGCTTTTAGTATACCGCCGACAATATCGTCAACATAAGTATAATCTCTTCTCGAAGAACCATCGCCAAAAAATGGAAGCGGTTCGCCCTTAAGTATTTTCATAGCGAAATTATGTATAGCCATCTCAGGGCGTTGACGCGGGCCGTATACGGTAAAAAATCGCAATATTGTAACGTTGAGTTTATATAAATAATGATAAACATGACACGACATTTCAGCGCCAATTTTTGAAGCTGAATACGGAGAAATCGGTTTATCTATTCTGTCATCCTCAGAAAACGGAACTTTGCTGTTAACACCATAAACCGATGATGTGGAACCGAAAATAAATTGTTTTACCTTGTTTTCTTTAGCCAGATCAAGAAGGTGTGTTGTGCCTATCATATTTACTCTGTTATATAAATCGGGTTCAGCTATTGACGGCCTAACCCCGGCTCGCGCGGCAAGATGAACAACAAGCTCGAAATTTTCTTTCCGGAATATTTCCTTCATTTTCTTATAATCCTGAATATCACATTCATTCACTTTGAAACTGTTATAATCCAGAAATTCCCTGATATTTTCCCTCTTTATCCTGGGATCATAATAATCATTGAAATCATCCAGACAACAAATATCGTGATTTGCCTTAATCAGCGATTGAATTAAATTCGAACCTATAAAACCTGCGCCTCCGGTAACAAGTATTTTCACTGAACCGACTCCTCGTTAGAATTTCTCATTAAACTATATGTTGCCGCTCCCATTATCCCGGCATCTTCGCCTAGCATTGCAGGAACAATTTTAAGATTCTTTGTAGCTACCGGCATAGCATATTTTTTTACAGTTTCAATAATAGGATCAAAAAGGATATCGCCCGCTTGCGCCACTCCACCACCCACAACAATTTTTTCAGGATTCAAAATATTTACAAGGCTTGTGAAAGCAACACCGATATAATATCCTGTTTCTTTCCAGATAAAATTCGAAACCGTATCACCGTTTTTAGCCGCTTCAAAAATCATTTTGGGTGTCAGTTTGGATAAATCGCCATCTATCATCCTCAACAATATATCGCCCTGGTCAGGAGTTTTATCCAGAATAGCCACAGTACGTTTTACTATAGCATTATTACCTACATACCTTTCAAGACATCCCTTGTTCCCGCAATTACATTTTTCACCATCTAAAAACAAACTTATATGACCGATTTCACCAGCACATAAAGTTGATCCGCGACATATTTTACCGTCCATAACAATCCCGCCACCTACACCTGTACCAAGTGTACAACAAAACATGTCTTTGCATCCCTTACCCGCACCATGAATCCATTCACCGACAGTCATAAGGTTAACATCATTATCTATATAAGACGGAACACCGAGAATCTTTTTCATGTTCTCATGCACATTTACCTCACCCCAACCACGAATATTGGTCAGGTCGCGAACAATACCGTTAACCGAATCGACACACCCCGGAAGGCCAATACCGATACTTGTCAAATCATCATGTACTAAATTCCAGTCAGATAACATGGAATCTATATCATCCTTTATCGACGCGAAAAATTTATCGGGTGTATTATATCTTTCCATCCATATTATTCTTCGCTCAATTATCTGCCAGTCCGAATTTACCAATCCGATTTTTATACTCGTTGCGCCGACATCGATTCCAACAGCATATTTAAATCCAGATATCATTTAATTAATCCCTTATACTAAAAAAATTCTTTGTATTGTTATATGTT
Source organism: uncultured bacterium (assembly GCA_964451165.1). Taxonomy (GTDB): domain Bacteria; phylum Auribacterota; class Auribacteria; order Auribacterales; family Auribacteraceae; genus CAYVGJ01. The sequence goes on from CAYVGJ010000005.1 coordinate 130,621, forward strand.
ATTTGCGCCATATCAGACACATTCATTTTTCTTATTTCAGCAAGAGATTCAAGAGTATTTACCAAATAAGCAGGCTCGTTTCGTTTTCCCCTATATCCCTGCGGAGCAAGATAAGGCGAATCCGTTTCTATCAATATACGGTCTAAAGGTACAACCATGGCCGCCTGCCTTATTGCTTGCGAATTTTTAAATGTCAGTATTCCGGAAAATGATACATAAAATCCCATTTCAAGTATTTTCCTGCAAAAGATATCATCACCCGAAAAACAATGAAACAAACAACGCAATCCGGATTTTTCCCCAAGCACTTTCAGAATAACATCTTCGGCTTCCCGGCAATGAACGATAACGGGTAAACTCAATTCAGCGGCAATATCGAGATGTTTTTTAAATAATACAACCTGGTGTTCTTTTATATCCTTTCCGTAATAAAAATCAAGCCCTGTTTCACCCACAGCCACGTATTTCTTATTGGATCTCAGTATATAATATAACTTTTCAATTTCTTCTTCATTAACTTGCTCAGCGTAATGAGGATGAATGCCAGCCGTCGGGTAAATCCAGTTATATTTTTCGCTCAAATTCAACACATTTAGAGATACTTCAACCGAATCCGCCACCGAGATAATTCCGCTGACATGGTTTTGGCTCGCCCTACAAATAACATCATCCACATCAACGGCAAACTTTTCGTCAGTTAAATGAGCATGTGAATCGAAAATGTTCATCAAACTTCACTTTTCGGAAATATCGGCTCGATTTTCCCGATCGCATGGCCTGAAGAGATACGCCCCCAGACCGAAGCTTCATCGAGAGTAATCGGATAATTTATATTCAACTGGTCCTGAACACGATTGGATATCGTCGGCATTACCGGGTACACAAGTATATTGGCTATACGGATCATTTCAACGAGAGAATACAGAGTAAAATCAAGTTCTTCGGAATTTTTATCCTGCTTATATAATTTCCACGGCGCCTGAGAATCGACAAACCTGTTGCTAAGCTGGATCAACTGCCATACTTTTGATAAAACAATATTGATCCGCATCGTATTGTAATCTTCCTCGATCGATCCCAAAATATCGGAGAGAATACCGCGCCATTCTTCCACAACCGGATTGGATAAATTTCTTGTAGAATAAACTTTACCATCCCGGTATTTGTTTATCATGGATAACGTTCTCTGGATAAGATTCCCCCAATCATTGGCAAGATCCGACTGATACCGCTGGTGATAATTTTCCATTACAAAATCGCCGTCCCTGTCGAAAGGTATTTCTCTCATCAGATAATACCTGAGCGGATCTGCACCGTATTTCTGCGCCAACGATACCGGATCCAGAGCGGTTCCGGCTGATTTACTCATTTTCTCACCGGATAAATATATAAAACCGTGCCCAAATACTTTTTGCGGTGCCTCAATACCTGCCGCCATCAGCATTGCAGGCCAAATTATACAGTGAAACCGTGTAATATCTTTCCCGATAACATGCATATCCGCAGGCCACAATTTACTAAATTTATCATCGTATTCCGGAAACCCTGCGCCGGTTATATAATTTATAAGGGCATCAAACCACACATAAACCACGTGTTTTTCGTCAAAAGGCACAGGAATACCCCATACTTCGGAAGAGCGCGATACACTTATATCCTCAAGCCCATTTTTTATAACATTTACGATTTCATTTCTGCGTATTTCCGGTTCAATAAACCGTGGGTTCTTCTCAATAAGATCAAGCAATCGTTGTGCATAAGCCGAAAGTCTGAAAAAGTAATTTTCTTCTTCAAGCCATTGTGGTTTTGTATTATGAATCGGACAGTTGGAATTAACCAGTTCTTTCTCCATATAAAACCGTTCACAGGATATACAGTACCATCCGGCATATTTACCTTTATAAATATCGCCGTTTTCATTAATGCGCCGGAATAATTCCTGAACGGATTTTATGTGATCATTATCCGTGGTTCTTATAAACCTATCGTATTTTATATCGAGTTTATTCCAGACCTTTTCAAATTCCTGAGCCATCTGATCACAGTAAATTTTGGTATCAAGATTTTTCAGTTTCGCCTGTTTAGCCACGTTCGCGCTGTGTTCATCAACTCCCATTAAGAAAAATACATCGTATCCTGCCATCCTCTTGAATCGCGCCATTACATCCGCGCCTATTTTTTCATACGCGGTTCCAAGGTGAGGTAGTGCATTTACATAATCTATGGCTGTTGTGATGTAGAATTTCCTGTTCATAACTATCCCTTGCTGGATTATTTTTTGTGATTATGATTGTTATTATTATTAAAATTCCTTCGGTTATCGTTGTTATGATTATGATGATTTGGCCTATTTTGATTATTTTCCCGATCTTTGAATTCTCTCTTTTCCCTTTTATCTTTTTCTCTGGTATCAGTTTGAATTGTATCGGAATCCAATTCGTCATCATCGTCGTCGTCAAACTCGTCAAGATCGCTCGGTATATCCTCAAGTTTTCTCAGTTCCTTGACATCTATTTCTTCACCAAGCCGTTTGGTTTCTACTTTAGCCAATGGCTGATCTTTTAGAATTTTTATCTCCTCTACAGGAAATTCAGTGATATTCTGATTCTCCAACTGAACCAGCACAGTTCTTTTAATTATATTAAGATCAATTACTTTACCTTGTCCCGTACGCGTAGACACAATAGATCCTTCTCGTGGCATTGTTTTGGCCGTTTTACGGTAATATTTATATTCATACCGCAAACAACAATGAAGCCTTCCGCACAACCCTGAAATTTTTGACGGATTCAATGGAAGACGCTGTTCTTTTGCCATCCTGATATTTATCGGAGCGAATTCATACAAAAAGGTACAGCAACACAACTGCCTTCCGCAAGAAGCGAGTCCTCCAAGAATTTTTGATTCATCGCGCACACCGATTTGCCTCAATTCTATTCTCGCACGAAACTCAGTAGCAAGCGATTTTACAAGTTCTCTGAAATCCACCCTTCCGTCAGCCGTAAAATAAAAAATAACTTTTGAGCAATCAAGACTAAACTCAACATCAACCAGTTTCATATCGAGATTATGCTCGGATATCCTTCGCAAACATTTCTGATATGCCTGATTCGCTTTCTTTTTATTCTCGTCGATCTTAATTAAATCGTTTTCGGTAAGTTTTCTTTTTATTCTCTTTACTATCGATCCTTTAATATCGTCAGGTGATGGTTCGATAAACGATAATATTTTACCGTAATCTTCCGCACGATCAAGTTCAACGACACAATATTCTCCAGGTTTTATTTCCATATCCTCAGGTTGTTTGCAGACATAATTTCTGCCAGCTTCACGCATTCTTATCAGAAACCATTTCGTGATCTTTTTTTGATCTGTATTCATCTCAATTCACTCCATATTCGACTAACTCATAGCTTTTTAATACGCATGATTTTTCATTCATAGATTTGTTACTTTCAGGAAACACTGTTTCCTGAACCAGTTTGACCAACCCGATTTTCGGTGAAAACCACATTCGCGTTCTGGTTTTCAAAACCTGGTTTTCTATTTCATCCAACCTTTCTATATAAAGGCAGTCATCATAAGATCCATAATCCGTTTGTAAAGACTCTATTCCTTTGATTTGATTATCCGACTTAATCTTAACACCATTCTCCTGCCCCATATCAACCCATCTGCGGCAATATTTCAAAAAAGGATTTAAAGGTACCCATCTTTGAAAAAAAGGAAAATCATCTATTGATTCGGTTGTCCTCATTACCAAAAACGATTTATCCAAATCATTTATTAACGAGCCCATAAATAATATTTTTTTTAATACTTTTTTCTCCCCCGATCTTTTCATCTCAAATACATATACAGGTTTCAAATGCCATCTGTACTGTCCAAAATAAGTGGATTCTAATATATTTGATATTCTCCATTCAAGTTTATATTCTTTTTTATTCGCGCTTTTTTTATTTTTATTCAAGCTTTCACTAACATATAAGACTTTATATTTCCACCAGTTTCCCTCTTTCAAAGGAAAATAAACCGTATCTTTTTTTATTTTTTTGTTCTTTGTTAAAACTTTTTTAGCGCTTTTTGCCGGTTTGGAACCAGGCAATATCTTTACATTTTCATCTATATCCCATTTTTCAATTATTTGAATACTTTTTATTCCCTTTCGTTCAAGAAGTATTGTATCACCTTCAATATCAACATATACTCCTTTTTTATCTTCTTTAACTATTTTCCCTATTATTGTCTTTCCGTCTATAGTTTTAATAATATCGTCCGCAAAAATATTCAAGCAATGGACAAAAACAATAGTTACCACCCAATATGTTAAATATATGTTTTTTTTATTTTGAATAAACACCGATTCTTCTCTGTATTCTTTCAAAAAGGATTTCAAGCACAAATTCCAAAGCTGTATTTCCTTTAAACCCCTCATAAGCTTTCTGAATATCACACTGAATCTCATTTAAAGTATCAAAATCATATTTATAAGCCACTTTTTTTATTTTCTCGCATTTATCCAGATTAATCAACTGCGATTCCGTTTCAGTTTCCTTAAAAACAATTATATCTCTGCATAAGGATTCCAAAAACTGAAAGAAATCACTAACTTCCTCGTTGTATAAACTTTTTTCAATCGCTTTTTTTTCTTTTTCATCAAGATCATCATCGTCAGATGGATCTGCCGATGTATATCTCGGGTCATTTAGCACAGCTTTTTTCGCTAAATTGGAAATCTTAGACTCAAATTCATCCGCTAAAGACAAAAACTCATGTTTTTCATCGAACAAATCAAAAACTGAATCGAGAACACAATCTCTCCATTCTCTTCTTTCGTTATCGGAATATCTTATCGCGTATGTAAAATTACCTCTGGAAATATCGGCTATCATTTCGGATTTGGATTTATCGAATTCATATTCATTGATGAGAAATTCCACAATAACTTCACGAGGAGAAACCGGAAAATAAATCTGCTGGCATCTTGAAACTATTGTTGAAAGAATTTTTTCTATATCATCGGATATAAGAATTATAAGAGAGTTATCCGGTGGTTCCTCAATAGTTTTTAGCATTGCGTTTGCCGCATCAGGACGCATTCTGTCAGCATCGATTATAATACCTATTTTTTTACTTCCATCGACACTTTTAAGTGAAAGAAACGACTGTAATCTTCTTACTGTTTCAATTTTTATAACCCGCGCTGCACCAAATGGGCGTAAAATAAATATATCCTGATGAACCCCTTTTTCAATTTGGCGGCAGGATTGACAAATATCGCAATAATCATCCTGTTTACTTTTGCAGAACAACCTTTTTGCCAACGACTGGGCAGTCCAATACTTCTTCTGCTGGTCCTGTCCAAGAAAAATGTAAGCATGTGCCAACCTGTTTGAATCATGCACTCTGCTTATAAACGAGCCATCCCATATATTAGACTTTTTCCAACACATCAATCACAAGTTCCTTAACCTTTGCCTGAACATTTTCCAAAGTATCGTCAGCGTCTATTCGTTTAATTCTGGCAGGATATTTTCTACATAAATCAAGATACCCTTCCCTAACTCTGGTATGGAACTCGATTCTCTCTTCTTCTATACGATCTTTTTCCATTGGAATAACAATATTTTCCTTTTTGTTTTCGATCCGCTCTTTGACTCTAACCAATCCGGATTCCGGATTCATATCAAGCAGGATTGTCAGGTCAGGGTAAATCTTATTAGTTGCTATATCGTTTAACTGATTCAATATATTTATATCAAGCCCTCTTCCATATCCCTGATAAGCAAGGGTAGCATCGGTATATCTTGAACATATTACAATGTTACCTGCTTCAAGCTGTTTTTCTATCAGCTCGTTTACAAGCTGATACCTACTTGCGAGAAAAAGAAACAATTCACTAAATGGCAACATCTCGCCATTTTGCGGGTCAAGAAGCATTTTTCTTATTTTCTCGCCTATATTTGTTCCTCCCGGTTCATGGGTGAGTACAACATTGTATCCCATCGAAGCAAGAAGATCGGCAAGCAATTTTGACTGGGTTGTTTTGCCGCAACCTTCCGGACCTTCAAAAGTAATAAATATACCCTTCATTATTACCTCTCATCTTTCATATTTTGAAGAAAAATTGTGCCTTCTTTTGTATCTCTTATAATATAACCCAATTTGGACAATTCATCACGTATTTTATCAGCCTGCGCAAAATCTTTGCTTCTTCTGAAGAACAATCTTTCCCAAACCAATCTCTTAACTTCATCTTTAGGATAAAAAAAGAATGAATCAGGTGTGGATTTTACTATTTCCAGGAATTTTCCTACTTCCTCATCACCATCTTTTAACGCAGGCAATTCTTCTATGGATACAAAATTGAACATCGATGGGTTTAAAATGATTCCAAGAATCCCGCAAACCTTCTTTACAGTATTGCATTTTACAGCCAAGTCAACATCTATCTGATTATCCATCAACTTCTGATTCATTACCGTTACAAGCTCAAATATTACGGCAATGGCCTGCGGAGTGTTAAAATCGTCATTCATTGCCGTAAAGAATTTCCGCAACCAGATATTTTCATCAACCTCATCCGTTTTTATTGATTTGCGTTCCAGAAGATTTTCCACAAGCCCAACAGAATTCTCTATCCGCTCCAAAGCCTGCCTTGACTCATCCAATAAATCAAGAGAATAATCAAGAGGTACTTTATAATGGCGCGAAAGCAGGAAAAACCGCAATACCCGTGGTTCACAATGATCATAAATATCTTCAAGGGCAAAAAAGTTACCGGTCGATTTGGACATTTTTTCTTTATTGATTGTCACAAAACCATTATGTATCCAATAATCAGCAAATTTTTCGCCGGACATTGCCTCCGATTGGGCAATCTCATTCTCATGGTGTGGGAATATAAGATCCTGTCCGCCGCCATGTATATCGAAATGATCGCCAAGATATCTGCGCGACATAACCGAACACTCAATATGCCACCCCGGGCGTCCAGGCCCCCACGGGCTATCCCATGCAGGCTCATTTTCCTTCGATTTCTTCCATAAAGCGAAATCAAGCGGATCTTCTTTTGCCGCATTTACATCTATTCTGGCTCCAGATTGGAGTTCGTCCACACTTCTGCCGGAAAGTTTTCCATAATCTGAAAATTTCCGGACACGATAAAAAACATCTCCGTCTTTTTCGTAAGCAAACCCTTTGTCAACAAGAGACTGTACAGCCTCAATTATACCGTCTATATGATCTGTCGCTTTCGGTTCGAAAGTCGGAGTGAGAACATTCATGGGAGAAAAATCTTCCCTGAATTTCAAAATAAACTTCTCTGCAAGTTCTTTCCAATTTATACCAAGCTCATTTGCACGATTAATTATTTTATCGTCAACATCAGTAAAATTACGGACAAATGTTACATTATAACCTAAAGCCATAAGATACCGGTAAATCACATCAAATATAACCACCGCTCTCGCATGGCCAAGATGGCATCTATCATAAACCGTTACTCCGCAAACATACATTCTAACTTCACCTTCCGATATTGTAACAAATTTTTCTTTTTTCCCGGAATATGTGTTAGATATGTATAAATCACCAAATTTATTCATTTATAGCACATCCTTTATTCTGGCTTTTACCTTGTCTTTTCCTAAAAGAAGAAAGATATCTATCAACTCAGGCCCGCAATTTTTGCCTGTCAGAGCCCATCGCAACGTATGATAAAAATCTCTCCCTTTGATAGATGTAATCGTAAAAACCTTGTTGCAAAAATCCTTAAATGTTTCCCGTGTAATATCTTTTTCCATTTGGGTTAATACATCCACAACAGCAGATAAAACCATCCTGCTTTTTTCAGAAGATAATGATTGAAGTATCTCATCGGATAGTTCTATTTTCTTATTGAAGAAGATGCTCGCGTACTCCGCCATTTCTGAGAGATGACTGACATTCTGCCTTATTACATCAACCACATCAAGAAGATAACGGTATTCCTTCTCATCGAGGTTACTGATTTCCAGCCCGGCCCCTTTTAAATATGGTATCGTCAATTCGGTAATCCTCGACAATTCTTCAGACCTGATATAGTTGCCTCCATACCAATCGAGTTTGTCGACATCAAAGGCGGCTATGGAAGTCCCCATGTTCTCAAGTTCAAAATTAGCTATGAGTTCTTCCATATTCATTATCTCTTTGCTTTCTTCCACAGCTGAACCCAAAGTAGCCAGATAATTTATAACCGATTCAGGGATATATCCTTTTTTCTGTAATCCGGAGATTGAAAAATATTCGTTAAGGTCTCTTTTGCTTAAATTCTGATTATTCTTGCCTTTAATCAAACTTAAATGAGCAAACTCAGGAGGATTATATCCAAACGCTTTAAACAACAATACATGACGAGGTGTATTTGAGAGATGATCTTCTCCACGTATAACATGGGATATCTCCATCATCGCGTCATCCACACAAACCGCGAGATGAAATGTAGGCGAATAATCCGAACGTACAACAACAAAATCGCCCATCAGGGAAGTATCAAATCTCACTTCGCCTTTAATAATATCATTGACAGCTATGATCTCCGGTTCAACCTTAAATCTATATACCGGTTTAATACCTCTGTTCTCAAAAGAAAGTTTTTCCGCGGCTGAAAGATCTCTGCAACGATTATCATATCGTGGCGGTACACCTTTTGCCAACGCATCCTGACGCCTCTGCTCAAGTTCTTCCGGCGTACAATAACATGGATAAACTTTCCCCTCATCCATCAATTTATTAATATGTTCCATATAATATTTTGTCCGAAGAGATTGGCGGTACGGTCCGTATTTTCCGCCTTTATTCGGCCCTTCGTCCCAATCGATCTTAAGCCAGTATAAATCCGATATTATATGTTCGATAGAATCGTCTACATTGCGCTCTTTATCGGTGTCTTCTATTCTTAAGATGAACTCGCCGTTATTTTTTTTAGCGAAAATATAGTTAATCAGAGCAGTTCTCGCGTTACCCACATGAATAAACCCCGTCGGGCTTGGGGCAAACCGAACCCTTACTTTAGACATCTATACCCCCTGCACATTTTATTGTTGCCACAGCATAAGCCACAATTCCTTCTTCTCTTCCTACAAACCCAAGTTTTTCGGCAGTAGTGGCTTTTATGTTAACCTGATCATTCGTTATTTTACAACTATCTGCTATAATTTTCCGCATATTTTCTTTTTGCGGATTTATTTTAGGTTTCTCAGCAATCACTGTAATATCGATATTTTCTATTTCATAATTCTTTGATCTTATTTTAGATAATACAGACTCAAGAAGTTTTACGCTTTGTATATTTTTGTATTTTTCATCCGTATCCGGAAAATGTTCACCAATATCACCCAAAGACGCCGCGCCAAGAATAGCATCACACACGGCATGAAGCACCACATCCGCATCGGAATGCCCTTTCAAACCGCAACAAGACGGAAAAAAAACTCCACCGAGAAAAAGGGGTTTTCTCACATCAAACGGATGAATATCACATCCAAACCCAACTCTCATAACTCAAATTTTTTTCTTTCCAATATTTGCCCGGCTATTATCAGGTCTACCGGAGTTGTTATCTTTATATTTTCTCTGTTGCCTTCAACAATTTTTACTTTTTTACCGGCATATTCAATAGCCATGGCTTCATCTGTTAATATTATCGATTCATCGGTATTGTAAACATTCTTATACGCATCATAGATAAGCTCGAAAGAAAACCCTTGTGGAGTTTGGATTTCCCACAATTTATCACGAGATACGGTTTTATTTACAAACATTAAATCATCAGATTCCTTAATCGTACAAACAACAGGAACCGCGGATATAGCCGCACCATACTCTTTTGTTTTTTCATAAATATCTTTAAATAAAGATGATGAAAAAAAAGGTCTGACACCGTCGTGGACAAAAACGATATCCGGTTTTATTTCTTTTAACCTTTTTAACCCATTGAAAACCGAATCTTGCCTGCGTTTACCCCCACAAACAATATCTTTTACTTTATCCAACCCGAACCTGTTTATAATTTCAGTTCGACAAAAATCTATTTCTTTTTCTCTGGTTACCACAATAATTCCATCGATAAAATCAAAAGATGAAATTCGCGTCAACGTATGAGCAAGTACAGGTTTACCCAGCAGAATCAGATATTGTTTCGCTATATCGGTTCCCATTCGGGTACCTGAGCCTGCGGCAACAACAACAGCATAATGACCCATTGAACTATTCCCGATGTTGATTTTGAATTAAGTGAAGATGATAGCAAAATATAATCATGTAATCCACAGAAATTTAAACGGGGATTTCCTTGAAAACTATCCTATCGGGTAATAAAGCTAATTTTGAATAAAACTAATTTTTTTAGTTTTTCTTTTTTTCTTCAGTCTCTTTCTTCAAACCGTAAATAACACCACTGCTACCGTCTGTACGCCTGAATACTCCTGCCATCAGGTTAGCGTCTTCACCGAGCTGTAGAGTGCATCTATAGACATCTTTCTGATATGAATATGTCATTTCGATAGTCGTTCTTTTTACCAATCCACTTACTCGCCCTTGCTGTGAATCATTCGCGGCTACGGTCTTTCCATCAATTCTTCCTGATGGATCCTGTGTAATTTGAAGTGTATTATCAGTAGTATTACCTTTATACGGACCGATAAGAACCTGTGAGTGCAGTTCCCATGTCCCTTCAAGTGAACTTCCGGCATGAACAAAATTTGCGCTTGATATTAATGCCAGACTGCTGACATAAATGAAAAAAACTCTTTTTATACTCATATTTTCCTCTCAGGTTATAAGTTCAGTTAATTTTTTTCACCATTGATATAATTTAGACAGTTTGGCTTACACGGACATTCAAATGCAATCGGAAATTCCACAATTTTCTTCTGATTTTTCAATTCAAACAATCTCGGTACCATTTTATCCCTCAAATCTTCCGGACTGATCGGATTAACATATATTTTTGTTCCACCCTCAAAACCTGCGGGATTGTTTGTTCTCCATTTAATCATTATATGCCACGGAATATTTTCTTTGGCATCCATCGGGCTGTAATACCACTCTTCATTACAGGGAATCTGACTCCCCATAGCCGCATGACAGGCATGTACGATATCACTTATACCCCTTATCTCTTCTTTTGTATGATCCTGCGGCATCGCGTTTTTGCTTTTTGAATATATCGCTATTGTCGGATACCTGTGCCCTACTTCCACAAAAGCTATCGCGTAATCATTTTCCGCAAACACAAGATTATGGTAACTCGCAAAATTAACTGCCTTTTCATTATACACATTTCTATTTTTTCTGTAAAGTTCTATTTCATCTTCCATGGCAACACCCCATTCATCTATCGCCACAAGTTGCTTATGCAAATGATCAAACGATGCTCCCGCCATCGATAACCAGTTCTGAAAAACAGAAATATAACGCACATACCTGTTCTGAGCAAATATATCTTTCATGGCATCTATTGTGAACAAGAAATACTGATAGTGTTCTTCCGGTGTTAATTCGCCTGAAGAACATAATTCGACATCATAAACAGCACCTGGTTTATAATGTTTTCCTGCAACAATAATCTCATGAGCGCCACCAAAAAAAGCATCAGCCATTTTCAGCTTTTCCTGAAGGCTGATAACTGTCCTGACTTCCTCATCGCCAATTCCAGATAACTTTAACTTCATGTTTATTATGTTTATAACATGCTCTATTCCTGCAGCAGAAGATAGATAATCGTTTTTATGCTGGATCTGATCTTTAGTCAATTCAAATCCATAATTTTTCATCCAATAATCATAAGTTACTATTTCAAAAAGATTCGGGACCCTTCTGAACTCAGCTTTTGTATTTAACAGTTCTTCTGCTTTTACATTCTTTAAAGGAACATATTTCCCATCAATTTTAACAAGCCTCGCTTTTTCAGGAGGTGTATTCAGATACTTTTTCTCACAAAAATTACAATGCCCTTCAACTTCATGTTTATCAATTTTCTTGGCGTTTCTTGGTATTTCATTTGTAATCGGTTTTTTGCCTCTTCCGGGAACAGTCCATACTTCGGTACCGGTAAACGGATTAACCTGTTTTATGGTACCGTCAGACATTTTATAGTAAGTTTCAAACAAATTGCTCATTCAAATCCTCCTTAAATAATACTTTTGTAAAAAATTATTTAATTATGATACTTATATAAAATCCAAATTCAAAGAAAATTTTAAAAACATAATTATTATCGTAATTTTAAATTGAAAATTCATCATTTTTAGATAACTCTTTAATTTGACTTAATATTTTTCTTGAATGGTTGTTTTTTTTTGTTAATATTTATTTAAATATTCAACAGTGAAGAGGGAATATATGCAAATTAAAACAAGATCAAGGAATAATTGGACTATTTTTGACTTATCCGGCAAACTTAACGAAATAACATCCAAAACCTTAGCAAACGAAGTTGAAAAAAAATTAACTGCCGGAGAAAATAAGATATTATTTAATTTTAACGAATTGGATTTTATAAATAGTTCCGGACTGGGAAGCCTCATATCTATTTCCAAAAGAGTTAATCAGGCAAAAGGACAACTTAGATTTTATAATTTACAACCTTTTGTATCCGATTTATTCAATATCACGAAATTACACAACGTGTTCTCGATTTATTCTACCGAAGACGAAGCCGCTTCGTAATAGTATATTTTTTAATTTTTTCTTTTTACGATACTTCTACATTATGCGAGATATATTTTCACGCGAATTCTTCTGCCATTTTCATGCGTTCATATTCACGCAAATACGCACTGCTTATTTTCTGTTTCGGCGACTGAAGCACAAGATTAACGAGTGATTGGCTGAATAAATCATCGAATAGAATATTTCCAATATTTTCGCCAAGAAGTGATTTTAATGCACCAGAGAATTCGCTTTCAAAGATTTTCAGGTTAAGATCGGGAGTCAAATTGATTTTATTATCGAGAATATAAGCTGTAATTGATTTATAAAGTATATCTTTTAATACATCGTCTTTCTGGTTAAAACCATACTGGGTTCTTATGAAATTCAACAAATCTTCAACAGAACCGAATTTACTGAATTCGGTTTCCGATTGTTTTATCTGATCATATAACTTATTCACTTCAGGATTTTTGGTTGTATCCTGATTATTAAACGCGAGAATTTTTGTTTTTGCCGGTAAATTTGTATACCCATTTATTGAGGCTTGTACAAATAGGTTTAATGATCCTACAAAAGTTTCAGCCATAGATTCTCCGTTCTCGTTATCGATAGAGAACCCCGGATTGACTTCCATTATCTGAACACCCAGCTGACGGGCTATTTCCCGTGCCTGCTGGTTTCCTGATTCGGTTATTAATTTGAGATTCTGGTTATTCACCGAATAGTTGTTCTGAACAAGCTGGATTAGATCCTGCATGGTTTTATTGCCATCGCCAAGGTCTTTTGCGAAAACATCCACCTGTAATTCCGTTATCCTGAGCGCAGACAACTGATCGAGAACCGCTTCAGAAGTATAATTTTCAGATACTATAACAAATTTTACGTCTTTACCTTTATCTTTAACCATCTGTTCAATAAACTGAATTGTTTCTTTCAACATAAAGTTAGACTCATTGACAGAAATTTTTCCGTTTTGCGCAAGAGCATCAAAATTAATTACGAAAACGTAACGGTTATCGGAATTCTTCTCACTTACAAGCGGATTTATGTTACTGATAAGAAAACTTCTGATTTCATTTTTGACTTTATCGTCGGTTTTCGCTAAATCAAAAATGTTTTCTCCAAGATTATCCTTCAGCACCTGAACAAGCATCACTCTCCTGTCGGTATTGGTTTCCTGAATCTCAACCTGCGACATATAAGGCATTTTCTTTGATACAAACGAACTTATTTCCGGTTTTAACTGCGGCAATAGATTTTTCAGATCTCCACTCAAAGGCAATCCAAGATATAAATTGGCTATTATTGAGACTATCGCATTCCTTATTTCCACGGTAGATTTATCTTTCATACTTTTATATAATTCGGGGAACACCGCTTCCTGAGCGGAACTCAATTCGATAGCCTGGTCAAACAAAAGCCCTATATAACCCTTTATTTTTTCATCAAACACCCTGTTGCGCAAATCGGGTGAAGAAAGATTCTCAAGCTGTGTTAATAACCTGTCAACCACAGGATCCGCAATAAGTTTATTCTGGACAACATCGATACCTATATTCGCATCAACAGAAGCTAAAATAGATTTTAACTTTGTCGCTGAATCCTGGTCAAGAGATGGGATAATCCGTTCAATAAATTTATCATCGAATTTAGGTGTTTTATACTCAACAACCGATGAAGATATATTTTGTGGGGATGCCGCGCCTAAAACATCAGTAATATAACTGTTAATCTTTGTCTTTAATGTGGCAACCGCCGCAAGATAATTCGCACTGTCCTTATGACCGGAAGAAAGATATGTATTGTTAACAATATCCGATATAAATTTCATAAAGATATCTACTCTGCCTTTGTTGCTTTCAACGGCTTTAAAGAATTTAGCGCCGAGTTCGTCATCGGATACTTCAGTAACACCGGATATGTTACTCAGACATATTCTCATTATTTCTTTTTCATATTTGTTTACATCCTTCATAATCAATTCAATATTATTCGGTTTGTCCTGTGTTACGGCAAACGATTTATTCGCTTCATCTATTGTGAGTTTATCAAACAAATCAACCAGTTTCGTAAGCCCTGACTTTATCTGTTCCAGTGAAGTTATGGATGGACGTTGTATCTGATTCATCTCATCGCTTATCTTTTTCAATCCATTGGAAATATCCGCAAACGCGTCTTTAATCTGAGAATTATTTGCGATTATTTCAGCATTATCCACAGCCGATTCGCCGGCAATTATCATCCGGTACATATCGTTCACCGAAGCCAGCATTATGCGTAGAGCGTTAACAGCCTGGCTATTTTTCCGTAAATCTTCGTTATTTAAAAATTCTTGCACAGCAAAATCATTCAATATTCTTTTCAATATGAAATTGTAACCGTACAGATCAACTTTCCGACCATTAACGGAACTATTATTTTTTAAAGAATTAAAAAATTCCTCAACAGTTACAGCAGAAACAGGATTACTCGTCTTAAACGCTTTAAACCCGGCTGTTTCAATTAATTTATTGGAAATATCATTGAAATAATCATTCACACTGCCAATATCTTTCAAATTAAATACCAAATCAATCGCCGCCATTTCATCATCTGGAAGTTGAAACATCGCTTTTATTGATTCATTGGTTTTTAGGCTGTTAATGAATACCTCAGGATTGTCCACTCCAGCACTTTCAAGCATATTTTTAACCATAGCAAACTTCTGCGCAGACTGGCTGATATCAACTTCCGGAACAACATAAACATTACCGTTCGAATCGATTTTTAAATTCAAATTCAGTTTGGCAACCAGACTTTTCAACACTTCAAGCTGAATATTCGAAAATTGCCCAATTAAAACAGGTTGTGTTTCAAATATCGTATCGGTAATTACGTTTCGCTGTTCCTGTAATCCTATGGCACTATTGTTAAGCCAGTCGGTCAAATTCTGTTTACTTTTTGCGATTTGCTTCAAGACCAGCTTCATGGTTTTCATTTCGCCGATTGACATGCCGTAAGGATTGATCACTCCCATATTTCGTAAAATACTCACTTCATCCGCAGAGAAAATGTCTTTTTCATTCAAACTCATTTCCATAAACTTTTTATCCACCGTAAAACCTATAATCTGAGATATTTTTTCAGAATAAATCTGATAAATGGAATTCATTGTTACAGGGCCTTCGACAGGTTTATCTGAAGGAAGGAAAAATGCCTTTACTTTCGAGACCAATCCTTCACCAAGGAATGTCTGAAGAAGATTCATTGTCTTTTGCACATCTCCCTTATTTTGCTCGATCATGGTTATAATTATTGGAGCTACCTGAGACCCTTCTTCTTTACCAAGATAATCAATAAGATTATTTGTCACCCTGTTTCGGATACCTGCCAGCTCATTTTCCTGTACTCCTGAAGATAGTTTCTGGAAATACTGAAAATTATCTCTGATAATTGACAACTGGTTATAATTATCAGCAAAAGAATCTTTCAATCCTTTATCAACAGTCGATTGCCAGAAATAAACCCAATCGATAAAATTGCTCTTTGATATAGCGGCTTCGGGAGTGGAAACAACCGTTTTATCCTGCATACGTGCAAGTTCAGCCTGTTCAGCCTGAGAAAAATCAGCCATTGCCTGAATTAATACATTCTGGAACATATTTCTTGAAAAATCAGCCATGTTATCCATAAATCCGATTTTAACAAGATTATCAAGCCTGCTTTTCAGAGAATCTATCTTTATTTGTATAGCCTGTTTTCCGGCATCTCCTTCCGGAAGTTTGTCCAACTGAACCTGGAGTATATTTATCTGATCTTCTATCGGCTGAGATATTAGTTTGGATCTCTGCCTGAACTCCTCGATTTTCTTATCTTTCAATAAATTAGCCAATGGAGGAGCATCCGGCGGTACAAATCCAATACCTATAATCAACCTGAAGTTCTGATCCCCAAATACATTTTTAGCCTCTATATCCGCAATCAGATCTTTCATCGGCTTAAGATTTTCTTCAGGTGTTTCCTGCTGAACCATACCATCTAAATCCTTATTCAATATAGAGAGAATAGCGGATTGCAGATTCTGTGAAAAATCCGATTCCAATTTTTTTCTCGCCTGTTCGGGCAACTCATTTATTTTTAATTTATCATTTATAAACGAAGCCAGTTTTTCAATTAATTTATCTTCAGGTTGGCCTTTCATTGCCCCTATGTCGTAAGCTTCTTTGATGGATATGCCCCACCTTGAGGATATTTTTTCAGCAAGCTCTTCCCCGTCGAAAGAATTAAACATGCTCTCCGCCTCTAATTTCAAGGCGCTCTTCAGATTCTCTATCGATGTGGTGAAGCCAGACGTAAATAAACTGTTGAAATATCTCACCTGCAATGCAGTTAATCCGGTAACAAGAATGTGATCCCCTACTATTTCTATCTTTGCGTCAGGAGCGAAAACAGAGATAAAATCATTTAATTTGCCGATTTTATATTTTTGCAATTCTTCACCAAGATAGCCGGAAGGATCTATCTTGTTCATATCCATATTATCCCTGATTACGGCAAGCGTCGGGTTCTGATCCATTACTTTACCATCGGCATCAACCCAGACTTTATCCGTCATCAATCGTTCAACCGCTTTTGCCGGCGAACCTTCGGAATACGATTGCAAGTTGATCATCGGATTTATTATCTGATCCTGTATTTGGAGATAAGCATTAATTGCTTCCGCTTTCTGCGGATTCGACAAGTTTGCAACAATAAACTGGCCCACATTAGCCGATATGGAACCGATCGTTTTCAAAACATCATATTTTAATCCGGCCGACAACCCTTTTTCGGTAGATAACTTATTCCATAAAATGAGCTCGTTCAGCATTGAAGCGATATAATCCGGCGATTCAGCAATCATGTTGGATGCAATCGCCTGTTGAATGATTCCGAGCAGGTCTTTTGCCTTTTGCTCATTCTGCACAGTTTCCGGACGATTTACCACCATAAAGTCGATAGATGTTCCTTTATTCAAGGCAACCTGAATCTTCTTGTTCTCAATTTCTCCGGCTTTATCGGGATATTGCTCAATAATATTCTTAAATATTGAATCAGCGGTTTGGAAATTTCCGGCATTAATAAAAAATTCAGCTTGTTGCATAAGTATTTCCGGATAAAATCTATTTGTCTCGTTTATTCCTGCGACAAACTCATCAATCGCTTTTTGAGCATCTTCCGGTTTGGTATTTTTATTCTGCGAAATTAGGTTTTTGAAATTCAAATAGTCTATTTGATCGCTTAATTTTGATTTTTTGTCTCTATCATCAATCAATGACAATTTATCATTTGCTTCTTTTAATATGGAATCTATTTTCTTTGTATCCATAGACCGCTGTCCGATTAAATAATCCACCTGTTTTACAAGCAATTCGGATATATCTGAAGCATTGTTCTCTTTAGCAATGTTTATTGCCATTGAAATCAATGTACGCGCTGTTTCATTATAATAAGCCGCTGTTTCTTGTGAACCGACAATATTATTCGCCCTCAAAAGTTCCGCCTGCTGTGGCGATAATAAATCCAAACCGGATATGTTCCTGATCGGTGTAGCTTCTCGTTTCGCTATAATCGAATCCGCAAGTTTCAATCCCTGTTCAAGAGATACAGCTACACCGGATTTCAGCAGTTGTGAAGCAAGAGCGTCTTTATCCAATGTATTTATATCAATTCGATCTTTAACCTGTTCAGCCATAAGGTAATTCAAGTTCGCATAAGATTTCAGGGTATCTTTATCTGTCGGCATAAGAAGTGCCGCAATGTTCATAAGAGCATGAGCGGTTTCTAATTTTGTTACAAGTTCTTCACCGTAATATTTGCCAGATTCTATTTCCGAAATCAAAGCATTCGCCCTGAAAGAAACATGTTCCAAGATGTTAACAGAACTTCCTGACCGCGAATAAGTTTTTAGGATAAAATCAGAAATTTCGTTCCTGGCAAGTGTCGAGTACCCGGAAAGAACTGTCTGCAAAGTATTAAAGAATTTATCTCCGTATAGCGACAATCCGTTGGCAATATTATTAATCCATATTTCATCCGCAAAAACCCATTGAGCGGATGGATCCAGCTTAGAAGGCGCAATCACAGGGATTATATTGTTCATGCTGATATTTAATTCCGATAATATTTGCGCAACCTGCTCATAAACAGATTTATCGGCAGGTGAATTAAATTTTCCGTCGTTTTTGATCTGAAGGTTTCTGATTAATGGATAATTATCCTCTTTTCCCTTTATATACTCGGTAAACTGACGGGTAATTATTGTCTGATTCAATCCGACAGGTATATTCTCGTTGCCCAGATTAATTAATCCGACAAGCTGATCAGCGATTCTTCCCGATTTATCCTTCAATTGCGTAATCTGATCTCCAGATAAACCTTCGGTTTTTAAATTCGCAAACAACTCATCAGCTATTTTATCGCGCATTGCTGTTAAAGCATTGTTTAAACCGCCAAATATTTTTTCATTATCCCACCCAAACTTTTTAAGAAGTTCGAATTCTGTTTTTTTAGCTTGTTTATCCGATGGCTCATTTAAAAGTAGTATCGCGTTACTATTCAAGGCATTTATCAGATACGTTATCTTTGCCTGTTCATCCTGAAGTTTTTCTGATAACTCAATTCCTCGCAAAGCTATTTTCAATGAATCGGTTTGAGTTAACTTTTCATCAAAGTAACTCATCTTCTGCAATTTTGAAAATGCTTCAGCTATATGTAATTTATCAAAAGTATCGTACGATGGCAGTTCATTAATGATTTGTTCCATCTTTGATGTGATTTTGTCGACAAATACCTCGCTAAATGGTTTATTCTGATCGATAGATTCATTTAAAGATAAATCCATCAGTTCCGAGATCTGCTGTCGTATCGATTCAGGATAGGTTGATAAAACATCCGCGACAAAAGATTCAACCATTGCTTTTCTAGCGTTCGGATCGGCGTCTCTGGCTATTTTATCCATTTCCGATATCACAGCCGAATGAAAATCTCTATCCGGATCGATACCGAACATCATATTATACGGTATGCTAAGATCATTTTGTAGCCTCGCTCTCTGATCTTTGAACTTTTCTTTATACTCATCGGCGAATTTTGCTTTTTCACGATACATCGCTTTCCACTGGCGCGCTTCAGGAGTAAATGATCCGAACAAATTCGACAAAAACTTTAATAATTTTGTTATTCGTTTCTGATTCGGGTATTTATCCTCAGCGGTTTTTGACCATTCATAAAATTTTCTCTGCAATGATTTCATCGCATTTGCGAATTTGCCGGGTTTCTTGAGTATTATTTCAGTTAAGTTCTTTTCGTTAACTGATTTTGCGTCATCGTTTCCTTGTTTGAAATAATCAGCTTTTATATCGATATAGCCGTCGCCTTCAAAATCCATCAGCAAACTTCCCTTGCCGATATTAATATTTGCTGTGCGCGCGTTAACACGTTCCGCTACAGCAGATTCGCCAATATTTACATTATTTGATATAACTGAATCCAAAGTCGCGCCCACACCAGCAATCAATTGCTTTCCGATTTTTGTGTTTCGTATTTCGACTTTATCGCCAATTTCAGATACACCACCCGACACAAGACCAATCTCGCTATTTATAATCACAGAATTACGCCCTACTTTTACATCATCACCCAATTTCGAGTTTACCAGCAACGTTCCTTTTTCAACTATATCCTTGTTATACTGATTATTCCCTATAAGTATAACGCCGTTTTCAATAGTAACCGGATTAAATAAAACCTGAGCAAACAGAGGATGAGACGCAATCGGGTTTTGCGCGAAAAATGTCTTTCGCTGTTCCTCATTCATCTGAATAAAGCTCATCATATCAATTTTTTTAATTTCAAATATCGCGATTAAATCCGGATTTATATCTCTGATCGAACCCAGGTTATGCCCTTCGGTCACACCATTGCTGTTTTTACCGAATACAATCAATTCCTGCTCGATTTCCATCATTCCGCCGTTATTGATAATATTGTTTAACCGAGCACTCTGGTTCTGATCCATCAGATGAAAAACAGCGCTCTTTCCAATATCTATCGTTCCTATATCCTTACCTTTGGAAACAAGAGTAAACCCATCGATATCCACAGAACCGCCTTTGCTGGCAGAATATGTTTTCAGTGCGGCAATTATGGCATCGCCTGCCCGGCTCGCGTCATCGACTTCGAGCTTCATTACTTTTCTTCCGTTAATCGTCTCAATCTCAATAGCTCTGGCATTCAAACCTTTTTGCCCGGAAACACCTGTTTGTGACTGGTCATCAATTTTACGGGAATAAATCTGACCATCCTGAACACCTATTTCGGTATCCGGAGTAACAAGTTGCTTTTTCTCTTCCATACTTCGTTTATCTTCAATAATCTGCATGGTCTGCAACGGGAATATCGCCGCTGGGGTAGCTTCAGGAGCAAGCGGAGCTTCCCTGAATAAACCGTCAAAATTCAGGTCGGTTGATTTTTTCTTGGTTACAAGCTGATCCATATTCTTATTTTTACCGAATACACCGGCAAGCCATGTTAGTCCTTTATCCAGAACACCGGCAACTTTTTTAGCAAACGCTGCTGTCGGTACAACCTGCTGAGATAACCTGATTTTACGCTGGATTAAATCACGGTCAACCGCTCTCGATACCGTCTCCAAAGTATTTTTCTCAGCTATATCGGCACCAACGGATTCGCTTCTTTCAACATTGCGCAGAATATCAAGATGTTTATTAAATATCGCCTGTGCGTAATCGGTCGCCAGAGAATTCACGAATTTATCGAAAGATTCCTTGATTTTGTCAGAGAATTCCTTGATTATTGCCTCAGTCTCTTTGGATATTTTTTCCTGATATGAAGTTCTCATTTGTGAAGCCATATTGCGTAAATCGGAAGCCGCAAAATCAAATTCTTTGCCTAACGCGCCTCCAAATATTATAAAATCAAGGGTAATTTTGGCAGAAGATATATCTTTTGTTATCTGCTGGCGAATCTCGTCTATTCTGGAAAAATCATCTTCGGTTATTACAATACCCAATGCCGCTAAATTCTTCTGTAGCTGGCGGTAATTCCATTCTTTTGTATCTTTGTTATATGCGGTATCAAACGCTAAATCAAAAAGTTTACGTACATCGGATTTATCCATGCCGTCTTTTTTGAGTTTTTCCGTTTTTTGCCTCAATTTATGAGAATATTCGTTTTTGATCCTGCTCCATTCAATAAGCAGCGATGCGTTAGCACCACGGAAAGCATCCTCAAGAAAACCGTCATATTGGAAATTCAGAATACCTCTTTTTACCTGATCGATAAGCTGATCCTTTATTGCGTTTATAAAATCTTTCGCGTCATCTTTCAGATCGATCTTGATTGTTCTCAAATCTCTCTTTAACTGTTCAAAATCTTTTGATTTTTCGTACCGGTCGAAAATCAGGTTAATGAGTTGTTCATTTAAAGCGACGCCGAAATCCTGTCCATCCGCTGTTTTGTGTTTTCCTGCCTCTATCGCTCCCTTTATTTCGCCAACCTGTTGAGCGAATGAATATTCAACATCATCAAAGTAAGATTTGCTGATCCTTTTTTCCGAATCTATAATATCAAGCAGATTTTGAGCCTGAGAAAATAACGATGATATTTTCTTTTCCATAGCCGTGTAATCAATAACATTATTTACAACATCATTAATTTTTGCAGATATGTCTACCGCAATAGAAACATCAAACCCCATTTTTCCCAATGCGGCTATATATGAGTCATATTCTTCTCTGGTCGCGAAAGCCGAAGGCGATTTTATCGATGAAACCAACTGATCAGCCCTGTAATTAAGGAGATTATCAAGCGCGCCCTGATCCATTTTCTTTTCTTCTTCGGAAATCTGCGACCTCAGGAAGTCTTTAGCTCTCTCAGTCAATATAATCTGTTCTAACTGTGAAACAGCTCCCATGGTTGTTTGGTCAAACCGGACTTCTGCGATTTTATCAAGATGCATTTTATTTAATCCGAGTTCTTCGGCTTCAGCAATAATATCGGGATTTGAGAAATCTTCTTTTGATTTCAAACCTGTCTTCAATTTTTCTATAAATACCGAGGTAATCTCACGTGCTTCTATCTCATTTTTACCTTGATTTATCAAGGTCGCCTGCACCATTTGGGATATATCGCCCAGTATACCATCAAGTTTATTGCTTCTTTTAAAAATCAAAGCAGAATTGAATGCTATATCGAGTACGGATTTTTGTTCCTCAGTCAGATCTGCCTCGCTTTTGCCAAACAACATATCGGATAAACCCGCCCTGATTTTTGATCTTGCTTCATCCATTTGTTCTCTTGAACTTAAAAATTCAAGATGTTTCAGGTTACCTTCTTTGGTACCAATACCTTCAAAAGCTTTTATAGCAATCTGGCCCTGATCGAGATCAAGAGAGATCAATGTCTGTTCGGTTCTTGGAGCCGATTGGCGGCCACCGCGCCCGAATAACTGCATAGTGATCCTTTCCGACACGGAAATACCTACTTCAAAAACCTGGTAACCGTAACTTTTCTCAACACGTAGATTCTGCTGTAACTCATTTATTTGCGACAGATACGAATCCCTCATCATTGGATTATCCATTTCAGTAGCTACAGCCTGCTTAATTATATCGAAAAACTGATTTATCTTATTTTCCTTTTCCGTACGGGTTATGCTGTCACGATCGTCATCAAAACGTTGAATTAACTTATTCAGTTCGGAATATAAACCATACTCAAGGTTTTTCGGATCCTTTAGCAAAGCTTTAATTCTATCCGCGTCGCCCGGTTTTTCGGCTACCAGAGCTACAAGTTCATCGAGAACAGCGGGATTTCCCGCCAGGAAATCGCCTATTGCCTGTTTAACCAGATCTTTACTGATAATATCGTTAAAACTGCTTATTTTAAACAAACTTAGTTTAAAGTCTTTACCGCGTGTACCATAAGGGTTTACAAATGTTACGCTTCCTCTTTGCCCCGCTATGCCGAGGAAATCTCTTTCTTCCTGTTCGGTTCTAAAAGAGTTTCCATGGAAAGTATGGACTTTTGACATCCTGTCTATGCCCGAAATAAAACCATCTATATTCGATTTCATATCTTTTGAAATAACATCAAATTCGCCTCTAAATTCCGAAGGAATGGAATCGGAGATCTGAGCTTGTTTTTCAATAATAGCCAACTGTTTTGCTTTAATTAACTCAAGTTTAGCAGTAGCTGATTTATAATTTCTCGCGACCTGGTCGCTGATCCATCCTTCAAAAAGTTTCTGGATCTCGGATTGCAAGTTAACGATATTGGAAATCTGACCGTCATAATTGCGCAATAAACTCTCAAGATCTTTTATTTGTTCATTTAATTTTGTTTTTACCGATTCATCAGTTGCCTGAGCATGTTTTAGGCGCAATTCCTCAAGAATCTCATTCAAACGTACTTTTTTCGAATTCAGCATTTGGATATAGCTGTTGGATAACATATTGTTTATCTCATACCCGATTTCCACAGCAAGTTCCTGCTTTATCCTGATTGCGGCAGTATCTCCCTCACCCCGAACCGATTTGGAATATCGAAACGCGGCAATTTTCATTTTTATACCCGCAAGAGCCTCAAGTTTGCTCATGCTTTCCCTGATCGCATCGCGTTGCTGGTCGTCAGTTGATAGATCAAGCAATTTCTGTTTAAAATCATTCAACAGGTTATCGATTTTATCTTTCTGGAAACTACCGATATATCCGTCTAGTTCCTTCAGAAAATTATCCAGATCAACATCCGCAGGTACAATTTTTCTCAATTGATCAAGGAACAGAGGATCGATTTTGTTCAATTGTTCTTTAGCGGCAATTTCCAATCGATTCATATAATCACTGTATAAAGCTTCGGCTTCATCATAACTTCTTGTACCAGCAAGTATAGGCGCGGCGTCACGATTGCGGAATATTTCATCGATCTGGGAAAGCAAATAGCTGTTTCTTTCTCCGCTTGTTTGAAAAACAGCAGTATCTTGCCGTTCAATAACTTTTTGAATGAAAGACGCCATCTCGGTAATGGTATCTTTTTTATACAATTTTTTCAGTTCGTCTCTTGCCACTTCCGTAGCTATAGAACCACTGAACCCACTGAATTTGTCAAACGACTTTATTACGTCAGCGCCGCCTATTTTACCTGTAGTTTCGCTATCGCCAAGAACTTCGATATTTTCACCGAGATAATATTTTGCCCATACTTCCATGATGGTATGCCTGTGATGGCTCTGGCGCTGATTTGTATGTTCGCCTTGCGCGTTAATAAGTTTTATATCTCTTACAATCCCTTTATCATTTTTAACGATATTACCGCTCTGATCTTTTTTGTCTTCGAGTGTCCAGTTGACTTTTTCGCGATGGAAAAGGTGCTGTTCGATAGTTATTTTCACTATTTCGCGGAACTGATCATAAGATCCGAGTTTATATCCCTGCTGTTTAGCGGCCTCGAACAGTTTTTTGATAATGTCATCGGAAGAAGGAGCAAGTTCGACAAAATTCCCCTCACTGGAAGAATGAATGGTATACAATCCCATATCTGTTGCTTTGGATGAGCTTACAACACTATCGATAATGCCACGGAACAATTGGAAATTCGGATCCGTTTCTTTGATTTTTTCAAGTTGGGCAGCATCGCTTCTTATTTTTAGAACAAAATCCCAAACCAAACGGTAAACCTGTTCATCGGCCATTGTCAACGGATCACTTATCTGCGCGTTAATAAAATCCATCAACGAACCTTCAAAAACGAGAGCGTCAATTTCATCAAAGTTTGCGTATGCGAGTTTTTTAGGAAGAACTTTCTGGTCATCGGCATAATAAATATCTTCCAGTTTCATGAAAGCGAAATCAGAAAATGGAATATATACTACCCTGCGAGATCCGTCATCGCCTCTGTCAGCTTTACGCATAAGAAGGTCTTTGACTTTGGCTCTGTCGGTATCTTTCGTTACAACCTCCACATCGACTCCCAACCGGCTCAATATTCCGCCGACTTCCTCAGAATCGTTGCGCGCAAACGCTTCCTGAGTTAAAAACTGAATGGCTGTCTCGCCGGACAGCGAATGAATATACAACGACAACGCTGAAGTAAATGTTTTACCTTCACCTGTACCCACATTCAATATTCCGCCATTGGCAAGTAGAGTACCGGAAAACAACTGCACGTCATGATAATAAAATCCTTTATCCACAAGCATCGATAACATTACCGCTGTTACCGCCCTGCGAATTAATTCCTCCGGTACTTGACCATTGATAAGATCATAGTTCGCGTATTCTTTTTGGAGTTCTTTGCTGATTGTTTCAAGCCGTTTATTTATTTTATCAGTATATTTGCCGGATTTTACCAAATTCTCTTTCAGGTGATTTTTTAGTTGGGATATTGTATCTTCCCTGACATTATTTAATTCCGGCGATTGTAATATGGATATTCTCATTGCTTCTATTTCAGCCTGATTAATTGGTGTTGTATCACCTGCGGCAATCCGTCTCTCTTTTTCCTCGCGAATCATTTCTTTTAATTTTTCAGCAACATACGAATTAATATTCGCGTCCAGCATTCCTGTCAGGCGATCGCGCATATCCAGAACTTCTGAAGACATCATCACCTGATTGCGTATCGCCTGTTCTGTCAAAGGTTGATATGTTTTACCTTCTTTTTTGGCATTTTCCGCTCTGGATTTTTCTTTTTTCAGCTCATCCTGAACTTTTCTATCCACATGATTCTTTATGTTCTCTTCAGAAAGCATTGCGGCTTTGAGATAATAGACACCTTCATCAGATTTGGTAATCATACTGTACATCTGAGAGAAATTGGCCGCGTCATGTCGTATGAAATTTTTATCAAGCATACTTAAAGCGAGGAAATTTATGAGAAGCTCACTCAAATTAGCGGATACCAGTTCATTTTTCCGATCATTATATTTGTCAGTACCTTTTAATCCTTCCAATTCAAGTATTTTTTCAATAAGAGCGCTTTTATTGGCGAGCACTGATTTTAAAGTTTCTGAAAACCTCTGATCCTGCAAATTCAGCACTCTCTCCATCATATATATTCGCTGAAGAAGGCCTTGAGCAACCGAATTAAGTTCATATTCCCTTGCGGTATACTGAGGTGTCCCCTCAACTAATCCTTCCATACCAAGTATTCCGGAAATCATAGCTTTTTTATTCTCCAGAACACTCATATTGATAATTTCAAGATCGGCTGAATCAAGAACACTGTCGATTTCCCCGTACATTCTCTTCAATATTGTAGCCTTGTTTCTTTCGGCTATCTTTTTCAATTGTATAGGAGACCGATCTTTACCATTGGAACTTATAATATGGTCGAGTTGATTAATATAATCCTGAGCAAGATCGGTAAACTCTCGCTGTTCATCAGCAATAAACCCGGCTTTCTTAGCTCTTTCCATAACAGCCGATAGAACGGCTTTTTCATATTCACCGGTAATCGAAGCCGCTCCGGCTCGATCAAAAGCAACTTTTATCACAATATCAAGAGCCTGTTTTAATTGATCCTTCGCCATTTCCGGTAAAGTATTTACATAATCAACAATCTTATTAAAATTATCCCTATCAAGTAATTTTTCACGAATTATTCCGACACTTACCTGTATGATTTTATTTCCTTCGAGCGTAACATCAATTTTATCTTTAGCGCTTGTTATTTCAGCTAAAAATTCACCGAGTTTCTGGTTCTTTATTCTGTCTTCGATTAATTGGTTCAAAGCGATATTCAGCGCACCGGTTTTTAGTTGTGCTTGATCTTGCGCACCTTGTTCTGCACCTTGTATTTCACTACGAGCCTGTTTAATATTCTGGGCGATTTTATTAATTTTTTCTTTCATCGCTTCTTTTTCCGATTCAATATATCCAAGTTCCGCCGCAGCCGCTTTCTCGATAGCCTGATATAATGTTATTGTCGAATATGATTTGTTTTCCCTTATTGCCCGGTTATATTGAATAAGTGACGCTTCTCTTTGAAGCTGAATAAATTTTTGGTTTTCCGCCAATCTCTGGATACCTAACTCGCCAATCTGCGCTCTCAATTTCAATATTTTTAAAGCGTATTCTTTAGCTGAATCAGTATCTAAATTTTTCAGTGCCTCAACTTGTTTTTGTTCAAGAGCCAGTATTTCTTTCTTAAATTTTTCTATTGCGAAATCGATTTGCGACAAATTATTTGTGTAATCCTTAACCATAGTATCAGAAATACCGAGATCGATTCCAAGTCTCTGATGTAAATCTTTGTTAAGCATATTAGTTACGCCTATTAATTCTCCAGCCTTTATAGATATTACTCCGTCAACGGTTTCTCCTTTAAGCGCAAACTCGTATCGCCTTCCCTGAGCGTCAAATACATAAATCCGGTTGCCTTCAACATATGTAAATGGAATTTGTGAAACTTTTGTTGAATCGAATCCATTTAAACTAAATTTATCGAGATTGCCAACCTGCTGGTAATCGATAGGAAACTCCACGTATCCGGTTGATGCTGATTCACCTAAAGATATTTTTTCGATTCTGATATCTTCAATGAATCCCCATAATTGATTTTTGGCAAGCGTATCTTTTACTATCTGATTGGCTTGAGCGCCAGGAACAGTCAATTCTTCTGTTATTTGATCAAAAACGGTATTGGATATTTGCCCGTATAGTTTATCGATCATCTCAACTGTCAAATTTGCTTTTTCGAAATTAAGGAACTGATTGGATTGATTCAAAATAGCATTTATAAACTGAAGTTTTAATTGAGACGTTTTCTCCGGATCAGCTTTACTTTCATCAATCTGCCTCTGAATCGCGCCAAGCGATACACCGCCAAATAAAATAGCCTGAACCTGAGGTGAAAACTCCATTTTGAAATCCTGTTGGATATTTCCTGCCCGATCGTAGACAGAAGTAGTCGTATTGCCTTTGAGATCGGTTCTTTTTACGACATATCCCTGGAGATTGCCAAGCGCATCAGTCAATAAATTTATCTGAGATTGCGAATTAGTATCCGAGTAACTGATAACAAGATTTCCGTCGA
The DNA here is from genome assembly GCA_964451165.1 of uncultured bacterium. Lineage (GTDB taxonomy): Bacteria > Auribacterota > Auribacteria > Auribacterales > Auribacteraceae > CAYVGJ01. The sequence goes on from CAYVGJ010000005.1 coordinate 159,391, forward strand.
TATTCTTTACTGTAAACCCGTTAACAGTCTTTTCCGTAAACGATTTTAAATCGATAACCAGTTTATCCTGAAGATTTTCTCCAAATGATAAATAAATAAACTCTCCTGTACCCAGCTCATCGAGTTTCCATTGTTCGAGATTTATTTCCTGTCCATTTGCGTGGAGTTTTAATGAAGGGATAGTATAAAATTTTTCTTCTGCGAGTTTATCAATAATTTCTTTTTGTTTGGCCAATTCCTGAGCGATTTTTTCTCTTTCGAGACTCAGTTCCCTTGATTTTTCATTTATCTTATTAAGTTCAGCGTTAACAGCTTGTTTTAATTGATCATCCAAAAGTAAATCATTCTGGAAATATTTGCTGTAATTTTCTTCCAAAGTATTCCATTCTTGAAAATTACGTAATTGAGATATATTTTTCCCCTCAATATGAAATCCCGCTTTGATTAACGCCCCGACAAAAGCATCCATTCTCGAATCGGTAAAATCTATTTCGCCGACATTTAATCTATCCCAGGCATTTTTTGAAATAAAAATTATACCTTTTCCTGTTGCTGTATCCTGATGAACATACATAAAGCGGTTGCCATCTTTGAAAGTTCCGGGAATATTGTCCGCGACCACAACCTCTATCTTCCCTGATTTCAGTTTATCTATAATTGAAGCGACTGTAGAATCACCGGATACATTTCTCAGATGGCCGGACAATACTTCACTTAGAGGAATACCCTGCACCTGCATCTCAACTTTTCTATCCTGCACCATCCCATTAATAACCACACCATTATCTTTTGTGGAACTGATAATGCCGTTTATCTGATTCTCGACAAGCACATCAAAAGATGATCCAGTATATAATTGATTGAAATTCGCAACAAGAAGAGGTGTACTCTGTGAAATATCAAATACATATAGCTTATTATCGTTTGTAATTATCCTTATTTGATTTGCACTGGCTTTGAAACCAGCGTATTTTATATTTTCAGCCTTTAACGTATCCGCGATATTAGCCGGCAAATTAAGCCTTATATCGATGAAATCCGAATCCATAACAATCCGGCCATTCTCAAAACTGAACTTTACCCTTTCTCCCAATTGAATATCTTTTATTTTCAACAACGCTTCACTTTTGGTATTGATGATTTCCTGCCTGATCTGCGGCATAATCCTGTCTATTTCAAGATCAGTGTATCCAGCTGACCTATAAGAATTTCTGGTTACATATTCCGCAATCAGGGAAACCTGCTGGTCTTCAGAGGATGATTTCTGATAATCCTGTAATAATTGAATATAATTCTGTAGATCAAAAGTCGATATTTTACGGTTAGATACGAGGAAATTTTCTAAATCGCCGGTAAGTCCATTTTTTATGGCAAAATTAAGCAACTCATTTTGCAGGACTATTGAATCAGCATTGGAATCGGTCAACCCCATATTCCTTTTTAAAACTTCGCGTAATAAGAAAAATTCCAGAACCTTTGTATTCGCCAGAGCAGATTGATCAAGGACTATAGTGTTATCAATCAATGTCTCGGATATATTTGGAGCATTTTGGACAATTCTTATATTGGAGAAAGTAATTACTTCCGTAAAATCATTTCCATAAGATTGTGCTAATTTAACCAAAGCATCCACAAATATATATGCCTGAGATAAACGCAGCTGGTCAACCGCTCCTTCCATAGCAGCTACAGAAAACGCATTGATTATATAGTTAACCAAAACCATTTTTGCGGATTCTGAAATTCCCTGAATCTGGTCTACAGAATCGGTAAACTTAATTAAGTTATCAACCAGTTTCTCTATTGCGGCCAACGATAAATTCTGATTCTCATAAAGTTTTATAATTCCAGTGATAAGAACAGGTTTTAGATTATTAGATATCGCTGAGGAACTCTCTATGTCCAAGATCCTGTCAATAATGTTGTCCTTGGACGGAGGATCAATTTTGTCTGACAACTGTATATAATCTTCCGGTGAAGTGATTACCTCTATCCTTGAGTTCAAAGACGATATACCTATTTGCCTACCCTGCAAATCGCTCTGGATTTTATTCTCCATACGTGAAATAAAAGCAACATCGACAAAAGAACCGGCAATATTATCGTAGAATTGCTGAAGTTTTATAATCGCGGTTCGTTTTGTTAAAAGACTCGAAGATGAATCAGAGACTATTTTATCAACAATCCTTTTAAGACTGTTTTCCACTACTGAAATTTCCGCGTAATCAACAGCAATAACGTTACCTAAATCCGCTATTAACGATATTAAATCCAGTCTATGTTGAGAATCCGGTTTTGAATCTTTCAACCTAACTTCCACAGCAGAAACAATTTGTTTTACTGATTCCTCATCAAGAAGCCTTTTTTGAGAAGGACGAAGTTTTAATTTACTCAAAATTAAATTCGACTGGTCGAAATTACCCGATTTTATCGCCGTAACCAAAGGTTCAACATAAGTTCTTTTTACTGAATCACGTACTAAATCCCTGTATAAAAGGTTCACATTTTGTTTTTCAACGGCTGATTCGGATAGCGATTCGTAATGATGAATTATAATAAGTGGTATATTCTCTTCCTGAGCCCTTTGCCGTGCCTTGTAAAAATTCGATTCATGATTATTGAATTCTTTCTCGATATTCGTTGCAGGATCGGTTACCAAAACCACAATCCCTTTAACTTTTCCTGCAGGAAGAACCTCATTGAATATTTTATCGACAAACGGTTTTGGCTGAATCTTTATTTCTCCGGAAGCTACTTTACCGGCGAATTCTTTTTCCAGCGCTTTTCGTTCTTCCTTTGTTGGAGTATCACTTGAAGCATTTTTAGCTACATACTCATCACGCTGGCGCCTGTACGCTTTATCCTCTGCTTTTGCTAAAGTCAATGCCTGCATAAAATCTGTCAGATAATCAGTTAGCCTTTGCGGAACCTGGGTTTGAGACCTTTCTACAGCAGTCATATAAACAAAATATTTCTCGTATTCCGATAACATTTCCTGAATATTGGCATATCCATGTTTTTCAAGAAGCGGGTTTCTTGTCGTTTCAATAAATTCATTCAATCTTTTTTGATATGATTGGTTCTCAGTACTATCAAAGAAATTCGCTCGGTCTGGTTTTTCCGTTTGGGTACCTGAATCAAGATCAAACTTATCTATACTCAAAGGATATTGTTCATCGATAAGAAAAGTAACCATTCCATTAGCCAGGTTCGGTGTCTGGAAATATCCATGGTAACCCGCTGTTTCCAGAGTCGAAGGCATTGTGCTTCCGTTGGCGTAAAATACAGAGAACAAACCCACATCTCTTGAAGAAATGTGTTCAAGCGAGAAATATGGGGTTCCTGAATCTGGCATCATTTCCACAATATCAAAACCATTGCCAAGAGATGATGCCAATGTGAAGATCGGCAACGCAGACTGAACTGCCTGCTCGTTTTTATCCTTAATATCGGATATTCTGGCTTCATCAAGCATTATACTCAAATTGGATGCCGCCGCTAAAACATCCTCAACAGCTCCCATCCAGTACAGATTAGCCGAATTCGCGTTATCCATTAATACTGCAATGACTGCCTCTATCCTTCTTTGTCTCTCTGATGATATAGGAAGCGACCCTATCAACAAATTCCTCTGCTGTTGGGTAATTGATTCTGAAGCGAATAAGACTGTCAACAGGCTGTCAAGTTGGCGGTTATAGCCCTCAATATCACCATTGCGTTTTAATATTTCAAGACCGGCTGATAATTCTTTGATTTTATCCACCTTGTCACTGGTGATTTTGATATTTCCAACAGTTACTTCACCATCAAAATTCTTGAGCGATTCCAATAAATTATTGAATTCTGTCTCAACCATCTGAGGTTGTGTTATCCCAAGTTCCGACCTCATCTGTCTTATCGCTGGAAACTCAAAATAACCCCATTTACCGACAACATTCGATTCAAGCGCATTTAAAAATTGTTGTTTCGATTGTTCATCCAGATTGCTGAATATTCCCATCAGGTAATTATCGACCTTGCCTATACCCTGAACATACAACGAATGAATAAGCTCATCTTTGAGCAGTTGGCTTATTATATCCTGTTTTTGCTGAGCATCAGCCGAGTTTATTATCGATGCTAAATTATTAAATAATTTCGATAAGAATTGCGATTCATACTGCTGAACTTTATCGGATACATCCTTGCCCATATGCGCTTCTATCAAAATATGATGAGAATCCCTGTTTTCAGATATCAGGCTGAGTATTGTATCTATTGTCATATTATCAATTTGCGATTGATGAAAAGGAGTTATTCCCGTTTGGCCAAACACAAGTGCCTGTTGAGCCGAAGCGAGAATATGAGCCTGCGATGGAGACAATGTTTTAAGCCATTGAGCTTCAGCAAATTCATGATAAGCCGCTTCCTGAGCAATTCCCTCCACTGAGACGGAAGAGCGGGTAACTATCACAAGGTTTCCGGCATCATCCATGAAATTATACCCATTTAAACCTTGGGGCATATTCGCGTCAATAATAAATTTAGCCTGGATTTTTTCGCCTTTTATTTCTATTTCGCTGACCTTGGTATTTTTTGCGTCATTTTTCCATTGCTCAATTATTTTATCTTCTATTTTTATCAAACTCTCATCGGTAACTGCGCTTATATCTTTAAGAGCACCGCCTTTACCTATTTTCCCATCAAGAAAAGCCGATAA
>CAYVGJ010000005.1:164189-175711 GCA_964451165.1 uncultured bacterium
GAATGCGATATTTTTTCGGAACTCAATCCGATTTGTTTTTCCACAGACTGGTTAAAATCATTCAATATTTTAGCTATGTTATCATCCTTTACATTAACAACCCACCATACCAACTCGCGCCTTAATCCGAGATACCCCTGCTGATCAGTTATAACCGCGTTAGATAAATCCGTAAGCAACATTAAAACATCTTCTCTTATGGCATCCCATTGCCCAATTTTAGATTTAAAATCGTTCAGCTTCTTTAGCAATATCCCTGTCGGAAGATTCAACTGAAGATTTTTTTCATATTGTTGTATTTTTTCAATATTTTCCTGAGCAAATCCTTCTTCCACTTCAGGGAAAAGTTTAAGCATTATTTCGTGTTGTTCTTTTCTGTCTTCACCAAGAAGAACTTTCATTTGATCAACGGTCATATTGGATAACTGGGATAAATGAAAAGGAGTTAACTTCCCATTTTCAGAAAATGCAAGGACCTCCTTTGCTGATGCGAGAATATGAGCCGCGTGAATAATATCCGCCGGATTCGTAAGCCCGTATTCCTTTTTCTTTAAATCGCTAAGCCCCTTTAGTTTCTGGATATAAAGCCCTTCAACAGCTTCATGATAAGCCGCCTCGCGCGCTATAGGTGACGCGTTTATATCTTCTCTGGTTACAATAACAAGAACATTATCAGCCATAAAATTATAACCATAAACACCGGCTGGCATATTCGCATCGATTATAAACTTTGCTTTGATATCCATACCGTTTATATTCACACGCACAGGCGCATTGAGGTTTGACGCGTCTTTTTTCCACTGCTCAATTTTACCGGGATCAATGTTCAAGTCTTCATTTTTAAATATTCCGATGTCTCTCAGCTTACCGCCTGTTTGACTATCGATATTTTGAGCATCAACTATTTTCCGTACTTCATCGGCAGGCACATTAAATGGAGATTGCGCCATAACATCCTGAACAATATTATATTTACCTTTCAAATCCTCTTTTCCCGATACGAAAGAGACCTGTTTGCCTTCAGGTAATGACACCACTTTCACATCAAACCCATCGATTTTCAAATCGGCTATATCATTTCCATCCATGAGAAAGTTTATTACTTCACTTAGTGAACGAAGAGAAAGTTTATTCAACCCATCAATTTTATTTACACCTGAAAAAAGATTTTTCAATTCGCCGTTTTGTAAATCCTGTGGCGATAATATATCCTTACCGGCAATTTCAGATCTAAGTTCAACAGCTTTGGCAACAGCGCTTTCAAATGAAAAAATATTCTCGATTACCCCACCAAATTTGTACTCGTCTATCAATCCCTGATCCAGAGAAAACGGTTGCGAGTCTTTTGAAAACTGAAAAATAATAGGATTGGTTATTCCGGGTATTTGAATTTCAATATTTATACTCTGATCCTGTTGTGATACAGCCTGTATGCTAAACCCGGTAAATCCGGATTCCTGAATATATTTATTTACAGTATCTTTTATGTCTTTCACCTGCTGGTCAGATAGTTTACCAATATTATCCCCAAATAAATTCCGGACAGAATTAGCTACAAACAACATTTTCAGCCTTGTCTTGAAAACAACCGGATCCTGAATCCCTTCCATAACCATTTGTTTGGCAAACGCCGAAGGTACCGGAAGTGTATTCGCTTTTAAATTATTTGAGAGATAAGTTTCAATAGTGCTTTTATTATTAAGCATTATTGAAAAATACGGGTTGTTTCTTTCGATATGCGTAATCTGAGGAGAAATTACGTAATAAGATATTCCTTTCTCATTCAATAATCTTGACATACCAAGAGAATGAAATCCACCGGTTATAATTACTGCTTCCTTTTTACCGAGAATTTCCATTTCAGACAAAGTATTTTCCACCATTTGCTTATCTCTTTGTCTAGCAATATAATAAAATTTCTCTATCAGAGGCAATCCCTTGTCAATCATGTCTATATCGGCAGGTATAAAATAGGACAAATTATATCTTGGGGAATACTTGCGTATAAAATCCGAAATATGATAACTTGTCATATCTTTTTTATGATCAAGATAATACTGAAATTCGTCGCCTGTTATTTCCAGTTCATACATTTTTTTGATGACATTTACGTTTTTACATAGATAATCGAGGTTCTTTTCTACAGAATCGGCATAAAGGGTATTTTTTAGTAAATCACGTATTATAAGAGATTGTAAAATAAGGTTTTCCTGATTTATCGCGGAATTAATTCGCACATATTCGATAAATTTATTAAGTCCTGCCGAAGAACCTGGTTTTATACCGTATTTAGTGGATAATTCATGCATTTTTCCGTAATATTTACCAGAAGATGTCATTCCCATAAGATACAGTTTATGAATGGAATCCCAAGTAGCTTTATCTTCTCCAGTCAATTTCTTGTTCAATGAGGATACGACGTTGCGCTCTTCCTCAAGTTTTAAATTATAATTGATATCTTTTTCCATCTTTAACGCGGTAAAAACCATAGAAAAATCTTTGTATTCAGCTAAATTCAATCCTTTTTTTCCCGCAAGGGTATACATATAAAAGTAATAATCGTTGAAATCTATGGTCCGCTGTTCATATTGAGTTATAATCAAATCAAGTTTCTTTAATTCATCATTAAAAATAAATGATTTTAAGCTTGTCAAAAGAGTATCGAGATTACCAACATAATCTTTGGCTTTGTTTATCGCCGGTATAACATTGATCAGAGCTTCATAGTTCTTCGCGTAAATAGCGGGATCCTCAATGCCTTCTATGGAAGGTATTTTATTTAAGGATGAATCGGAATTTATCGAGAAAAGTTCCGCCCCTGACATTTTACCTTCTTCGACCATTCGCAAAGATGCATCCCATTTGGCTTTTTTGTCGGAATATTTTGTAAAATCAGAAGTATCGACAGTACTGGCGGCGCCTTCAACGCCTATAAAAGAGAGAGAAGTATTTGAATTAAATAAATTTCCTAATATTTTGTAAATATTCTGCTGAACCTCGTAATTACAGTGAGCGTCTTGTATGTGAATTATCACTCTCTGATCATCACCGAAATGATGATCCACCACTCTACCGATTTTTTCGGGAATATCGACCTGAACTTTTTTTGCCGCTCCAAACACGATATTCGGCAGCAGAAGTGACTCTGCCAGAATAAGGGCAAGCAATTTATTCCATCTGCGTCTGGTCAAAAATTGCATCATGGTTCACCTTCTCTCTTATTTTTAAGTTTAATTTATATAATATTCAAATATTACATGGAGGACTTGATTGCTTTCTTAGCCGATTCATTAAGCTGAATCTTAATTACCGATTTCTGGCTATTGGTTACAACCATATCAACCACATCATTCATCTGTACCCTGACATCGTTTACCATACCTGAAATTACAGGTATTTCCGAAGATAATTTCGAGTTTACTTCGGTCAAGATGGTTTCCAGAGCCTGTTTAGCATTGTCTCTGCTCAAATCCTGAGTCGCGCTCATGATGTCGGCAACATAGTCGGATACCATAGTACTTAATATTTTATTGTCAAGAGTATTGGAGGCATACGCGCCTTTAACCATTTCAAAGAGTATCTGGCGTCTTAACTGCATAGCGAATATATCCTCCGCTCCAAAAACCTCTATTGATTTAGCGGATATAACCGCAAGCACCGGCCTTATCTTTTCAATATCATTGGTTGAAGCAACCAGATGAGCTATCTTACTGATAGAATCTTTGAAATTGGCTTCAACGTCTCTTCCATTACCAGCATAATACTCAAACAGATAATATACGAACTTCGTCTGATAATCCGTCGACTGATTAGCCAGATTCTGAACCATATCAGATATCGCCTGGTTAGTCAATTCCGCATTATTCTGTTTATTGAGTTCATTAAGCACTCTCATAAACACCAGTGAACCGGCATAAGCTGACATCTCTATAGATACATCCGATGATATCTTATCCTGCAAAGCGGATTGTCTTGTCTGAATCTTTTTCTGTCTCATTGACTCATCTCTCGCGGCTAAAGCGTATTCAGCCTCATCAAACTGGCCTTGGACCTCAGCTCCAATCAATTCAGCAGGCATCGACATTACCGGTGAAACAGCAGGCGTAATGTTTATACCTAATTGAGTACCGTTTATCTGCTGATAGAATATGAACTGGCTGTCTTTTTGGCCTATGGATATCTGATACATCTTTCCTTTATAATCCGTTGCCGTATAATTTCCTTTATCATCAGAAGCTAAATTCTTAAAGTTAATTATCAAAGACATATTAGACGGGCCTGCAAGCCTGAACTGTACAGGTACCTGTATTCCGTAACTCTGTAACTCGATGGCTTTCGCGAGTACAGCATCGAGAGTTTCTTTGCCAAGCCCTTTCTTATAAGCATCACTGATCAATTCTCCAATATACCTTCCTTCTTTTACCAAATCAACGGTATATGTTAAATCTCCGTTTTTAATACCCATATTGGCCGATAACGATCCATCAGGCTGTACTATTCTTACCGCGTTGCCATTTGCCTCAACAACCATATTCAAACCAAAATTTCTCAATGTTTGTTCAACTGCACCGGCAAGTATGCCTCCGATTTCAGCCTGAGGATTATCGGCTCTGAGCGCGCTAATCTGTTTAATCGCATCCTGAACAGCCGGGCTATTTGCTACAAGTTCGTCTATCGCATCAAATATTTTTACAGGTTTAAGATGTTCATTCACGCCAGCTAATTGAGCATTGAACTGATTGCGCCTGAATTCATCGGACGCCGATACTTCAGCGAGTTTAGCCGATCCAACCCGCATCGCTTCCTGCTGTAAACTCTGCTGTTGCTCATCTATCTGGCTGATTCGTTCAGCAAGCTGTGACACATTCATTGCGACCTGGGCTTGTTCTTCTCTCGCGGCTTCCTGCTGTCTTGCGAGTTCCATTACCTGAGCGACTATCGGAGAAGTTGTTGTACTGGCGAATCTGGCAAGTTCTCCTTCACGAACTGTACTCGATATACGTGTTACAAGATCCGATATTGTTTTCGCGCCATAAAGCGAATTCGATCTGTAATCTACTTCATTGAAATCGGAATTTGATCTCAAGTTTATATTTGCCACGTCAGTCGTGTTTATGGCGGATATATCGGCAACAGTCATTTTTTCTTTTACCGGGCTTGTCGCGTCAGCCGCATCCTGACGAGGCATATCAAGTACCGCTCCCAATTGCTGATACAGTTGCTGGGAAATATTTACTCCGTTTATGGCATCAAGCAAGTTGCCTTTCAAATCGGTTCTTGTACCTTCAAGTGCGGATTTCATCCATGTAAGTGATTTACCGAATCCGCTATTTAAAAATTCTACCGTTTTTTCCGGAGTAGAAATATCGATTGAATCATCAGCGCTTACTTCACTTGTATACTTTGTTCTTAAATCAAGTATCATTTCATATAAAGCCTGAAGTTTTTGAGCCTGGATAGCGGATATACCACTCTTGCCCTTCTCTTGAGTAATTATATTGAGCATATTGGTAAGCGTATTGGTAACCATGAAATCTTTGGCTCTTGTTATTGTATCGAGCATTTGTTTCTGGACATTATTGACTTCATTGGTCAATACCATCTGCAGTAATTCACCGGCAGAAACTTTACCGGACATACCCAGTACATACACTTCACGGTTGTTAAACGTTTTTTCGTTATTGGCATCGTTATAACCTCTATCGCGCCCGAATCCCTGAAGTACTGTTGTAAGATCGGTTTTGCTGTCAAGCACATCCACAAACCTTGTCTGACCATTGGTTTGTAAATCCAAACCGAATACGTCGCCGCTGTGCGTGATTATCACTGAACTTTCGATTGAGGAATCATCAAGCATTCTTTTACGAACCTGATCATCCCAATCTTCGGCAGATATAGTATCACCCATTACATATTTTCCGCCTTCGTAATTGAATCTGACCCATTGATCACCGATATGAATTATCACATCGCGCGATTTGCCTTCTTCTTTAGCTATATCGTTCAATTTATTAAGGGCTTCCGAATAATAATCGGATGTGTTTGTAACCTGTGAATGGAAAACGAATACTGCATGTTTTGTATTGTCAGCATTTAAAGCGTTATTCATCAATTCACGTAATCCGCTTACGCCTTTTATAGTGGATTCTTCACCGAACCAGGCCCTGCCCTGGAACTCGTCTCTGGCTACAACATCCATAACTTCCTGTGTTGTCGTACCGAGCACATCGGCTATATATTTTGCTAAAGCAGGAGTAATATATCCGCCCCAATATTTAACTATAGCCGCAATACTTACGCTTCTGTCAACCTGAACACCAAGAGCACGGTGCATTGGTTCGACAAGACCTAATGTTCCGGTCATTGTTATTAATCCGCTACCATTATTTATAGCAGTAAACAAGAACTCTTCGTAACTGGATTGTACCGATTCGTCATTTAGTTCAACTACATCGAGATTCGGTGTCAAACCTTGCTGGAGCATACCGAACATCTGTTTTATACCGGCTTCATAAGCTTCGGAGAATTTCCTGTTCTCATCCAACTGGCCAAACGATACAGGCACAATCTTCTTTCCATCGGTGCTCAAACCATAATGAACTTTATCAGCTTGATTTACAAAAGCCGCAAACGATTTCAGAGCCGCTCTCTGATCCTGATAAGCGCTGTTCATTTTGAAACCATCGAGTCCAGGTGTTCCTTCAAGCGTATTGGCGAACATAGCCGCGATATATTCATTAAATACCGGTTTTACCGATATCACTTCGCCCTCAGACATTATCGTTGAAATCGTCAGTGTTCTTAAACCTTCAACATAAGATATTTTATCCTGGCCTTTATATGTTTTTGCTACCAGATCCTGTTTAGCAACATCAACGAGAGTTTCAATACTATCTATCGCTGTAAGTTTACCGAACAGTTCCGAATCAATATTATTTAAAAGTTTGCCCTGGTTACTCTGCAGGTAATTCTGGAGTTTGGCAATCACATCCATAGCAGAACCTTTAACAACCGAATTTACGTCTTGAAGTATCTGATGAACTATTCTGTCTCTTACCTGATCATCGGACATCTTGCCTTCAGAATCGATACTGCTACGAACTTCTTCATTCTGCGCTAACCTATCGGCAACAACTCCTACATACTGCAACGCAATCAGTTTATCTGTATTCTGTTCCATAAACTGTTGTAAATCAGTTATTGCGGATTTATTCTGATCGGACAGTTTTCTATCCTGACCATTGCTCAACGTAAAACTTTGTCCAACAGTTGTATGGATTTCGTCATTAACGAGCTGTACATTGTTGGTCAGGATATCGAGTACCTGTTTGTACTCTTTGCCCTGTTGTTCAGCAAGACGAGGCAAGAATCCATTTACCGACATTACCGTGAATATGATATCCGCGTTTTTCAGTTCATTTACTTTCGCTTCAGTCAGGTTCTGAGTATCTTCAAGAACGGCTACTTCCAAACCAAGTTTACGATACATCTCTTTTGCCGAACCGCTAAACGCCTCGTTCAATTTATTTAGATCCGACAATACAATAACGCCTTTGACATAACCGTTCATGATACCTGCCATAGCGGCTATATGCATAAGAACCGATGTTTTTCCACCGCCGGTAAGAATTTCATGTCCTTTCTGCGGATTAGCCATAAACTCAAGCATTTTGCCAACCTGCGCTTCAGATAATGTAAACCCTCTGGCGTTTTCAAATGCCGCTAATGTACTGTTTAAAGCTTCAACCAGTTTCTTTGCCCTATCGGTTTTAGCCTGGAACATGAACCCTGTTTTGCCTGTAGTATCGTTTACGATTCGGATATCTTTGGCAAGTTCTTTTTCAAGAGCAGATCTGTTATTAACCAAATCACCGTAAGCATCTCTAAGTGCATTGGCCGTCTGGAGCATATTTGTTTTCATATTCATGTTCGGAGCTACTCTCGATCCGGAGATAAACGCGATATTATCCAATGCGGATACCAAACTATTGAATAGATCAGCCATATCCGCAGATTCAGCTCCAAGCAATTCTGTTTTCATTGAAAGTTGTTTCAGGCTTTCAATTTCATTCAGTTTATCGAAATAATAGCTCAATGTTCCGTCGGTAGTTCTGCTCAATTCAGCTTTTATAATGTTATTGAGTTCTGTTAAAGCTTGATTTACAACATCAAAAGTTTCACCTTTAATAGATTTGGATACCGACAATTCAGACATCATACCCTGATATGTCCTCAAAACATTGACAAGATTGATTGACGAGGATATCAGAGCATTTGTAACAGACTCATTAATCGATGTCTGAACTACCTTTGAATCAAGTTCAGTTGATTTGGAATCAGCCATCGATTCGATTATTTTAAACATAAGTGATTGGAGCATCTGGTCTTTGGCCTGTTTCCCCAAAGCATTCTCTATATTGAATATTACATTTTCATTTATATTGGCATCTATCATTAACTCATTAATAATACTTTCAATCGCGAAATTCAGTTCCTGAGTAGTCATGAATTTGAAATTGTTCAACATATCTGCGAATTGCGAATCGGATGCCAATCTGTTATTTATTATCTCAACAAGTTTTGCTGTTAAATCAGCATTGCCTTTCGTGCCGAATATCTCTGCCATTGATTTTGCGACTTCCTGAGCGGCATTCTGTTGTGCCTTAGTATCCGTCGCCTTAGCCAGATCAGTTAGGTTACCCAGATGTTTCTTCAATTCACTCAGAGCGGAGTTAACTTTCTGATACCCGGAAATAATCTGATCAAATGAGTTTGTTATAGCAATTAACGTATTATTTAGCTGTGCACGTTGATCAGCGCTTAATCCCTGTAAACTCGTTAATCCGTTGACAACATTATAAGCGTTCTTTAAAGTTGCCGCCCATTCAACCTGGGTTATATCATCATATCCTTTAAGTTCCGATTTTGCTATATTCGCTGAGTTTTGTGTCGCGTATTGGCCAATCATAACCGCAATCTGAACCATACTGTTTCTCGCGTTTATGATCTGTTCCTGAATACCTGCTCTTATATTCTGTGCTTTCTGCAGATCCTGTTCTGTAGCTGTTACTGAACCCTGAAGAGCACCGATTTGCTTCTGCACCGCATCCAATCTTGCCTCAAGTTTTGTCATTATAGTGTTATTATACATCGCTATAAGTTCGAGATCCGCCGCAGTAAGTGCATTAGATTTTAGTTTTGATTCAATCATATCAATCATATTATCGATATATTTTGATATTTGCGCATTCGCTTCGTTATTGAACGATTCGTTAAGCAGTGTGAACTGGGTCAACCTGTTAACATTTGCCTGTACCATTGCTTTCATATCGGATTCAACAAGCGCTATATCATTAAGTTCTCTATTGGCCTGTTCAATTTGTCTTGCCAGATCAATATTTCTATCTTTGAGTTCATTCAATATATCTGTCAATCTATATTTTCTGTCAAGTTCTTCTGATGTCTGGCCTTTTATATTGTTTATTTCCGCTTCAAGTTTTGCTATTTCTTCTTTTACTTTATTCTGTAAATCTCTAAGCGATAGAACTTTCGCTTCAGCCTGAGTCATTTCGTTTCTTATGTTCATCCATGCCTGCTGAATTTTATCGTTCAGTTCCATTGCCATCTTAAGATTGTATCCACTTTGTACTCCAGGTGCAGAAGCATCATTAAGCAACTGCGTTACCATCTGGCTGGCTTTTAACATACTATCACTTACCACAGATACATCCGACGATTTCAAACCAAGTAATACAGAAGCATATTCCGCCTGGTTTTCAAGAACATCAACCATAGGCAACGCTCTGTTGTTTATTGTCGCGGCAAGATCGAATTCCATCATTCCCATACGATCGGCTATATCATTAATTGCCATTTGGAACGCGTTTATTCTACCGACAAGGCGATTCATCTCATCAACCGACAGATCATTAACCCTATCTGATGAATTTCTTATTGAAAGATTCATCGTACCGTTCTGGACAGAGAACTGAATAGATGCGTCAAGCTGTAAATCCGCGCGCAGGTTGTTCTGCAAATTCTTTACTTCATTAGAAATAGCTTCGGCTTTCGCTATTACATCAGCCACATCCTCGTTAAGTTCCATAGTTTTTCCTGTACGTCTGCCGAGCAGGATATCATCAATATTCACATCACCCATCATTCCAGCAACGATCAAGTCTATAACCACATTTCTCAGCGCGTCGTTATTTGATACTGAAGCTTCATGTAGCAATTGTGCTATACCAACCGCAATAACTACTTGCGCAACATTCTGATTCTGCTGGTTCTGCGCATTAATATTTATTGCATTAAGCATCGTATTGATCATTTCCCTGGCAAGTTCAGGAGTAAGTTCCTTCTGATTAGCCTGTTGTTTCAATACTTCTCTTAAAGCAGTAAGAGCGTTTCTTATCTCAGTTAGATTTGTGCCGGCCTGGCCTAATTCAACAGATATATCCTGTAGAGCGATGTCACCAACAGCATAAATATTCTCTATCACTGTTTGAGCTTGAGCCGGTGTTAAAGTCGTTTCAGATATTAGTTTCGCTATCTCTTCAGCCGATTGTACCGTATATGCTGAATTATTGGATGACATTAAATTCGCTGATGAGATTGTCGGACTATATCTCGATAATAAATCATTTGCTTGGGAAGTTAGAATATCCGTACCAACTTTGGCCCTTAATGAATTTAATCCACCATACTGACTAAATCCGCTATTGTATAAATTCGAATATTGGTTGCCATAAGCTTCTATCTGATTGAGTAAACCAGGCACTCCAATATAATTTGCCGGATCATTCGTCGCCATTTTACCATTCACCTGATTTATTAAATCTATTACATCATTAATATTTCCATAATTCTCATTTGTGAGAGTGTTGTTTATCAGATTCTGATGTGAATTCTGCGTAGTAGTTAATGTCCCCATGACAGTCGAGATATTTGTAAATACTCCATTGTTCTGTATATTGTTATTAACCATTTCAGCCAATACTGTTTTTATATTCGTTACTGTACCTTGAATTGCACCAACACCACCATAAGTCGCTAACCCATTATTAATTAATCCACCAACGGCTGCATTGGCTGTACCCGAATTATTTAATTGGGTGAGAGTAGAACTCAACTGATTTAAATCAACAGGTTGGCTCTGAGGCTGATTCATCTGCGTAAGGGTACTTGTTACATCCTGAACTATTGTGTTTAATCCAGTATAACCCGCACCAGCAAAAGCAGTATCCCTTAAAGTTTCACTCCAGCCAGGTAATCCATTAATTACACCTGAGACCGTCGCAAATGATGGGTTAGGCTGATTCAATGAATCTTTCTTAGCCATTTCCGTAATTACATTATCTAAACTCGATACAGCACTCTGTACACCAGCTAATCCATTGTAGTTACTTAATCCAGAATTAATTATTCCGGAATAGACTGCATCAGCAGAAGCTAATCCGTTAATTATATTTTCAAATTGATTGAAATCAGCAGTACCGTTTTCTATAGAGTTTTGAGTTGAT
>CAYVGJ010000006.1:0-25273 GCA_964451165.1 uncultured bacterium
AATTAAGAATACGCCTGGCAGGGCTCGAACCTGCGACCTTTAGATTCGAAGTCTATCGCTCTATCCAACTGAGCTACAGGCGCATTTTAATTCCAAATCAGTTTATCAGCATCCGAAAACATTCTTTATATCAGGATGTAAACCATCAGCATACTTGCCGATCGTTTCACGCCTGATTTTATTCAAAGCATTTTGCCGTTCTTCAAATTCCTGATGTGAATATAGTTTTTCAGGATGCATATAGATTGAATCGACTTCCCTAACTGCCTTAGGTACCTGAAATCCGGTTATGCTGTCTATCCAGTGGCTTTCAAGACCGCCTCTGATTAGTGAATCCAAAATATTCATTGTATGACGTAATGAAATATCATGATAATGTTGTCCTTCACCAATTCCGCCGGTATTTAGTAAATAACAGTTAATATGCGGTAACCCTCTTAAAATTTCATAAAACAAATTAGCATGATCGGTTCTGCTTCCCGCAATAAATGGATCGTAGAAAAATTCGTTTCTGATTTTTCCGGCTTGAGTAGGGTCTCCGGCGGATGATTCCATCGATTGACCCAGCACCATCAAAGCCGCCGCTTGCGCGTGACTGACTTTAGAAATCGCAGGGATAATTTGTCCGCGGGTAATTAAAACAATATTGTCTACATGATCGACATCTATACAAGAACTGGCATGCATGAAATCGCGTCGTAATATTACAGCACGTCCGTTAGAAGTTTTTTCAACATTAAAGAAATCGAAATCACCGTCAGGTTTAACAAAAATATTTTCACATAAAGTATCCGGTTTTAATAATCCATAGTATGTTTCCAACTGATCACCAGGATTCAAACTTTCTGTTTTTACAAAAATACCACCGGCTTCAAATCCATGAAAAGACCCTGACGGCATCAAAGTACCGCCATCATCCTGTACCAGCCAGGATTTTTCTTCGCCTTTTCTTGCCAATATTTTACATGTCGTGGATGTTTTTCCGTTCGCGCTTAACGCGATTAAAAGGGTTCTTACTGTCTGATAATCTCCATCAACATTCTGTAGATAATCTTCACGGCATCCCGCATGAAGGAAGATTCCGCCTTTTCTGGTTTTCGCGTTCCAGTTTTCCGATGCGAAAACACCTTTTTTGAATTCACCTATATACATGCTGTTGCGAACAACTTTTACCACTCTTCCATCAGGAAGCATCGCTAATCGGATAGTAATATCTTTTTGTGGAAGAGGTTTATTTCTGTTCTCCTCGAATTTTTCATCGACAAACATAATTATTTCATAATTCGGTTTATCGACTTTAACTTTTGGCAGAGCAAAAATATTACCGCCACCATATGCTATATGAGCGAATCTTTCCGGCAATGTTAGTCTGGCGTAAACACCGCTGTCAGGATCTCCGACGACTCTATCTATACTGATAAGTTTTTCTTTACCCAGAATTTGTTCGCATTTGTTCAATAAATCTATTTCTTCCTGTCCAAATTCATCGTCGACACTGTTTTTTGTGTGTTTGGCTGCTCTCGATGTCGGTTCGCTTTCAGCTACTAAGTTACCGTATTTTGTTTTTATTACCCCTTCTTCTTTCTCTGTCAATATTCTAATCTGTTCAGGTGTATTGGATAAATCAATCCTATTTTCTTTTAAAGCTTTTTCACGAATATTCTGAGCAGTTTTTATAAATAAATTTAGATCGAAACCAGCCATTCTATAATTTCTCCTTGTCTCAGTTTGAAATTAGCGTCCGAAATAGATTTAATTGGAACCAGCCATCATTTTATCAAGTTAAACATAAAACTTCAAGACCGATTTAAATATTAATATTAATTTAATTTTTTCAGGTTACAACAAAAATTAATCAAAAAATATTTTAGTTAAAAAAAAATAATGGGAATTGTGGTTTTATTAACCGGCTAATTGCAAAAATACTGATTAGTATAATATAATTCATATTTTATTTTTTAAATGAGTTTAAAATTGAGATTATTTTATCTGCAGGTGATATAATCCATTTCGGGAAAAAGCTTAATATAAAATAGCATATCATTTTATCGTATTTCTTTAGGTGAAATATATATCTTTGGCAAAATCTGCGTACCTTCAGATAATCTCCTGAATGATGAAAAGCTCTTATCTGTTCGGATATCAGTTTGGTATTGGTTGTTGTTTCTATATCAAACTTAAGAATTTCAGCAGGATCGAAAGATTCGTAACTATCTGTTCCACTGGAAATTCTTTCATGATAAAATTCCCTTGCTTTTTCTCTGAATAGAAATTGCTGTGCTCTTTTCTGAAACGATATAGCTGTTTTTTGTATTCTGTATTTAATAAGATATTCCGGAATCACTGATATTTTTTTTGTTTCAGTTATCAAACGTAAATATAAATCATAATCCTGGGCGAATATGAATTTGTCTCTATACTGAATCCCCTGTCTATTTTTAAAAAAAATTGATGAATGGGTTAACTGGTTATTCTTAATGATAAGATTCTTCAACTCATCTTCAGTTGTAGATGGTAAGAACCGGGAAATCTCTTTTCCAATTTCATCTATATATATTACTCCACATCCCATAAGCGAACAGTCGTGAGATTCCATGAAATCAAATTGTTTTTGCAGGCGTTTAGGGAGCGAAACATCGTTTGCGTCCTGGCGCGCGATATACTTGCCTTGAGCTAAAGACAACCCTTTATTTAATGAGCGGGTTAATCCGAGATTTGTTTGGTTGATTATGATACGTATCCGTCTGTCTGTGATACTGTTTATTATTTCGCTCGTTTTCTGGTTCGAACCGTCGTTTATTATTATAAACTCAAGATTAGTTAAACTTTGTGAAAGAATACAATCAATCGATTCCTCAAGATACAGCTCATCGTTATAAACACACATTAAAACAGAAACCAGAGGCGTATTCATAAGTTTATTGCCGGAAAGATAACAGCAGATATTTCAGCGATTCAATCAAATCCACTCTTCGTAAAAGATATTTTGACCACAATCTGTACGCTGTTATTTTTCCTTTTTCAAATCTATGCTTGTTTTCAACTAAAAAATGGTTAATCTTATCATCGAATTCTTTTAGCTGTGGTTGCGAATCACAACAGGCAAACGCGAAATATGGGCAGACTTCGTTGTAAATCCGATATATTTTCACAAACTCAAAAGAATTTTTTAGGGATTCATAAAGTTTTAGTTCAGTATACATATACAAATGGTATTTATTCCATTTAAGAAACACAGGAATTAACGAATCTCTTTCAACAAGCGGAGTTGTACCGAACAAAACCCCGTTTTTCTTTAAATGTTGTTTCATACCATTTATGTATTTTAGCCCATCTTCACGTTTTAAGTGTTCTATGGAATCTAACGCCAGAGCTATATCATAATTTTTTTGTTCCAGCTCAATTTTTGTGGCATCCATAGTTAAAAATTTGCATTTTTCCGTATTATATTTCAATTGGGGCATTGGAGCAGCAAGATCAAACCCGGTAACACAATCCGCGATAGGAACAATATAGCTGACTGTTCCCCACCCTGTTCCACAACAGGTATCTAAAACCTTTTTACCTTCGCAGAATTTCCGGCTGAGCTGATATCTTTCTATAAGCAGTTTTGTCCATGGATCTCTCTTCCATGTTTCAGATACCGGATCGAGTCGTCCCACATAATCCTTATTTGACATTGTATGTCCCTTCAACGAGCGGCCTGTTTGTTATTAGTTTTGACAAATACCATTTCAGAACAAAGAAAGGCGAATTTGTTACGCTCGGATATATATCGGAATCCCCGCATAATCCATTCGGATACATACAATCACAATTTTTAATCTCTTTTAATATTTTTGGAGATATACTGTTCCATATATCACTGAAACATTTTTCCCTGATATTGCCAATAATTCTATCATTACTTAACTTGAAATTACACGGGAATACATTTCCCTCCGGATCAATGTGAACAATCTGCTGACCGGCAAAACACGGCATTTTTCGTTTATTGATAATATGATCGTATAGGCAAGCAAGAGTTATGTTTCTTGGCAGGAAAAATATGCTTGCGAGTTTTCCTAATATATTGTCAGGCAGTACCTTTTCTTCCCTGCAATATTTGTCGAGAACTTTATCCATTCCGGGTTCCCAGAAAACCAGATCTTTATCCGTTACATCAAACCGATCGTTCATAACGGTCCAGCAAATATAAGCTTTGGACCCTTTTTTGCGAGCAAATTCTCTAACCCATTCGAAATAGTTGACATTATCTTTACAGAAAGTGAAACTAAATTCACAGTGTACTAAATCTTTGAGCCTGTCATATGTTTCCAATGCTTTTTCATATGCTCCTTCAATTCCACGTGTTTTATCATGCACTTCTTTTGGACCATTCAAACTTATGCCTACAAGCCTGAATTGAATATCCGGATTATCTTTCAGGATTTTTTTAAATACCCTTTCTTCAACATCAGGGCTCATGCCATGAGTTGTAATTCCAAACGTTGCTTGGGGTATATTCTTATGGAGAGTTGAAATTAACTCTGGTAAATCAGGCCTTAATGTGGGTTCTCCACCGCTCAATGTAATATACTGAACATGTTTAAAATATGGAGATTTAGAGAATTTATCAATTTCTTGAATCGAGAGGTCATTCAAACCTGCGGTTTTGTCTTTCCAAATAGAACAAGTTATGCATCTTGAATTGCATTTCCATGTAGTCGTGAATCGTAAACCGATAATTTTGTCTCTCATTCCAAACTGATGTTTCAACCAGTTACAATAACGTCTTCCTATCATTTTTTAATTCCTTACTTCTAATGTTAAGTTTTTTGAAATATATGAAATTCGACAATGATATACAAATAGAATGAACTATCAATGTTGCCAGAAAAACACCAACAAAACCATAATACTTTATTAAAACCAAATCCAGTATAATATTACTTAATCCTCCCAAAAAAGTCAAAACAGAAAGTATTTTAGCGTATCCTGACGGAGTGATAAATGCATTTGCCGTAAAACTCCCCCAAATTTTTAAAGGAAGAAGAAAAGATAATATTTTTAATATCTGTATGAATGATTCATCGTTATACTTTGAACCCCATTGGTTTAAGATTACAATAAAAAAAATGTAAATTAAAATTGCCGTAACAATCGATAACGGCAACCCGTATATTGCCGATAACCTGAACTTTTCGCGCAATTTATTGTATTCCTTCATAGAACTCCATCTGGATGCGTCAGGCGCGATTGTCTGCCCTAATATTATTGAGGGCATTAATATGAAATTAAATATATTGTCAATAATTCCATAATACCCGATCTCTACCATATAACCGAATTTTTCCATAATAAGGATGTCTATTCTGGTATACATGAAATAAGATACATTCGCGATACCTATGTACATAGCGTATTTCGCAATTTTTCTCATAACATCGGAATTGAATCCACGTGTAGATATCGGAGCGGAAAAAAGAAGCCCGATTAAATATATAAACTGAATTGCCGCAACAGATAATACAGCCCCGAATAGTTTATATTTCATTATCAGTATAAAAGATATACCGATAGCGAAACCGCACGCATATATATTTCTGAAAAAAAGGTCTTTGAATTTTTTCTTACCCCGATAAATTCCATCTAATAACGATATAAAAGGTGTGATATAAAGATTTGGAATAAGAACCAGAATATATTTGTAATAATTATGGAATAATTTCGAGCCGAAAATTATTATAAATAGCGAGCTGATAGTTGCCAGTATAATAATTATTACTGAAGCCGACCCGAATACCTTTTTCTCATTATCGGATTGCAGAGCAGAATATTCAGCGGTATATTTTGAAGCGGACGCTGAGATTCCAAAATCACAAACTATTATAAAAAGCATCATTATCGACGATATATATGTTATAATACCGTATTCAACTGAAGTCAAATAAGATAAGGAAATCAGAAGGATACTTATCGATAAAACACTTTTTAATAATGTTTGCGATGATCTCCAAAAAAAATTTTTAAACAAAATCTTATTTTTATTAAAAAAGTACAATAATTTTTTCATTTAAATATTTTATGTTATTAATTATCATTTCAATATTATAAAACTATAAAATTCATAAGTAGAGATAATTTATGCCGAAATATAATCCGAAAGTAAGTGTTATAATACCTTCATATAACAGAGCTCACATAATTTTAAACTGTCTCGAAAGTGTTTGTTCCCAAACATACAGTAATTTAGAAATAATAATTGTCGATGACGGTTCAAAAGACAATACATCCGATGTCGTATCCCAATATAAAGATTCAAGGATTATATATGTAAAACACGAAAAAAATCAAGGTCTTCCTTCTGCAAGAAATACGGGAATAAAAACGTCTTGTGGAGAAATATTAGCTTTTCAGGATACCGATGATTTATGGATGCCGACCAAAATTGAGGAAACCGTTAATGTTTTTGGTGAATCAAGCTCTGATGTAGGCGTTGTTTACGCCGCATCAATAAGGTATCGAAACAACAAAAAAACTTATCTGCCGGCTTCTTATATAAAACCAAAAGAAGGAGACGTTTTTAAAAGGCTTTTGCTCGGTAATTTTATACCGGCTATATCTGCTTGTGTCAGAAGAGAATGTTTTGATCAAGTAGGCATTTTTGATCCATCTCTTCCGAGTTTGGAAGACTGGGAAATGTGGATTCGACTTGCTAAAAAATACAAATTCAGATTTATCGAAGAACCTTTACAGACAATATATTATACAAAGGACAGTTTAACGGCTAATGTCAGTAATTTTCTTAATGCAGAAAAACTTATTTTAAAGAAACATTATAGCGATTTCGCTAAAAATCCTCCGGTTCTTGCTAAACGTTATGCGCAAATTGGTATTTATAACATGTTGTCAGGAAATAATAAACAATGCCGTGAATACTTTTATAAAGCTCATGCAGCATGCCAAAACAAATACATCTATAAAACACTTTATTGGTTGTCTGCTTTTCCTGGATTAGTTTTTATAAAAGCATGTTTTTTGTTCTATATGAATATAAAAAGAATATTAAACAAGTTGTAGATAATTTAAAACATAAGGAGAAATAAATGATATGCCCGCTATGCTCGAGATCCACCGAAAAGTTATTTTATAAAACCGATGATTTAATCTTGTATAAATGTTCATGCGGTTTTGTTTTTCACAACCAACAAACAGAATATAACGATCAATACAGTATTGAATTCGCCAAAACACGGAAATTTATGTATCCGGATAGAGCCGAATGTCTTAGAGATATAGTTCAGCGGATTCGCAAATATAAACCCGCGGGAAACCTTCTTGATATAGGATGTGGAGACGGGCATTTTTTAAGTTATGCAAAAGATTATTATGATATTTCCGGAATAGAACCTTCATATGATTTATCAGTTCACGCTTCGAAAATACTGAGTATTCCTGTTGTGCATGGTTATTATCCGGCTGACTTAAAAAATACTCAAAAAAGCGATATCATAACAATGATCCAGGTTATGGAACATATCCCTAACCCTGTTAAGATATTGGAACATATCTACAATAACTTGAGTCAAGGCGGTTTAGTTGTTATAGAAATACCATCAATTTCCGCGCCGCATTTTTTATTATATCGCTTAACCGGTATAAAACGATTTGTGAATAATCCATATGGTATAATAAAAAATCATGTCGGATATTATTCACCAAAAAGATTTTTATCTCTCATGAACTCCATTGGATTTAAAAAAATTGAATTAACAACCGGACGATGGCAAGTTAAATACAAAGGTACATTGAAATCAATCGCAAAAATAATTGATCCGGTTTTCAATATGCTGAGAATAGGTGGAATTCTTTATATCGGAACCAAGTAATTATAATTAAGATAAGAAATTCTTATACAGATAGATACTTATGCGGAAGGTTATTTGAAATTATACTCAAAAGTTCCTCGTGTATGGTTGTATTTGATGAGATAAGAGTTCGCCCAAATAAATAATCGTTTCCACCGCCAAAATCAGTTACGGTTCCTCCGGCTTCTTTTAGAATTATGGCTCCCGCCGCGGCATCCCATGGTTGAAGCCCGTATTCGAAATAAGCGTCGAGCCTTCCGCAGGCAACGTAAGCAAGATCGACCGCCGCCGCTCCCGCTCTGCGTATATCATGGCAGTTGCGAAGCAACTTGTTGGCACAATCCATATACCTGTCAAGAAGATCATAACTCCTGAACGGAAATCCGGTGGCAATCATTGCTTCTTTCAATTTCAAACAACCGGAAACTCTGATCCGATTGCCATTAAGGTAAGCGCCTTCTTCTTTTTGCGCGTAAAACAACTCATTAAGAGCAGGATTATATATAACTCCGCATAGATGATCATTTCCCAAACATAATCCGATTGAAACACAATATATCGGGAACCGGTGAATAAAATTGCTTGTTCCATCGATAGGATCAATAATCCAGTAAGGTTTATCCGGAGAAATTTTTGAGATACCGCCTTCTTCAGCAATTATACCGAAATCCGGAAAATCACCCTTCAGGATAGAAATTATTATTTTTTCCGATTCGGTGTCATAATTGGTAACTAAATCATTTAAATTCTTTTCTTCAATATCAATATTTCGTTGCGAATTCTGATATTCAAGCAACAAATTTCCGGCGGTTTTCGCCGCTTTTATAGCAGTATCAAGAGGTGAATTATTCATTTATTTCCGTAGGATTTATTCGGGTTTTTCTTTAGTTGGTTCATCACTCGAAACTTGTTTACTGACGCTTCGCCTTGATGGTGTTTTCTTCTTTTCTTCGACTGCGGGTTTTATTTCATTTGATTGTTGCTTTTTTTCATCGGATTCTTGTTTTGGCTCTTCTGCTGGTTTTTCTTCCGTTACAGTTTCTTGAGCAACATTCTCTTGAGGTTTTTGCTCTTCTTTTTGTTCTGTATTAACATCTTTTTTACCATGGACTATTATGAATGTTTTTTCCGGTTTAAATTCAAAAAGTTTTTTTAAACCTCGCACATATGATTGAATTTTTTCGCTCAGCTCAGAAATTAAGATTTCATAACTTTTTATTTTATTCAATTGTTCCTGTAGCGAAAAAAATTTATTATTCTTCCACTGGTTATATGCTTCTTTACCAAGTTTTAAATATTCATACTTAATTTTTGATTCTTTTAATTTGATCATTATAAAACAACTGGCAATCTCATAACACATAACTGCGATAGACGCTATCCATTTAGCAGAAACAGATAGAAAATCTATTGTTTTCTGGGAATAGATAATAAAATTCTTCTTTATTTTTTCTTTATCGGGTTTCATAGCGAAATCCCCTTGATGATGTTGTTGGTAACATGATGATTAATTGATTCCGGGCCCATCGAGGCAAATATTGACAAAAGATTCTTGCAGTCTTCTTGCATGACGCTCAGTATTATAACAACCGCACAGAACAGAAGTCAACCATGAAATCAAAATTAATGCGACAATAAAACGTTTCATAACTAATAACTCCCTTGTTTTTGTATAGATTCCATAGTTATTTTCGGAAAAAAATTATTTTTGTTTAGATTATTAGTTGCGTTTCTCTATATCAAGTAAGAAACGTTTCCAGGATAATCCAGGACCAAAACCGCCTAAATGGCCATTCTTATTTACCACTCTGTGACATGGAATTAAAATAGGTATATTATTATAATGACAGGCTGATCCAACAGCTCGATAACATTTGACGTTTAATTTTTGCGCCAGTTCAAAATAAGATAATGTTTTTCCATATGGTATTTCCTTAAGAGCTGACCAGACTTTTTGCCGGAAAATAGATGCGTTTTCTGTATAAAGATTGTATTTGACTGTCCAATTGATGATTTGTCCTGAAAAATAATTGTTAAGATCTTCCTTTAATTCATCGATTATCGGAATTGAACGAGATACAGAACATTTCTCATCCCAGAAACCGGGGAATATGATTTTACATATCATATTATCATATAGTGAAATGCCGAAAATACCCTTTATGGTTTCACACGGATAAAGTTCATCAATCATTTCACAAAATCCGATGTAAATAAGGTATTAATCCAGCTATGATAAAATGCATATCGACAATATCCGAAAAGTTTAAATTCAAGGAATATTGCAATAGATCGTTTTTTAAAGATGATATATAAGTACTCCATAAAGGAATCAGCAACATAAGCCAGACCGGAGATTTCCAAATAACAGTTGAATTAATAACAATCAAAAAACTTGTGAATATAACAAGAATTTTTAATATCTTCAGAACTTTATCTTTACCCATATATATAGGAAGTGTTTCAACTCCAACCATCATGTCTTCCTGAATTTCCCTTATATCATTTCCAATTGATCTTATTGCGGCAAGAGTTGCAACAAAAAATATTGCTGTTAAATTTGTAGTATAAAAAAAATTAACACCTGAAGAAATAAGAGGAACAAATACCAATACCGTTACCCATCCAAGAACCACAAAAAGATCTTTAGATCCGGGAATTCGGCTAATTTTTTTAATAGAAATATTTCTATTTTTAAAATATGGCAAGCCAATACTCTGGTAAAAAAAACCGAAAAAAAGTAAAAGTATAGATAAAATAAAGGGAATTATTCCAAGTTTAAAACTTACAATCAAAACAGTTATGATAGATATTGTTATTATTGAAACAATAGATTTTTTACGCCGGTCGTAAAATTTAATTTTTTCCGGTTCGTTTAGTTTCAAAAACCATTTTTTCTTTAATCCTTTAAAACTATAAACAGCAAGTATATAAAAAAAGGAAAGCACAAAGTATTCTTTCCTTGAATATAAGTTCTGCATTGAGCAAGCGCTATAACTCAGCCAACCTGCTGCAAAAGCAACAAGGAGATTAGTGTTGCGTATAAAATTCCATGTTTTACTGAACAATTTTAGTATTACAGGGAGGTTTTCTTGCTGACCGCATTTTATCTTGTATACAATCTGTTTTATCATCCAGTTTGGTGTTGAAGCTCCTGCGGTAACCCCGATTCTTTGATATTTATTGAAGTCGATCTGTTTTAGATCGGATTCTTCTTCTATATGAATAGCTTTTGTTCCGGTTTCGCCGGATATTTTTGCTAAGCGTGTGGTATTAGCGCTGTTTTTGCCTCCAATAATTATCATTAGATCAACCGTTTTTGCTATATTGTAGACCTCATTCTGGCGGGCTATAGTCGATGGGCAGATCGTATCGAAGACAACACAATTTTCTTTTCCGTATTTTTTGATTATTGCATCACATACATCATTAAAAATTTCTTTCTGTTGTGTTGTCTGGGCAACAATACAGATTTTTTTTAAATCAGGCAGTTTTTTTACATCATCAATATTATTTATAACAAATCCATTATTTTCAGCGAATCCGAGCAGTCCTTTTACTTCAGCGTGCCCTTCATCACCAACGATAATTGTAGAGTAACCTTTTAATGCGTGTTTTTTTACAATTCCTTGTACTTTTCCGACATCAGGGCAGGTCGCGTCGCAAATATTGGCGTTTATGGATTTTAATTGGGTTCTTGTTTTGGGAGGTATACCATGAGCACGGATAACCACATTTTTATTTTTCGCCAGCATCGGATCGTCAATCGGTTTTATTCCCAAATTACTTAATTGTTCAAGAACCTGCGGATTATGAATTATCGGTCCCAAAGTTACAGTTTCCCGATCTGATTTTTTAGCAACCGCAAGAACTTTTTCTACAGCTTTGCGCACGCCTTTGCAGAATCCAGCTGTTTTCGCTACTTTTAACGTACTCATTCACCCTCCGGATATTTCATTTTTAAAAACTCAATAAAATCTTTCTCTATTCGATTTAATACCTTTTTTATTTCTTGTTCAGGAATTGTAGAAGATATTTCTTTTTTTGATTTTTCAAAATTCATTCCATTCTTAATTATTGCTTTAATTATCTCTTTCTCGTAATTGATGATTATATTGCTTGTTAATGATTGAGATTCTCTTTTTTCTTCTTTCCCTGAATTAAGGAGATACTCAAATCCTGTCTGAGATAAATTCAATACAGGATAAAGCCCTTTTTGGCGAATTAAAAAACCTTTTATAGCCAGATTTGAAATAACGGACTCAATATCTTCACGAGACAAATCCCGATACTGTCCATAATGTTTAGTTTTTTTTAAATTCCATTTACGTATCTGTTGGTTATTAGATCCTTTCAGGATATCAACGATCACTTTCTGTCCGAATCTATCAGGATAAGATTTTATCGTATAAAGCACAGCCTCAATCAGATTATTTTTATCCACAGTAATTTCGGTATTTTTTTCTGCAATTTCACAAGAATCATTTTCTGCTTTTACATCGGGTTTTACGCATGTATCACAACTGTTGCAATTATCACCATTTAAGGTTTTATCACCAAAATACCGAAGCAGATAAAAGTGCCTACATCCTTTATTGAACACATATCCTTCCATAATTCTAAGGCGCTGGTATTCTTTTCCGGCACGTTCTTCAAGAAGATCATAGCGAATAGGAAGATTATTGGTATCCAAGTTCTTCTGAATCATACGGATTCCCCTTCCACGGAAAGGCGCCCGGTACTCAATAATGTTTTTTTCATTCAATGCGGTTATCGCGCGCATCAGACTATCTTTAGGGATCCTGCATTTAACGGCAAGATCATCGGGATAAAACTGGATTCCGGTATATATCGCGTTTTCGTAGATTTCCATAATGTTTCCCAGAACAAGCCTTTGTATCTCGGCACGGGTATCTATAGAGTCAAGAGCTTCATCGAAATTAAGCAGAAGTTTAAGTGATGCTTTGTGGTTTTTTTCAGATAACCGTTCGACGATATTATTATCTTCAAGAATTCGAAGAATCGATGATATTGCCATATCGTTTACCTTGTTAGCGGATAAACATTTCTGTATTTCATCATGTGTCTTAAGGATGATTTCCTCATTTTCTGCATCAAGCACGGAATAGACTTCTTTTATCAATTCTTTGTCAGGATAACTTCCCTGAATAAAAAATTCCTGAAGATATCTGTCTCCATATCCATAAAGAAGTATGCAAAAAGATCTTTTCCCATCTCTTCCCGCTCTTCCCGCTTCCTGATAATATGCTTCAAGAGAACCAGGTAAATTAAAATGTATGACTCCCCTTACATTCTTTTTGTTGATACCCATTCCAAAAGCATTTGTACAAACGATAATCCTAACCGAATCGTTTAAAAAAAGTTCCTGATTGTTTTTCCGATCTTCATCAGTTAAACCCGCATGATAAGAAACAGCTTTTATCTTTTCGTTAACAAATGCGGTTGTTATTTTATCAACAACTTTTCGTGTTCCAGCATACACAATAAGACTACCTTGTACCTTGCAAACGATTCTTTTCAGCTTTTCGAGTCGTTTATTTTCGCTGTCGATTCGATCTGTCATAAAAAAAAGGTTTGGCCTGTGAAATCCTGTAATTACTTCGTTGTCGGCGGATAATCCCAGATTAGCGATAATATCCGATCGGACTTCAGTTGTGGCTGTTGCGGTCAGTGCGATTATAGATCGGATTTTAAGATAATCGGCGACACGTTTTAATCTTAGATAACTCGGCCTGAAATCATGTCCCCATTCTGAAATGCAATGTGCCTCATCAATAACAAACAATGATATTTTCAGCTCTTTTAACTGTAAAACAAAATTTCTGTTATAAAACCGCTCGGGAGCGACATAAACTAACCGGTATTTCCTGTTCGCTATTTCATGCAGACGATTTGAAATCTCAATAGATGTTATAGAGCTGTTAATAAAAGTACTCGGTATACCCCATGAATTAAGCTGGTCTACCTGATCTTTCATCAGAGCGATCAGCGGAGAAACAACCAGCACAATACCATCCATTATAACAGCAGGAAGCTGGTAACATAAAGATTTACCTCCGCCTGTAGGCATAATTACAAAGAGATTTTCACCTTTTAGAATACGATTAACTACTTCTTCCTGTCCCGGAAGAAAATCGTCATAACCAAAATACTTTTTTAGATGTTCTTTAATATTCAAGAAAAGACCCCGATAAACCCATGCAATAGATTTTATAATATTTATCAGTAATTTAAAATTAATAGGATTAATATAAAGAAAATTTCTCAATTATTGAATAAAAACTTTTGAAGAAATAAATGATATGAAATTTTATAACATTGCTTCGACTTTTTCTGTTTTGTCAGGTGTATTGTTAATTGGATAATTATCAAGTATATACTCGAGAACTAAATAAAGCGAATCAATGTACCTTGAGTGCATTAAGGTATGTTCTGTTTTATCATCGCCGGACGCGACAAGAACAAGGCATGATTTATAATTTTTGATATCTTTTGTATTGTACATTATATAAACGAAATCAGGGATACCGTTTATATTTGAATCTATAAAAACATAATTTCCCCTGATTACCATCAGTCCTCTTTCATTATAAAGCCTGTATATATAAGTTTCAAAAAATTGATCGAAATGACGAATGCCTTCTTTCATTTGAAAAACATGGTTTATTTTATATTTGGATGAATCGGGATTAAAACTGTACGGATCCTGTAAATTGTATTGAACAACATATTTCTTTTCTGGTTGATTAAATTTTATGTAGGTAAGAAAAGGTTTGCCCCATCCTTTTATCTGGAAATCGTTTCGCAAATATTTATCTACTAAAGGAAACAAATTCACAATAAATAAGTTTTCCACCAGGCGGGCGATAAGAGTATTCTTATCACCTTGAGAATGTATCATTGATTTATCTATCGTATTGTATTCGCTTTCAATTTGATTTTTTTGGTTTAGGTTATTTGATAAATCTATCAATGAAGGTAAGCGAATCATAACTTCATTCTCTTTATTCGGACCGTATAAACCTCCTTTGGCATTTATCACATAAAACAAAAAAATAATAATTATTATTAATTTGATTATTTTGGATTGTATCATTTTTTTGCCTTTATAAAAAATTTAGGCATAGAAAAATACTCCTAAATATCTTTTAATAATTTAGACATATAATATTACTAAATGTTTCATATATGTAATATAAAATTATATAGAGGTTGGTATATCGATAAATTCCGCGGATATGTTGAATTTTTGTATTAAGTTTTTCATCAGTGATTTTAACCCAAATACCTCTGTGTAATAATGGCCGGCAAAAACAATATTGATAGCTGATTCTTTAGCTATATGATATGCGGACAGTTTAGGCTCACCTGTGAGAAATAGATCGGCGCCATATTGAGCGGTAATTTCTATAGCTTCAGAACCGCTACCTGATATAATTCCGACTTTTGAGATATTGTTGTTCCCGAAAGAGAGTACTTGTGGATCTGGATTGATTTTTTGTCTAATAAGGTCTAAAAATGAAGATAAACTTGCATCATATTCAAGTTCGCCGATTACGAGCAGGTCTGTATAGTTCCCGATTGTAATCTGGCGTATATTTTTCAATCCCAAGATATTCGCTATTTGGACATTGTTGCCGAATATAGGGTGAATATCAAGCGGGAGATGCGCCGCGTAAAGAGATATATTATTATTAACAAGTATCTTGATTCGTTTATATAAACTGCCGTTTATTTTTTTAATGTTTCCGAAAAATAAACCATGATGGACTATAACCATATCGGCATTTTTGTCTAATGCGTATCTAAATCCTTCTTCACTTGCGTCAACCATAAAAACAATCTTTTCGATGTTTTCTTTCCCATCAACTTCAAGCCCGTTTGCGCAAGCATCGCTGATCTGGTTTATTCTTAATTCATCATCAAGATATGATTGGATTACGCTTAGTTTTTCCATATATTTACTTTTTATAATCGATGAAATTTTTCAAAATTCGTTTACCGGATTTTGTCAAAATAGATTCCGGATGAAACTGTACACCCCATACATCGAACTGTTTATGTTTTATAGCCATAATCTGTTTATCGTCAAGTGATTCAGCGATAATTTGCAGGCAATCTGGAAATCTATCCCGTAAAATTACCAGCGAATGATACCTTGTTGCCTCGAATGGGTTATCAATTCCATCAAACAAAAGATTTTCATGATACTTGATCATGGATGTTTTCCCGTGCATAAGAATAGGCGCTCTATCTACAATCCCGCCAAATGCTTCCCCGATACTCTGATGCCCAAGGCATACACCCAGAATCGGTATTTTTCCTGAAACTTCTTTTATAACCCTGACTGAGATGCCTGCTTCTTTCGGTGTACACGGACCGGGCGATATTATTATTTTATCAGGGTTTAGTTCTATTATCTGCTCAACGGTGATTTTATCATTTCTAAATACAATAGGATCGGCTCCGAGTTCCCCTACATATTGTACAAGGTTATAAGTAAAAGAGTCATAATTATCAATTACGAGAAGTTTCATATTTCCTCTTTCTCAATTTTTTCAGCTAACGCAACGGCTTTAAAAAGTCCTTTGCCTTTATTAATTGTCTCATAATATTCGGATTCCGGATTTGAATCCGCAACTATTCCTGCACCAGCCTGAATATACACTTTGTCATCCTTTAAGACAATTGTACGAATAGTTATTGCAGTATCAAGGTTTCCGTTGAAACTGAAATACCCTACAGCACCGGCGTATGGCCCGCGCTTGAGTTTCTCAAGTTCTTCTATTATTTGCATTGCCCGTATCTTAGGCGCACCGCTGACTGTCCCTGCGGGAAACGATGCTTTTACAACATCAAATATATCGGCGCCGTCTTTCAATTTACCTTTTACATCAGATACGATATGCATTACATGCGAATAATATTCTATTATCATACATTCGTTATTATCTACGGCAACCGTATTAAATTCACAGACTCTGCCAAGATCATTGCGCCCGAGATCCAAAAGCATAACATGTTCCGCAATTTCCTTAGGGTCTGCCAGTAAATCCTTAGCCAATTCAGCATCCTCACTACAATCTTTGCCTCGTTGCCTTGTACCCGCAATAGGACGGATTTCTGCGACCTTATTAATACATCTAACCATAATTTCAGGTGATGAACCTATAACCTGAAAACCGTCAAGATTTAGATAATACATATATGGAGATGGATTAATCGATCGTAATGCCCGGTATATATTTAGCGGCGAAGCGGTAGTGGAAGATGAAAATCTCTGAGAAAGAACAACTTGAAAAATATCGCCGGCTTTAATGTATTCTTTAGCTTTTATAACCGATTGTTCAAATTCATCTTTGGTTATATTTGATTCCATACTCTTTTGTTCTGATGATTCTATAAATTCACATGGCGCGAATGAGATTTTTTGCGATAGTTTCAGAATTATATTGTCTATATCCGATATTGCTTTTTTATAAGCCTGTTCAGCCTCATTGATATCGTTTACATGAGCATTTGACATAACAATAATCTTGTTTTTTACATGATCAAATATTACAAGAGTATCCGTTATCATGAAATAGGATTCATCTATACACAGATCGTCGAAATTCTTTTGCGGAATATTCTCGAAAAATCGGACCATTCCATAACCCAAATATCCGATAGCGCCACCGCAAAATATTGGCAATTCAGGGATTATTACAGGATTGTATTGATTCATAATCTTTTTTAGTTCAATAAATGGATCACCGGTAATATTTATAGAATAAGACAATCCGTTTTCATCAACTATTACCTCATTGGATTTAACCCTGACTACACATCTCGGTTTATTACCTATAAAAGAATACCTTCCGATTCGCTCGTTTTTCTCAACACTTTCCATAAGAAAAGTATTTTTTTGATCGGCATCAAGTTTTCTCAAAATCGACAACGGGGTTTCCATATCGCCGAGAATTTCTTTATAGACGGGAACGAGATTCCCTTTATTAAGCAAATCTTTAAATTGATCAAAATCAGGTTTATACATAATTGCCTTTCAGAAAAAAATTTTTATTTTTGAGACTTGGCATTTTGGAGTTTTTCAAATAACTCTTTTTGAGGGCTATTGAGAGACTCAAGTTTGTTCAAGATTTTTTCGGCATCATCAAATTTCTTTAATCCTATGTTTGAATATGCAAGCTGTTGCATGGAACCTATATGATCCGGTTTGAGAGATAGTGATTTATCCAGATATTTCACTGCTTCTTCATAATTAGCCATTTTATTATATATATGTCCGAGATTATAATAAATCAGATAAACATCCGCATAATTAGAATCAATTTCAAGAGCTTTATTGAATTCGGTTATAGCTTCCTGATTCCTGCCTAAATCTTTGTATGTATGGGCAAGATTCAAATGAAGAACAAATAATGCCGGATTTATTTCTATAGCTTTGAGAAGCTGATTCAATGATTCTTCTTTCATATCGAGATTATCATAAATTATACTCATATTGAATCTGATGCGCGTTTCCATATCTTTATCGGGATTTTGTGAAAGTGCGGATTGATATTCTTTTAATGCATCTTGATACATCCCTTTCTGAGTATATACATATGCCCTGTTATAATTATCCTCAGTGATTTGTGCAAATAATGAAACCGGTAAAATAAGAAACATAAAAAACCAGAAAAATATTTGTTTGAACATTAATTGCTCCTTTCTTTATATGAATTTTATATATATTATATTGCTTGTAAACTAAATATTGTATTAGAACCTATATAATTTATCTAATTCTTTTTTTACTCCGGGCTGATTCGGATTTATTCTTAATGAAATTTTATAACATTGCGCGGCTTTATCTAATTTGTTTAAAAATTTATAGCATGCCGCCATATTGTTTAGAGCTAAATAATATTGAGAATTGATATTTAACGCTTTCTGAAAAAAAATCAGAGCATTGTTCTGATTTCCGATTTTTGAATAAATTATACCAATGAAATTAAGCGATTCAAAATCGTTTTTATCCAAACTTAAACATTTTTGAAAAAACTCAAGCGATAGATCAAATTTATTGGTATCAAAATATAGCCTTGCGAGATTGTATATGACATACTCATTATGCGGATCGAGAAGATATGCTCGCTGAAGTAATTCAAGCCCTTTTTTTACATCTTTTTTTTCAGATAAATACCATGACGCCAACTTATTATAGTCATCACTCAGTTGTGGCTTTTCCATATTCCAACTTACCGCAACATATATTATTGATACAATAAATAAATATGTAACCAACCGTTTCCAGTTGCGCAATGAATTTAAAACAATGAATATACCATGCGAAGAGAATAAAATAAGAGCGGGTACCACAGGAAGCCTATATCTTGAATTTACAAAATAAAGTATAACGGATATAAACTGGCAAAATATAAAATACCGCAAAACTGATTTGCCCGAATTCTCTTTCAAACTGAATAATATTCCAAAAATTGCCCACGGTACGATGAGAAAAAAAGAAATCATCGGGATTCTAATTAATGATGAAAACCTCTCGTAAAACTCAATATTCACAAAATCAGGGATTTCTCCGCCCTGCCAGAATAAATATGTTTTTTTAAATTGCAATAAAATATACTTAAAAGGATTATGGAAAATATAATTGTATGCTTTGTTTTTCCAGAATTTTGATGATTCGGATTGCTTAAGTTTTTTGCCTGATTCTTTTTCAGCTAACCGGTGTGAATTTTCTATCATTTGTTCACCCTGGCGCCCAATACCTTTTATGGAATGCATTTTCCCTGAAGCGTCTTTATTGTTTCCAATATAAAAATTTATACCGCTGTGTGCGGTTAAAATGACAAAATCTTTTCCTACCAGATAGTTCCTCAATCCACTTATTCCAAGAATAATTCCGCAACCTATAAAACACAAAATAAATCCGATCAAAAATTCCTTTTTCAGATTTTTTCGGAATTTGAAAAGAAATCCCAAAAAAACTATAAATGGATATAGCAGAATGGATGGCCTGCATAAAGATGAAATACCTGTAAGAATCCCAAATATAAAACCTGAAGGTAAAGAAAAAGTTTTTATGAATTTTAACGATACGAGCAGTACAATAAGATATAGAAAAATTTCAAGGCAAGTACCTATCAATTCGCAGTCATAAAAAATAAATGGTTTATAAAATACTGCCAGTAATGATGATAAAATAGCGATTTTACGGTTGAAAATATTTTTTCCGAGAAAATATAACATCACACAACTAACCGATCCCATAATAATCTGGATAAACTTTGCGATATAAACGTTAATTCCAAAAATTTTATATATCAACGCAAGAAAATATGCGTAAAGCGGCAACCCCTTAAATACAGAATTCCCTAACCAGTCGCCGGAAGATATTTTTATTGCCCAGTTATGATAGAATAATGGATCTAATGAATGCGGAATAAAAAATGGACAACCTTTTATCTGCTCAAGAAAAACTAATCTGATAGAAAAAGCGAAAATAAAAACCAGAAAAGCTGATATGAAATCAGCATGTTTTAATAAAGTATGCAATCTTTTCAAAATATTAATTATCGTTTTTATTATTTTGAGTATTTAATTCTATTCTTCTTACCCGTACCTGAATATCTTCAGATAGTTTTCTAACCGTAGCTACTACATCGGCTAAAAGTGCGAACATAATTAGCTGGAATCCCAAAGTTAAAAATACGGAAGCAAGGATTAATGATTGTATATGGCCTCCGCCACTACCCGTTAAATAAAAATATATAAATCTTAGTCCCAATAATGTTCCGATAAAAAATATTGACGAGCCTATATATAAAAAATATTTCAGAGGCCTGTATAAAACGCTTACACGAATCAATGTGGTTATTGATCTTGAAATATAAGCGGGAATACTTTTAAATAATCTTGATTCACGTGTTTTTACGTTAACCCTGATGGGCACATATATTAATTTCAATTTTTTTTCTCCGGCCTGAATCAGTGTTTCAAGGGTATATGTATATTCCGAAAAAACATTGATTTGCAAAGCGGCTTCTTTTGAAAACGCTCGAAATCCTGATGTAGCATCCGGCACTTCCGTTCTCGAGAAGATTCTTACAACAAAACTTCCAAATTTTTGCAGTTTTTTCTTTATCCATGAGAAATCTTTTATGGAATCGATCGGGCGTACACCTACTACCATATCGGCATATCCTTTGGCAATAGGTTCAACAAGTCTGGCAATATCACCTCCGCAATATTGGTTATCCGCGTCAGTATTGACAATGATATCGGCTCCGTATTTAAGGCAAGCGTCAAGACCGGCACGAAATCCGTTTGCCAATCCCTTATTTCTTCTGAAACGTATTATATGATTGACTCCGAGTTTTTTTGCTACTTCCGAAGTTCTATCTGTGCTTCCGTCATCAATGATAAGCGTTTCTATTTCGGTAATGTTATCTATTTTTTTAGGTAAATCAGCGATAACTGCCGGCAAAGTTTTTTCTTCATTATAACAAGGTATTTGTATTATTAATTTCATTTCTTGCACCCCGATCAAAATCAATTAACTATCAGAATCAACCCTTTAAAATATTCAGTTTCCGGATGATATATGTTAACAGGATGATCCGGTTCCTGACAAATAGTTTTCACAATCCTTATATTTTTTCCTGTGTCTTTAGCGGACGCGAAAATTATTTTTTTAAACAAATCCATAGATATATGATGCGAACAACATAATGTTATTATCATTGCTCCGTCTTCAGTTAATTTCATCGCGTTCATGTTTATATCTTTGTATGCTCGAGCGGATTTATCGATATGCGATTTTTTCTGGCATAACGGAGGCGGATCAACAATAATCATATCATATTTGTTTGTCACTTTTCTTATATACTCAAATGCGTTCTCACAAACCGACTCATGTTTAGACGTAAGGGCACGGTATTTTAATTCATTTTCAAGAAACCCCAAAAAAGTTTTTGATGATTCTACCGATTTTACAAACGAGGCTCCGGATTCCAGAGCGCATAAACTCAGGCTCCCTGTGTAACTGAATAAATTCAAAACAGATAAATCTTCCGCATAATTTTTTACAAAAGACCGTACTCCCCTCAAATCAAGATAAAAACCTGTTTTTTGCCCGGATTTGATTAAAACAGGATATTTTATGCCGTCCTCAGTAATATAAAATAAATCAGGAGGAATCTCGCCATATATACAACCGGATTTGACTTCAATCCCCTCTTCTGATTTTAAAGATGTTTCTGAACGATCATAGATTCCTTTTGGATTGTATTTATCAACGAGAATTTCAGTAATTAATTCTTTTCTTGAATATAATCCCGCGCTTGTAAATTGAACAACAATATATTCGCCGAATTTATCCGCGGAAAACCCCGACAAAAAATCGCCCGAATCATTAAATAATCTTATCGCGTCTGAGGATATATTAAGTTTTTGCCTGAATTTAACGGCATTTTCAATTTTACCGGCAAAAAAGTTTTTATTTATATCTTCTTTTTTGAAAGTTGCTATTCTAACTTTGATATTTGAAAAATCGTTGTAAAAACCTCTTGCGAGAAATTCGCCTTTCGATGAAATGAGATCAACTATATCTCCCGTTTTTGGATCGCCACCTATTTTTTCTATAGAACCGCTGAATACCCATGGATGGCGGGCAAGAATTGATTTTTCTCTACCGGATTTTATTGTTATTTGTCCACTGAACATAATATTATATATTAGAAATTTGCTTGGGTTTATTTTAGTATAAACAAACTCACTGATTTTAAACTATAATAAATATATCCTCAACATTTTTTGTATCAAAAAGGAGTATATAATATGCCGAAATTAACTTTAATAGGAATAATTATATCTGTTTTAAGCTTGATAATTATTTTAGCGCCAAAAAAAGTGACAAAAACAGAGATCACTACATTATCTATCGGTGGATTAATTCTCGGTATTTTGCTTATTGTCGGAAGTGGAATGAGAATTGTCAATGCCGGAAACATCGGTGTACAAACTTTTTTCGGGAATGTTAAAGACAAAGTTCTTGATGCGGGAATACATGTTGTAAATCCCCTGATCAAAGTTACCCAAATGAGCATAAGAACTCAGGCGTATACGATGAGCGGAGTTATCGAGGAAGGCCAGTATAAAAGCGATGATGCGATAGTCGCGCTAACTTCCGATGGCGTTTCGATAAAACTTGATGTTACTGTATGGTTTCATCTTATTAAGGAAAACGCGGCTGATGTCTATAAAAATATCGGCATGGATTATACTGAAAAGATAGTGCGTCCTGCTGCAAGAACCGCTGTCAGAAACGCTGTTGTTGAATTCAAAGCGGAAGATATTTATTCCGCAAAAAGAAACGATGTAGTACAGAATATGGAAAGCCAACTTGAATCCGATCTTGGTAAACGTGGTATAAAAATGGAAAAAATTCTTTTAAGAAATGTTATCCTCCCTCCTCTGATCAGTAGGGCAATAGATGAGAAAATATCGGCTCTTCAGGATGCGCAGAAAATGGAATTTGTTCTTCAAAAAGAAGAACTGGAAGCAAAACGCAAAGAACTTGAGGCAAAAGGCATTGCAAAATCACAAACAATAATCGCCGATTCTTTAACAGAATCGTATTTGACATGGTATTATATTCAAGCATTGAAAGGGCTTGCCGGTTCAGAAAATAATGCTTTTGTGATTGCTCCTTTTGATCAGAAACTTGTACCGCTTCTAAACGTAAACGCGAAAGAAAATAAAAAATAATATCGAGGTATTTTTGACATGGTTAAAATCACTTATTTTGGGCATTCATCCGTAAAAGTTGAAAACGAATACACATCGGTTTTTATAGATCCTTTTTTTATAAATAATCCATCATCAACAATAAAGAATTTGAATAGTATAAAAGCGGATTATATTGTCGTTACTCATGCTCACGCTGATCATCTTGGAGATACTGTGGCTATAGCGCAAAATAACAATTCGCTTGTTTTATCGAATTCGGAGATTATTTCACGAATAAGCAATTATGATATAAAATGCCATGCTATGTATATCAGCGGCAAATATAACATTGTATCCGGATGGATAAAATTTTTCCCGGCTCTTCATGGTTCATCTTTTGAAGATGGTACTTATGGAGGGTTGGCAATAGGTGTTATGATTAAACTTGACGGCAAAATGATTTATCATGCCGGAGACACAGGCCTTACGGTAGAGTTTAAAGCCATAGGTGAACTTTATAATGTTGATATCGCGCTACTTCCGGTTGGAGGAAATTTCACAATGGATTGCGCGGATGCGGCAATTGCGGCGAAATGGATTGGTGCAAAAAAAGTTATACCCATACACTATAATACATGGGATAGAATCGCTGTTAAAGAACAGGATATAATAAACAGTTTTCAAAACATAACCGAATTACAGATACTAAAATGCAACCAGTCAATGATCATGGATTAATATATGAAAACAGTTTCTCTATCAAATGCATACAGAATTATAAATCATAATCCGTTGTTGCTTGTAACTTCATCTGATGGAATAAAAACAAGTGTTCTTCCTGTTGCATGGTATATGCCTGTATCGAAAGATCCTTTTGAAATAGCTATGTGTCTGAGTCTATCTCATTTTACAACGAAATTAATTTTAGAATATAGAGAAGCTGTTCTCAATATTGCGTATCATACACAGATAGACTTAATAATGAAATGTGGAAAATCTCATGGAAACCAGATAAATAAAATAATTGAATTTGATATTCCGGTAGCGCCGGTCGATAATTTTAAGTCACCTTATATAACCTCTTGCGCCGGATACCTTGCGGCTAAATTACTCGATCCCGATCTCGCGCAAAAGGAAGAGATATTCAAATTCAAGATCATAGAAACAAAAGTTGAAGAAACCATATTCACTGATCGTTGGTTGATCGGAGAAAACACAAAAGCAAAATTCCTGCATCATCTTGGCGGCGGGTATTTCGTATCCGATGGTAATTTATTGGTTTAAAAGTAACAGGGTTTATTTGTCCAGGCGAGCAATACATCAACCTGAATCGCTTTAGCGACTCCAAACAGAGTAAATCCCCATAAAGCTATCCATAAAACGGTGCACAAATATTTGTTTTGTAATAAACAAATATTTTTATGCATGTGCAAAATGCCATACGCGGAAAGCAATAAGAACCAGGGAACTGCGGGAAGAATATATCTCGACTGAAAATTTCCCCAGAATATAAAAAATACAAGAATCAAAAAAGAGTAAATAACAGGCATTAATTTATGTTCCCTGTCTTTCCAGCTAATAAGAAATGGTGAAATGTATCCTATGATATAAACAGGAAAATACTCAAACAGTTTTTTCATATAAAAGTACCATGGTTCACTTTTGAAAAA
>CAYVGJ010000006.1:25373-105820 GCA_964451165.1 uncultured bacterium
ATCCCTGCCGGGTATTTTGTTAATGCTGCACATCCGATAGATAACCCGGATAATAGAAAAAACAGCCAATCTCCATCTTTTTTTCGATAACTGTAAATGTAAAATAACGCTGACAGAAGAATAAATGTGGTTACTGTAGTTTCCATCCACATTTTTTGAGAACAGATCCAGTGCACTGGATCTATTGTAAGAAATAATGCCGCCAGAATACCTTCAGCCGTACCGAATACTTTTTTGCCGATAAGAAATACAGCAATAATACCGATTATACCCATTATTATGGAAACCATAACGGCTTGTTTTTTAGGATCTTCGTCCTGTTTCCAAAATTCATTATGGATTTTATACGATGCCAAAATCAAGTAACAATACATTGGCGGATGTTTAAAAAGTTTTTTCCAGAGATATGGAGGGAAAGTTTGTTGTCGTTGGGGTGGATATTGAAGGCAATAATTTATGGCGTTGTAATGGCTGATATCATAACGCATCTCCATAGCCATAAAAACATATAATGCCTCATCGAACGAGTATCTACCGCCATTTTCAAAACCTTTTTTCCTTAAAAAAAACGCGAGAATGACAATTACGCTTATAATTACAAAAACAAATATTTTGTTATTTTTATAATAATTCATGATATCCTGCATTTTATGTTTTTGTAATTAAATACTATATCCTGGTTGACAAATCAATTTTTATTTTGGATCATTCTCAAACTTTTTATCGATTAATTCAATCCATTTGTTTTGAGCTTCCTGGTAAGCTATTTGATAAGATAAAATTTTTGAGTTCTCAGTAAACTGAAACGGACCATCTTGTTGTTTGGTTTTATGGCAATGATCACAAATCAACATATCTTTATCGGTAAAAGATAATTGTGTGCCGCATCTTATGCACATCGGGTTGGGATCGACAGAACCATTTTCATATCCTCCCCACGATGCATTAGCGTATTGAAAAACCTCAAACTCTTTTTTTTTATTCTTTTTATATATTCCGAACAAAGATTTGAAATATATTATCCAACGATTTTGATTCCAAACGGAATGTTCATCGTAATCATCGTATAATAAAGCCATTAATTATGCCTCCTGATATCTTAAATCGTCAAAGAA
Source organism: uncultured bacterium (assembly GCA_964451165.1). GTDB lineage: Bacteria > Auribacterota > Auribacteria > Auribacterales > Auribacteraceae > CAYVGJ01. The sequence continues at coordinate 26,489 of CAYVGJ010000006.1, forward strand.
TACGAAAAAAATGAGCATTTTATATAAAAAGTCATTAATAATTTATGAAATATATAAAACAATTTCAAAATATAATCATTTTTTAAGGTCAACATAATCATGAATTAAATTCGAATACTTATCGGATATTACATCTATACTGTATTGAGTCGAAATAGCGCAGATATTTGGTTTGATACTATTTATATATTGAGAGTTGAAAACGAGTTTCATTTTTGAATACAAGTCGTAGTAGTTCTCTTTTTCAAACAACCATCCGTTATAAAAATCTTTGATAATATCCGAGGCTCCGCTGAATTTAGTTGCGATAACAGGGATTCCTGCGGAATATGCGTTAATCAAAGAAATCGGAATTCCGTCAATATCGCCAAATATATCTTCTATAAATGGAACGATGACTGTATCGGATATCATATAAGATTCGGCAATAGAGGTTTTATCAAGACCACCAAGAAATTTTACATCGTTTTCAATACTATTTGTTTTACACCAGTTTTTTAATTCATCTTCAAGGTTGCCGGTACCAATAATCAGTAATTTAAACTCATAGTTGTCGTTTTTTAACAGCTTAACCGCATGAAGCAGATATTGTATTCCGCTCTTTTCTATAAGATTGCCTTCAAATAAAAAAACCTTGTCGTTCTTGGATATATTAAGGTTTTTTTTATAATTCTTTTTCTCTTTGGAAATCGAAAAAATCTCAGTATCCGTACAATCAGGAATAATCATGGGGCTAAATTCAGTTCCTGCGATTTTCTCAAGGATATATCGAATATAAACACATGTAATGACAACGTTATCTGTTTTTTTAAGCGCATGTTTTATAAGGTAATTTCCAAAAAAATCTATTTTTGATAACAGCGTAAAACTCGTATCGGTAAGGGATAAAATATGCGGAATTTTAATAAACTTTTTTATCAGAGCCACAAGAATCCCATGAGGAAATAAACCGCGGGTGATGATTATGTCAATATCGAATTTTTTTATTGTTTTTATTATAGATATAAACTCGGAAAAAATAAAGCAAGGCAATAAGAATTTGGCGGATTTTTTTTTCTTCATATTCTCGATAAATCCATCGTCGGAACAGATAGTTTCCCACTTTGGATAAAAATATTTATATCTGATGATATTAATATCGTTTAATCGCTCAAACAAAGCGCAACAATAATGATGTGGTGTTAGAACAAAGACATTGAATTTTTTAGCCAGGGATGATGCCAGATCGAATAATTGGTTCATCGATTGTGAATCACCTTCCCATCGCGGGAACGAATCGGTAACGATAAGCACATTTTTCTTCATTTTTTATTTTTTCTTGCTGAACGCTTTGTTTTCCTGGCCTTTAAATAAACGGCTGATATTTGATCGATGCCGTATGGCTGTCATAATAAACAATAAGGATGATAATATAACGTAACTTATTGGTTCTCCTCTAAATACCATAATAACAGGTAGCAACCCGAGCGATATTAATGAGGATAAAGAGACATATTTTGAAATAAAAAGCGTTATACTCCAGATAATAATAGTAATAAGCGCGCTGACAGGGGTTAAAGCAAAAAAAACTCCGCAAGTTGTTGCGACGCCTTTCCCGCCTTTGAATTTTATATATACCGGCCAGTTGTGACCGCAAATCGTAACAAAGGCACATATGGCTACAAACATATACGGATCCATACCATGAATATAGTTTAGCGCATAGTATCGGGATAATACTACCATAATAAAGCCTTTAAACATATCCAGAATTAATGTGGCTATTCCGGGAATCTTTCCAAGTACCCGCATGGCATTGGTTGAACCCACATTACCGCTGCCGTGTTGCCTGATATCAATACCCTTGAGTTTTCTCGCGAAAATATAGGCTGTCGGTATGGATCCAATCATGTAACACAAAATTATAACCAAAACATCAACCATAAACTACCTTTCATGTTTTCGTCTTTATAATTATTGGAGACCCGTAAAATGGATATATTTTTCTTATTTGATTTGTTAGATAACGTTTATAGTTTTCATTGAGACATTTGCTGTCGTTTATAAACAAGGTGAAAACAGGTGGCCTGTTACCGGTTTGAACAGCATAATACAATTTCAGTTTCTTAGCCTTAAACATTGGCGGTAAATAAGACTGCATGGATTCTTTTATTACCTTATTCACCTCGGATGTTTTTGTTTTATAATTCGATTGATCAAGCACAACAGGTATTTGTTTAAATATTTCTTTTATATTCGATTTAAATTTCGCGGATATAAAAATCGCGGGAACGAACGAAATGAATTTTATATACGGCTCAATGGTTTTGAGATATTCTTTCGCCCTAATATTTTTTACAAGATCCCATTTGTTGATAACTAAGATAATCGATTTCCCTTCTTTTATAACCATACTCAGAATACGACTGTCTTGCCGTGTTATGCCTTCGATGGCATCCAGAAGAACAAGAACGAGGTCAGATCTTTTTATCGCTTCGTGTGTGCGTAAAAAAGCGTAGTTCTCTATTGTTGTATCAAACTTTTTTTGTTGTCGTATTCCAGCGGTATCCACAAGAATATATTTTTTATCATTGATTGTGACATAGCTATCAATTACGTCTCTGGTCGTACCCGGGACGCAATCAACCATGGATCGTTCTTCATTTAATATAGCATTAAGTAAAGTGGATTTCCCGACATTCGGTTTCCCGACAATAGTGATTTTGTCTAATTTTTGCTGTTCAAATTCAGATACCTGAGTTAAATTCGATACAATTTCCATCAGAAGAGCATCTATTCCTAAACCATGAATGGCTGAAATCGGGAATATCCGATCATAACCGGCCTGGTAAAACTCACCGATTAGGTTCATTTCCTCAACTCTGTCTATTTTATTAATAGCGAGTATGACAGGTTTTGAGTATTCCCTTAAAAATTCGTTTATTTCCTTATCGAAAGGGTTTAACCCTTCTTTGCCGTCAACAAGAAATACGATTACCTCAGCTTCTTTTATGCCGAACTGGACCTGCTGGAATATTCTCTGGCTTATAGAGGTTGTTTTATCGAAATCAATACCGCCGGTATCGATCAAGTTAAAGAGATAATTATCCCATTCCATTTCAGAATAGATTCTGTCTCTTGTTACCCCGCTTTGCGGATCAACGATTGCTTTTCGTTTTCCGATAAGGCGATTAAACAACGATGATTTGCCCACATTTGGGCGTCCAACTATTACAACTTTTGGTAACTCAATCATAATTAAATAAAATTGTTTTGGATTTATTTTTTGTTTTCGTGAGAGCCATTACTTAAGTTCGCAAATCTGGTTTCGCGATAAATGTAATAAAGGCCCGATAAAATAGTAAATATAAAAGTCATATAAAATAAAATATTACATATTTGCGCCTGAATAAGTACAAATAAAATCGTCGACATCTGTAAAAAAGTGGTTATCTTACCAAGATATGAAGGAATAAACCTTGTTTTGCCTATCAGTAAATAAACCACCATAGCTCCTGCCAATATAATTATATCCCTGCTTATTATTGTAACTGTTAACCAGGATGGAATCTGATACTTTAATCCCATCGGCAAACTTAGTATGATTGTCGATGTCATAAGAAGCAATTTATCAGCTACCGGATCGAGAAGTGTTCCCAACAGGGTTTTTTGTTCATAAACCCGGGCGATCAAACCGTCTAACCCATCACTTATTGTAGCTATAATAAATAGCGCAAGAGCTAACCATAAAATATAATTGATTTCCTCAGGAGGCAAACCTTGCCGGATCTTTTCTCTATAATGGAGAAGTAAACCAACAAAAACAGGTGTACTCAATAATCGTAAAAGTGTTATACGATTTGCCCAGTTTAACAAATCATACACCTCTTTCTCTACATAATATTACAGATTTTTTTAACCTTTCTATAGATTTTTGTTTACCTAAACCTACAATCAGTTCAAATAATCCGGGACCAACTGTTACTCCGGTTAAAGCCACTCGTGTAGGATGGATAAGGTCACCGCCTTTTATACCAAGCTCTTCAACTAATTTTCGTGCTGCTGCCTCAACCGATTCCACATCAAAATTATCAACATTTTTAAGCGATTCAGATAATTTCTCTAAAATATTAGGCACATCAGGTTTTAAAAGCCTTTTCTGAACAGCGGCTTCATCATATTCAACATCATCTTTAAAGAAAAATTTTGACAATGGCGCAATATCGGATAAAACCTGTAACCTTTCTTTCATTAAATTAAGGATATAATTCAGATTGGATTCATCCATATCGATTTTGCCAAACGATTTCTCAATAAAAGGAACAACCAGATTTTTGTAATCGTCATAAGGAAGTTCTTTTATATAAACACTATTCATCCATTTAAGCTTTTCGTCATCAAAAACTGAATTTTTACTACTGATTCTATCCAAAGAAAATAAATTTATAAGTTCTTCCAATTTAAGTAATTCACGATTTTCCCCAGGAGACCATCCAAGCAGAGCAAGGAAATTAACCATGGCGTTGGGTAAAAATCCTTCTTCCTGATAAGATTGAACAGATGTAGCGCCGTGGCGTTTCGATAGCCGGGCTTTATCTTTTCCGAGAATCAAAGGAACATGGGCGAATTTTGGAACAGGAAACCCTAATGCTTTATATAAAGGTATTTGTTTAGGCGTATTTGAAATATGATCGTCCCCGCGGATTATATGGGTCATTCCCATTAATGCGTCATCAACAACACATGCAAAATTATATGTCGGGAACCCATCGGACTTAAATATAACCAAGTCGTTAATCAAACTGTTATCGAATTCCATATCGCCGTGAATTATATCCTGAACAACAATTTTCTCGTTAGGTATCTTAAATATTATGGCTTTATATTCGCCGCGTTCTTCTTCGGAATAATAGGCCAGTCCCTCATTGAGAAGTTTTTGAGCGTATTGACGATATATATCTTTTCTTTCCGACTGAAAAAACGGCCCTTCATCCCAGTTTAATCCAAGCCATTTTAGACTGTCGATAATTCTTTCGACATCAGCCCATGATGACCGTTCCTTATCGGTATCTTCAATCCTAAGTATCATTGTTCCGTTATTTTTTCTTGCAAAAAGCCAGTTAAAAAGAGCTGTTCGGGCTCCACCTATATGTAAATATCCGGTTGGGCTTGGAGCGAACCTTACACGGACTGAATTATTGTTTGGATTCATACGTAAGTCCTTTTTTAAACGCATTCAAATTAATATCCTTAAGTTCTTTTCTCACTTTATGAAAAGATTCTTCTACAGTATATAGAAAACAATCTATATCAATGATATTGAAAATTTTTAGAAAATATCCAGCCATCACCATATTACAAGCTTTATCGGAACCTTCGTTTATTGCTATGTCTGTTGCGGATAAAGGATAAAATTTTTGAGATTCATTTTTTACAAAATATTTATCATGGATTAAAGATGAGTTGTAAATAAGAGTGCCGCTATTATCTTTGAGCTGAGATAGAAATTTTTTCATCGAAGGTTCATTAAAAATAAGCATGTAATCAGCGTATTTCATAATAGGTGTAGCTATTTCCTGATCAGATACTTTAATTGTACAAGAAGCTGTACCGCCCCTGACTTCAGCGCCGTATGAAGGATAATATGTGACATGTAATCCTTGATTCATTCCAGCACAGGCAAGTAGTTTACCGAGAGTCAGAATTCCTTGTCCACCTGATCCTGCAATAATAATACTATATTCCATTATATATCCTTATAAATACCGGGTTCAAAATGTTTTACGAGAACATTGTCTACATGTTTAATACAATTATTCGGGCTCATTCCCCAATAAGTAGGGCATTGCGATAATATCTCAACAAGAGAGAATCCTAATCCGCTTAATTGTGTCTCAAATGCTTTTTTTATATATCCTTTAGTTCTCTTTATTTCTTTAGGGGTTGTTATTATACCACGAGCAAGATATTTAACGTTAGCGAAATTTTGGATTAATCTTATTGCATCCAACGGCGCTCCGGAATCTATGGTATCTCTTCCATATGGTGTAGTCAGTGTTTTTTGGCCTGACAATGTTGTTGGTGCCATTTGTCCTCCGGTCATTCCGTATACGATATTGTTAATAAATATGATGGTTATTTTCTCACCGCGATTAGCTGCATGTATCAGTTCGGAAGTACCTATAGCTAAAAGATCGCCATCCCCCTGATAAGTAAATACAAGCCTATCGGGAAGAGACCTCTTAATACCGGTGGCAATAGCGGGGGCTCTCCCATGCGGTGCCTCGGAGACATCAAAGTTAAAATAATCATAGGCTAAAACAGCACACCCGACAGGCGCGACCGCAATAACGTTTTCTCTTTGCTTCATCTCATCGATGACTTCACCTATTATTCTGTGAGTTATCCCATGACCACATCCAACACAATAGTGTGTACGGACAGATTTTAATGATTCAGGAACAGTATAAGTGCTCATATTTTAACCCCATTTTTTTCAATGATGGAAGATATCTTATTTTCTATTTCCTGGAGTTCAATAATTCTGCCCCCGTGCGAACCGATAAAATGAACAGGATTTTCTAATCCGATAGAAAGTTTGACATCTTCTATAAGTTGTCCCGAACTCCATTCAACAACAAGATATTCTACGGTATCTTTAACAGTATCGCGCAAAAGTTTTGTAGGAAACGGCCATAATGTTATTGGGCGAACCAATCCGATTTTTATTCCTTCTTTACGCAACTTATTTACAATCGATTTACACATTCTCGCCGGAGTTCCATATGCGATAAGTATTAATTCCGCGTCTTCCGCATTATATGATTCAGCGCAGGATTCGTTTTCTGTGATAAAATTATATTTAGCCTGAAGCCTATCGTTCATCAAACCTACGCCGTCACCGAGGAATAAAGATCGTATAATATTTTGTTCCCTATCTTTACAACCGGTAAGGCACCAGCTTTTATCAAATTGTTCCTCTGTTTTGTTAACGTTTATAACAACAGGTTCTCGCAACTGTCCTAACATACCATCCAATAAAAGCAATACAGGCATTCTGTATTTATCCGCAAAATAAAATGCTTTTTCCGTAAGGTCTGCAGATTCCTGAACCGATGAAGGAGCAAGAACCATTGTTCTGTAATCGCCATGACCACCGCCTCTTGTTGCTTGAAAATAATCGGATTGGGATGGAGTAATATTGCCAAGCCCCGGACCGGCTCTCATCACATCTACAATAACAATGGGTAATTCACAGCCTGCCATATATGAAATCCCTTCCTGTTTCAGGCTTATTCCCGGTCCAGAGGATGAAGTCATTGTTCGCTTTCCGGTAGCGGCTGTTCCAAAACACATATTAATCGCGGCTATTTCGCTTTCGGCCTGAATAAACGTACCGCTTACTTCAGGAAGCCTTTTCGCCATATACGCGGATATCTCGTTCTGAGGCGTTATTGGATAACCATAATAATGTTTACAACCGCTCTGGATGGCAGTTTCTGCAATCGCTTCATTCGCGCATAAAAGTTTTTTCTTATTCATTGGTATCAGATTCCATATTTTTATCTTTAATAGTTATTGCCCAATCGGGACACATACTTGAACATAAACAACAAGCCAGGCATTTATCATCGCTTATTACGACAATATAAGGATTACCGTACGCATTCATTTCATCGCTCATTTTTAAATTTTTTATCGGACAAACCATAATGCATAACTCACAACCTTTACACTTATTTATATCAACATTAATTTTTTTCATGAAAGCCTTTGACCTCCCCAATTAAGTTTTTGACGCAAAATCTCAAAATATGAATTAGTCCTGAATGTAATAAGTTTTATATAAAAAGGGGCTGATTTTATAATTAATCGCTCGTCTTTTGCAATATGAAAAACCGTTTGCCCATCGATTGTAATTAATCCTTTTCTCGGGTGTGGGTTCAATGAAACACCAATGGATATTTCAGAATCCTTGTTTACAATCAGAGGCCTATTTGTGAGAGTATGAGGACAAATCGGCGTAAGTAATATCATTTCGGTATCAGGAGAAATAATTGGCCCACCGGCTGACAATGAATGAGCGGTTGATCCTGTAGGAGTAGAAATTATTAATCCATCAGCAGTATATGTGGTAAGGTTTTCGCCGTTTACAGCTACCTCCAGTTTTATTAAGCGAGATATGGCTTCTCCAGAAACAACAACGTCATTAAGTGCTATATATGATTCAGGCTCACCTTCTTTTGAAGCGTTTAGAAGCATTCGTTCCTGAATATAAAAATTGCCTTTGGATATATTATCAAGGGTTTCTTCGATTTTTTGAGGCGGAGACTCTGTAAGAAAACCTAACCCGCCGAAATTTATACCGAGAATAGGTTTTCCGGAATCGCCAATAATACGGGCGGCTCGCAAAATTGTGCCGTCGCCGCCAAGCGATACAACCATATCTATTCTCTGACAGAACTCTTTTTCAGGTAAGTATTTTTCATGGAATCCGGTTTTTCGCGCTATTTCAAGATCGTTTATGAAACATTTTAAGCCGATTTTTATACAATAATCAACTATTTTAATTATGTGTTCTTCCATATTGGATTTTTGCGGATTAACCAGCAACCCAATAATCTCAGGAGATTTCATTGTTTTTCCGCCCACATCATATATTCTTTATTACTTATATTTTTTCCGATAATTGGCACACGTACTCTTCCGTTTACAATCAACCCATTATTATTAAAAAATACTATCATATCATCGAGAATTTCCTGAATCAATGATTCATCTTTTACAATGCCGTTTTTCCCTACCTGATTTTTTTTTGCCTCGAATTGCGGTTTTATAAGAGCAAGTAAAGTCCCTTTTTTAGTTAATAGATTTAAAACCGCAGGCAATACTTTTTTTATTGATATAAATGATACATCTATTGTCATCAGATTAACTTTTTGCGGTAAATCTGATTCTTTTAAATACCTTGCGTTAATTCCTTCCATTAGAATAACGCGCGAATCGTTGCGAAGTTCCCAGCTAATTAAACCTTTACCGACATCAATCGCATAAACCTTAGTTACTCCGGATTTCAGCATGCAGTCGGTAAACCCTCCGGTTGATGAGCCGATATCTGCCGCAACCATACCGTGCAAACATAAATCGAAAGAATCAATAGCCGTTTCAAGTTTATAACCGCCTCGGCTTACATATCGCTCTTCTTCTTTGATTATAAACTCGGTTTCCGGAAGAAACTGCTGGCCGGGTTTAGTGATCTGCTGATCATTTACATAAACTAAACCGGCTAATAGCGCTCTTTTTGCTTTTTCTCGTGTTGGATAATAACCAAGATCAACCAACAGTTGATCCACTCTCAGTTTACTCATAATTTATCGTTTTTTCCGATATCGAAAGATAGGAATGTGAAGAAATTTTCTGCATAAAATTTCTTATACTATTTTTGATACTCTCCTTATCCAAACCGCATAATCTATATAAAGTTGAAAGATCACCATGTGGAATGAATTTGTCTTCAATTCCTATTCTAAGTAGAGGTATGTTGTAATAACCATTCTCATTTATAAATTCCATCACGGCGCTTCCAAATCCACCGGTAATAACATTGTCTTCAATGGTAATAATAGGCTTATGCTCTTTTAATACAGATAGAATAAGATCTCTGTCCAAAGGTTTTATAAATCTCGCGTTTATTAAACCAATTTCAAGCCCATTATATGATAATTCATTGCATATTTCATTTGCTGTATACACATGATTTCCAAGGGTTATTATGGTTGCATCAGCTCCATCTCGGATCAATTCACCTTTCCCGATGTTTATTTCTTGGGAAATCTGCTGTGCAACATACTCGACAGGTATTTTACTCCTTGGAAACCGGATTGCAAAAGGTCCGTCATGTGAAAAACCACATTTCATCAATGCTTCAAGTTCCTTACCATCTTTTGGCTGGCATAAAACCATATTGGGTATACTGCGTAAAAATGATATATCGAATACACCATGATGTGTTGGTCCATCTTCTCCTACAAGCCCTCCTCTGTCGAGAATAAAACATACCGGGACATTCTGCAAACATACATCATGAAGCACCTGGTCGAAACCTCTTTGTAAGAAAGTGGAATAAATCGCGACAAAAGGTTTCATGCCTTCTTTTGCCATTCCTCCGGCAAAAGTAACCGCATGCTGTTCCGCGATTCCAACATCATAAAACCTGTCGGGAAACGATTGTGCAAACTTTGTCAAACCTGTACCTGAACACATTGCCGCGGTAATTGCGACTATATTTTGATTTTTCTGAGCTAAGTTATATATAACTTCCCCGAACACATCTGTATATCTAACTGTTTTATCTTTATTTATAGGAGCTCCGGATTCGATCTCGAAAGGTACGGTTCCATGATAGCTTTCCGGTCCATTCTCCGCCGGGATGTATCCCTTCCCTTTTTTTGTTAAAACATGTAAAATCATTGGTTCGGTATTATTTTTTATACTATTGAGCATTTTTATAAGCTCAGTGATATTATTTCCATCCACAGGGCCGAAATACCTGAACCCAAGATCCTCAAATATTGCTCCAGGTACAATAAGGTTTTTAATTATTTCCTCAAGTTTATGTGAAGTTTTTATAACATTTTGTCCGATAGACGGTATCTTTTCAATGAACTGCTCCATATCTTTTTTTAATCTGTTGTATATAGGAGCTGAAATGATTTTATTTAAATAATTGGATATTCCGCCAACATTTTTAGAGATTGCCATTTCGTTGTCGTTTAGAATAACAAGAAAATTCTTTTTGCTATGGCCGGCATTATTTAGCGCTTCATATGCCATTCCGCCGGTTAATGTGGCATCACCGATAACCGCGATAACTCTATCCTTTAAACCCTTTTTCTCAATTGCATTTAACATACCCCAGGCTGCTGATATAGCGGTATTAGCATGTCCAACAATAAAAGAATCATATTCGCTTTCATTTTGATTCGGGAATCCGCTTATTCCGTTATATGAACGCAATGTGTGGAATTTATCACGGCGGCCGGTCAGAATTTTATGCGCATATGCCTGGTGCCCGACGTCCCATACGATTTTATCATTCGGAGTGTTGAAGATATAATGTAAAGCAACGGCTATTTCAACTGCGCCAAGGCTTGAAGCAAGATGTCCTCCTCGTTTTGAGACAACATTTATAATTATATCCCGTATTTCCTGGCATACTTCAGGTAACTGATCTTGAGGTATTTTCTTTAAGTCTTCAGGAGAATTTATATCAACAATATATTTCATATCATGCCCTCGGTAAAAAATTAAAAAAGCATATCCTCAAAATTTTCAGTTTTGTTTTCTTTATCTTTTTTATCTTTTTCTTCGTTTGTATCAACAGAAGTGGCAGAAGAATCTTTACTGTTTATTTCACTGGTTTCTTTTTTTTGTTCTTCTTCAGATATAACTTTTTTTGATTTTAATGAAAGATCTTCAGACCCATTATCTGTTTTAACGGTGTCTTCGAATTCTCCAAACTCGATTAAACCGTCTTCTTTCTTAATCAAAATTTCAATTTTCTTTTCTGCTTTATCAAGCCGTGATTTACAGAATCGCGCCAGTTTTATGCCGTCTTCATATTTTTTTATCGAATCATCAAGAGGCAGAGATCCCGATTCCATAGACAAAACTATTTGTTCCAATTCTTTAAGTGCTTCTTCAAAAGATTTTTCTTTCATTCTACCTCCAGGATTCTAATATACTATATATTAGATTGGTTTTCAAATATATTATTTTTTTCATGAGTAACATTGTCAACTTTAGATACAATAATTCCATCATACAAACGTGTTTTAATTTCGTCGCCGGTTTTAACATCGTTTACGGATTTTATTATTATATTACTATCTTTTTGTGTTGTGATGGAAAACCCCCTGAGCAAAACCGATGAAGGGCTAAACGCATGAAGCTTTTCGGTTAGTACCAAAAGGTTATGCGTCAGAATCTGGAGTTTTTGTTTTGTAAGCTGGATTAAATCCGCTTCAAGTTCGTCTACCTGTTGCTGAAATTGACGGATTCTGTTTATAGGTTCAGTAAAAACCGGACTTTTGGATAACCTGAGTAATTTGTTCTGAAGATTTGAAACCATATGTGAAATATTAATTGTCAACACTTTTTCAAAATGTTTGATTCTGTCTTTAAGCTCTGTTTCGCTTGCCACAACAAGTTCTGCTGCCGCCGAAGGTGTCGGAACACGCAAATCAGCGACAAAATCGGATATCGTCCAATCGATTTCATGGCCTACAGCTGAAATCACTGGTATTTCAGAACGGAATATGCTTCTCGCCACAATTTCAGTATTAAATGACCAGAGATCTTCTATACTTCCCCCGCCCCTTGTTACAAGAATCACGTCAACACACTTCAATCGATTGAACTCATCGATTGCGCAAGAGATTTCACCGGGAGCTTCTTCTCCCTGGACCCTCACAGGATTAATTATAAGATGAATATTGGAAAACCTGCGATTTATGACGTTTAGAATATCCCTTATCGCGGCTCCAGTCGGTGATGTGACCACTCCAATGCAATCAGGAAGTAAAGGAACAGGTTTCTTTTTCGATTTATCAAACAAACCTTCTTCATATAACTTTCGTTTAAGCTGTTCAAAAGCGAGCTGAAGAGCTCCCATCCCCCGCGGTTCCATCAATTGAGCCATGATCTGATATTGTCCGCCACGTTCATATACGGTTACCTTCCCGAACACAAGAACTTTCATTCCGTCTTCAACAGCAAATGGCAACCGTGCGACACTCGAACGGTACATTATACCCTGTATCTGGCAATTCATATCTTTAAGAGTGAAATATATGTGTCCTGAAGACGGCTTTTTGAAATTAGAGATTTCGCCTTCGATCCATAAATATGGAAACCCCTTTTCAAGCATATTTTTTATTTCAGATGTTAATTCGGAAACAGTATAGATATGTTTCTCTTCATTTAAAGTAATATCGGATTCATCAAAAATCCTGTCTATCGAACTGTCCATATTTATTTAGTCACAATCTACCCTGTCTATTCGGGTTGCAATTCCTGTTTTTTCATCAATATCAATTAATACTCCCTGAACAGATATGTCTCCATCAGCAACAGTAAACCGTTGTGGAAGGCCGTTTACAAAATGTCTTACTACCGGTTCAATATCTCTTCCAAGAACTGAATTTTTCGCGCCAACCATACCTACATCACTTATATATGCCGTACCATTAGGCAATATTTTAAAATCCGCTGTGGGTACATGAGTATGTGTTCCAAGAACAGCCGATACTTTACCGTCAAGATACCAGCCCATAGCGATTTTTTCAGAAGTGGCTTCCGCGTGAAAATCGACAATAATTATTTTTGCCCGACTCTTAATTTTATCTATTTCTTTCATAACCGCCGTAAAAGGAGAATCTATCGGATTCATAAACACTCTACCCAATAAATTGATCACTCCAATAGATACTCCCCTATTTGTATTAATAACACAACTTCCATATCCGGGTGATGAATCAGGATAATTTGCAGGACGTATTATTCGATCCGTTTTATTTATTATAGAGAAAATTTCTTTATTTCTCCATACATGGTCTCCGGATGTCAAAACATCTATTCCCATTTCAAAAAGTTCTTCAGCGACTTTCGATGAGATTCCTGAACCACCGGCTGCGTTTTCAGCGTTGGCTATACAGATATCGAATTTCAAATCATACTTTAATTCAGGAATACATCGTTTTAAAGTATTACGAGCAGGTTGACCTACTATGTCTCCAATAAATAATATTCTCATCGATATTGTCTTTATCTTGCGTATTCAACAGATCGAGTTTCTCTAATAACCACTACTTTTATTTGACCGGGAAATTCAAGCTCATCCTGAATTTTATTTGCTATATTTCTCGCCAGTAAAAGCGACGCGTCATCGTCAAGTTCACTGGGTTCTACAATTACTCTTATTTCCCTGCCTGCCTGAATAGCATAAGCTTTATCGACTCCTTTAAAAGAACTTGCCGCACCTTCCAATTTATCAAGTCTTTTTATATATGCCTCAAGTGTTTCTGATCTTGCGCCAGGTCTTGCCGCAGACATAGCATCGGCAGCCGCTGACAATACCGCGTAAATAGATTGCGTTTCTATATCGCCATGATGCGCGGCAATAGCATTAATTATTACAGGTGATTCGTTGTATTTCTTTGCCATTTCCGCGCCGATTAACGCGTGAGGGCCTTCAACCTCGTGGGTAGTCGCTTTACCTATATCATGAAGCAAACCTATTCTTCTTGCCAGCTGGACATCAAGGCCGAGTTCGCTTGCCATAATACCCATTATTGTAGCTACTTCAATAGAATGTTTTAATACATTTTGTCCATAACTGGTTCTGTATTTTAATCTGCCGAGATAATATATTAGATCGGGATCAATACCGTGAATACCTACATCAAAAGCGGCCTGTTCACCTGCTTCGCGGATATTTTCATCAATTTCTTTTTTGACTTTTTCCACAATCTCTTCAATTCTTCCTGGATGTATTCTTCCGTCTTCAATTAATTTCTCAAGTGTTTTCTTGGCTATCTCTCTCCTTACAAGATCAAATCCGGAAAGGATAACAGCTTCAGGTGTATCGTCAATTATTATATCAATTCCAGTAGCCGCTTCAAGCGCCCGAATATTTCTTCCTTCACGACCGATAATTCTTCCTTTCATTTCATCACTGGGTAAAGCAACTGATGAAACTGTAGACTCGGACACATGATCCACAGCGCATCTTTGTATAGCAAGGCTTATGATTTTTTTTGCTTCTTTGTCCGCTTTAGATTTTGTTTCGGTTTCTATTTGCCTTAATTTTGAGGCGGCTTCATGGCGCACATCATCTTCGAGTTTTGTGAGAAGAATTCGTTTCGCTTCTTCTTTTGATAAACCTGATATTGATTGGAGTTTTTTTCTCTCTTCCTCAATCAGGTCTTCAAGTTCTTTTCTTTTATCATTTAGCGCTGTTTCTTTCTGTGATATAGCTTTTTCCCTCGAATTAACTTCCGTTTCTTTGCGTTCAATAAGATCTACCTTACGATCTAAATATTCTTCTTTCTGCAAGACCCTTTTCTCAAGTTGAAGCAATTCCTGACGCCTGTTTTTTGTTTCACGTTCAAATTCAGATTTTGAACGAATCATTTTATCTTTTAATTCTATTTCAAGCTCACGCTTTTTTGCTTTTGATTCTCTCTCAGCCTCTTCGAGAATTTTGATTGCTTGCTCTTCAGCACTCTTAATCTTTTTTTCCGCCATATATTTTCTAAAGAAAAACCCAGCTGATCCGGCTATAATAGCAACAAGAACTACAATTATGTTGAGATTCATTTTACAAAAAGCTCCTTTAACAATTCTGTTAATTTTTTAATGTTTAAAGTTTAATACTCGTGATTCTGTAATAAGATAATCCATAAATACATCATGTTCACATTTATCCAGTTCCTTAACTATCTGAAACTCGAATGCGACCCCAACTTTTAAAGATTTGTTATTATTGCGCAAAAATTTGTCATAATAACCTTTTCCCCTGCCCAACCTGCAACCATTTTCATCAAATGCACGTCCGGGAACTATAATTAAATCGATTTTATCCGGATCGAAAAAAACTTCTTTATGTGGTTCAAGAATACTGGCAAACCCTTCCACTAAATCTTTTTCAATATCCTGAACCTCAATCGGTTTTATTATGGATTTGTTTGTATCGCATTTTGGGACAACAATTTTTTTTCCGTTTTTCAGAGCGTGCTGAATTATCGGAATTACATTAACTTCATCAGCAAGAGGCATATATACCATAATAACACGAGAGTTGAAATAAAAATCCTGCTCAATAAAATTTTCTGAGATAACCCGGCTTTTTTCAGTTAAACCGACTGAATCGGCATAATTTTTGAAATAATTCCGAATATTTTTTCTCATTAATTCTTTTCTATCGACTGTTTCCATACCTCAAGCCTTTTTTGAATGATTTCTTCATAACCCTGGTCAGACGGATTATAAAAAATTTCTTTACCCGGCCGATATTCTTGTTTTACATAATGCCCTGGAAAATCATGGGGATATAAATATCCTTTGCCTGCGCTCAATTTCTGTGCACCCGAATAATGTGAATCACGTAAATGCAAAGGTATTTCTTCCGTTCTTTCATTGCGCACAACAGATATAGCTTTGTCGATTGCAGTAATAACGGCATTACTTTTTGGTGCTGTGGCAATATAAATTGCCGCTTGAGCAAGAGGAATTCGCGCTTCAGGCATCCCCACAAACTCGAGAGCCTGTAATGCTGATACAGCAACATTTATCGCGTGCGGATCAGCATTTCCCACATCTTCTGAAGCACAGATAATAATACGTCTCGCGATGAATCTTGGATCTTCTCCTGCTTCAAGCATTTTTGCCAGCCAATATACAGCCGCATCCGGATCAGAACCGCGCATACTTTTTATAAAAGCGGATATAGTGTCGTAATGAGCGTCTCCATCCCGATCATAATTTATGAACTTTTTCTGGACGGATTCCTGTAAATTATCGAATAAAAGAACTTTATATCCATTTTTATTTGTAAGTGCAGTATTAACCGCTATTTCAAGAGAATTTAATGCTTTACGGACGTCTCCATCACAGATTACCGCAAAATTCAATAAATCTTTGTCATCAACTATAACCTTTTCCGAGCCTAATCCTTTTATTTCATTTTTCAGAGCGTTTTTTAAAATTAATACGATTTCGTTGTCGGATAGAGGTTCAAGCTGAAATACATTACTTCTGGAGATTAACGGCGAAGTTAAAGCAAAACAAGGATTTAAAGTTGTGGCGCCAATAAATCCAATATTGTTGTCTTCGATCTCAGGTAATAGTATATCTTGTTGGGATTTATTGAATCTATGAATTTCGTCGACAAATAGAATAGTTCTTTGGTTGTTAAACTTATATTTCTTTTTCGCGAGATCGACTATTTGTCTTAATTCCGAAACATTTGAAGTTACCGCGTTAACTTTTTGAAAAAAACTTTTTGTTGATTTGGATATTATATGTGCGAGAGTAGTTTTACCTGTACCCGGCGGACCGAATAAAATTATAGAACCGATCCTATCGCTTTTTATAAGGCGAGTCAATAATTTGCCTTCACATAGAATATGTTGCTGACCAATGAATTCTTCTAAAGATTCAGGCCTCATCCTCGATGCGAGGGGCATTTGTTTAATATTATTACATATCTGTACATTTAAATTATCAAAAAGATCCATTTTTATATCCATAAAAAACCCTGCCTTTATGCCGACAGAACACATTCTTTTACTCGACGTTTGTATAGGTGGGTACCCATACGCTGATTTCTCATGTCCATGACAAGCAAGGCATATGATAGTACAGCCGATCCGAGTTCCCTAATTATTAAGGTGTTGGAGTAAAGAAATAATATTCTAATCGTACATGGCAGGGTTTTAAAACTTATATATCAAGAGCATTATCTATGGTTTGCAAAATACCATCAATTTGCTTTTGGTAATCGGATAATCTGTTTTTATATATTGACTTTTGCTCATAAAGCTCATTGGTTATATTTAAACAAGCCAAAATAGCCAATCTTCCAACAGGTACCATAGGAGCTAATTCCATAAGTTTTTTAAGATGTTGATTAAGATAATTTTCTATCTTAATCAAACGCTCCTGCGGTATATTACCCTCAATCGGATATTCCTTTTCCAATATCCTTACCGTAAACTTACTCTCTTTATTATCTGCTTTTAAAACCATAAATTTATCAACCAACACCATATTTATTATATTATATATATCGTATACTTTATTATATACGATCAATTCTTTAGATAATACAAAAGCAATTTTGTTGAAACAAATCCGTTTTTTAGTTTTATCTAAGTTCACAACCGAGTTTAGTGACTAAATTCTTTGCGAAACTATTATGTATTTCATCAACTTCAAAATCCGTTAATGTTTTTTCTTTAGATCGATATCTCATCCGCAAACTTAAACTTTTTTTCCCTTCAGGTATAGGTTTCCCCTCATATATTGAAACCAAAAAGTACTCTTCAAGCAATTCAGGCAATATTGATGACAGCGAGTCTTTTATGAATTGAAACGACGTATCGGATTTTATTACAATCGCAAGGTCTCTTTCCACAAAAGGAAATTTTGTAATAACGGAATAATGACCCTGGATCTTTAAATTATTTATAAGAGATTCAGCATTAACTTCAGCAATAAAGGTATTTTTATCAATTCCTTTTTCTTTTGCCAATAACGGATGCAATTGTCCAAATATACCGATAGGTTCATTATCTAATAAAATCGATGACGCTTTGCCTGGATGTAAATAACTAACTTCTGATTTCTCGAATCTGATATTGTCAATACCGATATTTGCAAAATAATCTTCAATAACTCCCTTGAAGTCAAAGAAATCCCAGCTTTTTTGTGTTTTTTCATCCCAGAATAATCTATTTTGTTTACCGCTGACAGCAACAGAAAGCATTAGATTTTCATTATATACATTGTCATGTTTCGGAATAAAAACATTACCAATCTCAAACAATCTTATATTTTCAATTTTTTGTTTCTCATTTAACTCTATTACATTAATAAGATTTGGAATTAAACTTGTATGTAAAGCATGTTGAGCTTCACTTATTGGATTTTTAACGCACAATGGGGATAAACCATTTTTAGCAAAATAAGAAGGCCATTGTTTATTTACATCTGTGTGTACAAGACTACATGTTATTGTTTCATAGAAACCTGCACCGGCAAATAGATTTCTTGTGCGGTTGGAAAAAATATATTTTCTATTTAATTCTATTTCAGAAAATTTACTTCCGGGAAAATCCGCAGGGATATTGTCATACCCATAAATTCTCGCAATTTCCTCAATTATGTCTTCTTCTATTGCCAGATCAACTCTGAAAGAAGGTAGTTCCAGCGTCAATTCGGATCCTTTTTGATCAATTATAATAATTTTTAATTTTTTAATTGTACTTTTTATTAAATCATCTTTAATTTCAAAACCAAGGATTGATTTTACATTTTCGAGATTACATTTAATAACTTTTTTTATAGAAGGTTTTGCATCAATTTCCATCATTTGCGAAATGGAATCAGCTCCTCCGATAAGAGCTATCATATATGCCGCCCGGCGTAAAGCATCTTTAAATCCAATTCGATCAGTACCTCTTTCAAACCTATATGACGCTTCAGTGGATAATCCGACGGACTTTGATGTTTTTCTTATAGAAACCGGATTAAAATACGCTCCCTCAAGCAAAATATTCTGTGTTGAATTGGTAACTTCAGATTCAGAACCTCCCATGATACCGGCAAGAGCGACAGGTTTTTCAGAATCAGCAATAACAAGCATAGTATCATCGAGAATTCTGTCTTTCCCATCCAAAGTTATTATATGTTCACCTTTGCTGGCCCGGCGGACAATTATTTCAGGACCGTTAAGTTTATCTAAATCAAAAGCATGCAATGGATGTCCCATTTTCATCAGTATATAATTTGTTATATCCACAATATTGTTAATTGAGCGCAATCCATTTTTCTTTAAACTGTTTGAGAGCCAAAAAGGAGATGGTCCGACTTTTACACCCCTGATAATAAATGCTGAATAATTTTCGCATAAATCAGGTTCTATAATTGAAATTGGGAAACTCTCTTTTTTTAGTAAACCCGCTTCATTGAAATCAATATGGGGAAGTTTAATTTCCGTACCGCAGATTATGGCTATTTCGCGAGCAATACCGATGTGATTTAGGCAATCAGGCCTATTCGGTGTTAATTCGATTTCAAGAACCCAATCCGATAGATCATTTATCGTTCGTATGGATTCATCTAATACCATAATACCGCTATGATCATCGCCTAATCCAAGTTCTTTTTCCGAACAAATCATTCCTTCGGATTCTATACCAAGAACAACGGTGTTTCTTATAGTTTTACCGCATGGAAGTTTAGCACCTTCGACAGCCAACGGAACTAATTGCCCAATATCAACATTTGGCGCACCGCATACAACACTATAAGTTTTATCTTCAGCTTCCACTTTACAAAGTTTTAAATGATCGGATTCAGGATGTGATTTTACATCAGTTACCTTACCTATTATCACTCCACTTATATCTTGTCCGTAATTTGTAATCGAAGCAACTTCCAATCCGATTTGCGTTAGCTTGGAAGCAAGCTCTTGCGGTGTATAATCAAAATCAACAAGTTTTTTTAACCATTGATAACTTACAATCATAAATTAACCTATATTAAAGTTGAGATAAAAATCTCAAATCGTTGTCAAAAAAAAGTCTTATATCGTTTATTCCGTATAAAAGTAAAGCCATTCTCTCAACGCCCATACCGAAAGCATACCCTTTTACCTTTACAGGATCGTATCCGACAGAACGTAAAACCTGCGGATGAATCATACCCGCTCCAAGAATTTCCAACCAGCCGGAATTCTTACATATTCTGCATCCATTCTGTTTACATAAAAAACAAGAAACATCGCATTCCAAACTTGGTTCCGTAAAAGGAAAATAACTCGGGCGAATTCGTATTTTTGAATCTTTGCCGAACATTGATTTTGCAAAATAATTTAAAACGCCTTTAAGTTCGGCGAATGTGACTTTAGAATCTACATAGAACCCTTCAACCTGATGAAAAAGACAATAACTTCTCGCGTTAATTGCTTCATTTCTGTAAACTCTTCCGGGAGCAATCACCCTAACAGGAGGTGTTCGCTTTTCCATTACTCTTATTTGAACAGGTGAAGTATGGGTACGCAACAACAATCCGTTTTCCAGAAAAAAAGTATCCTGCATGTCTCTGGCAGGATGATATACCGGTATATTAAGCGCATCAAAATTATAATATTCCGATTCGATTTCAGGCCCTTCGGCAACAGAGAATCCAAGAGATAAAAATATTTCTATTATTCTGTCTAATGTTTTTGTAAGCGGATGGATTTTACCAAAACCTGTACTTTTACCAGGTAGTGTAACATCGATAGATTCTTCCCGGATTTGATTATATAATATATTTTTTTCTATATTTTTAATACAAATAGAAATCTTTTCTTCAGCTTCTGCTCTGATATTATTTATCAGAGCTCCGGCTGCGGGACGTTCGCTCTCAGGTAACTCTTTCAAATATCTATAAAGACTTGTGATTTCGCCTTTTTTACCAAGAAAATTTATTCGTACCTGTTCTATATCCTCAAGATTTACACATAAGGATACGGATTCATTCAATTTATACCTGATCGTATTAAGTTTATTTTGCATCTGAAAAACTGTGGCTTATTTCTTTGCCATTTCGGCTAACTCTGTAAAAACTTTTGCATCATAAACAGCTAGATCAGCGAGAACTTTTCTATTTAAAATTATATTGTTCTTTTTCAATCCATCAATCAAACTGCTGTAAGATATACCGTTGATCTTTGCTGCGGCAGATATTCTGACAATCCATAAGGATCGAAAATCTCTTTTCTTTTCTTTTCTACCACGAAAAGCAAACGCCATCGCCCTATTGGTTGCTTCCGTTGCTAAACGGATTCTGCTTTTTCTAGCGCCATAATAACCTTTGGCATTTTCAAGTATTTTTTTTCTCCGGCGTCTTGACGCCGGATTATTTGTCGCTCGTGTCATTTATTTTCTACCTCCATATTTTGCATAGAGAAATAATTTAAAGTGATTTATTAGAAAGCGTAAGGAAGCATTGCCTTAACTTTATTAAGTTCGGTTTTCTCAAGAACTGCGGCATTCCTTAAATGACGTTTACGTTTTGATGTCTTTTTCGTTAGAATATGATTCGAAAATGCTGAATTCTTAAGTACTTTCCCATTAGCTGAAACTCTAAACCTTTTTGCTGCGGCTTTATTCGTCTTTAGTTTTGGCATCCTATTTTCAACTCCTTAATTATTATAAATTTTCCTTTTCGCAATAAAAAGAAATAGTATATCAGAAAACCATTTTTTTTCAACTATAAATTAAAAAATAATTTTAATATGAAAATATGGTCTGACGGAAAATTTATTTCGATTTTACAGGGCCAATTACAGTAACTACCATGCGGCCAAGTTCTTTGGGACGCATCTCGACAGCTCCATAATCTTTCAATTCCTCAATAAATTTCTCAAGTGTACTTATACCGATATCTTTATGAGCTAATTCCCTGCCCTGAAAAACAAGGGTAATTTTTAATTTATAACCTTTTTCTAAAAAAGTCTGGCCGTGCTTTAATTTTGTTTCGTAATCATGTTGTTCAATAGCAGGCCTGATTTTTATTTCCTTAACCTTAAAAGTCTGTTGTTTCTTTTTTGCTTCTTTAACTTTTTTAGTTTGCTCATACCTGTATTTACCATAATCCATTATGCGGCAAACAGGCGGTTCCGAGTTGGGAGCTACCTCAACAAGATCCAAACCCTGTTTCTGCGCTAATTCAAGTGCCTCCTTTATGGAAACAATACCTATTTGCCTACCTTCTCCATCAATTGTTCTGACTTTTGGAGAACGGATATCTTCATTTACTCTTACTGTATGCTCAGCGATATGTCCTCACCATCCTTTCAAATTTGTTTTTTTTCTGAAATCTCATTTTTGATTTTAATTAAAAATTCTTCTATTGTCATTGTTTGAAGATCTTTACTGCGTCTATGGCGCACACTGACTTTACCATCTTCAACTTCCTTTTTGCCTATTACAAGCATATATGGTATCTGATCAACCTGAGCGCGCCTTATTTTCTGTCCCAGCTTTTCATCAGAAAAATCTTTATCGCATCTGATGTCATTCTCTCTTAAGATATCGTAAACTTTCTGCGGATAATTAACATCAATATCCCCTAAACTTATTACTTTAACCTGAAATGGCGATAACCATACAGGAAATGCTCCGGCGTAATGTTCAGTCAATATCCCCATAAACCTTTCCATACTGCCAAGTACGGCTCTATGGACCATAACGGCATGGTGTTCTTTGCCGTCGCTGGCGATATATGTCATATTAAATCGCATAGGGTTATTGAAATCAACCTGGATCGTCGGGCCTTGCCATTGCCTTCCAATAGCGTCAACAAGTTTTATATCGATTTTAGGCCCGTAAAAAACACCTTCGCCCGGATCGACTTCATATGGAATATTTAAATTTTCCAAAGCGGATTTCAAAGCGTTGGTCGCTATTTCCCAGTTTTCTATTGTACCGGCATATTTTTCAGGACGGGTACTTAAATAAACAAGATAACTAAACCCGAATGTTTCCATCATAAAAAGCGTTAGATTTATTACACCTTTTATTTCGTCCTCAAGTTGTTCGGGTGTACAAAATATATGAGCGTCATCCTGTGTAAATCCTCGTACTCGCATCATTCCATGCAGTACTCCGCTTCTCTCGTACCTGTAAACGGTTCCGAGTTCAGCATATCGTATTGGAAGTTCCCTGTAACTTCGCAATTTTGATTTATAAATCAAAATATGGCCAGGGCAATTCATTGGTTTTACAATGTATTCATCTTCATCTATTTTCATGGGAGAATACATATTTTCCCTGTAAAACTCCCAGTGACCGCTTGTTTTCCATAAATCCACTTTTGAAATATGCGGTATATAAACAAGATCGTAACCACGCCTGGTATGTTCTTTTCTCCAGAAATCCTCGATGACGCTCCGTACACACGCACCTTTCGGATGCCACAATATAAGTCCCGCGCCAGCCTGATCGTGTGTTGAAAATAGATCGAGTTCCGTCCCCAATTTGCGGTGGTCTCTCTTTTTCGCCTCTTCAAGAAGGTTTAAGTAATCATCAAGCTCTTTGCGGGAATTGAATGCTGTCCCATATATTCTTTGAAGCATTTTGTTTTTCTCATCACCTCTCCAATATGCTCCTGCTACGCTAAGTAATTTAAATGCTTTTAATTGACCTGTCGATTCAATATGCGGGCCTCTGCACAAATCCTCAAAATTATCGTGACGATAGATAGATACCGATTCATCTTCTATTTCCTGAAGAATCTCAACTTTATAATTCTGATCTTTATTTTTAAAAAATTCTATCGCTTCGTTTTTTGATACTGTTATTTTCTCAAACTTATAATCCTTATCAATGATTTCCTGCATTTTTTTCTCTATTTCAACAAGGTCTTCCGGGGTAAAATTATGGTCAAGATCGAAATCATAATAAAACCCTTCTTTTGTTGATGGCCCTATAGCTACCTTTGTTCCGGGAAAAAGTTCAAGTACAGCCTGAGCCATTATATGTGAAGCGCTATGTCTAAGAATATCAAGATCCATTTATGCCTCCTTAAAAAAAAATCCCAATAGCTATTTAAAAAAATGAAAAAAGCGGCGTTTTCATTTAACTATTGGGCATTAAGACAGATATTTTAATTTTTTTTATCCTTATAATAAATTTAATATGGTGGGCGATACTGGAATTGAACCAGTGACCCCTTGCGTGTCGAGCAAGTACTCTAACCAGCTGAGCTAATCGCCCACTAAATCACATATAACACAAAATTTTCTTATATATAAATCCATATTGTTTTTTATGTCAAGCAAATATTTATTCTGTTCGATCGAAATTTTAAATTTATATTACTGAAAAAATTAAAACTTCCTAAATTTGGTGATAAATCTTATACTTTTGTTCAATTCGTATAGCCGGATTTATAAAAATGTTTATCATCACACTAAAGGGATTAGGCAATGAATAATGATATCAATACAATTAATGAAATTAAAAAATTAAAAAACTCATATAATCGCGAAATGGTTATATTGGGTCATTATTATCAGAGAAAGGAAATAATCGAGGTTTCCGATTATTGCGGAGACTCTTTTGAACTATCAAAAATCGCGTCTAATTTACCGGACGCGAAATATATTATTTTTTGCGGAGTCCATTTTATGGCAGAGAGCGCTTCAATCCTATCAAAGGCAAACCAGATTGTGCAAATTCCAGCTATGGACGCAGGGTGTCCGATGGCAGATATGGCTGATTATTCCGATGTTAAAATTGCCTGGGAAATATTGAGGAAAAATATGCCTGATTCATGTATAATTCCTGTAACATATATGAATTCAACCGCTGAGATAAAAGCATTTTGCGGAAAAAATGGCGGTGCTGTATGCACATCATCGAATGCGGAAAAAATATTGCGATGGGCGTTTGATCATGGTGATAAGGTAATGTTTTTACCGGATGAGCATCTTGGTCGAAACACAGCAAAAAAATTAGGCCTTACCGGTAATGATATATTTTTATTGGATAATGATATAAATCAAGTTATCAATAGAGTTGATCAGCTTAGAAATTCCAAATTAATATTATGGAACGGTTACTGCCATGTACATACTTTTTTTACTGTTGAACACATAAATAACATACGAAAAAAATATCCGGAGGCAACCATAATCGTTCATCCAGAATGCAGGCAGGAAGTAGTTGATATTGTCGATTATAACGGCTCAACATCATTCATATATAAATTCGCTCAGAACGCTCCGGTGGGCTCAACAATAGCTATAGCTACCGAAGTTAATATGATTGATCGATTATCGAGAGAATTTCCGGATAAGAATATTATAGACGTAGCAAGATCGATGTGCCCAAATATGTATAAAATTAACCTGAATAACCTTAAAAAAACCATTGATAATATTGGAATGTATAATATAGTTGCAATTACGGGAGATATAAAGGAATACGCTGGAATCGCGTTAAGAAAAATGATAGAAATTACATCATCTTAATGGTGAAGCCACCTGCTCACGACTATATCGAGTTTAATTCTAATCAAAAACACACTGATAAAATACAATATCGGGTTTTCATACCTTAACTGGACTAATTTGGCGAAGCTTATATCAACTTTCATGATCTCCCCCTTTTCTCTGTGGGGTATAATAAAGCAACAATTATACCATCCAACTATTATATAATCGGGAAAAGAGCGGATCGGATTTAGAGTAATTATTAGAAAAAAAGCAATCAAAAAATTTTTTTTAAGGAGTATAAAATGAAAAAAAGGCTTTTCCTTATTGACGGTTCGGCACTTGCCTACCGCTCGTATTTCGCTTTTATAAGGAATCCTCTAATAAATTCAAAAGGAGAAAATAACAGCGCTGTTTTCGGTTTTGCAAATACATTAAGGACAGTTATAAACCAGCAGAATCCCGATTATTTAATGGTGGCTTTTGATACCGGCGCGCCGACATTCCGGCATCAAAAATTTCCCGCTTATAAAGCGACAAGGCAAAAAATGCCTGATGAAATGAGAAACCAATTGCCGTCTATAAAAAGACTTATTCAGGCATTCAATATTAAATCGATTGAAAAAGATGGTATTGAGGCAGATGATATTATTGGCTCCATAGCTACAAAAGCATCAAAAGAAGATTTTGAAGTTTATATTGTAACCGGCGATAAAGATTTTATGCAGATAATAGATGATAAAATAAAAATATACGATATGAAATCGACTTCAGGTGAGATGGAAGTTTATGATCGCGAAGGTGTTAAGAACAAGTTTGGCGTTTATCCTGAGCAAATAATTGATATGCTCGGTCTTATGGGTGATTCTTCGGATAATATCCCGGGTGTAGCACAGGTAGGGCCGAAAACAGCTTTGAAATTGTTGCAGGATTTCAAATCAATAGAAGATATATACAATAGAATAGATGAGGTAAAACCCGACAAACTGAAAGAAAAACTTCTGCAAAACAAAGAGAACGCTTTTCTTTCAAAAGATCTGGCTACAATAGATATAAATTCGTTTCGGGAAATTGATATTGAGGAACTAAAATATGATGGTCCGGATAAGCAACAGCTTGGATTGTTTTATCAGGAATTTGAGTTTTTTAAATTTTTAAAAGATCTTGATTTAACTCAACCTGCCGGTGAAGTAAATTATAAATGTGTAAAAACTTTTGATGAGTTCGAATCTTTTTATGAACTGTTGAAAAAACAAACATGTTTTGTCTTTGATACCGAAACCGACAGTCTTTCTCCTATCGGCGCTAAACTTGTAGGCATATCGTTTTCGTTTAATGAACGAGATGCTTATTATATCCCTTCTATAATAGAATCACCCACAGAATCAATTGATTTTCAAGACGATTTATTCGCGATAAAAAAAAGTTCTTCTTTTGAGGAAGTACTTCAAAAATTGAAACCAATTTTTGAAAATCCAAAAATAAAAAAAGTTGGTCACAATATCAAATATGACATTATGGTTCTCGATAATTACGGTATTAATTTGCAGGGTGTATACAGCGATACAATGATCGCGTCATATCTGTTGCGCCCTACCGCTCGCCAACATAACCTCGATATTGTAAGCATGTTTTATCTGAATTTCAAAAAAATACCCACATCAGATCTTATCGGGAAAGGCAAAGATCAAATAAATATGGAGGATGTAGCGGTTGATAAGGTATGTGAGTATTCATGTGAGGACGCTGATATTACTTACAGATTAAATAATCTTCTGTTACCACAGCTTGAATCAGCTGATTTATCAAACCTTTTCCATAATCTTGAGATGCCTCTTGTCGAAGTTTTAAAAGAAATGGAATCAACGGGAGTAAAAATCGATACCGATCATCTGAATAATATGTCTGGAATTCTGGACACAAAACTCAAAGAGCTCGAAAAAGAAATATATCTTATGGCCGGAGAAGAATTCAATATTAATTCACCTCAACAGCTTGGAATAATTTTGTTTGAAAAACTTAAAATACATAAGGAAATTGGAATCACCAATCTAAAAAAGACAAAAATCGGGTACCGAACAGATAGTCAGGTTCTTGAATCATTGGAAGGGCATCCATTCCCAAAGAAAATTTTAGAATACCGTCAGTTTATGAAACTTAAATCAACCTATATAGATTCGCTTCCCAAACTTATAAATAAAAAAACCGGAAGATTGCATACATCGTTTAATCAAACTGTTACCGCAACAGGAAGGTTATCGAGCAGTGACCCGAATTTACAGAATATACCTGTGAGAACAGAAATTGGAAAACAAATCAGAAAAGCGTTTATCGCGCCTTCAAAAGCATATAAACTATTATCTGCGGATTATTCGCAAATCGAACTTAGGATTCTTGCGCATTTATCTAATGATCAAACACTTATTGAATCATTTAGATCCGGGCTTGATATACATGCAAAAACTGCTTCCCTGATTTTTAATGTACCGCTCAATGAGATTACTTCACAGTATCGATCACGGGCTAAAGCAATAAATTTTGGAATTATCTATGGTATGGGACAAACGAAACTCGCCAATGAAACAGGCATAACTCAGAAAGAAGCAAGAGAGTTTATTGATTCGTATTTTAAAAAATATCCCGGAATAAAATTATACATTGATGAAACACTTGATAAAGCAAGACGACAAGGATACGTAACTACTATATTAAACCGGAAAAGAGACATTCCGGAAATCCATAGTGAAAACGCAGGAGTAAAAGTTAATGCCGAACATATAGCGGTAAATACACCTATTCAGGGATCATCCGCTGATATGATAAAACTCGCTATGATAAATATCCATAGAAAGTTGAAAGAAAATAAATTCAAGACGAAAATGATACTTCAAATTCACGATGAACTTCTATTTGAAGTCCCCGTTGATGAAATCGACTCAGTAACTCCCATTATAAAAAGTGAGATGGAAACCGCAATTAAACTCAATGTTCCCGTTATAGTAGATATTGAATATGGTAATAATTGGATGGAAATGTATATTTAAATAAAATATTATTTACTTTTTTAAATATTTAATCTATAATATTTACCTTTTCAAAAATGAATATGTTGTTCTTAACTTAACAATATTGGAGTGTAAAATGGATTCTGAAAACATTAAAGAAAAAAAAGAACCTTTAAAAAGTCCCTCTGTGTCAAAAAATAAAAATGATGACAGAGTTCAAGAGTTGATGAAAAAATATAAGAATTTTAATTTGAGCAAGGTTGAAGCGATAGCTCTTTCTCAAACACCATATGAGCTGATTTATCCTCCTACTGAAAAAATACCTGTAATTATAGTTGATAACTTTCCGAAATTGGGAAAACTGAATTCCCTTAGATTTATTGAGTGGGTTCAGAACAATCAAGGCGGAGTTATTTCTTTGCCTACAGGAAAAACACCAGAACATTTTATTAAATGGGTTCAGTATTATCTCCAGAACTGGACAAAAAAAGATGTTGCCCAGGATCTTGAGCAAAGCGGTATTGATTTATCCATAAAACCGGATATGAAAAGCCTTTATTTTGTTCAAATAGACGAGTTTTATCCGATGAGCCCTCTTCAGCATAATAGTTTTTATTATTATGTGAACAAATATTATTTAAAAGGTTTCGGATTAGATCCGGCAAAAGCGATGCTACTGGATTGTTCCGAGATAGGATCATTGCCGGAACAAAATGTTCTTGAACTATTTAAAAATAAAAATGTCGATTTATCATTAAGATATAGAAAACCGAAAAATTATCTGGAAAAACTCCAGCAAACGGCGATTTCGTTAGCGGATCAATACTGTTCAGAATACGAAGAAAAAATCAGGTCTCTCGGTGGTATAGGGTTTTTCCTCGGTGGTATAGGGCCTGACGGACATATCGGATTTAACGTGAGAGGATCGGATCATTTCAGCACAACAAGATTGACTCCGACTAATTACGAAACTGAAGCGGCCGCGGCGTCAGATCTTGGCGGAATAGAGATTTCGAGAGGAAGATTGGTTATAACAATCGGTTTGAATACCATTACATTTAACCCAAATGCTACCGCGATTATTATTGCCGCGGGAGAAGCAAAAAGCGGAATCGTTGCTGAATCGATTCAAACAGCGGCAAGCAATATATATCCAGCTTCAGTTTTACAACATTTACCGAGAGCAAGGTTTTATTTAACTCGTGGTGCCGCGGCTTGTCTTGACGAACGCGCTCTTGTTGATCTTGAAAATATGAAAGAGCTTTCTGATGAAAGAGCATATCGCGCGGTAATGAATGTTTCTTTCAATACAAATAAAACCATAGATTCACTTTCTGAAAAAGATTTTCATGGTGACAGGTTTGGTCAAATTTTTCTTAAAAAAATAACTCAACCATGGCATGAATATAAAGAAAAAACAATCAACCATATAAGAACCAGTATAACTGAAGGTTTGAAAGGTCTTGAAAATAAAACATTTTTACATACCGCTCCACATCATGATGATATAGAACTCGGATACCTTTCATATATTCAGGACCAGATATTAACACCGACGAATAAACATTATTTCGCTTATCTGACATCCGGATTTAATGCTGTTACCAATTTATATGTCTGTAAACTTCTTCAGACAATGTTAACATATCTTGAAGAAGGAAAATTCAATCATCTTCTTGAAACAGATTACTTTGAGGCTAACAATAACATAGCGAAAAACACCGAAACAATTATGTATCTTGATGGCGTAGCGAGAAAACGGATCATCACAATGGAAGATGCTCAATCCAGAAGAATGCTCAGAAACGCGATGATTGTCCTTGAAGATGATAATATCGAAAATATAAAAGAAAGAACCCAGGAACTTATCAATTATTTCGAAACACAATATCCCGGTAAAAAAGATCTTCCATATATCCAGAAATTCAAAGGAATGATACGTGAGTGGGAAGCTGATGTTCACTGGGCATATTTCGGATTCAATAATTGTTCAGTAAAACATCTGAGGTTAGGTTTCTATAAAGGCGATATTTTCACTGAGGAACCCACTATCGAAAGAGATGTTAAACCATTGCTTAAATTATTTCATGAGATTAAACCAGATGTGGTTACTCTTGCTCTTGATCCGGAAGGAAGCGGACCGGATACACATTACAAGTGTTTGCAGGCAATATCGCATGCTCTCCAAATATACGAAACAGAAACCGGCAGAAAAGATATAAAGGTGATTGGATATAGAAACATCTGGTTTAAATTCCATCCATGTGAAGGTAATTTATTTGTACCGGTATCGATATCGAGATTGGTTGCTCTTGAAGATGCGTTCTTGAATTCATTTGTTTCTCAGAAAGACGCATCTTTCCCATCTTATGCTTTTGACGGCCCATTCTCAGGATTGGCAAGAAAAATTCAATCTACCGAACATATAATGATAAAAGATCTTCTTGGAGATAATTTCTTTCACCAGAATGAAGATCCACGTTTAAGAGCTTCTCATGGGATGATATTTATGAAAATGTTGTCTACTAAAGAGCTATACGAAATATCAAGAGAACTCAAGAAAACCACAGAAGAATTATAAGAATAATTATAAAAAAAAAGGCGCCAATATTCGTTGGCGCCTTTTTTTTCTAAATATTTAACTTCGAAATAATATTTTTTATCTGTTCCGCTGACTCTTTAAATGCTGCAAACTCATCGTTATTTAATGTTAATGGTATAATGCGCGCTCTACCCTTTCTGCTAACGATAGTCGGTACACTAAGGCATACATCATCTATACCTAAGTAACCATCCAAATAAGAAGATATGGTTAAAATGCTGGATTCATTTCTTAGAATAGCTTCAACGATTCGCAATACTCCTAACGAAACCGCGTAATAAGTAGCACCTTTTCGATTTATTATCTCATATGCGGCGTTCTTTACATCCTGAAAAATCATCTTTTTTGTTTCTTTACCGCATTTATGATCACATAATTCGCAAAAACTCTCTATATTGTTCCCTCCTATTGTTAACCTGCTCCATACAGCAACTTCCGTATCACCATGTTCGCCGATAATATAACCGTGAATATTTCGCGGATCGATACCACAATGACTGCTGATCGAATATTTAAATCTCGCCGTATCTAACACTGTACCTGACCCAATTACTTGATTTTGAGATAACCCGGAGACTTTAAGCGAAACGTAGGTCAATATATCCACAGGGTTTGTTACCACAAGCAATACGGCGTTTTTTTCAACGGAAATAATGTTTCCAATTATTTCTTTAAATATCTCAGTATTTTTGTATACGAGATCTAATCTTGTTTCACCCGGTTTTTGGTTGGCTCCTGCGGTAATTATAATAATATCGGCATCTTTGCAATCATTATAGTCGCCTGCATAGATTGTTGCGGGATCTGTAAATGCCATCCCATGATTTAAATCCATTACTTCGCCTTCAGTTTTTTCTTTATTGATATCAATCAATACAATCTCGGTGGCCCTGCCGGAGATCATAAGAGTATAAGCTGTTGTCGCCCCTACATTCCCTGATCCAACTATCACAACTTTATTTCGCATTATACTTTTAATTGCCATTATTACCTCCTGTTTCATGAGTTGTAACAATTATTAATTAGATTAGATTAACCGGTAAATGGTTAAACAAACTTTAAAAATATTTTTACATTTATATTTGCAAATATTTAAATATTTCTTACTATATTTATAAATAGTATATAATCGAAGGAGGCAATAATTTGAAAATATCATTTTATTTTGTTTATATTATTTTTATATCAATTTTATTTTGTAACAACTTAATCGGAGAGGAATTGCAAATGTCTCAGGAAAAATATACACCAAACGAAGAAGTTTTTTTGCTTAATCTCGCAAGAGCAACGCTATATTATTATATAACAAGCAGGAGTACACCGCAGATAGACCAATCTACAATTCCCAATAAACTTAAAGAAAAAAGAGGGTGTTTTGTTACATTAAATAAGAGAGGCACAGGGCTTAGAGGTTGTATCGGTTATCTAATACCGGTAGAAAGCATATACGAAGGAGTAATAAACAGGGCTGTTGCCGCGGCAGTATCCGATCCGCGCTTCCCTGCGGTAACTTACGGTGAATTAAAAGATATTAATGTCGAAATAAGTATTCTGACATTGCCGAAAAAACTTGAAGTTTCATCAGCAGATGATTTATTAAAAAAATTACATCCACTAAAAGATGGTGTTATCATCGAAACTCCTTATGGATCATCAACATTTTTGCCTCAAGTATGGGAACAACTTCCAAATAAAGAAGATTTCTTAAATCATCTCTGCTTAAAACACGGAGCTCCGGCAGGAACATGGAAGAAAACTTCGGAAATAACAATTTCAACTTATGAGGCTATAGTATTTAAAGATGAAACATATGGCAAAATTGTTGCCGCTAAAAAAGGCGCAGTTGTGGGATCAGGTGGCGCAACAATTATAGGAGAAGTATCGCTTAAAGATATCATATCCGAACCGACTAAAGTAAAAGAAGGTACAAAACTCGCTCCGCTGACTGTTCTTTCTCCTGATTCCGATATAATACAGAACAAATAAACTATTTCAAAAAATAATTTCGTAATAAATCCGAATTTATTTTCAATAAATATAATTTCATCTTATATTTATATGATTTTTTAAAAAATTGTTTTTTTATATTATAATATTTTTCATTTGTTTTTGCGTATTCGCGAGTGAATAAAATTTCGGATTGTGACAAAAGTTTCATAATAAAATCGGTTGAAAAATAAGCGTAATTTGTACTATCCCTTTCAGTAAGCAGTAAAAAGATTCTTTGTGTGTATGATTTGTTTGGGTTTTCCAATAAATATTTTCTTAGTGTTCTCTCATCTCCAAAATAAATAGCATTTTTCAAGAATATATTTGCGTAATAATCGGTTACTTCCGATTCATCTGAGATCACAATATCGCCGGGCTCAAATAATTCATTCACGCGATTGAATGCGTTTCCCCAATTTATCGCATAAAGAGGATTTATATAATTAGTTTGATTATAAAAATTTCCAACAACAAAAGAGTAAAGGATAACTATAACAATAGAAATAATATATTTTTGTTTATCCATAAAACTGATACCGTTGGCAATAACTAAAATAAAAGGTATAAAACAGAACATTAATCTTGCCGGCATATAGACAAAGCTCTGTTTGCTCACAAGAAAATTAGCCATCAAAATTCCTGTTAAAAAAGAAACGAAAACAGCGGTTATCGTTATTAATATATTGTCTTTAACATTATGAGGATATTTTTTCAGATTATAAAAAAATACAATTGTGGAAATAATAAAAATTATGCTCAGCGGAACAATTATAAAATAATTCCAGGGGTAAATACATTCCCCAAATGAAAAATCATATATTGTAAAAAGAGTTCTTAATAAAATTCCTTTTATATCCCCTGACAAAGGGTCCGCGCTTGGTAATTTAGATAATTCCGTTAAATGGTAAAACAGTTTTTGAGCCCATGGTATAAACGCTATGATAGTTATTGTAAAAACAACCAGAAGTTTCAGCATTTTGTCTCTATATTTTCGATAAAACAAGCATAATGTAATAAATTCACCGAGAAAAATTGTAGATGCCGGGTAATCACAGTAAATCATAATCACATGAATTAAAGCAAGAAGATATACCCATTTCTTATTATTGGAATTTAGAAATTTTAGAAAAATTATTAAAAGTACAACAGTGAGAAATGATGCTAAAGAGTAATACCTTATCATACGTGTATACATAATATAGAAAGGAGAACAAAAAATTAAAACAGCGGCTATCCATGGATGTTTATTAAACATAAGTTTATAAAGATAGCATCCTGCAATACCAGCCAAAAATCCGAAAAATATCGATAAATAAACGCCGGATTCTATACTTATTCCAAAAATTGCGCCCCAATATTTCAAAATCAAATAATATAATGGAGGGTGTGGATCCTGCGCTGCGACAGAAGCTATTAAATCAGCAAATGATTTATTAGCCATACGGAGGCTAAATGCCTCATCGATCCATAAATTATGATCGCCAATTCTATAACAAAACAGAAATAAACCTGCAAGGATTGCTACAATCAATAAAATATTATTTAATGAAAAGATATTTTTCTCATTCATAGACCAACTTTCTTATATTAATACATTGACTAATTATCACGAATGAAAATACATTAACCGGTAATCTAATGCAAGCTATTTGTAAAATCAGTAGATATATTAATTAAGCTCAATAATTACTCTATAATAATATCTTTTTTTAAAATACTCTATTGACGTTAAGATGCTTATCTGGTAATATTCTTCGTTTATTAAATTGGGTATAAATTTTTGATGGGATACAGTAATTTTATGAGTACCGATTATAAAAAAACATTAAATCTACCTTTTACCGATTTCCCGATGAAGGCGGATCTTGCTCAAAAAGAACCTATAATTTTAAATAATTGGGATAAACAAGGAATTAATGTATCTGTCTTTGAGAATCGTAAAAATCAAGAACAATACATACTTCATGACGGACCTCCTTATGCAAACGGGCATATTCATATCGGTCATGCTTTAAACAAAATATTAAAAGATATTGTTGTTAAGTACAAAACAATGTGTGGGTATAGTTCGCCATATGTTCCGGGTTGGGATTGTCATGGGTTGCCGGTGGAGCATCAACTTTTTAAAGAATTGGGTATTACTAAACATCAGATAGATCAATTAACGTTTCGCAAAAAAGCACGAAAATACGCTGAAAAATTTGTGAAAATTCAATGTGATGAATTTAAACGTCTTGGAATCTTTGGTAATTGGGATGATCCTTATTTAACTATTGCACATTCTTATGAAGCGAAAATCGCGAAAATATTTGGTGAATTATATTTAAATGGATATATTTATAAAGGATTGAAACCTATTCACTGGTGTGCTACTTGTGAAACAGCTTTGGCTGAAGCTGAAGTTGAGTATGATAATCATAAAAGCCCTTCGGTATACGTAAAATTCAATATAAAAAATGATCCTTCACGTATCACATATGGTTTTGATAATACAGCAATGGTAATATGGACAACTACACCATGGACTCTTCCGGCAAACCTTGCAATAGCCGTGAAAGAAGAGTTTGAGTATTCTTTATTAAATACTGAAAAAGGATGCTTTATAATCGCTAAAGAATTAATAGACAATTTTATTCAGAAACTTGATATAAAAAACGCTAAAGAAGAAAAAATATTGAAAGGCACGGATCTTGTCGGAATTGTAGCTGTTCATCCTTTTATAGATCGGGAATCTCCTGTTATTCTTAGCGATCATGTGACACTTGAACAAGGAACAGGTTGTGTTCATATTGCTCCCGGTCATGGGCAGGAAGATTATGAAGTCGGATTAAAATATGGATTGGATATTTATTCACCTGTTAATAATCAAGGTAAATTTTTCGATGATCTCCCTATTTTTGGCGGAAAAAATGTATTCTCCGCCAACTCTGAGATTATAAAATATCTGGATGATATTAAAGCGCTTCTCTATTCTGAAGAAATAGAGCATTCATATCCTCATTGCTGGAGATGTAAAGAACCTATTATATTTCGCTCAACTGAACAATGGTTTATAAACGTAGATAAACATAATATGCGGCAAAACGCGATTGATAATATTAATAAAGTGAACTGGATTCCGGAAGTAGGTAAAAATAGAATAACCAGCATGGTTGAAAACAGGCCAGATTGGTGTTTGTCAAGACAACGCTATTGGGGTGTTCCAATCCCTGTTTTATATTGTAAAAATTGCAGAACTGATTTATTAACGGAAGAAACAATACAAAAAATTGAGTCGGCGTTTTTAAAAGAGAGCGCTGATGCCTGGTTTGCCTATACACCCGAAGAACTTGTTGGAAAACAAAAATGCCCTAAATGCGGATGTATTGAATTCGATAAAGAAACAGATATTATAGATGTTTGGTTTGATTCCGGTGTAAGCCATCAGGCTGTTTTAGCATTGCGGGATGAACTCAGATACCCTGCGGATTTATATCTTGAGGGAAGTGATCAGCATCGTGGGTGGTTTCAATCTTCATTATTGACTGCTATCGGTTACTGTGGAAACAGTCCTTTTAAAACTGTGTTGACTCACGGTTTCGTTGTTGATGGTGAAGGCAAAAAAATGTCGAAATCACTTGGGAATGTAATATCTCCTCAAGAAGTCATAAAAGAATATGGTGCTGATATGTTGAGGTTATGGGTATCTTCAGTCGATTACACAGGTGACATAAGGATTTCAAAACCTATCCTGACTCAATTATCGGATGCATATCGCAGGATAAGAAATACATTCAAGTATCTCCTTGGAAATTTATTTGATTTTAACCCTGAAACTAATTCTGTTGCAATTGAACAACTTGATGAGATCGATAAATGGGCTTTAAGCAGATTGACAAATTTAGGTTTAAAAGTAACCGGATATTATGATAATTTTGAATTTTATAAAATATTTCATTCCATTTATCAATTTTGTACTTTGGATATGAGCTCTTTTTATCTTGATGTTTTGAAAGACAGAATGTATATTTTAAATTCAAACGATCCAGTAAGAAGATCATCACAAACAGTTATTTATAAAATCACTGAATCGTTAGTTTCTATGCTTGCGCCGATACTGGTTTTTACAACAGATGAAGTCTGGTCTTATTTTGCAAAACTTTCGGGTGGAAAAAGTGATCAAAATATTCATTTAACCGATTGGTCGGAATTTGATAAAAATTTTATTGATCCACAATTGGAAGAAAAGTGGATGGAAATTTTTAAATTAAGAACTGAAACTCAGAAAGTTCTTGAAAATCTAAGGAAGAATAAAGTAATAGGTACTTCTCTTGAAGCAAAAGTTATATTGTATTCTGATTCAAATGAATATAAGTTATTTTTAAAAGATAACCTGGATATTTTAAAAATGTCGTTTATTGTTTCTCAGGTTGAAATAACTGATTCAATAGATTCTAATTTTACGGAGACCGAAAGTATTCCCGGATTAAAAATATTCGCTGGAAAATCAGATGGCGAAAAATGTGTTAGATGTTGGAATTATGTAACGGATATAAACATTGACGATAATTACCCGGGATTGTGTAAACGTTGTATAGAAGCAATAACTTATTTATAAATTATCATGCCGGAGGAAAATATGCCACTAACACCGGAACAAATCAAATATTTTAAAGACAAACTTTTGGAACAGAAAGACAGGATCATTAATGATCTCCAACATTTACAAGGTGCTGCGCTTAATGAATCACATCGCGATTCTACTGGTGATTTATCCGGTTATTCCTTGCATATTGCTGATCAGGGAACAGATAACTTCGACAGGGAATTTACCTTTGATCTCGTTGCGAATGAACAGGAGATTCTGTATGAAATTGATGCTGCATTAGAAAGGATAGATTCCGGTCAGTATAATGAATGCGAAGCCTGTTCAAAAGAAATTGGGTTTAATCGATTGGAGGCGCTTCCATTCGCCCGCTTGTGTATCGAATGCAAAAGCAAAGAAGAACGCAGGAGAAAAAGGTGAATGTGGTTATTCATTGTATCTGTGACTGTGGTTATTATAGATCAGTTGTCCAAATGGATAATGTCTGAAAAATTACAATTGCACGATAATATTAAAATAATCGATGGTTTTTTTAATCTGACATTAGTGCATAATCCAGGAGCAGCGTTCGGGCTGTTTCCACATCACCAGCAACTTTTTTTTGCTTTTTCGGTCATAACAACAATCGCAATACTGTTTGTTTACATTAAATATGCTCGCAAAAACTCAACTGTGCAGGTATTGCTGGGGCTTATTTTGGGTGGAGCTATAGGCAATCTTATTGACCGGATGAGCTTCGGTTATGTTATTGATTTTCTGGATTTCTATCTTTATAAATACCATTGGCCGGCATTTAACGTTGCCGACTCTTCTATCTGTCTTGGTGTAGGACTGATTACACTTATTTTAATGAAAGAACAACAAGGTTAATTAATGAATTATCGCTTATTCCACTTTGGTTCGATA
Organism: uncultured bacterium; assembly: GCA_964451165.1. Taxonomy (GTDB): domain Bacteria; phylum Auribacterota; class Auribacteria; order Auribacterales; family Auribacteraceae; genus CAYVGJ01. The sequence goes on from CAYVGJ010000006.1 coordinate 65,323, forward strand.
AATATATATTCTTATGGAGTTATGATAGCTCTGGCTTTCATAATAGGGATTTATATCGCTTCAAAATACGCAAAAAAATTTAAAGAGGATCCTCAAAATATTGTTGACCTTTGTCTTTATGTGATGATTTCATCTATATTTGGCGCCAGATTGTTTTATATTATATCCAATATCAAATATTATCTGAATAATCCAATCGAGATATTTTATCTGCAAGAAGGTGGGTTAATATTTTATGGCGGTTTGATTTTGGGATTAGGAACCGCGCTTATGTTTCTTAAACTAAAAAAACTAAATATTTTTAAATATCTTGATCTGCTTGCGCCGTCAGTGGTTTTGGGACAAGCCATAGGTAGAATCGGTTGCTTTTTAAATGGTTGTTGTTACGGGAGAATTGTATATAATCCCAAATATAGCTTATGCACCGTAAAATTCCCGAAAGTAATTCAAATCATAGAAAACCCAAAGGGGTATTTTCATGAAGAAATAATAGGAGCGCCGGCATATCTTGATCATTTACATCATGGATTCATATCGGAAAATGATTTATTTTCACTACCTGTTATTCCCACGCAACTAATTTCATCGATAATGGATTTTATTATATTTATAATTCTTGTTCTTGTTTTTAAAAAGTACAAATTCAACGGTCAAGTACTTTCAACTTATTTAATTATATATTCTGTAGGAAGGTTTTTCATTGAATTTCTCAGAGGCGATAATCCACTTATTTATCCTCTATCACTTACTTTATCTCAAATAATTTCAATTATTCTTTTTATTACAGGTATAGCAATTTATAAATTCTGCCGAAAGAAAGTAATAAAAACCATTTAACAATTTTAAATGCATGCAAATAGATAAAAAGATAGATTTTATTATTGAAGATTCTACTTCGGAAAGGATAGATAATTATATCGCAACAAAATTTCCTGAATTATCACGCTCTTTAATTAAAAAATTAATTGATGACAAGCAGGTTACTGTTAATTCAAATAATATAAAACCGAGCTATCATGTTAAAAAGAATGACAAAATAACTCTTGTAATTCCCAAACCAAAATCTATTGATCTATCTCCCTCCCCTATTGATATCGAAATCTTATACGAAGATGATGATATTGTAGTAGTCAATAAACCAGCCGGTATGGTTGTTCATCCGGCACCTGGTCATTATGAGAACACACTCGTTAATGCTTTATTATATCACTGTAAAAACTTATCAAGCATTAATGGTTTTTTGAGGCCTGGAATTGTACATAGGCTTGATAAAGATACAAGCGGTGTAATGATTGCCGCGAAAAATGATAAGGCTCATCAACGATTAATTTGCCAATTTTCACAGCGAGAAACGGAAAAAATATATTTCGGCATCGTCTGCGGAAAAATCTCACCAAAGACTCCGGGATATATTGAGATGCCAATTGGGCGCCATCCTGTTCATAGGAAGAAGATGTCAGTGTATTCAAAAAAAGGGCGTGATGCTATAACAACTTTTCAAGTTATAAAAGAATACGAAATATTTTCTCTTTTAAAAATTCAGATTAAAACAGGAAGAACGCATCAAATACGCGTTCATTTAGCACATTTAGGCCATCCGATTATCGGCGATACTGAATATGGTTCATCAAAAAACAACAGGGAATTATCAGATAAAGTATCACGGCAAATGCTACATGCTTTCTCGCTTACAATATTGCATCCAATAACTAATGAAAAAATGACATTTAGAGCTAAACTACCCGATGATATGCGAAATCTTTTACTTACAGGGGGTAAAAAATGAATAAAAGAATATATCCGCTAAAATTTTTCCCTATATTTAAAGAAAAGGTCTGGGGTGGTAGAAAATTGAGAGAAATTGGAAAAGATTTACCAGAAAATCAAAAAATCGGCGAAATCTGGGAGCTGGTTGACAGGCCTGATAGCATATCTATTGTAAGTAACGGATATTACGCGAATAAATCATTTCGAAAAATCATTTGTGAGTTAAAAGACGATCTTATTGGAACCGATAAAAAATTGGATTCTTTCGCCAGATTTCCACTTTTAATAAAATATATTGATGCGGCAGAAAATTTATCGGTTCAAGTACATCCTGATGATGCAATGGCATTGAAATTTAATGAAAATGATCCTGGAAAAACAGAATTCTGGTATATTTTTGATACTCAAGATAATCCAAAAATATTATGCGGATGTGATCCTGCCATAAAAAATATCACAGATCAGAGACAAATCGGTAAAAATTTAGATCTATTTAAATTTATTGATATCCAAAAAGGCGATCTTATCTTCATACCTGCTGGTCAAGTTCATGCTTTACTAAAAGGTACGGTTTTACTTGAAATACAAGAAAACTCAGATATAACATATCGATTTTATGATTGGGATCGTATTGATGAATCCGGAAATCAACGGGAATTACATTTCGATAAAGCTATAAACGCAATAAAAACCGAGCTACCATCGAAATTATTTCAGCGAGTATCGGATTTTAAAGAAGGATATTCAACCATACTTGATTCATCATATTTTAAAATAGATTTGTTAAAAACCAGAAATAGATTTTCTTCAATGTGTGATGGAAAATCATATAAGATACTTATTATTCTTGATGGGTATGCCAATTTTAAATATGGAACGAATTACGAAGAAAGTTTGTTTCTAAAAAAAACAGATATTATTTTACTTCCTGCTTCGCTTGGAAATTTTTCGATAGAAACTTCACAGTGTACCGAGATAAACGCTTTTTTCATATCATGAACCTTTCGCTTTTTATCGATGACTAAAAGAGTTTATTTTATTAACAATAAATAACTACGAAATTTGATATTGCCTTGATAATATGATATAATTATGTGTAACAACATAAAATAAAATATAGCATATTGACTTCCGGAGGAGTACAATGCGAAAAATTATCATACTGGCATGTTTATCAATTCTTTTATATTCTCATATAGCTGATGCAGAAAGTATAGTTTTATACGATGGATCTTTAAACGGTGGCACGGAAACACCTTCAAATCAAGGCTGGCTTTATGTTGCGGATCCCGTTCTCGGATCATTTGCGTCACAGAATGCCACAGGCGGAGTAACTACACTTAATACAATGGCATACGGAAATATTATGGCAGGATACTTTAACCAGGATCCTACCGGGACAACGGGATATATTCATCCCTCTTTAACTAACGTGAGCCTTGATAGATATTCAGGATTTTCTCTGAACTTTTCGGCTCAATTGAATTCCGAATCACATTCATACAACGATAGAGCGGGATTTAGTGTGATTGTTATCACAAGTGATTTAATGGGTATTGAACTTGGGTTCTGGTCAAATGAGATATGGGCTCAATCGGATAATCCGCTATTTACCCATGCAGAAGGTGTATCTATGATAACGAATTCGATGAATGATTATACCCTGCAAATTTTAAATGACACATACAGCTTATATCTTGACGATATATTAAAACTGACCGGTAATTTGAAAAATTATTCATCCTGGGTGAACCCATTAGATGGTGGACATAAACCATACGATATACAGAATTTTTTGTTTTTTGGTGATGATACTTCATCAGCTAAAGCAAGTGTTTCAATATCAAAGATTGAAGTCGAAATAAACTCAGTTCCCGAACCGTCATCAATATTGCTTTTTGTTGCTGGTATATACAGTTTGATTATAAAAAGGAAGAAAACTAACTAATTAGATTTTTATATTTTTCTTTCATTTCAGCGGATTTACCGCAACTCATTTTACCTTCGGGGCAAAAAGTCCGTACACATTCCGGACCGGCATTTTCAAAAACAACAGGCGCAACACCCTTTACAAGATTTAGCATCTTATCAGATAGTTCTCTTATTTCCCACTGCGCTCGCTGGCAACATCTTAAACTAAAGAAATGCAATAGTTCACGAGCGTTCATCGTAAATACTATATTTGATTCACAGGCATTTGGAAGTATATACCGGCTATCTTCAGGCGGTATTTGTAGATCAATAAGGTCTTTATAAGATTTCTTAATTGTATCTATGCAGTTATTAAAAATATTTTTTGCTTTGGGATTATTTGAAATTGAATCAGGGATAATAAACTCGGCGTTTTGCATTGATACGTATCTCTGGCTTTGTTGTGAATACGATGCAATACGATGGCGTACAAGTTGATGAGTCGCGGCTCGAGAAATATTTTCGGTCCCGAAAGTAAAACAAACATGCTCAAGAGCGGATTCATGCCCAAGGGATTTAAGCATTCGTACAAACTTATATGCCGATTCGGTATCTATGGATTCAGCTATCTGCTCAAGATTTTTGTCGGAATAACAGATTTTTGCGGCAAGGGTGATTGCTTTTTCCGGTTCATCAGTGTATTTCAGTAATGTAACTTTCAAATAAAACCACCTTCCATTAATTTATTAAAAAGAGATTGATTATCGGTATTTTTTACGCGTGATAAATAATTATATACATATTTACCAATAATATCGGCTTCCAAATTTACTTTATCATTCTTTCTTTTATATTTGAGATTTGTATTCTCAAGAGTATGAGGCACAATATGAGAGGTAAAGTATCTATCGGTAATATCGACAATAGTTAAACTTATTCCGTCTACAGTTACTGAACCCTTTCTTACAATATGGTTTAAGAAAGATTCACTTGCCCGTATGCTCAGTATCCAATCATCGGAGGATTTTTCGTTGTTTTCCAAAAAACCGACTTCATCTACATGCCCTTGAACAATATGTCCTCCAAGCCTTCCATTTAATGTCATAGCAAGTTCCAGATTAACTATATCCCCAATTCTTAATTCCCTGAAATAAGTTTTATTTAGAGTTTCTGTTTGAACATCAAATGAAATAACTTCTCCATTAGATTCGGTTATAGTCAGACAAACACCGTTAACAGAAACACTATCACCCATTTTTAGTTCGTCAGACAAAAACGGAGATTGAATAATTAGTTTTATATAAGAACCTTTATTTATTATATTATTTATTTTTGATATTTTATTAATAATACCAGTAAACATATTAAAACCTATTTATAAATTGGATAACCGGTTAACAGCATATCGTTATTATATTTTTTCCAGGTTGATTTATCCAGTTTTATCGCATCTTTAATTAATTTAACCCCATCACCGCAAAACGAACTTGGCGCGTATTTGTCGCCGATTATAATTGGCGCGATAAATAAATGGATTTTGTCTATGGCTTTATCATCCAGAAAACGTCCAAGCGTAGTATGCCCGCCTTCAAGAAGGATAGACAATATGGGAAATTTTGCTATACTCAAAAGAATACTTTCTGAAGAAAATTTATCTGATTCCGATTCAATACCCAAAACCTTTATTCCCTTATCAGCAAGTTTATATGATTTGTCCTGTTTTGTATTGATATCTCTGGTGATTATTACTGTTTTTTCAAGATAAGAATCATTTGTAACATTTGAATTATCGGGAATAATTAAATCGGGATCTATCACAATTCGCCAGGGTTGATATATACTATTTTTTATACGTAAAGTAAGATGTGGGTTATCCTTGATGACCGTATTCACTCCAACCATAATCGCGTCGACATTAGAGCGAATGATCTGTACTTTTTTTCGGGATTGTTCGTTTGAAATCCATTTGGAATCACCGTCCGCTGTTGAAATTTTGCCATCTGCGGATTGCGCGACTTTCGCTATTACAAAGGGCAATCCTGTATTTATATATTTACGAAAATCTTCTATTAATTCGTTACACTTATCCTGAAGTATACCTGTTATTACTTCAATTCCATTATTATTAAGAATTTCAATACTTTTTTTATGATTTAATGGATTGGGATCCAACGAACCGATAACTACTTTTCCAATTCCTGCTTTAATTACCTCATTAACACATGGAGGCGTTTTCCCAAAAGTGGAACATGGTTCGAGCGTTACATATAATGTAGACCCTTTTGCGTCAACACCGGCTTTTTTTAAAGCATTAATTTCGGCATGTGGATCCCCTGCTTTTTGATGATAGCCGGATGAGATTATTTTACCATCTTTTACAATTATCGCCCCGACTTTTGGATTAGGTATAACAGCTCTCGTAGCTTTTCGCGCGATATTAATTGCTTTTTTCATGAATAATTCATTAATTATAATATCATTCATAAAATCTACTTAATTCTCGAATAATGCATCAACAAAATCTGATGCGTTGAAAGGAATTAAATCATCACTACCCTCACCCAAACCTATATACTTTACAGGTATATTTAATTCGTTCTGGATTCTTATTACTACACCGCCCTTAGCTGTTCCATCCAGTTTTGTTAATATGATACCAGTAACATTTAATTCGCTGTGAAATATTTTTGCTTGCTGAATAGCATTTTGCCCTGTTGTAGCATCAACTGTTAGCAAAACCTCATGAGGAGCGCCATCAATAATTTTCGACAGAGTTCTTTTGATTTTCTTTAATTCTTCCATGAGATTTTTGTTTGTATGTAATCTTCCTGCGGTATCAACGATTAAAAAATCCACTTTTCGAGCTACAGCAGCTTGAGCGGCATCAAAAGCAACAGCGGCGGCATCTGAATTATGCTGGTGTTTTACAAGGTAAGTACCTGTTTTATTTGCCCAGATATCAAGTTGTTCAATTGCGGCGCCTCTAAAAGTATCGCATGCCGCAAGTATTACCTTTTTACGTTGATTTGTAAACATATTGGCAAGTTTTGCTACGGAAGTCGTCTTACCCGAACCATTAACACCTATAACGAAGAGAACTGTGGGAACACCTTTGTCAGCCTTATTTAAATTAGGTTCTATTTGTGAAAGATTGTTCTTTAATTCAGTTTTTAATGAATCATAAATAGATCTTGGATCTTTTTTTTCTTTTTTGGATAACTGCGATTCAATATCTTTTACAAGGTTATGTGCTGTCTCAACTCCCATATCTGTTTGCACAAGAAGTTCTTCAAGCTCTTCATAAAGTTCTCTGTTGATTTCCCCGCGAAAACTGAATATAGATTTAAAAACAGAAGACAATTGATCACGGGTCTTTTTTAACCGATCGGTTATTTTTTTTACTACCATTATATCCTCAAATAGTTTTCAAAAAACTTTTTCTTAAAATTTCAAGAAGGTTATAAGGAATTTTCATTCGACCGAATTCTCTCTTATCTTCAGGTAAACCATGAAAATCAGATCCTCCGGTAACAAAAAGATTTAAATTTTTTGATATTTCCTGATATTTTCTTATATCACTAAATTGATGTTCTGGATGGTATACTTCGATCCCATCCAACCCTAATTCTTTAAATTCACTAATAAGATGGTCTTTCCGGTAAGTACCAGGATGAGCAAGTACCGCTATTCCCCCAATATTATGAATCAATCGTATACATTCTTTAACTGAAATTTTTTTCTTTTTTACATACGCAGGGCTGTTCTCACCAATATATTTAGCGAATGCTTCATATATGGATTTTACTTTACCTTTTTCAACCATTTTTCGAGCCACATGTAAACGGCCGGGAGATGCATTTTTGATCTCATCTAAGATAGACTCGGGAGAAATATCAATACTTAAATTGCTTAACTTTTCAGTTATTTTATATATTCGCATTTTTCGATGAGCACGCATATCCTCTAAATATTTAACGAATTCTTCATTCTTGCCGTCAATAAAATAACCGAGTATGTGAATATCTTTTTCTTGAGCTTCACAGCTTAATTCAATTCCCGGTATGAGTTCTATTTTGTATTTTTCGGCAATATCCAGCGCATCATAATATCCATCTAAAGTATCGTGATCCGTTATCGAAATCGCCTTAAGATTTGTCTCTTTCGCCTGATTTACAATATCGATTGGGGAAAATATTCCATCGGATTTATTTGTATGAATGTGCAGGTCAATGAAATCGCCCATAATTTAAGTATAATTCGTTTTATTATTATTGATTTATTGTAAAAGTTATAAATCTACATTTCAAATAAAAATAAGTCAATCATAAATGAAAAATATTTAAAATATTCAATATATCTTTTTTATGGAATCAGTATAAAGAAAAAGCTCCTTTATTTTGTAAAGGAGCTTTTTCTTTATTGTATAGAAACAAAATTTATTTTTTTATTTCCGGATTGTCTCCAACTTCTTCCACCCATAAATCAACTTTATTTGGAAACAAACCTTTATCGGTTTTCTCGAGTTTATCTTTTATAGTATAAATTTTACCTGGTTTAGCTTCGAATTCAAGATTAGTGATACCTTGTCGGCGCCATGTTATTGTGCCGTACTGAACTTTTAACAGATGTTTCCCAGGAAGAAGTTCAATATGATATGTCCCGTTAAAATGATTATTAAAATACCTTTCTCCAAATGGGTATTGCTCTCCGGGAATATTATCGATTTCAATAATATCCACGTTTCTTGTGAAAGCATCGCTGTTTTTTAGAACAGCTACTTCCGAAGCAGGGAGTTTTTCTCCCTCGTATAATTTATGGTATGGTGTTTGACAACCTGAACATAATATCATTAAAGAAATGGGTAGAATGTTTATTAATAGAAAAAATTTTTTCATAAGTATACTCCTTTTCTTTTGGGTGAATTTTAATTTTTTCTTATTATACTATATAATATCATAGTTAATTGTAAAGATGATCTTTTTCTTATGATATTTTATTAAAAATCCCCTTGTATGTATACCATAAAAGGGGATTTTTAATTTTATGTTATAATCTCACTTGTGATTATATTATTTTATACTTTCTAATAAACTTGTTGCATCCTTTGCTTCAGGAAACTCCTTAGATATACTTAATGCTTTCTCAAGATATACTTTTGCATTCGCGTTATCCTTTAAAGCAATATACACTTTTGCCAAATGGTAAGAAACAGTCGGATTATTAGGTAAATATGTTACTGCGGATTCCAATATGCTTTTGGATTCGTTTAATTTTTGATTCCTGAAGAGAATCCAACCATAAGTATCTGCTATAGCTCCATTTTTAGGAGCTAAATCAAAAGCCTTTTTCGCGTATGATTCCGCTTCATTTAGGTTCATATTAGATTCAGACATGATCCACGCGAGATTGTTTAACGCACGAAAAGAAGATGGATCCAGTTCCGCAACTTTTTTGTAAGTATTTACAGCATCCTGAATTTGAGCGTTATTCTCATATAAAATTCCGAGATCCAACAATAAATATGGATTATCCGGAACCTGTTCGATAGATTTTTTCAGAGATGAGATTGCTTTGTCCTTTTCCCCTTTTATTGTGTAATAGCGAGATAAACGGGTTGATGCCAAAAGAGAATTAGGATTAATTTTAAGTATTTTATCAAGCACTTCCTTGGATTTTTCATATTCTTTGTCCGCGCTATATATCTCTTCAAGGAAACTTAAAGGTATTAAACTGTTAGGCATAATCGTACTTGCTTCATTAGCGGCGGCAATAGCCTGTTCTTTCCAGCCTCTATATCTGTATATCTTCATCTGATTTATCAGAAAATTAAATTTCTGGGCCTGTTCTTTGGATTGTTGAGAAAATTGGATAATATCGGAATATGCTGATTTTATTTCGTCCAGAATATTCGGTATTTTAGTCAAAATTTCTTTTGCTTCATCGTATTGTCCATTAGCAACAAGAATATTATATTTGAAAATTTGCAATGTTGAATCCTGTGGTTGCATAGATATCAACTTATCGATGGACTCAATAGCCTGTTCATATTCTTTATTACTTTGTTGCGCGACAGATAGAAAGAGAAGGGTTTCATTTAAGTCCGGGTTTAGTTTTAAAGCTTGTTTGTAGACTTCCATAGACTCTTCTGTTTTACCTTGTTCAATGTACATAAGCCCCAGATCATAAGCAGCTCGATAACGTGGATCAATACTCAAAACTTTTTTATATTCTTTTTCAGCATCTATAGGTTTATCAAGTTTTAAATACAAGGAAGCCAAGAATGAATGTAGCTGTACATTATCTTCATATTTAGGGCTTTTTGTGAAAGGATCCAGTATCTCAAAGGCTTTTTTATATTCTTTTTTTGCGTAATAAGAACTGGCTATCGCGATTGTTGCAATAATGTTATCGGGGTTGGTTTTGACTATATTTTTATAATGAGCGATTGCTTCATCATATTTGTTTTGAACAAAATAAATATTGCCCAATTCCATATACGCGTCCTGATAGTCAGGTTTCAGGTTTATTACTGTTTGAAGTTGTTCTTCAGCCTCTTTATATCTTTGCACGGAAGAATAAATTTTTGCAAGGTTCAGATGCCCGCCAATATTTAAAGGATCTATTTCTATAACCTTGTGAAATTCCTGAATAGCTTTATCTATTTTACCTTGTCGTATATAACAAAAACCTATCAGGCTTCTCGCATTAACATTTTTATCATTGACTGCAAGAACTCTCTGGCATAAATCAAGAGCCGTATCAACATCGCCTTTGTTAATCTTTATTGAGGCAAGGCTCAGAAGATCAGCAACATTTTTTGGGCGAAGGTTAACAAGTTTCTCGAAAGTCTTTTCCGCTTCCTTGTATTTTTTTGTAGCGATATATGCTTTCGCGAGAATTTCAAATCCTTTAACTTCATTTGGAGTTAGTTCCAATCCTTTTTCGCACAAGCGAATCGATTCTTCCCCCCATCCTTCTCGCAAATACGCAAATGCCAGTGTAAAGTATGCGGGAGCAAAATCAGGATATCGTTCTATCATTTTCTTTAATTCACTGATCCCCTGCTGAGGTTTATCCATTTCGAGATAACACACCCCAAGCTTGTAAAACACATCACCATAATTTGGCGGTGGTTCAAGGAAATTTTCAAATTCCAGAGCCGCTTTTTCATATTGTTGCCTTACAAACAAAACTGATCCCTTAACATATCTGGCAGTTGCTGATTTTGAATTTATATCCAACGCTTTTTGCGCGTAACTCATAGCGTTATCCAGATCGCCTTTTTTTAAATAAAGTTCGGAAAGCCTGTTTGTTAACTGTAGATTATCTTTTTGTACCTTGAGCGCGTCAGAAATCATTTTTATGTCTTCATCTATTTTGCCTTCATATTCCAAAAGGAGGCTTAACAAAAGGATTGCCTGTAGATTGTTTTTATCGATTTCTTTTAATACTTTTTCACATAGTTCCCGCGTTTTTTCAATATTGCGCATGGTTAAATAAACATTAGCCAATCTCAAGTATCCATCAGGTTTTTTGGGCTGAAGTTTGATTAGTTTTTCGTAATCTTTAAGAGCTTCTTCATATTGACCGATTTTTACATGAATTATACCTTTGAAATCAATCGCTGACGGGAAATTATCATTCAGAGATATTGCTGTTTCAACCTGTTTTAAGGCTTCGTCGTAATTGCCTTGATCGAATTTAACTTTTGATATCTGCAAGTACGCATCATAATATTTCGGATCGAGATCCACCACCTTATCGAATTCGGCAATAGCTTTATCGAATTTTTTCTGACGCCCATAGATATTGCCGAGATTGAAATGCAAAGTAACAGAATCCGGATATTTCTCAAGCCCTTCTTTTACTGTTTCTTCGGCTTTTTTAAATTTACCGTTATTTGCGTAAATCAAAGCTTTTTTTACATATTTATTCTGACGAGCTTCCGATCCTCCACATCCTGAATACAGAATTGGGGAAAGAAAAAGCAAAAATATCAACACCGAAGATTGAAACTTTCGTGAATGCATTAAAAAAACCTCCTTAATTCAGCGTTATTTAAATTTTGCCTAAATTTAACAAATAAATACATTGTAGTCAAAATTATTTAATTTCGATATTAAAATTTTAACTTATTTTATCTTTTTCAGGCTAGATTAATAATCTTTTCGGGTAAATCAGCGATATAAACAATATCTTCTGCGCAATCACTTTTTATAGCTTTTTTAAGTCTATGCAAAGTCAGACATGATTTTTCCGATTGGAGAATGGTTACACCTTTACGGCGTTTAATTTCGCTCAGACCTAATATTCCATCTTCCTGAACTCCACCCAATAAAATGCCTATAGTTTTTTGCCCGAAAATATCTAAGGTGGTAAACATAAATTTATTGATAGAATGTTTTAGGGATAATTCAAATGGTAAAGAACCTCTAACAAGAATTTTTGTTTCACCTGAAGGATATGATTCCATGACCGGTGATTTATTTGTGGATATTAAATAAACCGTTGCCGGTTCAACAACGGTATCTTTTTCAATCTTTTTCACAGATAAATTGCTATTTACTTCCAATCTATCGGCTATTGTATCCAGAAACCTCTCGGCTGTATTTATTAGCACACATATAGGGGCGGGAAAACTTTTTGGGATTTGAGGAATTAATGCAAGTATAGACGAAGTCGCTCCGATATCACAACCAATTACAACAATGGAATCCGTTTTTTTTCTAAATTTCTTCACAGTCTCAAATGTATTCGGAGATAATCTCATCCGTAGTAAATTCATATCTAATTTATAGTTACATTTTATAAGGGAATTAATAAACTCATTAAAAACATTTAGTTCCGACGAACTGATGTTTAAATTTGAAAAAATTGAGAGAGGAATAACATCGATTGCCCCGAGTTCTATCGCATCGAGAATATGATTTAATGCGGGTTCATCCATGGAAGAATAAATTACCACAGGAATGTTATCGCTACTTATTGCCTTTGACATGCTGATAAGTTCTTGTGTATCTTCAAGAATTTCCGCGTTCACGAGAATTATGGATCTATTCTTAAATATTTCTTCCAGAGATGAAAAACTTGAAAATACACATATGTTGTTAAAAGAAAAATGAGTCTGAAAATACTGGCAGACTATTTTACTTAATATTATATCTTTCTCTACAATTATTAAATTATTTCTTTCCATATATAAACCTATTATTCTGTTTGAGTTGCCAGATTTACCAATTCATTCGGTTCAAGAATTAATATCACCGAACCATCACCGAGAATAGTAGCGCCTGAAATCCCTTTTATACACGCCAGATAATCGATAAGTGGTTTTATTACAACTTCTTGTTTTTCAAGCAGTTCATCAACTATAAAACCGATACGTTTTCCATCGGCATTCAAGATTACTACAGAAATAAGCTCTTCGTTATTACCGTCAACAATATTCATTCTTTTTATATCGAGAATATCTGCTAGGTCTTCTATCCCAACAACTTTATCACGTAAATTAATAGATTTTCGTTTGTTTAAATACTTGATATTTTCAGGTTTTACCTGAACAGTTTCGCCAACATATTGCAACGGTATCGCAAAAACATTTGAATGAATTCTAACCATAATTGTTTCAACAATTGCCATGGTTAAGGGTAATATTAAACTGAATTTTGAACCCTTACCCAGATTGGTTTCTACTTGAATTCGTCCATTTAGCTTATTGATATTATCCCTGACTACATCCATTCCCACTCCTCTGCCGGAAATATTTGAAACCTGTTCAGCGGTACTGAATCCTGGAGCGAAAATAAGGTTTATAGCCGCGTCATCAGACATGGAAGTATAATCGGCTTGAGATATAAGTCCTTTCTCAAGCGCTTTTTTCTTTAACTTTGCCGGATCAATTCCCCGTCCATCATCTTCTATTTCAATAACAACATTATTACCTTCATGAGACGCTCTAAGAAATATATTGCCTTCAGCAGTTTTGCCGGATTTCTTTCTTTCATCAGGTGTTTCCAATCCATGATCAGCGGAATTTCTTATCAAATGAACCAGCGGGTCGCCAATCTGTTCAATAATTGTTTTATCTAATTCAGTCTCTTCTCCATGAATATGAAGAATGATTTCTTTTTGTTTTGCTTTTGCGAGGTCCCGTACCATTCTCGGGAATTTATTAAACACTGTGCCAACAGGAACCATTCTTGCGCTCATAATTGTTGCCTGTAAATCATCCGATATGCGTTGAATCATGTATGTCCCTGCTTTTAATTCTTTAGATAAATCCGGCAAATTATAATCAACCTCGACTTTTTTTGTAATTGAAGAAAACCTGTTACGGTTTATAATAAGTTCACCTATTAGATTCATTAGTTTATCAAGTTTATTTTGATCGACACGAATCGTTTTTTCCACAGTAATGTTTTTTTTCTGTGAATTTGCCTGATCTGTTTGAACAAGTTCCGCCTGATTTTCTGTATCCGTGACGGAACCGGCAGTTGGTTTTACTGGTGTTTCCTCAACTACTGTTTCGTTTACTTCATTAACCACAACTGAATTATATGTCCTTAGAATTGCCTGGATCTCAATCATTATATCCGCGGTTAAAAGCGGGTCTATAGGTGATTCCTTAGATGTCTGTTTGATAGAATCAAAATTTTCTTTAAGGTAATCCAGGCACCTTGATAATAAGTTTTTGAAGTTTAGTAATCTGCGGGTTGGTTCTTTTCGTATCTCGCGAACAAGTTCTTCCATTTGTTCGGAGATTTTTTGTGTTTCATCAAACCCCATGTAGTTTGCTGAACTCTTCAGACCGCTAAATGCACGAACAATTACATCCAGATCAAAAACAGTGATCTGGTCTTTTTCTATTTTATCCAGTACTTCAGTTATATTTTTGACGTGTTGAACTGAAGCGGATAAAAATATTTCTATTGTTTCTAAGTCAACCGAACTTACATTTTCAGAAGGTTTAGGCGTTTTTTTTGTATTCGATTTTGTCTTCGGGACATTTGAATATTTTTGAAGTTGCTCTACAAGTTTATCTACAGAAGGAGAATGATCGTTCTGTTTTTCAGTAATGTTTTTTATAAGTTCCTGCAATGTATCAATGCATTTAAACAATAGATCTATGATGTTTGAATTGACTTCCTGTTTTCCATTTCGGAAATCATCGAGAATATTTTCCATATGATGGGCAAGTTTTTCGGTATTCGCGAAACCGAGATATCTTGAATTACCCTTGAAATTGTGTATTGCCCGGAACAGAGAATTCAGTGTTTCCTGATCTTTTTTATTTTTCTCAATCAACAATAGGTTTCTGGTGAAATCCTCAAAAATCTCCATCGATTCGGATAAATATACTGACAATGCTTGAGATAATGCATTGTTAATCATATCTTTAGAATTATTTTTAGAGTTATCCGTAACGGAAGGTTTTTCTATCGGGTCAATTTTTCCTGTGTCATTTTGAGTATCACTCTGTACAGATGTGTTTGTGGTTTTAATGTTTTCCACTTTCGACAATATTTCCTCGATATCTATTTCAGAATAACTGTCGAAATCAGGCAAATCATTATCGGAAGAAGATTCTATCTGTGTATTCAAAAGATGTTCAAGTTCCAGGACCAGCTTAATTAAAATATCGCTTCCTTCCAAAATAATATCTGTTAATTCCGCGTTTATGCTTATTTTTTGTTTTCGTAACTGATCAAGTACATTTTCCATCTTGTGAGTAAGTTGAGAAATCTTTTTCAATCCGAGAAATGATGCCGCGCCTTTAACACTATGTATAGCTCTGAAAATTGTATTTAGAATTTCCAGATTAGCCGGATCCTTCTCAAGTATGATCAGATTTCCTTCTATGCTTTCAAGGTGTTCTTTACATTCAATAATAAATTCAACTATTATTGATTGATCGAAGTTTTCACCAGCCATTTTTACACTCCAAATTCTTTTTTTATCCCAGCAACATATGGATATTTGCCAGTAACTTATTAGGATCAGTCGGTTTTACCAAATATACGTTTGCTCCCGCTTCCAATCCTTTTTGTTTATCTTCTTCACTTTCTTCCGTAGTCACAACAATTATTGGAATTTCTCTGTACATTTCCTGAAATCTCAAAATTTTTATAAATGTCAATCCATCCATTTTAGGCATATTGACATCGCATACAATTAAATTGTACTCGTCTTTATAAACCTTTTCCAGAGCGTCTATCCCATTTATAGCGGTATCTACCACATAACCATCGGATTTTAAAATAAATGAAATTAGTGAACGTACCGTTTCCGAATCATCAACGACCAAAATGTTATTTAGCATAGTTATATTTGCTCCTTCTGAATTTATGGTTTCTGATAAACCAAAGAGTTTTTTACCCGCATAACCTGAAAAGCGGCACTTAATCTCGCTACTGACTCAGAATGTCCAAGAAAAATAAAACCGCCTTTATTTAAACTATCATAAAGCATACTTACTACTTGTTTACTTGATATTTCATCAAAATAAATCAGTGCATTCCGGCAAAATATAAAGTCAAATCCTGCCATGGACCTCATTTTCATTTTGTCAAAAAGGTTTAAATGGCTAAACTGAACCATATTCTTAATTTCCTGTGAAATACCCCATTCATTTTCTTCCGTTTTTTGAAAATATTTCATCTTAACAATAGGAGGAACATCCTTAAGGTATCTTTCAGAATACACTCCCCTTCTGCACGTTTTTAATACGCTGTTAGATATATCTGTTCCGATAATTTGAACATGCCATTTGTCAATGTTTTTAACATGTTCTTTAAGAAGCATTGCTATGGTGTAAGGTTCACAACCGACGGAACATGCGGCACTCCAGATTTTTAAAGTTTTCGCGCATGTTTTTTCTTTTTTCTCCATAACTAACGGGATCGTACCTTCAACAAAACCCATTAATTGCGGCATTTCTCTATAAAAATAAGTCTCATTTGTTGTCAGAGAATCGATAAGCGCTTCTAATTCAGTACCTCTGATATCATATTTCAAAAGCCTTAAATAATCTTTAATGGTTTCACAATTCGTCACAGACATGCGGTTTGCCAAACGTTTTTCAACAAAGTAAAGTTTGTTTATATCAAAAAACAAACCGCTTCTCTGGTATACTAATGAAGAGATATCATTGAATTCTTCGGTTTTTATATCCATAAAGACAAATCCTTTATAATGTGTAATTATTTGCTGTAATTAGATTTAATTTTCTCTAATTTATAAATAGCTTCATCAAGCGAAAAAGCTACTTCGTCACTCACTTTTGTACCAAGTTTTTTTAAGGACGGAAGCGCCGGATAGTATTTCATCTCCAATATCGCATCAATAGCGGCGATTTGTATCATTTCTGATGTATCTTCAAGGCATCTTAAAAAAGCATTTATCACATCCGGCGGATTAAATTTCTTAAGTGATATCACAGCTTCATAACGGATTCTCTCGTCAGGATCTTCAAGCATATTTATCAGGTATGTAATAGATTTTTCATCAACTGTATTAGATAATGCGGAAATCGCTGATATCCTTACATATCTTTCCTCATCATTCAACGCTGTTATTAAATAATCAATCATACTTATTGATTTAACTTTACCTATCGATTCGATAACAAGTTTTCTTACCTGCCATGTTTCACTGTTTAAAGCAGGTATTAACTTTTGCAAAATTTCTTCGGTCGGGTTTTGGGAAAGGACATTTGCCGCAAGTATTCTATTATGTTCGTTTGGTGAATATATCAGATTTATAAGTTTTTCAGACATCAATTCAGTCATAGGCAATGTTTTTAATGATTCTGCCGCTGTTTCAGATATTTCCCATGATGACGAAGCCATGGCGTCAATTAATGTCTGTTTTACTTTTTCATTGTTTTTACTACTTAATGCTTTTAAAGCGGAGATTTTTACTTCCCTGTTTTTGTCGTTATATAATGCTATTATGGTATCAATCGCTGTAGGATTGTTTGTATTAATCAATGCGTTTGCTACCTCAATACGCACATTAGCGTCATCATTACTGGCATATTCCAATAAAATATCCAGTAAAGCTTGATCGTTCAATTTACCGATAAGCTGTATCAGATGAATTAATGTATTTCCTTTGCATTTTGAAATCGATTCGGCTATTTTCTCTTTAACAGGTTGGTTTAAAATTAATATTGATTCACATACAGATTCCCAAACTTCAATATCATTATCTTCCAACATATTAAAAAGCAAATCCAAACTTGTTTTATAATCGATTTTCCCAAGCATTTTCGCTATATTTTTTCTTATAGCAGGATTTTCATTAGTGATTAATGTTTTTAATTTTCCAAGGAACAAATCCTTATCAAGTACTGAGAAAATATTCTTTTTGTTTAAAGAATCAATTTTTACTAATGCTTCGACGGCAAGTTCTTTTATAGAGTTTGGATGATCTTCAAATAATGAGGATATCGGCTCAACACTTTTTGGGCTTCCAATTTCGCCTAATGCACGCACAATAGCTGATAAAATTAATGGGTTTTTTTCAATAAGCAGATCATGGAGAGCGTCTATAGATTGCATATCTTTAAGTTTTCCAAGGGCTTCGATTGTCATAAATCTAACCCATGGTTCTTTAGATTCTTTTACAAGATGTATAATTTTCGGTATAGCTTCTTTGTCACCAATATTTCCAAGAGCTTCAATAGCTCCGCAAACTACATTTACATGTTGATCTTCAAGAGCTTTAATAAGATACCTTGTAGCTTCCTTAGATCTTATGGCTCCCATAACATCAACCGCAAATTTCCTGACATCATGATCGAGATCACTGATGAGGCTACCCAACTCATTAATGGAATCTTTACCGATATTGGTTAATACATCTGTTGCAATATTTCTGACAGATGCTACTTCCGATCTTAAAAGTTTTGAAATCCTTCCGACTGTCGAAATTCCCCCGATTTTAATTAGAGATTCTGCCGCCGCTTCCTGGACAGCTACTTCTTCATCGTTAAGAAGCGAAATTAAAGGTTCAACAGCTTTTTCATCTTTTAGCTCACCTAAATCTTCTATTGCGTATTTCTTTACTGTTGTGTCGGGAGATTTAAGCGCCTCGAGCAACTGAGTGATTTTTTCAACCATAACATACTCCTTGATATTATTTGAAATATATTATTATTTAACTAACCATTGTTGTTGTATTGTTCTTAACAAGCTCTACTATTTTTTGCGCGATTTTATCATTATCCAATATATAATCAGCCGCACCCAAACGAACAGCTTCACGAGGCATTCCGTAAACTACAGATGTATTTTCGGATTCAGCTATAGTTTTGCCACCGTTATCATGAATTCTTTTTAATCCTTCGGCTCCATCTTTTCCCATTCCGGTTAAAATCACACCGGTTATGTTTTTTCCATAACTTGTTACCAATGAATGCATCATTACATCAACCGCAGGACGATGAAGAGTATCTGACGGTTCTTTACCGATCTCAATAATATTACCGGCCTTATTTACAGTCATATGGAAATCGCCTGGAGCGATATATACATTTCCCTGCAAAACCTTATCTTTGCTTTCAGCTTCTTTTACATTCAAATTACTTAAAATGTTTAATCTATCGGCAAAACTTTTTGTAAAAACAGGAGGCATATGCTGCACAACAAATACTGCCGCAGGTAAATCAGCCGGTAATTTCGGTATTATATGAAGTAATGTCTGAGGGCCGCCAGTCGATACTCCAATTGCCACAACATGTTTACAGGATAATCCCTGCATTTGTGATTCAAGTTTATCCTGCTTGTTTACAGGAACTTGTTGATGTATTCTTTTTATTTTTGAACAATCAACTTTTGAGGCGGCTTTTATTTTTTGAATTATTTCCAATTGTTGTTTCTTGATATCAAGAGATATTGTCCCTGAAGGTTTTGCGATAATATCAACAGCGCCCAATCTCATTGCTTCAAGAGTTACATCAGCCCCTTTTTGTGTTAATGAACTTATTACCACAACCGGAATAGGATTGGATATCATTATATGCTTTAAAAAAGTCAACCCATCCATTTGCGGCATTTCAATATCAAGTGTTATTACATCCGGTTTTAATGTCTCAAGCTTTTTTAAAGCATTAACTCCATCAAATGCTGTGCCAATCACCTCTATTTCAGGATCATCTGATATCAACCTGGATAACTCCTGTCTCATAAATGAAGAATCATCAATAATTAATACTTTAATCATAGAACACACCTTTTTCAGAATGGGCAAGTTAATGCATTTTTAAATCTTATTATTATCAATGTCGGTAAAAAACGCTTTTTATTAATTTTTTTTTAGAAAAAAAGATGTGTTTTTTAAGATAGTAAAAGAGAATAAATTTCCCTATCACTTATATTTATTCATATATGATTATTTAAGAAATTATAATTATGATGATTTATCTTCCACCATGCCCGGGAATAAATTCATCAACACCTATATCGACTTTGTTATCATACGGCCGTGTTTCGCCATCGATATCAAACTGATAAGATGCTGTGTCTGATCCAGCATTAATGCAAGGAGATGTCTCTTGTAAATGGAAATTATAATTTTCAGGGTTTGCCAGCAGCGGATCGATAGAGATGTTATTGTTATTATTATACGTAGTTCCCATATCTTCAATATCACAATATGAGATATAAGATGTATTCACTCCATAAAAATCTTCTTGTAAGTTTGTTGTATCATCACTCCAAAAAATTGAATTGTTAATTTCACACGATGATGTGGAAACTAAAAACAATGTACTGCCCTGTCCAAGTGAACGTGTATTCTTATAGAATACTGAATTCTCGATATGTGGTATTGATCCGTAATTATATATAGCTCCCCCGGAATATGTAGCTGTATTAAAAGCAAAGATAGTGTTTATAATGGTATATATACATGAATTTTTCGCGGTTAGTCCTGCTCCATAATGATTCGCCTGGTTATTATAAAATTTTGAATTTATTATAGATATTGAGCATTGATCTTCGGCATATAAGCCGCCGCCATCATAATTTGAGATATTATTTCTTAATATCGAGTTATATAAAGATAATGAACTTTTTACAATATATATACCTGCGCCATTTAAAGTAACGTTGTTATCAATTATTTCAGTATCGGTAATACTCAAATTTGAACCTGTACTATAAATACCTCCACCGCTTGATGTAGATACAGTACTGTTTTTAATAATGCAATTTGAAAAAGCCACATTAGATGTCACAATAGACACAACCTGTTTCCCTTTTGATATACTTAAATTTTTAAGAACAGCAAGATTGGAGGAATTAATCGCAATTGCCGGCGATGTTGAAATTTTCGCTTCGATAACAGTAGATGTTTTATTCGCTCCTATAAATATAAAATCTGAGGATATTGATAAGTTTTCTTTAAATATACCATTGAGATGGAATATATAAGGGGGTGTTTTCTTACTCAATGCATATGTAATAGTCTTATAAGGATTAGATAATGTTCCATCACCTTCGTTATCAACTTCCGAATCAATATATGCAAATTGAGGTGACGAACCATTATTTGGAATCGAATTTATAATAAATTCCTCATAATTAGATATTCCATCGTTATCAATATCTGTGTCTTTGTCACTATTTAATTTCGGATTCATTCCGTAATCGTGTTCCCATTTATCTGAGATTCCATCTCCATCCGTATCGGTTTCTAATGGATTCGTACCCAGAGTTTTTTCAATATCATCGTTTAAACCGTCTTCGTCAGTATCAACTGATGTAGGGTCAGACACGTTTCCAGATATTTCCTGAATATCTGTAAGGTTATCGCCATCGGAATCAACTGAATTTGGATTTGTAAAGTACTTGTATTCGTCTGTATTAATTACTGAATCATTATCATTATCGCTATTTGGATCTAAATTACCACCATAGAGAGATTCCCAATAATCACCAAGCCCGTCATTATCTGTATCTATAAATTCATCAAAACCAATAGCGCATCCAACCGACGGCCTTGTTTCCCCATGAAAATCTGTTATCATATCTATTATGGAACCGCCTTTGTTTATCATTAAAGAAGAAGATATTAAATGAAATTTGCCGAATTGCGGAGCGCCAAACCCTGGAGTAACGGAAATAATATTTGAGCCGAATTGATAATCCTCTACATTACAGTAACTTATCATTTTCTGAGATATGTTGAAAAGATCATCTCCATTACCCCATATTACGCTGTTTCTTATAGTCATATTAAGTTTATTATTTTGTATATATATTCCACCAACGTTGGTTCCGGTATTGTAAATAATATTACTATGGGATATTACCGGAGCATTATTTAGAAAATCATCCGAGCTTGTTGCCCAAATTCCGCCGCCATCAATCGCATTGTTTTTATATATAAGAGTGTTAAATATAAATGGAGATGCCATATTACACCAGATACCTCCACCATAACTTGATGTATTATTGCAAATAACGGTATCAATAATTTTTATTAAATTAAAGTTTTCATCAAGCGAGATTCCAGACCCTGAATTGTTTTTAACTAAACAACCATTTACTATTAAAGGAGTTTTTGTGCAATATATACCGCCTTTACCGTCCTGAATTATTAGATGTTTCAATATAACAAGTTTTTTTGCGTTATCGACTGAAATTACACTATCGTTTTTATTACCTTTGATAATTACTTTTTGCCCTTGTGAAGCTTTAAGAATAATACCGCCATTTCCGGTAATACTCAATGCTTCGGCATAAGTTCCGGCAGAAATATCTATAACCGCGGATGACAAAACATTATTTATTGCGTTTTGGATAGATACATAAGGATTTTGTTGGGTACCGTTACCGGGTGCCGTAGAGTTAATATCAACATATATAACTGATGGCGAACTTGAGTTATTTGGTTGTGATTCAAGCATAAATTCTTCGTAATTTGAGATTCCATCATTATCGTTGTCATTATCCTGATCAAATAGATTCGGGTCCGTATTATATGTAACTTCCCATAAATCCGGCATGGAATCAGAATCGCTGTCGTTTTTAAATGGGTTTGTCTGATATGAAGATACTTCCTGTCCATCATTTATCCCATCTGAATCAGTATCAGCTATAAGAGGATTTGTATGTACAGTTTCGATTTCCTGCTGATCAGTAAGTCCATCGTTATCAGTATCGGATAACAAAGGATTTGTACTGTGTGTGTATTCTTGCAGGTTGGTTAGATTATCCGAATCATTGTCACCATCTATAATGAAACCCGAACCATATTTAGATTCCCAATAATTCGGTAAACCGTCACAATCAGAATCTATGAATTCATCTATACCAATATCTGTTTTAGGGCCGTAAGGCCTTATTTCAAAATCAATATCGTTTAATTCCGAAGTAATGCTACCAGCATTTATACAGGGGGAATTGTTAAACAAATGAAAATCGCCTATTACAGGATTTACAAATAGAGGTTCCGCGCAAATATTGCCATTGCCACTGAAACTTCCGTCTTTTATATCGCAGTTCGATATATCCTCAAGAACAAAATTAGTTAATTCGATACCCGTATTCCATAATATGGAATTCTTAAGTTTTACATTTGAATTTGTACGGTAAATAGCATTACCACTATTTCTTCCTGACGAATTGCTCACAAAAACACTATTCTCAATATTTCCAATATTTTCGTAGACAAATAAACCGCCGCCATTTTTATCCGCTCTGTTATTTGAGAATACCGTGTTAGATATATTTACATTAGTACTTTTTGTATATAAACCGCCACCATCATCAAAGACATAATTTCCAGTTAAAACCGTCGAGCTTATATTCGATTCAACATACTGTAAATATATACCCCCGCCTTTTACAGAAGAGTTCTTTTCCAATTTCGAGTCAGATATTTTTAAAGAACCGCTTATATCACCAAAAATACCTCCTCCCGTCTCAAGAGATTTGTTATTTCTAACAATACAGTTCTCAATCACAGTGTTGGATTTCTCAAGATAAATACCGCCTCCTGCTCTATAGGCAGTATTATCTTCCACTATAGAAGATACAAATATCGGTTTTGACTCAACAGCGTATACTCCACCACCTGTATTGGTTGTGGATATATTATGTTTCAATATACAATTCAATACCATGAAATCGGATTTATTTGCTTTAATACTTCTAAACGAATCTTTCAAAGTCAAATTCTTCAGGATTACCTGGCTTACAGTATCAAACTCTACGCATTCCCGTGCTAAACTGTTTGAAATAATTATGGTGTCTTGAGGACTGTTACCCATAATTGAAATCTTCTTTGTTATTTTTATTGCTTCATTATACAATCCGGGCGCAAGAACAATCATAACAGGTAAATTATTGACATTGATGTTATCGAATGCGTTCTGTATTGTTTTGTATGGAGATGCCTCGGAACCATCTCCAGATGTCGCTACAGTACAATCTACAAACACTTTATTGGGTTTAGCAGGATCTTTTGGATCTGTATTAAGAAAATATTCTTCATTATTGGCGATTCCATCGTTGTCAAAATCACTGAAACCATCGTTTTTAACCAAAGGATTAAAACCATTCTGGATTTCCCAGCCATCATACATAAAATCATTGTCGGTATCTGGATTATTATAATCTGTAAAATAAACCTTTATCTCCTGATTGTCTTTTAATCCATCCAGATCCTTATCAGCGTCTGATATGGGATCTGTCTTGTATTGATCTATCTCTTCCTTGTCGGTAAGTCCATCGTTATCAGTATCGATCTTTAGAGGACTGGTAAGATATATGTATTCATTAAATGCTGATATACCATCATTATCACCGTCACAATCCGATTCGATATTAACTCCCAACGAGTTTTCCCAAAAATTCGGAAGACCGTCGCAATCAGAATCAACGAATTCATCTATACCCATATCATATTGGGTTACATCCGGGCGAATTTCGTTATCGATATCTACTATATTTACTGATGGGTCAATTCCTTTATTTATACATGGGGAACCGTATTGAAGATGAAAATCTTTTCTATCTAAATTTCGGAATTTTGGATTCGCTGAGATATTGCCGTTGGTATTAACATAATCTCCATCCTCGATATTTGAATAACTTATCATAGCAGATGATACGTTTGCTAAATCATCACCGTTATTCCAGATAATGGAATTTTTTATTCCACTTTGAGGCGAACCGCTATTATAAATACCCCCGCCTGATGTTGGGGCAATGTTATTTAATATTATGGAATAAAGTATATTTATCTTGCTATTGTTGTACAATCCGATTCCGCCTACGCTGGAATCGCCTTTATTATCCCTGATTATACAATTATATATGTATCCGGATGATTGTTTATAATATAACCCGCCGGCATAAGTTTTTGAATTATTATCATATATTTCAGAATTTTTTATGTTTATATTGGAATATTCCGAATAAACCGCGGCGCCATTTGTTGAAGATTTATTGTTATATAATTTAGAAAATTCGATATCAATAATAGATCTTATAGAATATAAAGCTGATCTATAGAACGTAATATTATAGCCGTTATCCAGGAATTGGTTTCTTAACTCCGTATTTTTAATAGAAAATTCCGAGTTAAGAGAATAAATTGAGCAATAACGATTAGATGTAAAATCACAATTATATACCTTCATAAATGAGAAACGGCTATAAATACCTCCACCATTATTACTTATTCTGTTATTATTGAATTTGGAGTTTCTTACTTCGATTGTTGATGAATAAGCGTCTATACCGCCTCCACTTGAGGATGAGGTATTATTATCAAGTAAACAATTAGTAATCAGCATATTAGATTTTTTAGCGCGAATACCTGAGTCATTCAACAGTGAACCACTTGCAACCTTGATGTTCTTAATTATTATTTTTATGGAATCTTCCGCTTTTATACACGGTAACCCACTGCCGGAACCTTTCACTCTTGCAGGTGTATCTGAATTCGGATCGGTTGCTGAATACAAAACAAGATTGCTTTTAAGGGTTAACGATTCAGCATACTCACCAGCAGACACAAGAACTATTCCAGGTGACGGAGCGGCATTAACCGCATTTTGTAGTTTTGGATAACCTGAAGAATTGATTGTTGCCGGACTTGTAGCATTATTCGGCAACGAACCAAGATAATATTCCTCATAATTCGTCAAATAATCCGAATCAAGATTAGTGTTTGCATCAGACGAGTTATTTGGATTTAATCCGTATGTTACTTCCCATCCATCAGGCATACAGTCGCCATCGGAATCAGGATTATTCGGATTGGTTGAATTCGCGATCTCCAGATTATCATTTAATCCATCACTATCGGTATCCGCGTATTTCGGATTGGTTTTATGTATTGAATATTCATCATAATCACTTAATGTATCGTTATCCGAATCCGTAGATTTTGGATTTATGTTTAAATTGTATTCCATTACATTTGATAAATTATCAAGATCAGCATCACCTGTATTATCCAATTCAGTGAGATTCGCACAATAGGTTAATTCCCATCTATCTGCCAGATAATCATTATCTTCGTCAGCAAACTCATCAACGCCAATATCCGAAGATACGCCATATATACGATCTTCATTATCAATATCATTATAATCAGATATCTCAAACGCCCCGCCGTTTATCAGAGGAGATGTGGATTTTAAATGATAATCTCCTTTTGCATAATCAATAAACTGGGGATCCGCAGATATGTTTCCATTTGTATTTAAAAAATCACCGTCTTTTATATCACTATGGGAAATCATTGTGGATTGGATACCGAATAAATCGTCATCGTTGTTCCAGAAAACAGAACTCTTTATTACAGGATTAGAAGTACCTGTAACATATATACCACCACCGGAACCAACAATAAGTTTATTCTCAAGAATCAGGGAATGTGATATCTCAGGCGATGAAGCATTGCAGTAAATACCAGCGCCATAATCCGGAGCAAAGTTGTTCTTAATAATACTCTGGATTATTTTTATATTTGAATTAAGCAAATAAATACCACCGGCATTATTAAACGCTTTGTTATTATAAATATTTGAGTTAAAAATATTTAAATTTGTCGATTTACAATAAATACCACCGCCTTCTGTATTCGCGTTATTATCATGAATAAGGGTGTTCCGTATATTTAGATATCCATCGTCGGCATATGACAGATATCTTAATCCGCCACCAACACTTGTGATAGCAAAATTATTGTATATTTCTGACTGATAAATATCGAGTTTTGTATTGTCAGAATATATACCCGCGCCTGATTTTGCCTCATTATTATAAATTTTACTTTTGTAAACCAATATATCCCCATAAGTCGATACAATCGCGCCACCATCAGTAGTGGCAGTAATACTCTCTATCTTACAATTATTAATTAATACTTTAGAAGATGCCTCTGATACGACGCCTTTAAGACCTGATTTTATAACAAGATTTTTAAGCACAACATTACTTATATTTTTCAGATAAATAATCGTATCTTTTGTTTCAGTTGTAATAACCGCGGGATTTGATTGGTTTGTAATAAGAGCTATACCGCTTTTTAATGTATATTTATTCGGATTACCCGAAATTAGCTGACGGTAAGTACCGGCATTAAGAACAAATTTAACCGGAGGAGTTAAATTGTTTATCAGATTCTGCAAATCATCGGATGTAGATATGTTCCTGGTTGTCGGGCTTGCGGATGAGTTCGGATTTGTGTTTAAATAATATTCATCAAGGTTACTCAACATATCCGTATCCGGATCTGTATCAGCATCACTTGCGTCATTTGGATTTAGAGAATTATTTACTTCATATAGATCTGGTATAAAATCATCATCGGAATCATTTTTTAAAGGATTTGTGTTATAAGTATTTATTTCAATTCCATCATTTAATCCGTCTTTATCCGTATCTGAATTATTTGGATCGCAATTGTATGTAAAGATTTCCTGATTATCTGTTAGCCCATCGGAATCTGTATCAGATAAAGTCGGGCTCGTTTTATAAACAAATTCATTGAAATTATTTAAACCGTCATTATCGGAATCGCCGGTAGAGTTGGTAAGTAAAGTAAGATTTCCAACACAAGCGATTTCCCAGAAATCAGGCAGGCCGTCGGTGTCTGTATCAACATATTCATCGGACCCAATATCGCTTATTGAGTCGTAAGGCCGGTTTTCACCGTCAGAATCGTTAAAATTAACTGTTAATGATGCTCCGCTATTAATACATGGCGATGTATTTTTAATATGAAAATTGTCGGATTCTATATTGGCAAACAATGGATCCGCAGATATATTGCCGTTGGCGCCAGCAAAATCGCCGTCTTTGATATCACAATTTGCTAACATTGTAGATACCGCACCGGATAAATCATCGGTATTATTCCAGAATATGGAATTCTTGATTTCAGGATTCGATGTAGAATTGATGAAGATACCACCACCTATATTGGAATTCGCTTTATTTTCCACAATTACGCAATGCAGTATAACAGGGCTAGAACCGTCACAAAAAATACCACCACCATTTATCTGGGCACTATTGCGGAATATAGTATTATTGTATATGTTTGCGGATGAATTATATAGGTATATTCCACCACCACTTTTTTCACTAACAACATTCTCTTTTATTAACGTATATATCATGTCGATTTTTGAGTTCTTTATATAAAGGCCTGCACCATAAGCAGGAGATAGATTGTTTTTAATTATACAATTGTTTATATCGAGATACGAGTTATCCAGACAGTAAATAGCTCCACCTGAACCTGTTGAGCTCATTGTTTTATTATTTAGAAATGAGCTGTCTTTGATTTTTATAAAAGAATTTAATGAGTAAAGTCCTCCACCGCAATATAACGCGATATTATTTTTTATTGAACATCCGATTATCTCCGAATTTGAAGACGAAAAATATAATCCTGCTCCGTTAGATGGCTGCATCGTGTTCGCTGAAAATATACAATTTATAATTTTCGATGTAGAATTGTTCGAATATATACCCTGGTAGCTATTGGTAACTGTAAGATTCTTAATGATACAGTAATATTTGTTTTCTAATTTTATACCACTGTACGTTCCTGTCGGTTTTATTATAACGCCTTCCGCAGATTCACCTATTATAGCTATCCTATCTTTGTTAAGGTTTATCCATTCCTCATAAGTTCCGTTTTTAATAATTATAACCGCGGGTATAGGGGCATTTTTTATAGCATCAGAAATTTTAGAATACGGATTGGTTTCTGTTCCGTTATTTGGCGCTGGTTGTCCAGCATTAACAAATATTTTCACAGGTAACTGATCATTATCAGGTTCTGATCCAAATTTATATTCATCTATATTTAAAATTCCATCGTTATCAGCATCATTTAGGGAATCATCAACAGTAGCCGAAAGATTATTTGTTACTTCCCAATAATCATCCATACCATCGTTGTCCGTATCTTTATTTGCCGGATTTGTAGGAGGAACTGCAGTAAGCTCATCACCATCATTTAATCCATCGCCATCACCATCATTTAGGTTCGGATTGGTGTAAATTGTGTTGCCTTGATACATTATACCCATAATTTCAAGATTGTCTAAAAGCCCATCCTGATCGGTATCGTTAGAATTAGGATTCGTATAATTTTTATATTCGTCAATATTCGTTATTGAATCCGAATCATTATCTCCTGAAGGATCAATACTAAGCCCCCCAAATTTATTTTCCCATGTATCACATAATCCATCATTATCGGTATCTACAAATTCATCCGTGCCTATATCCACAAAATAATTATACAATCGGGTCGCTTTGTGGATATCAACAGGATAATATATAACGTTATTCCCTTTGTTTATACAGGGTGAATTACTCAAAAGATTGAATTGTCCATATTGCGGGGCGCCGAATTTCGGGTCTTGAGAAATATTATGATTTTCCCCGATAAAATCACCATCTTCTATATTAGAATAACTTATCATAGCTGAACTAATATTATACAGATCGTCTCCGTTATTCCATATATTCGAATTTATTATATTTAGATCGATTTTGGTTCCATCGAGATAAATTCCGCCCCCGGAAAGTGATGAATTATTCACTATATTGCAGTTATTTATTTTTACGGTATAATTACTGAGATCACTGTTATATAACAGGAAAATACCGCCGCCTTTCATGGAATTATTATTGTAAATATTGCAATTTGTAATTTCAACAGGGGTTTTTGCACAATACAATCCACCACCATAGTTACCTGTATTGTTATATATGGAATTATTTATCAATAAGACATTCTTTGTGGATTCATCTAAATATATACCGCTATCGATATTGTTTATTATTGTACATCCAATAACAAGAACAGATGAATTTTTGATATAAATTCCTTTTTTCCCATTTTTTATAATCAGATTTTTGATAACGCATTTATCTTTTTCATTTACTGTTATTGCGGGATTTATGCCGTCACCGCTAATAATAGTATTTTCTGGATCAGTAGAAAAAAGCGATATACCTGATTTTAAAACGATGCTCTCGTGATAAGTACCAGCTCCAATATAAATTATTGTCTTACCAGAAGCCGCGTTAATAGCCGCCTGTATTGAGCTGTATCCGCTTGCTTCCAGATAGGCTGGACTATCAATATTTGATGGGGTTGTTCCAAGAAAATATTCTTCGAAATTTGTTAAATCATCATTATCAGCATCATTTGTGGAATCCATAACCGTAGGATTGAGATTATAATCTATTTCCCATTTATCAGGAAGCCGATCATCATCCGTATCTATTTTGGACGGATCAGTTCCATACCCCAACAAGTTATACGTTGGATTATAAATTTCCTGTGCATCCAGAAGCCCGTCGCCGTCCTTGTCGTCATTTTTTTGCGGATTTGTTTGATATAAGAATATTTCAGCATAATCCGGTATAGTATCATTATCTGTATCTGAAATGGTTGGATCGGAATCATAATAAAATTCATAGTAGTTATTTACATTATCTGAATCATAGTCACCTTCATTGTCTAAATCCATACCGTATCTGTTTTCCCAGAAATCCGGTAATGAATCATTATCGGAATCCATAAATTCATCTAAACCTATATCTGATGCGTTCGATAGAGGGCGTGGCATAGATTCATCTTCAGATGTTCCTAAAGGCCGTTGTTCATCGTCGATATCATATCCATCACTATATAAAACAGTTCCCATGTTAATCAACGGAGAATTGTTGCGCAAATGATAATTATCTACTTGTGGATTTAAAAAGTTTGGTTCAACAGAAATATTCCCGTTTTTATCTTTAAAATCTCCATCTTTAATATTGCAAAACATTACATCGTTTTCATAAAAACCTAAAATGTCATCTGTGTTGTTCCATATTACAAGGTTTATTAAATTAATAGGGTATTCAGCGAGTGGAAAACCACGAAAAATACCGCCTCCACTAATTACAGACTTGTTATCAACAATTATAGAGAATAAAATATCACCCGAACAACCTTTCTGTGTCATAATTGCGCCACCCTGATTAGCCGAGTTTGCTTTTATGATTGTATTGGTGATTTTGAAATAAACAGGATCTACAGGATAATTATAATTATCCAGAGATGCATAAAAATAAATACCGCCACCAGACCCTATTGTTGCATTCGATTTTATAAGAGAATTATTAAATGATATATCGCAGTCTTCTATATATGCGCCCGCACCATAACCATTTGAGGAATTTGATAGGATTGCACATTCCTGAATATCAGGATCAGCGCTTTTTATGTACAAACCTCCGCCACCTGACGGCGCTTTATTTTTTTCAATCGTACATTTGTTTATACGTAATTCCGTATTGCTTTTTAGGTATAATCCTCCACCATATCCCATGGTATATAAAATGTTATTCTCTTTTACATTTGATGTTATAATTTCAACCTTATTATTTAACGAATAAATACCTGCGCCATTTTTAAATGTTGAGTTGGAATTTATATCGGAATTTTCTATATATAATTTTCCTTCTTCTATATAAATACCGCCTCCAGCCATATTGTCGGCTGTGTTAGAGCTTATATTGCTGTCTTTTACAGTCAAAAACCCGGTGTATTTTGTTCCGTACTGATCATTCTGATCAACATAGTATGTTGATGTCCGAATATATACTCCGCCACCGGAAATAGCCGTTTTATTATTACTTATATCACACCCAATTAGTTTCACCGGACATCCATCAGCATATATACCGCCTCCCAATCCGGCATTTTGTTCTGTAGAAACCAAATTATCATTATTTGAAATACTATCATTATCGAATTCCAATGCTGTATAACAGGCATATATTCCTGCTCCAAAAGCATTTACTGTATTATATGTGATTATGTTATTCTTAAATTTAGCTTTGTATTTTAAAGGATCATTGTTTCTAATTGAAATCGCACCTCCTTTCCCATCCGCAACAATATCTTCAACATCAGGAATATCATTCCATTTGGTTGCCACATCATCGCTCATAACATAAACATCAGTAAACTGTACTTTATTGTCGGTGATTTCACAATTTTCGACATTTATAGAGGAATTAGATATATATATTGCCGCACCGGCAAGAAGAGAACTATTATTATTTATAGAAGATTCTTTTATGTTTATTATGGAGTCATTATCGGCATAAATAGCGCCTCCACCCTTTATAGCCTCGCATTTTTCCATAGTTATGTTGACTATATCTACATTAGAATGATTCGCGTTAATACCACCGCCAAAAGATGGGTACATGCTTACACCACTGGTATTTAAATAAGGAAAATTTACATTAAAATTGACTTTGCAGTTTGTTAAAAGAGCATTCACGCGATTCTTAAACTCAAAACCGCCGACCGATGGATCACCATCGTTATCAGGATTTCCACATACGCTAATATTCTTAAACATATAATAGCCGCTTTGTGTTGCGGAGATAGTATAATATTTTCCTTCCGGATTATTAAACGTGGGTATGCGTACATTTACATCATCTACAGACCCGGAATACAAAATAATATTTGGTTTCATTTCAACATACTCATTGTATTCGCCGGGAACATCAATAACTAATAGAGCCACAAATGTACCGTATGATTGATCAGTTACAATCTGATTTATAGCGGCTTGTATGGTACCGTATGTACTAACATAATATTTATCATAGTAATAATCACCATATTGCTGATAGCGTTCAGCTTCGTCAAGGAAAGGGACATTTGGAAAAGATCCCATATAATATTCTTCGTAGTTTGTTATCAAGTCATTATCCAAGTCCGCATTGCCGTCAGCTACTGTCGGGTTAATCTGCCCGTTAGTAAAAGTCCAGTTATCAGCTTCCCATTTATCAGGCATTCCATCGCCATCGGTATCAGCCTTATGCGGATCAGTAGCAGGAATTGTCCCCTGAGGAAATAATTCCACAGCATCTTTTATCCCATCTCCATCTGCATCATCGTCTTTTAGAGGATTTGTATGATATATTAATATTTCTTCGTCATCATATAAAAGATCATTATCTGTATCGTTACTGGTAGGATTTGTAATATTTTTCGCTTCTATATCATTTGTTACATTATCGAAATCATCATCCGCTGTCGGCACATAATCACCGTTATATAACGTTTCCCAGAAATCAGGCAGAGAATCATTGTCAGCGTCTGTGAATTCATCATAGCCTATGTCGCAAGCAGAATTCGCCGGCCTTGATTCAGCATCAACATCCTTAAGAAATATACCTTCAGCATTACCGGCATTTCTACAAGGCGAATTTGCCGTTATCCTGTAATTGCCTATTGCAGGAGAAGCAAACTGAGGTATCGATTTAATATTTCCGTTTTCGCCTGCAAATAATCCGTCCTGAATATCGCAATTTCGAAACATATCCGATGATAGATTTGAAATATCATCGCCGTTTTCTTCCCAGAGTATTGAATTTACTATCAACGGTTGGCCTGTTGTCGAGTCACGATACACAGCGATACCTTGTTGGGCAATATTATCAACTATTGTAGTGTGATATATTTCCGGAGAACTATTTCCTTTTATGTATATACCTGCGCCCTGTAAAGATGTATTGTTATAAATCAACGAGTTTAATATAATTGCGTCAGATTCTTCAATAAAGACGCCTCCTCCTCGAGGAGCAGTATTGCCTTTAATAACACAATTTACGAGCAAAACACTCGAATTGTAAATATCAACACCTTTATTGCCTCCTGTTATTGTCAGGTTCTTAAAAATTAAAGGCGGATCACCATAATTATATCCATATAAAATTTCTATGGCTGGAGTTGTGCCTGCACCCTTAATTGTTACTTTATCAGGCGAACTTCCAAATACAACCGCCTTGTAGGTATCATTATACTGGCTGTACAACCAATAATTATCGATACTTATCTTACCACGCAAATAAGTATCCTTGGAAAGATCATAAATGCCATCTTCCAGAATAAAAATAGCCGGTGTGGGGTTACCTGTATTGATATCTGTGAAATACGTACTATCAAGAGCATATTGCAATGAATGATAAGGATCAGCCTGCGTACCTGTTCCACCCTGCACACCATCGTTATCAACATATACAATTTGAGGTACTGAAGGATCATCAGGATAAGTATTCAGACAATATTCTTCATAATTAGTCAGTTTATCATTATCATAATCAATATTTGAGTCAGCTACCAGAGGGTTGGTAGCTCCATATGGTTGATTATCATATTCCCAACCGTCGGGGATTTGGTCTCCGTCTGTATCCGGATTATTGGGGTCTGTGCCTATCCCCGGTTCATCGGAATCAAGTAACCCATCGCCGTCAGTGTCATTCACAGTAGGATTTGTTTTATATAAATATATTTCATCAAAATCGGATAAACCATCGCCATCAGAATTGGATGTCAAAGCGCTTGTCGAATTCGCTATTTCTATGTCATCAGGTACACCATCGCCGTCCGAATCTTTTAAATTAGGGTTTGATCCTTTCATATAACACACATTATCTATCCATACTGTATCGCTACCGGAACTTCCTTCCTCGTCTTTCTGATAAATAAATTCTATAACATTTCTACCGGGCTGGAGAACTATACTGAAAAACGACCAGTCAATTTCACCGCTTTTTTGCGGCATTATTAAAACATTATTAATATAAAGTAAAAACGCGTCTTTATCGGTTTGTGATGATACTTTATAATTAAATGAGAAAACATGTTGTTCAGAGATTTCTACAGTTAATTTCAATACAGATCTTTGTTCATCACTAAGACTATCTGGTACGGTAGCGCAAAATGAGCCGTCTTTAGCATTGCCTGATGAAACAATCCAGTTTACATCTCCATCGAAATTCCAGTTTAATTTACTGAAATCACCGGATTCAAATCCATCAAAAATCTTTACCAGGATTTCTTTCGCGTCATTT
Source organism: uncultured bacterium (assembly GCA_964451165.1). Lineage (GTDB taxonomy): Bacteria > Auribacterota > Auribacteria > Auribacterales > Auribacteraceae > CAYVGJ01. Next base: position 100,419 of record CAYVGJ010000006.1, read on the forward strand.
AAATTATCGTTATCAGTATCGGGATTGAGTGGATTTGTTCCTGTCTTTAGAGCATTTTCATAAATTCCGTCGGATGTTTCAGCGGAATCCGAAAGCCCGTCATTATCGGTATCCGAGGTAAATGGATAAGTAAGGTTCTGGTATTCCTGCTCATTTGTAAGACCATCATTATCAAAATCTTCCAAATTGTCATCAATTAAATTGTTATCAGAATCTTTCACATATGGATTTGTTCTCGTAACCATAATCTCATACGCATCAGTCAAGTTATCTCCGTCATGATCATTAATTATCTCATAATTACCGTCATTATCTGTGTCGCATCTCGACGCGGCGATCGCATAATATCGATAGGAGACGCTTTTGTCGGTCGGATTATTGAGGATTTTAGAGAGAGGATTTTGAGGATCCGGATCATAAAAAACAGGTTTAGCGGATGAATATACATAATTACCTGTTTTAACCAGTCGCCAGGTAGTGTTTTTACTGAGAAACGTATTGTCTCCGACTGATTCATCACTGCAATAAATCTCATACATCAATGAACCGGTTTTCCCTGTATTGTCAAGTTCTATTGTTACCTTGCCTGAAGAATCAATCTCCAGTGATTTGTAATCCATAAACGGATTAATCGGGGTATCTGAATAACCCGAGGAAACCATCCATAATACGCATACTCCCAGGCAGAAAAACCTTAATTTTTTGGGATGCATTTTATCCTCCTTAGTATGTTATTATATATAAAATATTCATATATATCTTCATAAACAAATATGAAAACACAATAATGCGATTAGAGATTTAACTTTTTTTTTAAATCTTTGCATTAAAGTGTATATTATATGAAGCCATTGCTTCTTATATTAATATCGGAAAAAAACATTATTAATTATAAATATTTATTTTTTATAAATTATAACACCAAAAACTTCAAGCATATAACAAATAATATTACCTTTCCTTACATAAATAATTATACACGGGTTTTCCACTTTTTACAAATCACTATCTGTAAATTCATTAATTAAAAATGGTTATTTATGAAAATATAAGGTTTTATAGATAAATAACTATACCGACAGAAAGAACCCACATGAGAACATTGATTAATAATGGCCCGTCGGTTAACAGAGCTATTGTAGGGCTTCCGCCAAGTTCTTTTTTGTAGACAAGATATAAATAACGAAAAATACCGTATATAACGAATATAACGGTATACATAAGCTTATTTGTATGAAATTTCTCTATAGTATCCTGCGATAATGTATATAAAATATAAAAAATAACTGTTGATGTTGTTACTACCGATATCATTTGATCTAAAAATAACGTGCTGTATTCTACAAGGATCGGACGGTGATAATTTGCTTTTTCATCCAGTAGCATAAGTTCGTGACGTCTTTTTGTAAACCCAAGAAATAAAGATAGCATTAATGTACAAATAATAATCCAATGTGATATTATGATATTTCCAATAACTGATCCGGCGATTACTCTTAAAACAAATCCGATGGCAATACAGAAGATATCGACAATCACAATCTTTTTTAGATATAAAGAATAAAGAATATTCATTATAAGGTATATTAAACAAATAAAAAGAAATTTAATATTTATGAAATAGGAAAAAAACAGGGATATAGATACCAGTCCCAATGAAAGCATCATACCATTTTTCACAGTAACTTTACCGGATGCTATGGGACGGTTGCGTTTTTGTGGATGGAGTTGATCTTTTGACTTATCAACTATGTCATTGATTATGTATATTGAACTGGTTAACATACAGAACAATCCGAAACAAAAGACATATTTGATTGTCAAATCAAATTGAAAAGCTTTCTTTGAAAAAAACAATGCTGCAAATATAAAGAAATTCTTTATCCATTGTTTTGGCCTGAGAAGAGAAAAATGATCTGCTATCATATTATTCTTACCTTGTGTAATAATGGTTATTTTTTTAATTTAATATAATAATATAATGGAGGAGAACCCGGTATAGTCATTGGTATTCCTTTTTCTATTAATTCCTGTTGTCCTCGTTCCAATCTATTATATTTATATTCAACAGTATCTTTTCCAATATTTAATCCGTTGGCATTAAAGAAAAAAACATCGAAATTCGGTTTTACACTGATAAATTCACTATATAATTTATATTGTGCTCCCACAAAAAAACCGTCTATGGTTTCCGATATAATAAATTTTACCGATTTCAGATATTCCATGTTTATTTCAACTTCTTGTTCCCCTTCTATAGGTTTTAACTCAGGGAATTTTGTGGTTGATAGGATTTTTTCTTTTTTTTCCTTTTCCTCTTCGAGAGTTTCTATCTTTTTATTGAAATCTTTTTCTTTCTTTTTGAATTTTTCTTTTAATTCAGCTATTTCAGTCTCAAAATTATTTATCTCTTCTTTATAAATCTTTATCTGTTGATTCAGATAGATAACCTGATTTTTATAATGAGCAATATCTGAACCGGATACATCTTTATTACCGATTATGGAGTCTTTGCTATCCATTGATGATTCAACATTATTATTTGCTGATCCGATATCATCATATTCTGAATCAGACTTATACTTATACAAATCAATGGTTTTGTCTAATCCCATAACATATGGATCATAACGGTACATTTTTTTCTTTGAAGGTAACGCGTCATCATCAACAATGGAAACAACCTGATCTTTATTTAATACCGCGATCCCATATTTAGTTTGTATTCTGATAATCTCTTCATTCTCTTCGAGTATATAGCCTTCATATTTCTGTCCGTTTTTGAGCAATACTCTTTCCGCATAAGCAGAACCGGCGTTAATTATTATGAATATTAATAGAATACAAATACAATATTTCATTTTCTCTTATAATAACTCTTGTAATAATAATGTGATAGGCTGCCGCCAAGAATTTTATATATAAAATCGGGTATATAATATTTATTATCTGTCAATACACCGCCGATCATATTTAATTTTGCCGAATTCAATACATTTATACTTCGCTGTACAATCTCCCGTGCTGTATATCCTGTTCTTATTACAAGAATAACACCGTCAAGCTGGCGTGCTAAAACAGTTATGTCATTTATAGCAATTACAGGTGGAGTATCAAAAAATATAAAGTCAAAATTTTCTCTCATTTTCTGAACTACTTCGTCCATCATAGGCGAATCCAGTACGGATATCGGATTGTGTATTTTTTTACCTGAATGAACAAACCATAGATTATCGATTCTTGTTTTTATTACCGCATCCATTAAATCACATTCTCCAAGGAGCACATCAGACAATCCGACTTTGCATTTAATATGCAGCAGCTTTGATATTGATGAGGCATAGAAATCTGTATCTACAAGAAGTATTTTATCTTCACTCCCTTTAACCTTTGCCATGGTAACAGCTAAATTTGTAATAGTCGTTGTTTTCCCTTCTTTTCTAAGAGCGCTTGAAACAGCTATTGTCTGAAGCGGATTTTCGTAATTATACGACAAAATATTGTTTCTCAATAATTTATATTGTTCAGCAATATATGAGTTCGGATCATAATAAGCTACTATTCGGGGGTTAATACCGGAATCATCAAATGTTTTCGCAACATACTTGCGGACTTTTCGCCTTTTTTTACGTTCTTTTTCCGCCCTTTCAAGAGCCATTGATATCTTGCCCATTATAAGATATCCTCCTTATCTTGAGCTAATCGTTTAGATCTATATAAATTCCGTCTTTTTTTAATTCATTTTTGAACGCTTCGAAATATTGTTCTTTAACAATTACCTTATTACCTTTTATACGTTGTATTACATATCGCCCGAACCGTTTGTCAAAATTCTTTATTTCATCCAGAATTACGCCGTCAAATTCAATTAATATACCTTCGTTATCATTGGTGTTTTGTAAACTTAGTGAATTTAATTTTTCTTTTCTTTTGTGCGAAAACAACCTTGACCAAAATCCTTTTTTATTAGTTTTATCTTCCTCAAATACAGATTGTTCATTGTCTTTGTCGGTTTCTATAGCATTATACACATCAGTATCTTTTATGCCGATATCAAGTTTAATTTCGTTATCACTATCATTATTGTTTTCGTAAATCTTCTGATTTTGATTGAGTTCTTTTGACTTTTCTTTTTTTAAATTTCGCTGTTTCTCAATTTTTGAGGGTGGAAGAAATTCTTTCAGAACCTCCATAACCATCTCTTTCGTAACTTTCTGTTTACCCACTGAATAAGCCTGAAGAAGTGCCTGATCGCATGTGATATTTATGAGGCGAGGCACACCTTTTGAGTATTTAATTATTTCATCGATCGCTTCATTATCGAAAATTTTTCTATTTCCTGCTCCAGCAATATTTAGTCTATGATAAATATACTTTTCGCATTCACCGGATACTAAAGGATAAATATGGTACCGTGTTACAATTCTTTGTTTCAACTGTTTTAATTCAGGTAACTCAAGCTTTTCCGCAAGTTCCGGTTGTCCCATAAGTATAATTTGAACCAATTTCTCTTTATCGGTCTCAAGATTAGAGATTAAACGTATTTCTTCAAGAATTTTTGGCGTAAGGTTTTGAGCTTCATCGATTATTATCACGGCATTATTATCTTCCCTTAGCTGATCTATCAGGAAATCGTTTAATTTATGCACAAGCTCTATATGAGAAGATTTTTTCCATTCTATATCGAATTCCGAACATATTATTTTAAGTAATTCTTTCCCTGTCAATCTGGTATTGGTAACAAGAGCTGTTTTTACATCCTTATCTAATTGAGATAATAAAGTATGGCATACGGTTGTTTTACCGGACCCGATCTCGCCTGTTATTAACACAAATCCTTTTCGTTCTTCGATTGCGTATTTCAGGCGCGCCAAAGCTTCGTTATGCTGTTCGCTTTGAAAAAAAAACGAAGCATCCGGAGTAGTGTTGAAAGGCATTACTTCTAAACCGAAAAATTCTTTATACATAAGTTAAATCATATTTTAGTGATAATATTTCCAAACATAAGCAGATACCACTCCAAGAGCTACAAGATACATCATTGTAAGACATCCGAATACAAAATTCCTTATTCTCTTTGTTCTTCGCTCCCGCGCGGTTACAATGGATGGTATCACTCCGATAACTCGTATAGGCAAATTTAATCGCGCGTCTTCTGTTCCTCTAAATGAATGATCGGCCATTTCAACCATGAATGCTATACCGCCTCCGACAGCGATTCCGGCTAAAATTCCCATTAGCAATATTCTCCATCTATTTGGTTTAAACGGTTTTAAAGGAAGACGCGCAGGTTCAAGCATTTCAAATTGAACACCTTGTTCAGTAGTTTCCACATGTTGAGTCATTCGAGTTGCTTCCAGTTGCTGTTGCAATCTATTGTATACACTTTTCAATGCTTCATT